>NZ_CP119392.1:395000-1011230 GCF_029224025.1 Rhodanobacter sp. AS-Z3
TTGGCGATGTC
This sequence comes from Rhodanobacter sp. AS-Z3, assembly GCF_029224025.1. Lineage (NCBI taxonomy): Bacteria > Pseudomonadati > Pseudomonadota > Gammaproteobacteria > Lysobacterales > Rhodanobacteraceae > Rhodanobacter > Rhodanobacter sp. AS-Z3. Next base: position 395,012 of record NZ_CP119392.1, read on the forward strand.
TGCGGCGGCGGGGAGGCGAATAATAGATGCTGTGGCGTTTTTGGCAAGCCCTTCTTCAAGAAAATTTTGCAGATATGGCGCAAGCCAATGATTGGGCAAGAAATTCTTCTTTCATCAGCCCGGCACTGTCAGCCACGACGGATGGACATACAGCGCGAGATCAGGCCTGGATCAGTCGAACTCGCGCAAAGTTGCGCTTGCCTACCTGCAACACGCCTTCGAATCCTGCATGAAACACGCGCTGCGCGTCCTCGACCACGTCGGCATCGATGCGCACCGCTCGCTCTTTTAGCTTTCGGCTTGCTTCAGAGTTGCTGGCCGTCAGCCCTGCAGCGGTAAGCAGCGCTGCCAGGCGAAGACCTTCGACCGGCACGGTCAGCTCGGTCTGCGGCAACAACGAAGTGTCGCCCTCGCCGCGAACCACGGCATGCCACCCGGCAATCGCCCGTTCGGCGGCGGCAGCGTCGTGGAAGCGCCCGGCCAATTCGCGCGCAAGACGAAGCTTGGCATCGCGGGGATTGAGCGCGCCACTGGCCACGTCCTGCTTCAGTGTATTGAGTTCATCCAGCGACACCTCGAAGCTGAGCAACTCGAACCAGCGCCACATCAAGTCATCGCCGATCTTCATGGTCTTGGTGACGATGTCGATGGCCGGCTCATTGATGCCGATGTAGTTGCCCAGCGACTTGGACATCTTGTTGACGCCATCCAGGCCTTCCAGCAGCGGCATGGTCAATACAATCTGCGGCGGCTGGCCATGGTGCTCCTGCAGCGCACGCCCCATCAGCAGGTTGAACTTCTGGTCGGTGCCACCCAGCTCCACGTCCGCCTTCAAGGCCACTGAGTCATAGCCCTGAACCAGTGGGTAGAGGAATTCGTGGATCGCGATCGGTTGTTGTGCGGCATAGCGCTTGGTGAAGTCATCGCGCTCCAGCATGCGGGCGACCGTGTGTTGGGCGGCCAGCCTGATCATGTCGGCGGCCGTCATCTTGCCGAACCACTCGGAATTGAAGCGCAACTCGGTCTTTTCGCGGTCTAGCACCTTGTAAACCTGTTCCGCGTAAGTTTCGGCATTGGCCAGCACATCTTCGCGGGTAAGCGGTTTGCGGGTGACGTTCTTGCCGGTAGGGTCACCAATCATTCCGGTGAAGTCACCGATCAGGAAGATCACCTGGTGCCCAAGGTCCTGAAACTGACGCATCTTGTTCAACAGCACGGTATGCCCGATATGCAGATCCGGTGCGGTCGGGTCGAAGCCGGCCTTGATGCGCAGGGGGCGACCGCGCTTCAGGCGCTCGACCAAGTCTTCCCGCTTGATGATTTCGTCGGCACCCCGCGAAATGGTGGCCAGCGCCCGGTCAAGCTCGCTCATGAAGTTGTTCTCTGCATTTGTGGATGAGACGCGCACGACATTGTGACGGTGCCGTCAACGTTAATTGTGTGTTAACAAGGAATGTGTTGCAAACCCTTGATGGGAAAGGCGTTGACGCCCTTTACACATCGCCGTTATGGTACGCGCAGTTTGTACTTTGTAACGTGGGTGATACAGCATGGCAGAAGAAAAGCAGGGTGCGCGGCAAAACCGCAAGCAGGCGATCTGCCGCAAGGCACAGCGCCGGCACTCCAACTTCTACGAACGGTGCGCCCATTGGTCGTTCAATCGTTCGGGCGAGATCGAGCCGATCCGCTGGCATCGCGAGCGTCTGGTGCTTGCTGGCACGGCCTTGCTGATCACGGCATTGTCCGGCTTCATCATGCCGGCTTGGGCCAGCGCGATGCGGCCCACGCCCACGCCGGAAATGCACTCGCTGCTCCCCCTTGCACTGCCGAAGGTGGCGCCATCCAGCATCGCCACCCCAACGGTGGATGACTGGCAAGTGGTGCGCGTGCAGCCGGGCCAGACGCTGTCCGACATCTTCAATGCCCGAGGCTTGGGCATGACTGATTTGCAGCGCATCCTGGACACCGCCGGCACGGCGAAGTCCGCCTTGCACAGCATTCGACCTGGTCAGGAGTTCGACTTCCTGCTGGGTAGTGACGGCAGCCTGAAAGGGTTTCGCTTCGATCAGGATCAAGCCAGCCGCGCCATTGTTCGCCTTGATGGCGATCAGCCGACACTGACGATTCAACACCGCGACATGGACCTGCGCGAACAGGTGGCGCACGGCGTGATCCGCAGCAGCCTGTATGCCGCTGGCGATCAGGCCGGTCTGGACGCGGCAATGATCGGCAAGCTCGCCGATCTGTTCAAATACGACATCGATTTCGTGCAGGACCTGCGCGAAGGCGACAGCTTCACGATGATTTACGATGACATCTACCGCGATGGTCAGCGCTACGGCCAAGGCAACATCATCGCTGCCGAATTCATCAACCAGGGCACGCGCTACACCGCGTATCGCTTCAAGAAGGCCGATGGCAGCTACGGCTGGTACAGCGAGGACGGCCGTCCGATTCAGAAGTCGTTCCTGCGCATACCGGTCGACTTCACCCGAATATCCTCGACATTCAGCACCGCACGCATGCATCCCGTTCTTGGCCGCATGCGCGCGCACAAGGGCGTGGACTATGCCGCACCGTCGGGCACTCCGATTCACGCAGCCGGCGACGGCGTGATCAAGTATCACGGCTGGGAGCGCGGCTACGGCAATTTTGTGCTGATCCAGCACAACAACACCATCAGTACTGCCTACGGCCACATGTCGCGCTTCGTGAAGGGTCAGCATGTCGGCGAACACGTGCGTCAGGGCGAAGTAATCGGCTACGTCGGCATGACTGGCCTGGCTACCGGCCCACACCTGCACTACGAGTTCCGCGTCAACGGGGTACAGCGCAACCCGCAGACGGTGACCCTGCCCAAGCCCGAGCCGTTGCCTGCCGTGCAAATGGCGCGGTTCAAGGCCGAGGTGGTCAAACCGCAAATGGCGAGACTGACTGCGCTGGACACACGCATCAAGCTGGCTCGTGCCAGCGCGCCCGCCAACAACGACAACTGAGCCATCACGAACCGTGGATGACGACGCCTCTGCGGTTTATATCGGGTTGATTTCCGGTACCAGCGCAGACAGCATCGATAGCGTACTGGTGAGCTTCCCGCGCGGGACGCCGCAGCTGCTGGCCAGCCATTCACACCCGTGGCCCAGCGCCTTGCGCGAACGCTTGCTGGCTTTGGCGCAGGGTGACACGGCAATCACGCTGGATACGTTTGGACGTCTGGACGTGGAAATCGGCCACGGCTTCGCCGACGCAGCATGCGCCCTGCTTGAAATCAGCGGCACCCCAGCGGCAGCCGTCCGCGCGATCGGCTCGCATGGCCAGACGCTGCGGCATCGCCCGACTGGCGACTATCCGTTCACGCTGCAACTGGGCGACCCCAGCGTCATCGCCGAGCGCTGCAGCATCGACGTGGTTGCGGACTTTCGCCGTGCCGATATTGCCGCAGGCGGGCAGGGCGCACCGCTGCTGCCGGCATTGCACGCGATGTTGCTGGCGAGGCCGGGCCATACGCGCGTGGTGTTGAACCTTGGCGGCATCGCCAACATCACCGTGCTCGGAGCCGATGGCAGCGTCCTTGGTTTCGACACCGGACCGGCCAATGGCTTGCTCGACGCCTGGTGCCTGCGCCAGCGTGGTGAATCGTTTGATCGCGATGGTGCTTACGCGACCAGCGGATATTGCGACGACGAGCTGCTCAATGCGCTGCTCGACGACGACTACTTTGCGCTGGCGCCGCCGAAGAGTACCGGCCGTGAGTACTTCCATCTGGAATGGCTGGCCACCCATTCCCGATTGGCGACGCTGGCCCCCAACGACGTGCAGGCGACCCTGCTTGAATTGACCGCGCGCAGCATCGCGCGGGCCATCGCGCGACATGCCACGGACGTCGACGAAGTGCTGGCGTGCGGTGGTGGTGTACACAATGGCGCACTGATGCGGCGCCTCACCGAGCTGCTGGCACCAAGCGTCGTGATGAGCACCTCGCGTTACGGCATCGATCCAGATTTTCTGGAAGCCACGGCGTTTGCATGGCTGGCGCGCCAGCGCCTGCTGGGACTTCCGGGAAACCTTCCATCAGTGACCGGCGCGCGTGGTTACCGCGTACTGGGTGCGATCTATTCCTCGCCAGCGGCAGGCTCGTCGTAACGAATTCGCTCTGGAGCAAACTGGGTCGCGCGGGTATGCACCAACGCATTCAGGGCCTCCTGGAAAACGCCCTGCTCGGCCGCCTCCCAATGTCCCTCGAGCATCGCCACGGTCTCGGGGTCGCGCTGGCTTTCGCTGAACTGGTGTGCGACCGAGAGACCCAGCCCACGGCGCAAAGCCTGCAACATCACATCATTGGTGGAACAGTGCCGATGCCTGGCCAAGGCATGAATACGCTCGGCAAGCAGTCCATCAATGTGCTGCACGATCATGTCCGGCACAAGCATCACTCCCTTTGCACAGGCCCTGTACCGCTGATACTCGCACGGTCAGCGTGGGACGATCACAACGAAAGCGCGAATTCGTGGGCTACTTCGCAATTTGGCTGTACGTGCCTGTCAGCGCCTGCTGGCTCAGCCGCCTTGTTCCGTAGCAAGCCGGACGCGCTCCTCGCCGCGAAAATGCCGCCATAGCCAGGCAAACAACATCATCGACGGCAGCACCGCCAGCACGGTAATCACGAAGTAGCCGCCGTAACCGGCAGCAGTCGCGATGCCACCGGCGAAGAACCCAAGCAACTTGCCGGGCAGATTGACCAGCGAACTGAGCAGGGCGTACTGGGTTGCCGTGTGCTTCCGGTTGACCAAGGATGACAGGAACGCCACGGTCGGCGGCCCCAGCATGCCCAGGGTCAGATTTTCCCCGGAAATCACCAGGGTCAGCATCAGCAGGTTGCCCGGATGCGCGATCAGCAGCAGGTACAAAAGGTTGCTGCAGCCACACAAAACGATGGTCACTCCCAACGGTCGCCACGCGCCCCAGCGGGCGACCGCCGCACCACCGATGAACACGCCGACGATACCGATCCAGATACCGTAGATTTTGGTGATCGTGCCGATCTCGGTCTTGGAGAAACCCATGTCGCGGTAGAACGGACTCATGATGCCGCCGATGGTCGCTTGCTCCGGCATCTTGAACAGCAGCAGAAACAACAAGGTCACGCCAGCCAGCACCCAGCCGTAGCGGCGAAAGAAGTCCGCAAACGGATCGATCACGCTTTCTCGCATGGCGTCACGCCAACCGTTGGCGCGTACTCTCAGCACGTCAGGCTCACGTGCCATCAGTGTTGTCACCACCGGCACCACCATCGATGCTGCCATCAGCGCGTACACCGTTGACCATGACAAGTGATCGGCCAGGATCAGCGCCACCGCACCGGCCAGCAACAGGCCGATCCGATAGCCCAGCGAGTAGGTTGCCACCAATGCACCCTGTGCCTCGATGGGCGCAATCTCGATTCGGTAGGCGTCCACGGCGATATCCTGCGTGGCACCGAAAAAGGCCACGACCAGGGTTGCCGCCACGAACGGGACGAGCATCGCCGGCGTCAGCAGTGCCATCGCCAGCAATCCGAGTACCACACCCAACTGCGCCATCAGCAACCAGCTGCGCCGCTGACCCAACCGCGAAAAGCCGGGGAGTCGCGCATGGTCCAGCAGCGGCGCCCAGACAAACTTGAACGCGTAGGTCATGCCGGCGCTGGCGATCATCGTGATGTCAGCCAGCTTGATGCCGTTTTCCTTCAGCCAGTAAGCCAGCGTGCCGGCCACAAGCAGAAACGGCAGGCCGGACGAAAAACCAAGCAGGAACATTGTCCATGCGGCAGGCTGCGCGAACGCACGCCATACCGACGGTTTGGCCGGCTGCGCCGATGCGCGATCAGTCGGCATAATCGACGATATACGGGGCATGGTCGGAGAAGCGCTGGTCGCGATAAACCGAACAGGCGCGCAAGCGATCGCGCAAGGATGGCGTCACGACCTGGTAGTCGATCCGCCAACCGACGTTGTTGGCGCGTGCCTGTCCACGATTCGACCACCAGGTGTATTCCACCGCTTCGGGCTTGATCGCGCGGAAGCTGTCGACCCAGCCGTGCTGGTGGAACAGCAGATCCAGCCACGCACGCTCTTCCGGCAGGCAGCCGGAGTTCTTCTGGTTGGACGACCAGTTCTTGATGTCGTTCTTCGTGTGCACGATGTTCCAGTCACCGCAGATCACGTAGTCGCGGCCGCTGTTCAGCCACTTCTCGAAAATCGGCGTGATCCAGTCCATCGCCTTGAATTTGAACTGCTGGCGCTCGTCACCGGACGAACCCGACGGAAAGTACAGCGACACCACGCTGAGGTTGCCAAAGCGCGCCTCGATGTAACGACCTTCATTGTCGAATTCGTCCCAACCCAACTCGGTCAGCACCTGATCCGGCTCACGCTTGGCGTAGATCGCCACGCCGCTGTAACCCTTCTTGCTGGTGGCGTCGCGGTAGAAGCAGTGATGCCCGTCGGGACGAAACATGGGGTCCCCAAGCTGGGTTTCCTGCGCCTTGGTTTCCTGCAGGCAAACCACGTCTGCATCCTGTGTCCGCAGCCAGTCGAACACGCCCTTGGTGGCGGCCGAGCGGATGCCGTTGGCGTTGAGGCTGATGATGCGCATGCTGGCTCCCGAAGCGAATGGCGCATCATAACAACCCCTACCGTGCCAGCCCCGAATGCGGCAGCGCGCGCTGCCCGGTCGACGCCGGGTTGTACCATGTCGCCCGCTGCACCTGCGTGCAGCACGTTGCCTTGAACCTGCCCCGCACGAGATGACCATGCACGCTTACCAACGCGACTTCATCGAACTCACCTTGCAACGTGAAGTGCTTCGCTTCGGCGAGTTCACCCTGAAGTCGGGGCGACTGAGCCCGTACTTCTTCAACATGGGCCGCATCGACTCGGGGGCCGCACTGGCCCAGCTCGGCCGCGCCTACGCGGCCGCCCTGGTCAACGCCGGTCTTGAAATAGACATGCTGTTCGGCCCGGCCTACAAGGGCATCGCACTGGCCGCCGCCACCGCGATCGCGCTGGCCGAGCAGCATCAGCGCGACCTGCCCTGGGCTTATAACCGCAAGGAGGCCAAGGAGCATGGCGAGGGCGGGGTGCTGGTCGGTGCACCGCTCAAGGGGCGCGTGCTGATTGTCGACGACGTGATGACCGCAGGCACCGCGGTACGCGAATCACTGGCCCTCATCCACGCGCACGGCGCCACGCCTGCCGGCGTGCTGATCGCACTGGATCGTCAGGAGCGCGGGCAGGGCGAACGCTCGGCCGCCCAGGAAGTGGCCGCCGACCATGGCATCCCGGTTATTGCGATCACCGGCCTCGATGACGTGCTGGCCTACGCCGGTGAGCAACCGCAACTGGCAGCTGAACACGCACGACTGCTGGCCTACCGGCAGCGCTACGGGGTTCAGCCATGAGTTCGCCCGGCCTCGATAGACTGTGCTGGCATCAACCACTGCAGCCTCTGCACCCCGCCGGGGCGATCGGCTAGCCAGTGCCGTCGGCACCGCTATACTGGCTGGAACGAGGAAAACTCATGCGTAAACCATTGCTCATCATTGCTGCCGTCGCGCTGACTGCGAGCCTTTCGGCATACGCGCAGAACACCAGCAGTTTCCGCTACAAATGGTACGACGGTCAGGGGCTCGCTCATTTCAGCGACAGCCTCAGCGCGGATGCGATGAAGTACGGCTACGAACTGGTCAACGACCGCGGGCTGGTGGTGCAGCGTGTCTCGCGCCAACTGAGCGCGGAGGAACGTGTCGCCGCGAACAAACTTGCGGCCGCGCAGGAGGCGAAGGATCGAGCAGCGCAGGAACGCGCCAACGCCGATGCCCAGATGCTGGCAGCGTATCCCGATGATGCGTCATACCAGATCTCGCTGCAGCAGGCACTGGACAGCTACGACCAGCAGATCCACACCACGCAAATCAATTTACGCACCCAGGAAAAGGCGCTGACCGACTTGCTTGGTCGCGCCGCTGATATCGAGAACAACAAAGAGTCGGTACCGAAATTGCTGGTCGACAACATCGCCAGCCAACGCAATGTGGTCGCCGCACTGCGCAACACCTTGCACCGGCAGCAGGACGCGCGTGGGCAGTCGGTGCAGGAGCAGATTCAGCTGATGGCACACTACCGCGAGGTCAAGGCGGCCCGGGAAAAGCAGCAATCCGCCGAGCAGTAACGCTGACCGTCACGGCCTGCGCGTCCGTGGCCCGAGATGAACCTCGAGGGCGCATCCCGCGCCCCCGGTGCAAAGGCCGTCGCGATCAGAACGGCAGCTTGATGCTGGCGTCCACCGCCAGCAGTTGTTTGCGAAATACCCCCTGAATACGAGCAAGCGCCTCGGCGTTGTCCGCCTCGAAGCGCAGCACCAGCACCGGCGTGGTATTGGACGCGCGGACCAGGCCCCAACCGTCAGGCCAGTCTGCCCGCAGACCATCGATGGTGATCAGCGAGGCGTCTTCAAAGACCGCCCGTTGGCGCAACTTGTCCATGAACTGATAGTGCTCACCCTCGGCCAGCTCGATCTTCAGTTCGGGTGTCGACACGCTCTTGGGCAAGGTCGCGAAAATTTCTTCCGGCTCCCGCCCATGCTGGTCGCCCGCGAGAATTTCCAGCAGCCGTGCGGCCGCGTAGATACCGTCGTCGAAACCGTACCAACGCTCCTTGAAGAAGAAGTGACCGCTCATTTCACCGGCCAGCTCGGCATTGGTCTCACGCATTTTTGCCTTGATCAGCGAATGACCGGTGCGCCACATCAACGGACTGCCGCCGGCATCCAGCACCTGACCCTTCAGGTGGCTGGTGCACTTCACATCGTAGATCACCGTGGCGCCAGGCTGGCGTGACAGCACGTCGCGGGCGAACAGCATCAGCAGGCGATCCGGATAAATGATCTCGCCTGATTTGGACACCACGCCCAGACGGTCGCCATCGCCATCGAACGCCAGGCCCAGGTCTGCGCCGGTCTGCCTCACCGAAAGAATGAGGTCTTCGAGATTGGCCGGGTCCGACGGATCCGGGTGATGGTTCGGAAAGGTGCCATCCACCTCGCAGTACAGCGGAATCACGTCGCAACCGACACCTTCCAGCACCTGCGGCGCAATCGCGCCAGGGATGCCGTTGCCGCAATCGACGACGATCTTCAGGCGGCGCTCGGCCAGTACGTCGGAAACGATCTTCTCGATGTAATCCGGTGCCACGTCGACCTGACGCAGGCCACCCGTGCCGCCACTACGCAGCGCACCGCTGGCAATGCGCTGGTAGAGATCCTGGATCGCGCCCTCGGACAAGGTTTCGCCGCCCACCACGATCTTGAAACCGTTGTAATCCGGCGGGTTGTGGCTGCCGGTGACGGCAACCGCACAACCGGTATTGAAACGGTAGGCGGCGTAATACACCACCGGCGTCGGCACCGCGCCAATATCAATCACGTCGATGCCCGCGGCGCGCAGACCTTCCGCCAGTGCACCGGACAGCTCCGGTCCGGATAGTCGGCCATCACGACCGACCACGATTTCACGCAGGCCTTTTTCGCTCATCAACGAACCGATGGATTGACCGAGCAGGCGCGCCACCTCCCGGCTCAAGGTCTTGCCAACCACACCACGGATGTCATACGCACGGAAAATGGCAGGGTCCACACCTATCGAGGCAGCCGCCGGCGGTGCCACCGGTGCCGGGGCAGGCGGTGCACGAACCGGCGCCACCACATCGGCGACGACCATCTCTTCCACCGGCTGCTCGTCATCAGCAATCACCGGGGAGCGCTGACGTTGCAAGCGGATCCAGTACAGGAAGCCGCCGCCCCCCAGACCCAACAGCGCCAGCAGCGCACTCAGCACCGGCGAGCGGGGCAACACGATGAAAGCGCGCGGAAGGCCAACACCCACACTGAACGCGCTACCGGCAACGGGTTTGCCGGAAAGCTCGGTCTCAGCGGAATTGGAGCCGTTGGAAAACAGCTGGATATAGCCGCTGTCATCACCTTGACGAAGTTCCAGGCGTCCACCGGCCGGTGAAATGGCATCAAAACGCTGCTTCATGGGCGCAAACGGCAACTCGACCCAAGCCCACGCCTGCGTCTGCTGGGGCAGACCCAGCGGGATCACCATGCTCAGGCGTCGGTCACCGCTGCCATAGGAAACGCTTTGCGCCGGCGGAAGGCCATCGGCACTTTGTGCCGCCATCAGTTGCGCGGCCTTGGCGTAACCGAATTCGCGGTAGTTCGCGCGCAAGACCTCAGCCAGATCGCCGCTGTACAACTCCAGTTTCTTCGCTTGCGGCAACTGCTGACGCAACGCGGTGGCCGATTGCGCCGGGTCGCTCATGACCGTGGCCGGGTCCACCTTGGCCAGCACCTCTTCGACCGAGTGGCGCTGCCTGGCGATTTCCTCGGACATGGCACGAACCGCCTGGTCCTGCGCCTGGTGGACGCGATCGATGGAATTACCTTCGTCGGCAATCAGCCAGGTCTGCCACACGCAGAACACGCCCAGCAGAAGCAGCACGGTGGCGCCAGCCAGTGGCAGCAAGGTCGACCAGTCGACCGTCAGGTTTTTCAGCCGCTCTTTTGAAGTATTCAACGCCATATCCCGCTCCCGCGGCTGAAACTTTCAGGTCGGCTCGATCCGTTCGAGCCGGCTTTTTGTCTTATTGGATGCCCGTGGAGCCGAACCCGCCTTCACCCCGCTGGCTAGGCGCAAAGTCCGCGACGATATTCAGTTGCGCCTGCACCACCGGTACCAGCAACAACTGGGCGATCCGGTCTCCCACCCCGATGGTGTACGACTCGCGCCCGCGATTCCAGCACGAAATCATCAAAGGTCCCTGATAGTCGGCATCGATCACCCCTACCAGGTTGCCCATGACCAATCCGTGTTTGTGGCCAAGGCCCGAGCGCGGCACGATCAACGCGCACCAATGCGGATCGCTGATATGAATGGCGATACCGCTGGGTACCAGCGCCGTTTCACCGGGCGCCAAGGTCAGCGGTTGTTCCAGTGCAGCACGCAAATCCATGCCAGCGCTGCCTTCGGTTGCCGGCTCGGGCAACGGAATGCTGTCGCCCATGCGGGGGTCGAGGATCTTCATGGCCACGTTGATTTTCATGCGCGAGCGGCCCGGTAACGTTCGGCCACGCACGCGATCAGCGCACGTGCCAGCTCGATCTTGGATGCACGCGGCAGTTCAACCGAGCCGTCGGCCCAATACAGCGTCAATGCGTTGTCGGCCGCTTCGAAACCCAGACCGTCGCCCACCTGATTCGCAGCAATCATGTCCAACCCCTTGCGCTGCAATTTGCCTTGCGCATATGTCGCCACATCATGCGTTTCCGCCGCAAATCCGACCAGGAACGGATGCCTGGCTTGCGCCGAAAGGCTGGCCAGAATGTCGGGATTTTCGCCCAGATGCAGCACCAGGTCGCCACCCTCGCGCTTCTTCAGCTTCAACGCGGACACTTCCTGCGGACGATAATCACCGACTGCCGCCGCACCGATATAGATGTCCGCTTGCGCCGCCGCCTCGATGACGGCTGCGTGCATCTGCGTGGCACTGCGCACGTCTACCCGGGCATTCACGCCGGCTGGCGTGGCAAGGCTGACCGGACCTGCGATCAAGCTCACCTCGGCGCCCGCCTCAACGGCTGCAGCCGCCACGGCGAAGCCCATTTTTCCGGAACTGCGATTGCCAATGAAACGTACCGGATCGATATCCTCATAGGTCGGTCCGGCACTGACCACCAACTTCAAGCCGGCCATCGACCGCGTCCCGAAAGATGCCACCAGCGCATCGCGCAGCTCGTAAGGCTCCAGCATGCGACCACTACCCACATCACCGCAGGCCTGATCGCCCACCGCCGGCCCCAGTAGCTGGGCACCGCGCTGGCGAAGGGTGGCCATATTTGCCTGCACCGCAGGATGCGCCCACATCTGCTGATTCATCGCCGGGGCCAGGTACAACGGTGCCGCGCTGGCCAGGCACAAGGTAGTCAACAAGTCATCGGCCATGCCTTGCGCCAACCGTGCCAGCAGGTCGGCACTGGCCGGTGCCACCACGATCCGCTCGGCCCAGCGGGCCAGCTCGATATGACCCATCGCCGCCTCGGCCTGGGCATCCCACAAACTCACCCGCACCGGCTGGCCAGACAAGGCCTGGAAGGTGGTGGGGCTGACGAAGTGGGTGGCTCCCTCGGTCATCACCACGCGCACCTCGGCGCCAAGGTCACGCAGGCGGCGAACCAGCTCGCAGGATTTGTAGGCAGCGATGCCGCCGGACACTCCCAGCAGTATGCGGCGTTGGGCAAGACTCATATGTAGGGCGGGCCTGACAGTCGGGCAGTGGCCTAGCTTACCGGATTCATCCCGGTCCACCGCTGCCTGGGCCAGGCCGGCTCCGGCAACGTCATGGCATGAGCATCCGCGACTGGCCCGAAGGCGAACGTCCCCGCGAAAAACTGCTGGCGCGCGGCAGCGCGGCGCTGTCCGATGCGGAACTGCTGGCGGTCTTGCTGGGCAGCGGCAGCCGTGGCAAGGATGCACTCGCATTGGGCCGCGAACTGCTGGCCAACGCGGGTAGCCTTGGCGCCTTGCTGAGCCGCCCGGAGCAGCAGATCCGCGCGGGTGGCCTCGGCCCGGCCAAGCGTTCACGCATTGCCGCGGCACTGGAACTGGCCCGGCGCAGTCTGGCCGAGCAACTGCTCGACAAGCCCAGTCTGGGAAATCCGCGCGACAGCGGCGACTACCTGCGCGCACGGCTGCGCCACCTGCCTTACGAGGTGTTCGGCTGCCTCTATCTGGACAATCGCCACCGTGTGCTGGCTTTCGAGGAACTGTTCCGTGGCACCGTCGACGGCGCCAGCGTGCACCCGCGCGAGGTGGTGCGCGCCTGCCTGCAACACAACGCCTGCGCGGTGATCTTCGCCCACAACCATCCATCCGGGGTGGCCGAACCCAGCGCGGCCGATCGTGCGATCACCCATGAACTGCGCGACGCGCTGCGACTGGTCGGGGTCCGCGTGCTGGATCATCTGGTGATCGGCAGTGGTGAGCCCGTGTCGATGGCAGCTCGAGGGCTGATCTGAAACCGGCGCCGGCCCAGCCACGCCACAACGAAACATCACGGTCGCCCGCATCGCGCTGGCGGACAGTTCGGCCCTGCCGACGATGGTGACTTCGTCCCTGTCGCAGCGCGGCGCGCCGGCCTACTACGGCCCCGGCGTTTCACAGCTGCCGCCAAGTCACCGAAACTTATGCACAAAGTGATGAAAGCGGCACTTGCCGGACACTTTCAGCAGGACAGGTGAAGTAGTGCCTACAACGCGTTGATATTCAACGAAATACTAAAGCTGCCATTGCATCAAGCGTGGGCGGCCGGCGATATCAGAGCGCGCCGGATCAGTTTCCCCACAGAGTTATCCACAGACTTGTTCGCTGCGTCGCGGCAAAAGCACGACCGCTATCGCCCGGTGGCAAGCTTCACCCCATACGGACGCGTTTCGCCGGCAGGGTGGTCTGTTAGGATTGGCGGTTCCATCACGAAACCGACCCCACCCGTGAAAGAACAGCTGCGCGAACTGGTGCTGCAGGCGATCAAGTCCCTGCAAGCTGATGCCACCCTGCCCACCGACCTGGAGCTGCCCGGCTTCGTGATCGAGCGTGCGCGCAGTCGCGAACATGGCGATTTCGCCTGCAACGTGGCGATGCTGTTGGCCAAACCCGCGCGCGCCAAACCGCGCGAACTGGCCGAGAAGCTGGTGGCTGCGTTGCCGGTCAATGAACTGGTGGCGAAGGTCGAGATCGCCGGCCCCGGTTTCATCAACTTTTTCCTCGCCGCTGGTGCGTATCACGCCGAAGTGCGCCGGATCATGAGCGAAGGCGAGGCTTACGGTCGCAACAGCAGTGGCGCTGGCAAGACCGTAGGCGTTGAGTTCGTCTCGGCCAACCCGACCGGTCCGCTGCATGTCGGCCATGGCCGCGCCGCGGCGATCGGTGACTGTCTCAGCCGGCTGCTCGATGCCAGCGGCTGGAACGTCAAGCGCGAGTTCTATTACAACGACGCCGGCGTGCAGATCGCGAACCTGGCGATCTCGGTACAGGCGCGGGCGCGCGGGATCACCCCCGATGACAGCGGCTGGCCAGAGAACGGCTACCGTGGCGACTATATCGCCGACGTGGCACGCGCCTATCTCGACCGGGAATCGGTAGTCGCCGACGGCGAAACCGTGGTCGGTGCCGGTGACGTGGACGATCTGGACGCGATCCGCCGCTTCGCCGTGGCCAGCCTGCGCCGCGAACAGGACCTCGACCTGCAGGCGTTTGGCGTCGGCTTCGACACCTACTTCCTGGAATCGTCGCTGTACAGCGACGGCAAGGTCGAGGAGACGGTGCGCGAACTGATTGCCCACGGCCATACCTACGAGGAAGGCGGCGCGCTGTGGTTGCGCAGCACGGACTTCGGGGATGACAAAGACCGTGTGATGCGCAAGTCCGACGGCAGCTACACCTACTTCCTGCCCGACGTGGCCTACCACCTGAGCAAGTGGCAGCGCGGCTATCAGCGCGCGATTACTGAACTGGGCTCGGACCATCACGGCTCGCTGGCCCGGGTGAAGGCCGGCCTGCAGGCGCTGGACGTGGGTATTCCCAAGGGCTGGCCGGAATACGTACTGCACCAGATGGTGACGGTGATGCGCGGCGGCGAAGAGGTGAAAATCTCCAAGCGCGCCGGCAGCTATGTCACCTTGCGGGACCTGATCGACGAGGTCGGACGCGACGCCACGCGTTACTTCCTGATCTCGCGCAAGAGCGACTCGCAGCTGGTATTCGACATCGACCTGGCCCGCTCGCAGTCGAACGACAACCCGGTTTATTACATTCAATACGCGCACGCCCGCGTCTGCAGCGTGCTGCGCCAGGCACCGGAGAAGGGCTTCACCGTTGACCTTGCCGATGGCCTGGCTCAGCTGGACCGGCTGGATACCGAGCACGAGCAGATCCTGCTGACCGAGTTGTCGAAGTATCCCGAGCTGGTGGAAGCCGCCGCAGCCAACCTGGAGCCGCATCTGGTCGCCGCGTGGTTGCGCGAGCTGGCCAATGCGTTTCACACCTACTACAACTCCTACCAATTCCTGGTCGACGATGCCGCGCTGCGCAACGCGCGTCTGGCGCTGGTGGTGGCGACCCGACAGGTGTTGAAGAATGGCCTGGATTTGTTGGGCCTGAACGCCCCGGAGAAGATGTAATGGCAGCACGCAAGGGCAAGAGTCGGCAGGCGGTACGCAACGGCAGCAAAGGGTTTCCCGGCTGGGGCTACGCCATCATCGGCCTGCTGGTCGGCGTGATTCTGATGGCCGTGATGATGCGCGGCAGCCTGCTTACCAGCCTGCGCAAGGCCGACGGTCCGCAAGCCAATCCACAGGCCACCGCCGAGCACGGCAGTGCCCCGGGCGTGCTTGAATCGGGCGCCGCCGATGCTGCACCGAAGAAACCGCAGTTCGACTTCTACTCGGTCCTGTCAGAGAAGGAAGTACGCATTCCCGACGCCGAAATCAGCGCCCAGGCGCGCGTCGAGCAGCAGCAGAAACAGACGGCGCAGTTGCAGGCACAGCAGGCGCAACAGACAGCACAGGCTGCCGCGCAGGCGAATGCGCCACAGGTCGTCACCCAGAACATCACTGCCGCGCCCGCCAGCGCCGTCACCCCGTCCGGCGGCGGCAGCGGCTACTTGTTGCAGGTGGGCGCGTTCCCGAATGCGTCGGACGCAGAAACATTGAAGGCGAAGCTGGCGCTACAGGGATTTGTGGCCAATGTGCAGTCGGTGAATATCGGTGGACAAACCTACCATCGCGTCCGCCTTGGCCCGTTCCGCTCAGCCACCGACCTGGAATCCACCAAGCAACGACTGGCCGGCGCCGGCATCAACGCCATCGCGCTGAAAGAAGGCCACTGAGCTCTCTCCACCCCTCAACGAAGTTCTGCACATGACAATCAAGACAGCATGGATCACCGGCGCCACCTCGGGCTTTGGCGCCGCTGCGGTGGAACGCTTCGTGGCGGGCGGCTGGCAGGTGATTGCCAGTGGTCGGCGCGCCGAGCGGCTGCAGGCGCTGGTGGATCGGCACGGTGCCGAACGCGTGCATGCCGTCGCCTTCGATATGCGTGATGAGGCAGCCATGCGTGCCGCGCACGCCGCACTGCCGGCCGCCTTTGCCAACATCGACCTGCTGGTCAACAACGCCGGCCTGGCACTGGGCACCGCGCCGGCGCAGCAGGCGGATCTGGCGCAGTGGAAACAGATGATCGACGTCAATGTCACTGCGCTGGTGACGCTGACTCACCTGCTGTTGCCGCAACTGGTCGAACGTCGCGGTGCGATCGTCAATATCAGTTCGATCTCCGGCAGTTACGCCTATCGCGGCGGCAACGTCTACGGCGGCACCAAGGCGTTCGTCACCCAGTTCTCGCAGAACCTGCGCACCGATTTGCATGGTACCGGCGTGCGGGTCACTTCGATCGAACCGGGCATGGCGCAGACCGAGTTCACCGTGGTGCGCACCGGCGGCGATCAGGCCGCCTCGGACAAGCTTTACGCCGGCGCACAGCCGATCACCGGCAACGACATCGCCGAGACGATCTGGTGGGTCGCCAACCTGCCGGCCCACCTCGATATTTGTCGGCTGGAAGTGATGCCGGTCAGCCAGTCGGCTGCCGGTCTGCAAGTGCACCGCGATTAGACGAACCGGCGGGCAGTGCCCGCCGAGCAGGCACCACCCGGATTGCCCGCTACTGCATGAACCAGCCGTGGCTGACCACGATCGACTGACCGGTCAGCGCGGCTGACGGAAAGGTCGCCAGATACAGCGCGGTCTGCGCGATGTCTTCGAGCGTGGTGAAGGTGGCATCGACGGTGTTCTTCAACATCACGTTCTTGATCACCTCGTCTTCGCTGATGCCCAACTCCTTCGCCTGCTCGGGAATCTGCCGCTCGACCAGCGGCGTGCGCACAAAACCCGGGCAGATCACATGCGAGCGCACGTTGTGCGGCGCGCCCTCTTTCGCCAGTGTCCGCGCCAGTCCCAGCAAGCCGTGTTTGGCGGTGACGTAGGGTGCCTTCAGCATCGACGCTTCATGCGAATGCACCGAACCCATGTAGATCACGATGCCGCCGCGATCATCCTTGTACATGTGCTGCAACGCCGCCTTGGTGGTGAGGAAACCACCATCCAGATGGATCGCCAGCATCTTCTTCCAGTCGGCGAAGGCGAGCTGGTCGATCGGATTGATGATTTGCACCCCGGCGTTGGAAATGAGGATGTCCAGATGGCCAAACGTGGCGACTACCTGGTCGGTGCCGGCATTGACCGCATCCTCGTTGCTGACATCCATCGCAATGCCGATCGCCTTGCCACCGGCGGCATTGATTTCCGCAGCGACCTGGTCAGCCGCCTGCTGATTGATATCGGCAATCGCCACGCTGGCGCCCTGTTTCGCGTACAGCTCGGCAATCGCCTTGCCGAGGCCGCTGGCCGCGCCGGTAATCAGGGCGACCTTGCCATTGAGACTCGTCATGCGTTGCTCCTTCTCGGAAATGGGCAAGGCGCGGCCTTGTGGCCGCGCCGGTTCCGCTCATTGTAGGCGCCGCCGTGCGACGCACCATCAGACCTTGGGGCAGGGGTCAGCCCGCGTCTTCGGCCAGATAGGTATATGCGGTGAGCCCACCATTCAGCGCGTCGTACAACTGGCTGGCCTCGGCGCCACTCACTCCGGCGCTGGCAATACGTTCCCGGTAGCTCTGCCGCAATACTTCCAGGTCATAGCCGACGTAGTCGAGCATCAGGTCGGTGGTGTCGCCGCGGCGCACATGGGCAAACGTATAGCCATCACCGTCGACGCGCACGTTCACCGCATCGGTGTCGCCGAACAGGTTATGGATGTCGCCCAGCGTCTCCTGGTAGGCGCCGACCATGAAGATGCCCAGCCGATAGCTCTCGCCGTCTTTGAGCGAATGCAGGGGCAGGCTGACGTCGACGCCATCGGCGTCCACGTAATGGTCGATACGGCCATCCGAATCGCAGGTGAGGTCGACGATCACGCCGCGCCGCGTCGGCTCTTCGTCCAGCCGCGCGATCGGCGCGATCGGGAAAATCTGGCCAATCGCCCACACGTCCGGAATCGACTCGAACACCGAGAAGTTGACGAAGTATTTGTCGACCAGCTTCTCGTCCAGTTCGTCCAGCGCCTGCCGGTGCGAGCGCTCGGCCGGCAGCAAGCGGGTGCGCACGGCACGAGTGATCGCGTAATACATCTCGTCCAGCCGCGCGCGGTCGGCTAGCGCCAGCTGGCCCAGCGCGTACAGCGTCTGGCCTTCGCTCAGGTGATGCTGCGCTTCGTGGAACAGTTCCAGCGCGGGACGACGATCCAGTTCCTCATACGTTTCACGCAGCCGGCGCAGCACGGCCGGTTCGTCGGCACATGGCGGTGGGATCGCGCCATCGGGCACTTCTTCCACCTCGGTCACGTTGACCACCATCACCGCGTGGTGCGCGGTCATCGCGCGGCCGGCTTCGGTGAGGATGTGCGGCGCGTCCAGCCCTTCGGCGACGACTGCCTCGGCCAGCGACTGCACGATGGTCGAGGCGTACTGCTCGATCGAGTAGTTGATCGAGTTGTGGCTGCGCGAGCGCGAACCTTCGTAGTCCACGCCCAGGCCACCGCCGACGTCGACGATTTCCAGCGGCACACCCATCCGACGCAGCTCGACGAAATAGCGCGTCGCCTCGCGCATGCCGTTGGCGATGTCGCGCACGTTGGAAATCTGCGAACCCATGTGGAAATGCTGCAACTTCAGCGTGTGCTTGAGGCCAGCCGCATCGAGCCGCTCGATCAACGTCAGTACCTGATTCGGCGACAGCCCGAACTTGCCCTTGTCGCCACCAGTGTTCTGCCATTTGCCGGCGCCGATCGAGGCCAGCCGCACGCGCACGCCGAGCAACGGCTCCACGCCCAGCGCCTTGGCCTCAGTGAAAACATGGTCCAGCTCGGACAACTTCTCGATCACGATGTGCACGCGCAAGCCGAGCTTCTTGCCGATCAGCGCCAGACGGATATATTCGCGGTCCTTGTAGCCATTGCAGATCACGATGGAACCGGGCCGCGCCATCGCCAGCACCGCCATCAGCTCGGGCTTGGAGCCCGCTTCCAGGCCGAAACCATGGGTGCCGGCAGCGACCAGTTCACCGGCCACGCCGCGCTGTTGGTTGACCTTGATCGGATAGATCGAGGTATAGCCGCCAGCGTAGCCATGCTCGTCCATCGCTTGCGCGAACGCGCCCTGCAGGCGCGCCAGACGGTCGGCGAGGATGTCGGGAAAACGCACCAGCAGCGGCAGCCGCAAGCCTTCGGCGCGCGCGCGATTGACAATTTTCGGCAGTGACAACGCCGGGCCATGCGCGCCGCGCGGGCGCATTACGATATCGCCGGCAGCATCGACGTCCACATAGCCGTCACCCCAGTGGGGTACGGCGTAGGTGTGGCGGGCAGTGTCGGTAGTCCAGGGGGTCGCCATGCGAGAAATCTCCTCGATGAGTAAGGATGATGTCGTCGCAGCGGCGAGCCTTGACGTCTTGCTCAACTGTGGAGCACAAGCCCGAGCGACCGGAAGCCTCGCACGCCGCGGGGCCGATCAGGCTGGTCGGTCACCGACGCCAGGCGCCCGCGTAACCAGCGGTCATTGTAATAGGCCGATGTGAGGAAGGGGTGGCCGACGGTCCTGTCGGCACGTTCACGGCGGTTGTCGCTACAATACGCAGTCTTGCTTTCCCCCTCCCGGCACGTCAGGAACGTCCACCATGTCGCAGCAACTTCCCTCGAACGAAACCAGCTGGTTCACCGAAGCGCACCAGACATCCGGTTCGTCCATCGGTTTCCGCACCGAGCAGCTGCTGCATGCAGAGAAGACCCCGTTCCAGACCATCGAGATCCACAAGACCACCGACTGGGGCAACCTGATGGTGATCGATGGCTGCGTGATGCTGACTACCCGCGACAACTTCTTCTATCACGAGATGATGACGCACCCGGCGCTGTTCACCCATGCGCGCGCCAAGCGCGTGGTGATCATCGGTGGCGGCGATTGCGGCACGCTGCGCGAGGTGCTCAAGCATGAAGAAGTCGAGCACGCCGTGCAGGTGGAAATCGACGAGCGCGTGACGCGGCTGGCGGAGCAGTACTTCCCGGAGTTGTGTGAGTCGAACACCGACCCGCGCGCCGAACTGCTGTTCATCGACGGCATCAAGTACATGGCGGAAATCGAACCGGAATCCATTGACCTGGTCATCGTCGACTCGACCGATCCGGTCGGTCCAGCCGAAGGCCTGTTCAACGCCGCGTTTTACGCCAGCTGCTACAAGGCGCTGCGCCATGGCGGCCTGCTGGTGCAGCAGAGCGAATCGCCGCTGGCGCATATCGACCTGATCAAGTCGATGCGTTCGGCCATGCGTACCTGTGGCTTCAGCGCGGTGAAGACGCTGCCGTTCCCGCAGCCGTGCTATCCCACCGGCTGGTGGAGTTGCACGATGGCGCGCAAGGGTGGCGATCTGTCCGGCTTCCGCGAACGCGGCGCGATCAGCAAGAACTTCCCGACCCGCTATTACAACGCTGAAGTACACAAGGGTGCGTTGGCCCAGCCAGAATTCATGCGCGAAGCGCTAGGCGAGTAGGCCGAGCGGGGAACGGGGAACAAAAGCATACGTTGCACGGCTCTGGCTGTTCCCTGCGACCGAAGGAAGTCCCCTTGCGGGATGCCCGGCGCTCAAAACATCTTCGAGCGCACCTTCGGCAACAGCACCAGCAACAAGGTCGCCAGCGGCCCGCCCAGAATCGACAGGAAGAACCACAGCAGACCGCTGCGGTTCTTGCCTTGTGCCAGCGCGGCATTGATCAGGGCCAAGGTGCCCCAGCCGGCTACCCAGGGCGCGCCATCGGCCCACGTCGAAAGATGATTCACAGCGCGTCTCCCGAACAATGGTCATGGAGGCGCAGTTCCGCGCCGTGTAGCTCCCATCCTATCAAGGCAGATCAAAGCCGCGCACGTTTTGTGTCGCCATGGATCAGCGTGGCTTAATGTAACGGCGCTATGCTCAGCGCTTTGATTGCGGAAGCACGCCATGCTGCACGCACTGCGCCACCTTGCCCTCGCCTGCTCACTATCGTTGTTGGCGGCACCTGCCGTGGCCGCGAAAACCAAGCCGACCGAGAAGTCAGCCGCGCCGAGTGCCGCCGCCCAAACGCGCGACAAGGCTCAGCTGGTGTTCCAGCGCGACCTGGTCAGCGTCCTGGCACCCGGCGGCGATCCAGCCCGGCTGCTGGGGGCGGCACTGCTCGCCCGCCCCTTGTTCAACCAGCCGCCGGCCAACAGTTTTCATCGGCTGATCGAGCGCGCTGCACTGGCCGAGGGTGCTGGCGCTGCCACCAGCTGGGTGGGTCTGGCCGATTGTGACATTCATGCCGATGACTGTCCGAACAGCGCCGCGCTGGACAAATTGCTGACCCAGGCGCCGGACAACGCCGCCGTCTGGCTGGTCAAGCTGGGCGCCGATGCGCGCGCCATGAAACAGGATGACGCCCGCGCAGACCTGGCCAAGGCCGCAGCGGCGAAGCTCTATGACGATTACGCCGGCAGCAGCCTGCAGGCACTGGCGACCTCGGTCGGTACCCTGCCACCACCAGCCGATACGCTGGACCCGGCGCATGCAGGCGGCGCGGTGGGCATGCAAACCGTGCTGGTGTTCGGACTCGCCAGCAGCCAGCCGCAACCGAGCCTGCCACTGGTGGCAAAGCTCTGCGAAAACGCCGACGAGGACAGCTCGATCAAGTCCGATTGCCTGGCTCTAGCCAAGACCCTGGAGTGGGGTTCCAGCCCACTGGCCCGATCACTGGGCCTGCACCTGCGCGAAGTGTTGTCCGACGATCCCGCCGCGCAGCAAGACGCGAAGAACGCCCGTCGCACCCTGATCTGGCAGGTACAGAGCTTCACCCAGTTGCTGGCGCGCGCACCGGACGACGCGGCACTGTCCCAACGGTTGCTGGCGCTGGCCCGCCAAGGCGGCACCCAGATGAGCCTGCAACTGGCGGCGCTGCGCGAAAACCAGATCCCGGTCGATCCACCGGCGGACTGGCAGCCGCGCAAGGCGAAGTAGAGCGAAGCGGCGATCCGCTGATCGCGCTGGTGCCTGAGTGGTCCCAGCGCGAGCGCTGAACCTCGCTATTCAATCCTCGTCACTCACTTCACTTTTCGGGATTCCCCTTTCGCGCCATGCCCGTTAGGCTGGGATCACCTTCCGTGGCAAGGGTGATCCGATGCTTACGACGCTGGTGGCAAGCAGCAAGGGCGGTTGCGGCAAGAGCACGCTGGTGACGCAATTGGCGTCGCACTGGGCGCAGGCGGGGCAACACACGGCCATCGTCGATGGCGACCGGCAGCATTCCAGCTTTCATTGGGCCGAGCTTCGGCCAGACAATGTTCCCGGCGTGCTGGGGCTGGAAGGCGGCCGACGCGGGCTGCAGCGGGTGCCACCCGACACCCAGCAATTGTTGATCGACACCCCGGCCGGCTCCACCGAACGCGATCTCGAGCCCTACCTGGAACTGGCCAACGTCTTGCTGGTCCCGGTGTTGCCATCCTCGTTCGACCTGGATGCCACGCTGCGTTTCCTCGACGAATTGCGTTCGATCAACCGTATCCACCGCGGCAAGCTGCCGGTGGCACTGGTCGCCAACCGGCTGAAGCCGTGGACTCACGCCAGCCAGGATGCGGTCACCCAACTTACCGAGCAATCGCCGTTCCCGGTCGCCGCCCAGCTGCGCGACAGTCAGGCGTATGTGCTGCTGACCAGCCTGGGCAAAGGTATCTTCGACTACCAGTCCGAACAGGTGCGCAGCCACCAGCAAGACTGGAAAGCCCTGCTGCGCTGGATCAAGCGTCATCAATAAAGCCCACTCCCCTCATGCTTCCCGCGCACCTCGCGCATCCACCGCTGGAGTTCCCCCATGCACGAACTGATCCTGTTGCGTCACGCCGAAGCGGTGCCGATAGAAGCCAGCGGCGACGGTGACCAGCAACGCCCCTTGAGCCGCCGCGGCGAGCAGGAGGCCCAGGCTGCCGGGCTGTGGCTGGCCACGCACAAACTGCGACCCGACCGGGTGTTGTGCTCACCGACACGGCGCACCGACGAAACCACCCGACTGGCACTGGCCGCCATCGACAATGCGCCGGTGCCGCAGCCCGCGGAAGAAATCTACGACGCCTCGCCCGGCGAATTGCTGGCCCTGCTTGATCAACACAACGACGCCGACACGGTGCTGCTGGTCGGCCACAACCCGGGTATCGAGCGGCTGGTTGCGCTGCTGGTCGAAGGGCGTTCCGACGAATTCCGCGGCATGCCGCCCGGCGCGCTGGCGGTGCTGCACCTCAACGGTTCGCTGGAGCCGGGGAACGCGCGACTGGACGCGTTCTGGTCGCCCTGACCCTTCGCGCAGACTGACATGCCCGAGCTTTCGCTACGCTCGGGTCAGCCGACAGCTTGCTGACAAGCGCGATCACCGCCGCAGCACGTATCATTCGGGCATGCCTGTCCTGCGCCAACTCACTTTTCCCTTGCTGCTGGCACTGCTGTTGCTGCAGGGCTGCACCCTGTCACGCGCGCAAATCCGCCGCGCCGACGCGGTGGTTGCCGCCACCACCAACCGCAGCAGTAGTTGTGACCAAGCCGACCATTGCGCCACGCCATCACCGCTGCGGGCGGCGGCTGCAGCGGCCATGGCCGCGTCCACCGCAAAGCAGCCGGTGCATGTGGTCACCTTGCTCGACGACAGCGAACCGGCGCTGGCCGCACGAATCAACCTGATCCGTGCGGCCCAACACTCGATCGACGTGCAAACCTATATCTGGGACCAGGACGACGCCGGCCAGTTGATGCTCGACGAGCTGGTGCACGCCGCGCGGCGCGGCGTACAGGTGCGCATTCTCGCCGACCAGCTGTTTTCACTGGGCAACGTCGACCTGCTTGATCGGCTTTCGCGGATCAGCCCCAACCTCAACGTGCGGCTGTACAACCCGACCTTCCACAAGGCACGCACGCAGCCGCTGGAATTCGCCGCCGGCGTGCTGTGCTGCTTCATGCAATTCAACCAGCGCATGCACAACAAGCTGGTGCTGGTGGATGACCTGATCGGCATTACCGGCGGGCGTAATTACCAGGACCGCTACTTCAACTGGGACGACAGCTTCGATTATGTCGACCGCGACGTGATGGTCGGCGGTCCGGCCGCACGCGAGATGGCAGCGAGCTTCACGTTGTTCTGGAACCACAAGCGGGCGGTGCCGCTGACCCATCTGCGTGACGTCAACCGCAGCATTCTGGACGACCGCACACCGCCGACCTGGCCGGCACCGAAGTACCGGCGGCCACAGCGGGTAGCCCAGCTGCAACAGGCGGCCGAGGACCCGGCGTGGTTGAAGGCGTGGCTGGTCGACCCGACACTGCGCGTGGGCAAGGTCGACTTCTTCAGCGACCTGCCGGCAAAGACCGACGAGCCGGACAGGCAGCGCGCGCACGAGTTCACCCTGCACATCATGCGCATGGTCGGCGCAGCCAGGCGAGAGGTGCTGCTGCAGACGCCGTATCTGGTGATGAGCAAGCGCGCACAGCACATCTTCCGTGTATTGCATCGCCAGCCCGAGCCGCCACGAGTTATCGTGTCGACCAATTCACTGGCGTCCACCGATGCGTTTGCGGTGTATGCGATGTCGTACAAACACCGCAAGCGCTACCTCAAGAAATTCGGTTTCGAAATCCACGAGATCAAGCCGCAGGCGCCCAGCGCCGTGGCAGCCAACGAGCTGGCCAATCAGGACAGTGTCGCGGCCGTCTTGACAGCGAACGCAGTCAGTCCCGGCAGCCGGTCGCTCGAGCGTTTCCACCTGCTCGGCAGTCACGGCAGCAACAATCGGCCGGCACCCTTGCAGAGCGAAGGTCGGCGCTTTGGACTGCATGCGAAATCCATCGTGGTCGACGATGCGTTCGCGATGGTCGGTTCGCACAATTTTGATCCGCGCTCTGACCACTACAACACCGAGGCCGGGGTGATCATCTACGACCATGCGTTTGCCGATCAGCTGCGCGACAGCATCATGCTCAACGTGCAGCCGGGAAATGCCTGGGTGGTGGCACCACGGCTGGCGAAAGTGCCGGTATTGAGCGGTATCAATGAAGCTATCGGCGCGGTCTCCGAAAGCCTGCCGCTGTTCGACTTGTGGCCGTTTCGGTATGCCACCAGCTACGAACTGAAGCCCGGTTGCCAGCCGATGCGTGCCACCGATCCGAACTTCTACGCCTGTTACGAACCAGTCGGTGATTTCCCCGACGTGGCGGTGTCGCCGAAGTTGATCATCACCCGGCTGGTGACGGCGTTCGGGGCGGGCGTGAAGGGCGTGCTGTAGGAGCCCCTGGTGGCCGATGCTTTTATCCCACAAGCCGACTTCGTTCGGGCGCAGCTAGCGGAAGAGCATCGCCCACAAGGTGGGCTCCTACCCATCAAGGCAGCCGGGAAACCCCGTCACCGCGCGAGGAGAAGCGCATCGGCAGTTCGCCGGCGAAACCGTTCGGATAATCTGTCGGCACCGCGAACCGCCAGCCGCGCACGCTGCGTAGCGCGTGCTCGTCGAGCACCGGATCGCCACTGGACTGGCTGATGCGGGAGCTGCTCACCCGTCCGCCACCATCAATATCCACATGCATCACCACGCGGCCATCCAGATGGCCGCGCAACACGTCCCACGACTGCGAATTATCCGACGGCGTGGCCAGCGGGATCAGTTCCGGAGTGGCCGGCGTGGCCGGCGGCGCGGGTTCTTCGGATACCGGTCGATACGTCGGTCGACGGGATGCACGCTCCGCGCGTGCCGCTGTGCGTGAATGCCTTGCCGGCGCAGTGACCGGCAGGTGGTTGCCGGCAAGATACCGCTGTGGCGGACCCGGCCACACTTCAGTCAACGTGCTAAGCCAGCCGGTGCCAACGATACCGATGGCCAGGGCCAGCAGGCTGAGGCTGCTGGTGACGCGCAAACGCAACACGTCAGCCGTCCGCGATCACGGCCGCTCGAGAATCGCAGTCACGCCCATACCGCCAGCGGTGCAAATCGAGATCAGCCCGCGACCCGAACCTTTTTGTTCGAGCATCTTCGCCAGCGTGGCGACCAGTCGCGCACCCGTGGCGGCGAACGGATGGCCTACCGCCAGACTGGAGCCATGCACATTGAGCTTGGCCGGATCGATCGCACCCAGCGGCGCCTCCAGGCCAAGCCGCTGTTTGCAGTAGTCAGCCGACTCCCACGCACGCAGCGTGCACAGTACCTGCGCCGCGAACGCTTCGTGGATTTCGTAGTAGTCGAAGTCCTGCAAGCTCAGCCCGTTGCGCGCCAGCATGCGCGGCACCGCAATGGTCGGCGCCATCAGCAGGCCTTCACCGTGGACGAAGTCCACCGCCGCCACTTCGGCATCACGCAGATAGGCCTGCACGGTCAGCCCGCGCGCCGTCGCCCATGCATCGGTACCCAGCAGCACCGCGGCAGCACCGTCGGACAAGCCGGTGGAATTGCCGGCGGTCAGCGTGCCGTTGCCGGAGCGCTTGTCGAACGCCGGCTTCAGCGAAGCCAGCTTGTCCATGCTCGAATCCGGGCGCAGGAAGCCATCGCGCTTGAGGCCGCGGAATGGCACCAGCAAATCATCGAAGAAACCCTCGGCGTAAGCCGCGGCCAGCTTGTGGTGGCTGTCCAGCGCCAACTGGTCCTGCGCCTCGCGGCTGACCTGCCATTCCTTCGCCATCTGCTCGCAATGGTCGCCCATCGACTTGCCGGTGCGCGGCTCGGCCACGCCCGGGAACGACGGCTTCAGTTCGCTGAAGGAGAACCCGCGCAGGGCGGCTTTCAGCTTGTCCATCGGCGTCTTCGCGCGGTTCATCGCCAGCAGGCGCTTGCGCAAACGGCTGCCGTAAACGATCGGCACGTCCGAGGTGGTGTCCGATCCGCCGGCAATGCCGGCCTCGATCTGCCCGACGGCGATCTTGTTGGCGATGATGATGGTGTTGTCCAGCGAGGTGCCGCAGGCGCGCGCGGTGGTGATGCCCGGCGTGGTCGGCGCCAGCCCGGAACTGAGCAGCGCCTCGCGCGCCAGGTTCCAGTCCGAGGCGTGCTTGATCACCGCGCCCATCGCCACTTCACCCAGCTCCACGCCGTGCAGGCCGAAGCGTTCGACCAGTGCGCCAAGCACTTTCACCGACATGCCGAAATTGCCGACATCGGCATAAGCCGTGTTGTTGCGGCAAAACGGAATGCGTACACCGCCGATGATGCCGACGCGCTTCTGCGTGTTTTCCATGCTCAAAACAGTCCACCACTCAAGTTAAGTCAAGGCTAACCCGCCCTGCCGTGCGGCGAAAGCCCAAAACGCTGAATGGTAGAATCGTGCTCTTTGTCGAATGGACGCAAATCCCGTGGAAGTGCAAACGCTGCTCGCCCTGCCTGTCGTGCTGGCGCTGGAACCGGTCGAAGGCGAGCCGCCGGCGCGATTGACGCTTTCTCGCGACGAAGCCGCCGAACTGGCCGCACTGGTCGCTGCCGACCTGCACGCGCTGGTGCCGCAGGTGGAGGCGGCGCGGCTGGCACTGGCCGGCGCGCTGTTCGATCAGGTCGAATTGCTGCGTCCCGGCTTCCCGATCTGGGCCACGCTCGACGAGCTGGCCCGCCGCGTACCGCGTGGACATCTTCAGAACGTGGTGGCGTTCGGCAGCCACGACGGCCACATGCCGGCGCAGCCGCTGGAGCCTTCGGCGATCTACGCCGGCGGCCCGATGCGGTTATTGCCGATGAGCTTGCTGGCGCCGGCAGAACTGGCCGAGGAACTGTCCGAACAGCTGGAAATTCAGCTGGTTGGCCGCGGCGAAGCCGGCGCGCTGACGGCCGACTGGCTGATGCGCACGCTGGGCATCCGGCTGGAACATGTGCGTTACCTCAGTCGCAACGACTTGCTGGCGCTGACCTGCGTGCAATACGAACACGTCAATCTCGCGCCGCTGTGGGCGCTGCTGGAAACGGCCCTGCTGACCCCGGAGCGCGAAGAATCGACCATGAGCGCACGCGGACTGGCGCTGCGCTATGCGGACGGCAAAGTGCTGGCGCAGTCACCGTCGCAGTGGCTGGCCGGGCAGGCTGGCGACACGGCTGAGCGCGCGCACGGGCTGGCCGGTATCGTGTTCGAACTGCGCCAGTACGCGGCCCTGCTGGACGGCCATCAGCTGCCGCTGCAATTGCAGCCCGGCCTGGCGCTGGCGGTGGAAGCCTGCGACGGTTATCTGCTGGAAACCCTGGCCGAAGCCGACCCCGGTTACGACCCACCAAGCCTGTTCGGTCACGAAGCGCCGGGCCTGGGCGTGGTGGCGATCAGCGTGGCCCAGCGCGGTGCGCATGCGCAACCACGCTTGCTGGCACACGCCTGGCCACTGCAACCGCAGGCGTTGGGCAAACTGCTGGCTCGGCTGAGCGCGCGTTACGGCATCGCCGGTGATTTACATGCGCTGGGTCGGATCATGCTGGATGAACAAGGTCGGCTGACGGCGCCGGCAACGGTTCTGCACTAGCCGGTTTTCGCCCATCACGATGCAAGTGCTGAACCCGACGACGCGGTCATCTGGGCAAACCGTGCAACTCGGTGCATGATGGAACCGCGCCACAGGGGGCGCCACGCTGACGGAATGACCATGCGGCCGCACAAGCCTGCCGAGGTATCGCCTTCGCTGCAAAACCGGCCAGGCTGGCCGGAGCAGGTGCTGCGCGACGCCCCCGTTCTGCTCGCCTACCTCGACCTCGACGAGCGCTTCCGTTTCGCCAACGAAACCCATCGCAGCTGGCTGGGTATTGATCCTGAGCAGCTGCTCGGTCGCCGGCTGGTCGAGGTGATCGGCCATCGCAACCACCAGCGGGCCGGGCCGGCGCTGACCACAGCCTACGCCGGCCAACTCGCCAGTTACGAGGGCGAACTGTACAACGGCAGCGAGCGACGCTACGCCCACGGCAACTTCCAGCCCGACTTCGACGACGACGGGCGCGTCTGCGGCATCTTCACCGCGCTGGTCGACATCACCGAACGACGCAACCTGGAGTTGCAGCTGCACGAGAGTGAGCAGCGCTTCTTCAGCGCGTTCCAGCATGCGGCGATCGGCATGGCCCTGACCAGCCCGGACGGCCGGCTGCTGCGCGTCAACACAGCGGTGTGCCAGATGCTCGGCTACGCCGAACAGGAGCTGCTACGCAAGGACATCGTCCAGCTGAGCCACCCCGAGGACATTGCCGAAGACGAAGCGATGATGGCGCAGTTGCTCGCCGGCACGCGTGACTCCTACCAGCTGGAAAAGCGCAACTTCCACAAGGACGGCCATGTGGTGCACATCCAGCTCAGCGTGTCGCTGGTACGCGAAGCCACCGGTGCGCCGTTGTACTTCGTCTCGCAAGTGCAGGACATCAGCCAGCGCAAGGCGTTCGAGGAAGCGCTGCATCGCGAGCGCGAACTGGCCGAGGTGACCTTGCGCTCGATCGGCGACGCGGTGATCACCACCGACCCGCACATCTGCATCACCTCGCTCAACCCGATTGCCGAGGCGATGACCGGCTGGAGCAGCGCCGAAGCCCGTGGCCGGCCGATCGAGGAAATTTTCCAGCTGTTTGACGCGGAAGATGGCCGCAGCGTGGCCAACCCCCTGCGCGCCGCCATCGAACAAAACGCCATTGTCGACCTGGCCGGCAAGACCATGCTGCGCCACCGCCACGGTTTCGACACGCCGGTAGAAGATTCCTCGGCGCCGATCCACGACCATGCCGGCAACGTGATCGGCGGCGTGCTGGTATTCCACGACGTCAGCGAAAATCGCTCGCTGGCCTTGAAGATGATCCACCTGACCCAGCACGACACCTTGACCGGCCTGCCCAATCGCAGCCAGTTGCCCGGCCACGTCGAGCGCGCCATCGCCACGGCCAGCCGCCGCCAGCAGCGGGCAGCCTTGCTGTATATCGATCTGGACAATTTCAAGCGGATCAATGAACTGATTGGTCCTGCTGCTGGCGACCAGGTCTTGCGCAGCTTCGTCAGTCAACTGCAGCGCGGGCTGTCCGGCGATGAGTTGTTGATCCGCTACGGCGGCGATGAGTTCGTGGTGGTGCTGCCACACGTGGACAGCGCCGGCGAGGTGGCGCGCCTGTGCCAGACGCTGATCAACCACGGCGAACAGACACGCGTTGCCGGCCTGCCCGGCGAGTCACTGCACCTCAGCATCGGCGTCAGTATTTTTCCGGACGACGCGAGCAACGCCGACGAACTCTTGCAGCACGCCGAGACCGCGATACTGGCTGCCAAGGTACAAGGCCAGCATGGCTATCGCTTTTTTACGCCGTCGATGGACGAGCGTGCGCGCGCACACCGACGCCTCGAAACCGGTCTGCGCCAGGCGCTGTCACGCAACGAGCTGAAGCTGCATTACCAGCCCAAGGTGGACGCCCACAGCAAGCGCATCGTCGGCGCCGAGGCCTTGCTGCGCTGGCAAGTGAACGAACGCGACTATTCGCGCCCGGACGAATTCATTCCGGTGGCGGAAGACACCGGACTAATCCTGCCGATCGGCACCTGGGTGCTGCGCCAGGCATGCCGCCAGGCCCGCATGTGGCAGCAGGCCGGGCAGCCGATTCCCATTTCCGTGAACGTGTCGCCGCTGCAGTTCCAGCATGCCGAGTTCTACAGCTGGCTGGATGACGTGCTGGAGGAAAGCGGACTGGACGCCAGCCTGCTCGAACTGGAACTGACCGAGCGCATGGTGATGTCCGGTGGCGAAGCCACCACCCGGCTGTTGCAGCGAATCCGGCAGCGCGGCGTGCGCCTGTCACTGGACGACTTCGGTACCGGTTATTGCAGCCTGTCTTATCTGAAGCACTTCCCGATCGACGCGCTGAAAATCGATCGCATGTTCGTGCGCGACATCACCACGGATCACGACACCGCCACCATCACCAGCGCAATCATCGCGATGGCACGCAGCCTCAACAAGGACGTGATCGCGGAAGGCGTGGAAACCCACGAGCAAGGCAGCTTCCTGCGGCATGCCGGTTGCTCACAGCTGCAGGGCTATTTGTACGGCGTGCCGATGCCGGCGGCGGAGCTGCAGAAGCTGCTCGCCAGGCCAGCACAAGAGCCATAACGGTCATGGCGGACAGTGTCCGCCCTGCGAGGCACCGACCCCACGGAAACGGCGAACCATTGCCGCCTTGCGAAGCTGCTGAGGCGCAGGGCAAGCACTGCCCGCCGGCTGTTCTCACGCGCCGCCCGAGCAGCGGGCCATTGCCAGGCTACGCCGGCAGCGGCATCTCGTACATGAAGTAATGGCAACGCTGCATGCCTAGTCCCTCGTACGTAGCCTGGGCGTGCCGGTTCTCCGTTTCAACATACAAGCGCAGGCCCACCGCGCCCGACTGCGCGGCACGTTGTTCCACCTCGGCATACAGCGCGCGGAAGACACCCGCGCGACGCGCGGCAGGCACCACGTAAACACTTTGTACCCACCAGAAGTCGCCACAGCGCCAGTCGCTCCATTCGCGCGTCACCAGCAGGCTGCCGACCGGCTCGCCATCGCGTTCGGCCACCAGATAAAAGCCGCGCTGGGCCTGCTCGAAGACGCCGTTGACCCCGCGCGTGAGCGTCGCCAGGTCAAGTTTCTTGTGCTCGGTTTCCCACGCCATGGAGGCATTCCACTCGACCAGCGCAGCGAGATCGGCGGGCAGGGCGGGGCGAATCGTCAAGGGCACGGCGTGACTCCGGTCAGTTGGGTTGGCCCATCGTAGCGTGCATGTCCTTCACATGAGCGCGCGTAGCCTTGAGCGGAACGACGGCGGCAGCGATCCGACGTGTCAGCCCTGCACCGCCGGCTCCGCGCCGTGGCGCCCGTCATCGTTCCCCGGCCACGCCACAAGGAACTCTTCGGTTGAATATCGGCAATTTCCTCGACCTGCTCAAGCTGCGTCGGTTGAACGCATTCCGGCGCCGACGCGCTGCCGCACGCAGCCGACCGGAGCAGGAGCCCGCCTTGCGCGCCGAACTGTTCAGCGCCGAGCAGATGGAACGGCACGGCCGCGCGCTGGCTGCTCAGCATCGACTCAGTGCACGACGCAACGCGGATTTGCTGCTGGCGCGACTGGCCGACAATGAAGCGGTGCTGGCGCATACCTGCGAGCGGCTCACCCACGCCACCCGCAAGCGGTTGCGGATCACCCCGGCAGGCGAATGGCTGCTGGACAACTTCTATCTGATCGAAGAGCAGATCCGGATCGCCCGGCGGCATCTGCCCAAAGGCTATAGCCGCGAACTGTCGCGGCTGGCGCAGGGGCCGTCGGCCGGTCTTCCGCGCGTTTACGACATCGCCCTGGAAATCATTTCGCACGGTGATGGCCGGGTCGATACACAGAGCCTGCAGCGCTTCATCCACGCCTATCAGGAAGTCTCGCCGCTGAAACTGGGCGAGTTGTGGGCCATTCCGATCATGTTGCGGCTGGCCCTGATCGAGAACCTGCGCCGGGTGGCCGCCCGCGTGATGGCCGATTGGCGCTATCGCGGCCAGGCCGCGCGCTGGGCCGACAACCTGGTGGCCACCACCGAACGCGATCCCAATTCGGTCGTGCTGGTTGTCGCCGACATGGCCCGTTCGGAGCCGCCGATGAACGGCCCGTTCGTGGCCGAGATGGCGCGGCGGCTGCAAGGTCAGAGTCCGGCACTGGCACTGCCATTGAGCTGGATCGAACAGCGGCTGGCGGCATCGGGACAAAGTATCGAACACTTGGTGCAGGCCGAAGCGCAGCAGCAGGCCACCAATCAGGTCACCATCAGCAACAGTATCGGCAGCCTGCGCACGCTGGCGGCGATCGACTGGCGCGACTTCACCGAACAATCCAGTCTGGTCGAACACAGTCTGCGCA
This sequence comes from Rhodanobacter sp. AS-Z3, assembly GCF_029224025.1. NCBI lineage: Bacteria > Pseudomonadati > Pseudomonadota > Gammaproteobacteria > Lysobacterales > Rhodanobacteraceae > Rhodanobacter > Rhodanobacter sp. AS-Z3. The sequence continues at coordinate 428,104 of NZ_CP119392.1, forward strand.
ATGACCCGGCCGGCATCTACGCGGCGATGGATTTCGCCACCCGTGACCGCTATCGCCACGTGGTCGAATCGATCGCCCGCCAGCACAAGTTGACCGAGCAGGCGGTCGCCGATGCCGCCATTGCGCTGAGTACCGCCGCCACCGAGCCCGCTTCGCTGGCGCGCCATGTCGGCTACTTCCTGATCGACCACGGTCGCCGCGAACTGGAACAGCATCTGCGCATCCGGCCGCGTGCGAGGGTACGCATACGGCGCGCGTTCGATCGCGCACCGCTGCCGATCTACCTCGGTGTACTGGTCTTGCTCACACTCGGCTTTGCCGAGCCGCTGATCGCCGCTGCGGCACAGGATCGTCTGCCGCTGTGGACCTTGATCGCGATCGCCATACCGGCGGTGATCCTGGCCAGCCAACTCGGACTGAGCCTGCTCAACTGGCTGGCCACGCTTTCCATCGCGCCGCAGCCGTTGCCGCGGATGGACTATTCGCGCGGCATCCCGGCACCCGCGCGCACCCTGGTGGCGATTCCCAGCCTGTTTGCCAGCCCGCAGGATGTGGAAGAACTGGTCGAAGCGCTGGAAGTTCGCTTCCTCGGCAATCGCGACGAACACCTGCATTTCGCCCTGCTGACCGACTTCACCGACGCTGACAGCGAGACGCTGCCCGGCGACGAAGCGCTGCTGCAACTTGCGCAACGGCGTATCGAGGCGCTCAACGACCGTTACGCCAGCGCTGCGGCGGACCGCTTCTTCCTGTTCCATCGGCCACGGCGCTGGAATGCGGCCGAGCAAGCCTGGATGGGCCACGAGCGCAAGCGCGGCAAGCTGGCGGACCTCAACACGTTGCTGCGCGGCGGCGGCAGCAATGCTTTCATGCGCGTGGTCGGCGACATCGCCTCACTGCCGCCCGTGCAATACGTGATCACCCTGGATACCGATACCGAACTGCCGCGCGATGCGGCCAAAGCGTTTGTGGGCACCATCGATCATCCACTCAATCGCGCGGTGTACGACCCGGAACAACGGCGCGTGGTCAGCGGCTACGCGATCCTGCAGCCGCGCGTGGGGATCAGCCTGCCCAGCACCGCGCGTTCGCGCTACGCGCAGTTGTACGGCAGCGATGCCGGCATCGATCCGTATACCCAGATGGTTTCAGACGTCTATCAGGACGTGTTCGGCGAAGGCTCGTTCATCGGCAAAGGCATTTACGCCGTCGATGCATTCGAGCGCACGCTGGATGGCCGCTTTCCGGAAAACCGCATCCTCAGCCACGACCTGGTCGAAGGCTGCCATGCACGCTCGGGTCTGCTCAGCGACGCGCAATTATTTGAAGCGTATCCCTCGCGCTACAGCGCCGACGTCAAGCGCCGGCATCGCTGGATTCGCGGCGACTGGCAACTGTTGCCATGGCTGCTGCCATGGGCGCCCACTGCGCGTGACGGTTGGCAACGCAACGCGCTGACCGCGTTGTCGCGCTGGAAAATTCTGGACAATCTGCGCCGCTCGCTGGTGCCGGCGGCGGTCGTCATCCTGCTGCTGCTCGGCTGGCTGGTGATCACACCGGCACTGTCCTGGACGGTAGCCGTGCTGGCGATGGTGCTGGTACCACCGCTGTTGTCGGCGTTGCTGGACCTGGTGCAGAAACCGCGCGACGTGGAGCTCGACCAGCACCTGCGCGCAGGCCTGCATGCCGGCATGCAGCACTTCGCGCGCATGACACTCGGCTTGGCATGGTTGCCGCACGAGGCTTACTACCATCTTGATGCGATCCTGCGCACGCTGTGGCGCATGGCGGTCAGCCATCGACACCTGCTGCAGTGGCAGCCATCGCTGGATGTGGAACGACGCAGCAGCAACGCCGCGTCGGTCTGGCGCCTGATGTGGATCGGTCCTGCGCTGGCGCTGCTGGTGGCAGCCGTGTTGGTGCTGCATCGACCCGTGACGTTGTGGCTGGCCGCGCCGCTACTGCTGTTGTGGCTGGCGTCGCCTGCACTGGCCGGCTGGATCAGCCAGCCGCGCACCGAAGACACGTTCGTGCCGGATGCCAGCCAGCAGCGTTTCCTGCGCACGCTGGCGCGGCAAACCTGGTCATTCTTCGATGTGCACGTGAACGCGGATGATCACTGGCTGCCGCCGGACAATCTGCAGGAACAACCCGGCCCGGTCGTTGCGCATCGCACGTCGCCAACCAATATCGGCATGGCCTTGCTGGCCGGACTGGCCGCGCACGACTTCGGTTTTCTTGGCAGTGCGCGCCTGCTGGAACGCACCCGGTTGACTCTCACCACCATGCAGCGGTTGCCGCGTTATCGCGGTCACTTCTACAACTGGTACGACACGCAAAGTCTGCAACCGCTGGCACCGTTGTATGTGTCGTCGGTGGACAGCGGCAACCTGGCCGGCCACCTGCTCACCCTGGCGCCGGGACTGCTCGAACTGGTCGAAGCACCGGTGTTCGGTACGCCACTGCTGCAAGGTCTGCTCGATACGCTGGAATTGCTGCACGATGTGCTTGATCGCCGTGTTGTCGGCTCGCTCGATCCGCTGCGACAAGCGTTGCACGACGCGATTGCCACACCACCAACGACGAGCGCTGCGGTTCTGCTGCTGCTCGCCACGTTGCGCGACCATACGGACGCGCTGGCCGGGTCACTCGACCTGCCCGCCGACAGCGATGGGTACTTCTGGCTGGACGCGCTGTGCAACCAGGCCGACGAGTTGCACCGTGATGCCGCACTGCTTGAACTTGACCCGCCAGCGGACGAAGAGGTTGGCTTCAGCGGCATTCCCACGCTGCAGCAACTGGCTCGTATCGAACCGTTGTGCTGGCCGGATGCGGCCGATGCCGAGGGAGTGCGCGAACGCGCTGTTGCACGCATCGCCTTGATCGAGCAGTTGGCGCACCTGGCCGTCGAACTGGCACAGATGGATTACCGCTTCCTGTATGACAGCACGCGAGACCTGTTGTCGATCGGCTACAACGTCGACCAGCATCGGCGCGATGCGAGCTTCTACGACCTGCTGGCCTCGGAGGCGCGGCTGGCCAGTTTCGTGGCCATCGCGCAGGGCCAGTTGCCCACCGACAACTGGTTCGCACTGGGCCGCTTGTTGACCACCGTGGGCGGCGAGCCGGTGCTGCTGTCGTGGACCGGCTCGATGTTTGAGTACCTGATGCCGAACCTGGTGATGCCCGGTTTTGAAGGCACCCTGCTCGACCAGACCTGCCGCGCGGCGGTGGCGCGGCAAATCGAATACGGCAATCAGCTCGGTATTCCGTGGGGCGTTTCCGAATCCGGCTACAACACGCTGGATGCACACTTCACCTATCAATACCGCGCGTTCGGTGTACCCGGACTGGGGCTGAAGCGCGGCCTCGGCGACGACGTGGTGATTGCGCCCTATGCCAGCGCGCTGGCGATGATGGTGGCGCCCGCGGCGGCCACGAAAAACCTGCAGCGGCTAAGCGAAGCCGGCGCACGCGCGCGCTACGGTTTGTACGAAGCGATCGACTACACCCCGGCACGCCTGCCGCTGGGCCAGGACGCCGCCATCGTGCGGCAGTTCATGGCCCACCACCAGGGCATGAGCCTGCTGGCGCTGGGTTACACCCTGCTCGATCGGCCGATGCAACGGCGCTTTGAATCCCACCCGCAATTCCGCGCCAGCAGCCTGTTGCTGCAAGAGCGCGTGCCGCGCACCGCCGCCGAATACCTGCACGCCAGCGGCTTCCCCGAACGCGACGGCGGCAGCCACGCCGCCGAGACGCGGCTGCGCGTATTCACCGACCCCGATCGCGCCTTGCCCGCCGTGCAACTGCTTTCCAACGGTCGCTACCACGTCATGCTCAGCAGCGGCGGCGGTGGCTACAGCCGACGCGGCGAGCTTGCGCTCACGCGCTGGCACGAAGACGTCACCCGCGATCACTGGGGCACGTTCTGTTATCTGCGCGATGTCAGCAGCAACGCTCATTGGTCTACCGCGTTCCAGCCGACCTGCACCAAGACCGAATTGTTCGAGGCGATTTTCTCCGAGGCCCGTGCCGAGTTCCGCGTGCGTGAGCGTGAGTTCGACGCCCACACCGAGATCGCGGTGTCGCCGGAAGACGATGTCGAGTTGCGCCGCACCCGCGTGACCAACCGCAGCCGCACGCGGCGCACCATCGAGCTGACCAGCTATGCGGAAGTAGTACTGGCGCCACCGATTGCCGATGCGCTGCATCCAGCCTTCAGCAAATTGTTCGTGCAGACCGAACTGGTGCCCGAACTGCAGGCGATCGTGTGCACCCGACGGCCTCGTTCGGCCGGCGAACACATGCCCTCGATGTTCCACCTGCTGGCCGTACACGACGCCAAGATCGACGAGATTTCCTACGAGACCGATCGCGCGCGCTTCATCGGTCGCGGCCGCAGCACCGCCAATCCGCAAGTGCTCGACCTCGATCACGCACAACTGTCGAACAGCGAGGGCTCGGTGCTCGACCCCGTCATGGCGATCCGCTGTCGCATCACCCTGGAACCCGACCAGACCGCCATCGTCGACTTCGTCAGCGGCATCGCCGAGCAACGCGAGGGTTGCCTGCAATTGATCGGCAAATATCGCGACCGTCCGTTGGCCTCACGCGTGTTCAACCTGGCCTGGACGCACAGCCAGGTGCTGCTGCGCCAACTCAACGCCAGCATCACCGACGCGCAGTTGTACGAACACATGGCCACCAGCATTTTGTATCCGAACCCCAGCCTGCGTGCTCCGGCGGGGGTACTGCGCGCCAACCGTCGTGGCCAATCGGGCCTGTGGGGCCAATCCATCTCCGGTGACCTGCCGATTGTTCTGCTGCAAATTGCCAGCCCCTCGCGGATCGAGCTGGTGCGCCAGTTGGTGCAGGCGCATGCGTACTGGCGGCTGAAAGGGCTGGCGGTGGATCTGGTGATCTGGAACGAAGACCGCGCCGGCTATCGGCAGGAACTGCAGGACCAGATCATGGGCTTGATCGCCTCGGGCAGCGAAGCAAGCTTGCTCGATCGGCCCGGCGGCATCTTCGTGCGACCGTCACAGCAGCTGTCCAGCGAAGACCGCGCCGTGATGCTGGCCAGCGCGCGGCTGATCCTCGGTGACGCGCGCGGCAGTCTGGCCGAACAGATCGGTCGACGCCAACCGCAGTCGCACGCAGCACGTTTCGAAGCGTCACGTGCGTTGCGCCACGATGACTCCGACCTCACGGATGTGCCATCCCTGCAACTGGTCAATCCACACGGCGGCTTCAGCCTTGATGGCCGCGAGTACGTCATCGTGCAACGGCCCGGCGATCCCACGCCGGCGCCATGGTGCAACGTACTGGCCAATCCACACTTCGGCACGGTGATCTCCGAAAGCGGCAGCGCCTATACCTGGGCTGAGAACGCCCACGAGTTCCGCCTCACGCCATGGCATAACGATCCGGTCAGCGACGGCAGCGGCGAAGCGCTGTACCTGCGCGACGAGGAAACCGGCCAGGTGTGGTCACCCACGCCGTTGCCACGCCGCGGCAGCGGCACGTATATCACCCGCCACGGCTTTGGCTACAGCGTGTTTGAACATGTCGAAAACGGCATTCACTCCGAACTGTGGATCTACGTGGCGCTGGACGCTTCGGTGAAGTTTTCGGTGCTGAAGTTGCGCAACAATTCCGGCCAGCCGCGCCGACTCAGTGTGACCGCCTATGTCGAGTGGTTACTCGGTGACCTGCGCGAAAAGACGTCCATGCACGTGGTCACCGGTTCGGACCCGGCCAGCGGCGCGGTGTTCGCCCGCAATGCCTACAACACTGAATTCCCCGATCGCGTGGCCTTTTTCGATGTCGACGATGCCGCACGCGGCATTGACGGCGATCGCAGCGAATTCCTCGGCCGCAACGGCAGCATGCAATCGCCCGCCGGGCTCGAACGGGCGCATTTGTCCGGCCGGCTGGGCGCCGGACTGGACCCATGCACCGCCCTGCAATCGCACGTCAGCCTGGAAACCGGCGGCGAACGCCAACTTATTTTCCGCCTTGGGCTGGGGCGCGACGCCGCCGACGCCGGTGCACTGGTGCAGCGCTTCCGTGGCAACGGCAGCGCCGCCGACGCGCTGGACAAGGTTCGCGCGCATTGGTCACACACGCTGGGCGCCGTGCAGGTACACACACCCGATCCCGCGCTCGATGTGCTCGCCAACGGCTGGCTGCTGTACCAGACGATCGCCTGCCGCATCTGGGCACGCAGCGGCTATTACCAGTCCGGTGGCGCGTTCGGCTTCCGCGACCAGTTGCAGGATTCCATGGCCACCTTGCACGCTGCTCCCGAGCTGTCGCGCGCGCAACTGCTGCTGTGTGCCGCCCATCAGTTCGTCGACGGTGATGTGCAGCACTGGTGGCACCCACCACTGGATCGCGGCGTACGCACCACCTGTTCAGACGACTACCTGTGGCTGCCGCTGGCCACCGCCCGCTACGTACTGGGCAGCGGTGACAGCGGCGTGCTCGACGAGCACGTGGGCTACCTCGAAGGCCGCCCGCTGCAACCGGGCGAAGAATCCTATTACGACCTGCCTCTGCCATCCGGCCTGCACGAGACGCTGTATCAGCACTGCATGCGGGCGATCGAACACAGTCTCGGCCAGCGCGGCGAGCGCGGGCTGCCACTGATCGGCGGCGGCGACTGGAATGACGGCATGAATCGGGTCGGTGAAGCCGGCCGCGGCGAAAGCGTCTGGCTCGGCTTCTTCTCCGGCGAAGTGCTGACCCGCTTTGCCGAAGTCGCGCGTTTGCGAGGCGATGAAACCTTCGCGCAGCGCTGTGAAGTTGAAGTCAGCCGGCTGCAACGTGCCCTGGAACAACACGCCTGGGACGGCGCCTGGTATCGCCGCGCGTGGTTTGACGATGGCACGCCGCTGGGCTCCTCCGCCAATCAGGAATGCCGCATCGATTCCATCGCGCAAAGCTGGTCAGTGCTATCCGGCATGGCACCGCCAGCGCGGCGGCAGCAGGCGATGGATTCGCTCAACCAGTATCTGGTGCGCCGTGATGCCGGGCTGGTGCAGTTGCTCGATCCACCCTTCGACAAATCACCGATGGACCCGGGCTACATCAAGGGCTACGTACCCGGCGTGCGCGAAAACGGCGGGCAGTACACGCATGCGGCGATCTGGGCCACGATGGCCTTCGCCGAACTCGGCGACAGCGCCCGCGCGTGGGAACTGCTGCGCATGATCAACCCGGTCAGCCACGGCACCGACGCCGCGTCGGTGGACGTCTACAAAGTCGAACCGTATGTAGTCACTGCCGACGTCTACGCCCTCGCTCCGCACATTGGTCGTGGTGGCTGGAGCTGGTACACCGGCTCCGCCGGCTGGATGTACCGGCTGATTGTCGAGTCGCTACTCGGCCTGCGGCTGGAAGGCAGCAAGCTGCGCTTTGCGCCGGTGTTGCCGCCAGAGTGGGACGGTTTCCAGATGGACTATCGCCACCGCGATACGCTGTATCGGATCGAGCTGAGGCAGAGCGCGTGCGGTACCCCGGCCGTAGTGTGGCTGGATGGCGTAGTGCAAGCTGAAGGCTACATTCCACTCGTCGACGACGGTGCCCAGCACGAGGTGAATCTCAACTGGCCAAGAACAAGGTGATCTGGTCGGGGCGCTGTCCTTCCCAACGTCATCAGCGATCCAGCGGACTCAACACGCCGTGGCCACCACGATTGAGCACGTGCGTGTAGATCTGCGTGGTCGCTACGTCCTTGTGACCGAGCAGCTCCTGGATGGTGCGGATGTCGTGACCCGCTTCGAGCAGGTGGGTAGCGAATGAGTGACGGAGCGTGTGGCAGGTGGCCGGTTTGACGATGCCCGCACTGATCCTGGCTGCACGCACGGCCCGCTGAAGCCCGGACTCATCGAGGTGATGACGACGCAAAGCGCCACCAAGCGGATCGCGTGAAAGCTGGCCTGACGGAAAGACATACTGCCAACCCAACTCTCGCGCTGCGGACGCGTACTTCCGAGCCAACGCATAGGGCAACCAGACCGAGCCGTGACCTTCAAGCAGGTCTTGCCCATGAATCACGGCAACGCGTTCCACCTGCGTTCGCAGGGAATCGGTCAAACGCAGCGGCAACGGTACATGCCGATCCTTACCGCCCTTGCCATCTCTGACGCAAATCTGATTGAGGTCGAAATCCACGTCCTTGACGCGCAGACGGACGCACTCCATCAGGCGCAGACCAGAGCCGTACAACAGCGATGCCATCAAGGCGAACCCACCATCCATTCTGGCCAGCAAATGCGTCACTTCATCGCGCGAAAGCACCACCGGCACCCGCTGCGGCCGCTTCGCCCGCACCACGCTTTCCATCCACGGCAAGTCAATCGACAGAACCTCACGGTACAGAAAAAGCAGTGCCGAAAGTGCCTGGTTCTGGGTCCCCGCGGCGACCCGTCCCTCAACCGCCAACGCGCTCAAGAACCCCTCTACCTCCGTAATGCTCATATCGCGGGGATGCCGCTTGCCATTGGCCAGAATGAACCGTCGAATCCACCCCACATAGGCCTGCTCTGTGCGAAGGCTGTAATGCTTCAGCCGCAACCGCGCGCGCACCTGATCCAACAACCGCGGGCTTTTTGCGTCCGTTACACCCTCATTTCCGCCTGCGTAACTCATACACCCTCAGAAGTGTCGGATAACACAGACAGCCTGCCCCCATGTCCCCGCCGGAAATGCCGCGCAAACCCCTGATCTGATGTAAGTATTCCCCGCTTGTACGGTCAGTACGCGGCCTGCATACTTGGCGCAACACCCCACTTTTGGGGTCTACTAAGCGTTAGTTGTCATGGGGAGATCGCACATGTCCAACTTTTTCGCGCGCCAAGGGGGCGCGTACATCAACGAGGTCAATCGCGGCCTTGGTGCGCTACTTGGCATCGCGACGGGCGTGCTCGCTGATGGCCAGCTCTCCGATGCGGAGATTCGATTCCTTGATGACTGGCTCAAGAACAATTCGGCTATTGCGACCACGTGGCCCGGTGACGTAATCCATGCCCGTATAAAGTCCGTCTTAGCCGATGGGCGAATTTCAGAAGACGAACGAGCGCACCTCGTGACTTCGTTACAGCAACTCGTCGGTGGCACTTTGGCCGAGCTTGCAGCATCAACGCACGTCACCCAGCTTCTCCCTTATGAAGAGCCTGCCATCTCATACCCCAACAGTACCTTCTGCCTCACCGGAGATTTCGTCTTCGGCCCGCGCAACATATGCGCACAAACTATTAGTGGGCTTGGGAGCATCGTTAAGTCTGGGGTATCAAAAAGGATACAGTACCTAATTGTAGGTGGCCTTGGTAGCGATGAATGGAAGCACGGAAGCTTTGGCACCAAGGTTGAGAAAGCAATGGAACTAAAGAATAGCGGAGCATGTATTGCTATCGTCCATGAGGATTATTGGGCAAACTGTCTGCCGCGCAGCAACTAACAATTCGTTCAAGGCGGACGGCTTCGCCGCCGCTCAACTCAAGCGTTAGAGGTCACATGAGAGCTCTGGGCACATTGACGATAGTTGCGCTTCTTTCTGCCTGCAGCGCGCCTACAACTCGACCAATCTCCGTAAACACAGATTACTGCTATAGCAGTACTGACGGACTTCGTTACAACCATTTCAATTTGCATCTCCAGCCAGGCGGCCGCTACACGATCATGTTGCAAGGTGACATCGGCATTTGGGGGGAGGCTTCCGGTTTGTGAGCTCAAGAAGGGCACGACATTATCTTGTCTGAGACTTCTGACAAAGGTGTCATCGGCTTCCCAAAACACTTCAAAATCCAAAGCGACGATTCACTAAAGTTCGCTTATCAAGGTGCCGGCTACTCAACCGGAGGCACAGACCTGCTGCCCCGCAAGTGTGACCTCTAACCACTCGTCCAAGCGGACGTGCGAAAAAGCCGCACGCCGCTTAACTCCAGCGTTAGGCCTCACAAACGAAATCTATGACCAACCAAGTTGACGACAATTTCTACAACCGTGCAGATGGATACATTGCGCTAGCTAACGAACATTGCTTGTCTACTGGCAAGGGTAAAGTTAGTGCGTCGTTTCTCTATGGCGCCGCCAGATTCAATGCTTACGTTGGAGCTATCAATTCCGGTTCACTTCAGCGCATGACGGAAGAAAAAGAAAACATTGTCAGCTACTACTTGAAAGAGTACGAAGATATGCTCCGCGAGAACCTCACTGACTACATCGAAAATTACGACGACTACATGGCAACACCGAGCGGCGGTGAGGCCTAACAATTCGTCCAAGCGGACGTGCGAAAAGCCGCACGCCGCTTAACTCAAGCGTTAGCCATAAGGAAGGGAACACGACATGTTGGCATTGGATACCGCTCTTGCAGTGGCTTTGGGAATACTGGGTGGCGCTTTGGCGCATATCACATGGTTGCTTAAGTTTGGCAAATCTCTCGCGCAGCGCGACAAAACTCCGCCCATGGGCAAAAAGGCCAAGCGACTACGAATATCCCTAATGTTTCTCTCGGTGGGCTTTGGTGGCGCGGCTGGCTTCATCGTCGCGCTTGTCGTAGATAGCAATCACTTGGCTCTCTCTGTCCTTATTACAGCATCTGTTTTAGGCGGCTTAGGTAGCGGCGCTCTAGTTCGCTTCTTAGGGCTGCATGGCGCGAGTGGCTAACAATTCGTCCAAGCGGACGTGCGAAAAAGCCGCACGCCGCTTAACTCCAGCGTTAGGCCCCAAGAGACACATCCATGTATCGTGAAGCTGCGGAAGCAATCAATCGTGGTCTGAGCCTTGGCGCCAGGCTACTGCTTGGTTCATTCTCCGCGCTGTTTGGCATTGTCATGATGCTCACCGCGCAGCCTACAGATAATGCAATATTTTTTTACCTTATAGGTGCCTTCTTCTTGCTCATCGCGGTTGCATGCGTTACTCGGGGGCGCGTGCGGCAGTTTATTGGTAGCGTCGTTGGTTGCGTCATGTTTGCTCTTGGAGTCTGGTACCTTGTCACCGAGTTTTTCCGCTGCGTTTATTGGTCCGACTCGCGTGCCCAGCCATCTGCTCTAAATGCATGTCTGTATCTTGCATTCATTGGTATACCAGGTGCGGCTTATGCCTATCGCGCGCGCTTCGGTTTACGGGGCAAGGCCTAACCACTCCGTAAGAGACTTCCCGTCAACCCCGGGCACATGATGCTTTTGCCCTGGGCTTTCAGGCGACTGCCGGTAGTGCTTGTGTCCGGTGTGGCGTAGTACGTGTCAATGCCAAGCGGGTAAGACGAGTGTCAGGCTGCTTTTCCGTAATCGGTCTTGTTGAGTCAATGCCGCCGACTCGGACCTGTGTATAAACCGCACCCAAAGACCTCTTTCATTCGTCGGACTGTCCGATGCCCGGTGATCGACCGGAACATCGTTTGGACGTCCATCTGGTTAGTCAGGTTCTCTCTGGGTCGGCCTGAACCGTTGTCTACTACTCGGCGCTGACGATGAATCAAATCGGGTTGTTAGACGGTCTGCTCCGTACGGGTTTGCCGATGCATGGGATGGTTGAGGCAGGCGCACGGATCGTAGTCGGCGTCATGTGCCAGCATCGCCCAGATCTGTCGGGCGTGTTTGTTGGCTATGGCCACGATGACTTTGCCGAACAACATCCGCCCGTCGAGTGAGCGTATCCATAGTTGCTCGGGCGTCGCCTTCTCGATGGCCACTGCCTGGGCCCGTTGCAAGCTACTGCGTGCTCCCTGGACCAATAGCGTGCGCAGGTACGCATCGCCGCGACAGGTGATCTCCCCCAATCGTGCATGCCCTCCGCTGGAGTGTTGTGCCGGCACCAGCCCCAGCCACGCCGCCATCTGTCGTCCCTGCTTGAACTCTCGGGCGTTGCCGACGGTGGCCACCACTGCATCGGCAGTGATCGGCCCGATACCGACGATGGCGCGTAGCCGCACGCATTGCTCGTCATCTCGCGCGTGCGCTTCGATGCGTGCATCGCACGCGTCGAAGTGCGTGCGCAACTGCGCCCAGTGGTCCGCCACGTCGCGGATCAGTTCCTTGAACTCGGCCGGCAGACCGGCCTGCGCATCCAGATCGGCAAGAAGGCGGCGCAGCGCCACGTCACCCTGCGCCACGATCACTCCAAACTCAGCCAGCAGACCGCGAATCCGGTTGCCAATGGCCAGCGACTCGACCTTGTAGCCCTCGCGCACCCGATGCCACGACAACCGCACCTGCTGATCGACCGACTTGATTGGCACAAAGCGCATGTTGCCCTGGCGTGCCGCCGTGGCGATCGCTTCGGCGTCGGCGCGGTCGTTCTTGGTCTTGCGTCCCTTGCGGAACGGCTTGACGAACTGCGCCGCGATGATCCGCGGCTCAAGGCCGTATTCCAGGCATCGCCGCGCCCAATGGTGTGCCCCGCTGCAGGCTTCCATCGCCATTACCGTGCCTGCCGGCAGCTGGGCCAGCCACAGACCAAACGGCTCACGCCGCAGATCCTGCCGTCGCAGCACATGGCCGACGCCATCCACTTCACACGCTGCAAACACGCTCTTCGCCAAATCCACGCCGATGGTTATAGTGCTCATGGAGACTTCCTCTTCTGCTGACGGTTGTGTCGCAACACCATCATGGTCCTCGAGGCCGAAAGGGGAGGAAGTCTCTTTTTACTCATTCGAGTCGGACGGCTTCGCCGCCGCTCAATTCCAGCGTTAGGCCTCAAGGAGAGAGATATGTCGGAAGTCCGGTCTCAGGAAAACGCGGTGCCAGCTTTGGTGGCTGGCTCTATCATCGTCGGCGGTGTCACTGCTGGTCATTTCTTGATTGGTATTTGTTTTGCCGCAGTAGCATTTCTTGGCCTGGCCCTGCGTGCACAGCCGCGTACGCGTATTGTCGGTAGCTTGCTATTTCTTGCCGTGGTTCTGGGGTTCGCTTCTGCGATACTTTTCACTACGGGGCTTTCGCTCGGCAAGAACATGGCGATCCGGGATGCCGCACATGCGCAAGGTTCACTCGGCACTTTCGTGCAGTGAGATCTGACCACCCATCCGAGGCGTAAGGCTTCGCCGCCGGCTAATTCCAGCGTTATGCCGCAGAAAGACATCCATGCAAATTGAAGCGAAGAAGATCAGCCTGAGCAGGCAACTCTGCCTATGTGCTTTGATGTGTGGCGTTGCTGTTGTCGTCATAGTTCTTTTTCATAGTCAGCCCTACATACCGTCGCTCATTGGTGGTCTGCCCGTCTTCTATCAAATTCCTCTTGGCGTCGCGCTTGGGGGTCTTTTCTGGGCAGCGTCTGCAATGGGTTACAAATACACGGTAAGCCGCCAGTCAACCCAGTACACGGTTGAGAGCTATAGCCGTCTAGACCTTCGCGGCTGGAATCCTCTTTGGATTGCGCTTGCCGCTGGCTTTGGCGAAGAACTACTGTTCCGAGGTGCACTGCAACCGCTCCTTGGAATTTGGGTTACTTCGGCGCTGTTTGTACTTGTGCACGCGCGTGCCTATCGCTTCAGCAAGTTCAACAAACGGATGCTTGTTCAAGCACTCTGCATTTTTGCCACAAGTGTCTTTTTTGGCTTTCTCGCGCGCTATGCTGGCCTGGTCGCTGCCATGATCGTTCATGCAGCAATTGATGTTGTCGGTCTCTACACCATTCGTCGAGTGACACATGCGCAAGTGCCGGCTGCAGCATGACAACTCGTTCAAGGCGGACGGTAGACTTCCAGCGTTATAGTGCACAGGAGAGTTCGCGATGAACACCCAGAGAATCCTGCGTGGCCTTGCTGCGGCTGTGGCATGCGGCCTCCTGATTGGGGGGCTGGCATCACTCGCCAAAGTCACCGTCAATCCCGTGCTGCCATCGGTTGTTATCGGCTTCGTCGCAACAGCAATCGGTGCCTTCATAGCGCGTCGGGGTTTTGTTCTGCCCGCGCTCGGCTTGTGGTTCGCGGAGTGGCTTCTTGTCGTGTACGTCGTCTACTTCATCGCCGCGCCGACGGGTCAAGCGTCCCTCTTGGCCATTATTCAACGCAACCTGCTCAGCATCGCGTTGTCCGCACTGGCAGTGGCAATCGGTGCGTTGGTTGGGCAATCTCTTTCCAGACGGGCGCAGCGGAGCGCGCCAGCAATCTGAGATCTCATTCGACGCGGACGGCTGCGCGGCCGGCTGATCCCAGCGTTAGGCATCACAGAGTGAAGAGGAGGAAGCCACATGAGCGAGACATCCACACTTCTCAGTGCCATTGGAAGCCTTGCCTGGCCAATCATTTTTGCAGTTACGCTCTTTCACTTTCGAGACTTAGCAAGATCAATCATCCAAGCTTCGCTGGGCAGAGTGCGGCAAGGTGACGAAATCAGGGTTGGCATAGTCACCATTGGAAAGGCTGCTGGACAGCTTCAGGTTCCCATAGAAGGCCAACGGCTGACAGACAACCACTTCGCGCTAATCCATCGAAGTTGGCGATCCGAGAAACATGATGCGGCGCACGGCAGGCCCATGTATCGATTTCACGTCATCGTCTTTGGTACGCCGGAGGCATTGGCGCAAGTTGAATACGTCGTGTATCGCCTGGAAGACGCGTATCCAACGCCGGTCCAAATCGGAGGCACCCTTTCCACCAACTTTGAACTGAACGAGTTGGCGAACGGCTATTCCCTCATTCGAGCGGAGGTGTACGTTGAAGGCCAGGCGCAGCCCGTTCGACTGTCACGGTTCATTGATTTGACGGATGCATCACCGCCACTAAAGGGCACGTACCAAAACATGGCCGCCCGTGCGTGATGCGTAATCCCTGCTTCAAGCGCGCTGGAGGCTTCCGCCGCTCAATTCCAGTGCTAGAGCTCGGAACTTAGCTCTGTGCGATTGCTTCTACACCTGCCGCTGGCGCTCACCGCGATACGTGCCTTGCTGGCGCCGGTGCTGGTTTTGCTGGCCATGGCATGGCCCGATCGACTTCTGCTCGGGATCGTACTTGTCACAGGCTTTCTTTCGGATGTTTTCGATGGTGTCATGGCCCGGAGGCTGGGAGTGGCAACAGCCACGCTGAGACGCCTCGACAGCCTTGCCGATTCAGTGTTCTATGTTTGCGCCATGTTCGCCGCCTGGCATCTGCATGAAGGCCAGGTTCGCGATTACCTGATTCCTTTGGGCGTATTGCTGGTCGTCGAATTGAGCCGATACGCGTTTGACTACGCCAAATTTCGGCGCGAGGCCAGCTATCACATGTGGTCTTCCAAAGTGTGGGGCCTGGCACTATTTGCCGGCTTTTTCTGCTTGCTCGCTCTCGGTCGGGGCGGCTGGCCCGTCGCGCTCGCGATCTACCTCGGCATCGTGGCTGACCTGGAGGGGTTTGCGATATCGATGACGCTGAAGCAGTGGCAGACCGACGTGCCTTCGCTCTATCACGCTATCCAGCTGCGCCGGGCTGAGGTCTGACCGTCAGGCAGATACTAGGTGGGATGTTCGACTGGGGCGCATCAGCCTTGCGGCTGGGCCTGACTCGTTGGTGCTGGGCTGACCCAGCGTGAACAAGAAGGCCAACAATAGGCAAGGTCGGCAAGAATGGAAGAGCTTGGAAATCCTGCCATTTCGTCACAAGATGGAAGGCCATCGGAATCGCGCAGCACTTCACGCTGCTCTGGTGCTGATGCTATGCCATGTGTTGCATCAAGCCCTCGGCGTTTTCGCCTGGGCGCAATAATCTGGCGTCTGTGCATGGCCGCTCTTTCAGAAAGGTCTACGGCGTCGGTACTCAATCAAGGCAACAGGTTTCCATGAAGTGGATAGCAACCACATGGCTATGGTTTCGACGGCTCGTCTGCTTCCTGTTTGCTGTGCTACTGGCGGGCGGAGCTTGTCACACGGGCTGGAGCTACTTTCGTGGAGCAGTGCCTTTGACGGACGTGCTCTATAGTCTCGCGGCGGTAGGTGTCGCTGTTTGGCTGGTGTGGCTCGGCATCTATGGTGCCTCAACGGGTAGCAGTGGCTTGTTCATCGTCGACGCAGAGGCATCACGGCAGTTACATAAAGCAAGGAAGCACCGTTATGGTTGGCGTTGGTAACCTCAGGCGGGTCTTGCGTTCGGCAAAAGCGCTTGGTTGCAAGCGTCTGTTCACGGGCTTTTTTGGCTCTATCCATGGCATACGGCAACTTGGCGTCGGCGCTGTTATTGTTACGATCGACAGCATCACATTGGCAGCTATCGATCAATTCCAGCACCAGAGGTGACAGGGATGTTCACAACAGTCGACACGCTGGTTTCGCAATATGCGCTGCCCAAGTCAGTGGCTCGCGAAATCATCGCTGAGCAAACCCAAACCGCCCTGCGTACGCGCTGGCAAGTCTGGCTCTGGGTGGCCGTCGTGGTCGTTCCCGCTGGGTGGTTTTTTTTCCACATGCGCATGGACGATCGATTGGCGGCGTTCTGGTTGCTTTTGGCGGCGTGCATGCTCTGGTTTGCGCTTGGTTCTTATTTGGCAACCGCATCCATCCATCTTGCTGCGCGAGCCAAAGCTGCCCGCATGGCGGGGAAGAACGGTTAGCAACCGTCAAGGGCACTGCTGTGCCGCTGCTGCAATCCCAAGTAGGTGACCATGGTAACGTCCGCGCGATTTGCAGCACTCTTGGGTTTGTCACTTGTCTTCCCGGCAGTTCTGTTTGTGCTGGTTGGCATGTGCCACGGCGGCAATGCATTTCGGGGACTTCTTGCCAATTACCTGTATATGGCAGCGCCGCATCTTATTGCCTGTGCCAGCGGCTGCTGGCTCCAGGATCGCCATGCGGCGGTGCTGCTCATGCTGGGCGCGCTCAACGTTCTACTGGCTGCGTTTCAGTGGTGGATTCTGTTCGCCGTTGCCCCGCGAGAGTCCGGTTTGGCCTGGTTGCTGTATATACCGCTTTGGGTGGCAGCCTTGGTTGTCTTCGGCGTGGTGCTGTTTTTAGTCCGACGGAAGCGAACAAAGGGGGCTCTTCCCGCCTGATCCAAGATCGGGTCTGCTGGCGTTTGCAGCAGGTGGACGGCAGCGACACCGCGCACCGCCTGCGTCAGGCTTTCAACAGAAAGTGGGATGCCACGATTCAACCATTCAAAACGTGGTTGCCGTCTACTCAGCGGTGCGGGCTGCGGACTGTTCCTCGCCACATACCTCGACAAGCACTCAGCAGGTTCTGCAATCGGTGTAAGGTTTTTCGCTATTTGGTGGCTCGCTGAGGGTGCGGGCAGCACGCCGTTTTCGATAAGCTATGGGTTGGCTGCGGCTGCGTCTCGGTTACAG
This sequence comes from Rhodanobacter sp. AS-Z3, assembly GCF_029224025.1. Classification (NCBI taxonomy): domain Bacteria; kingdom Pseudomonadati; phylum Pseudomonadota; class Gammaproteobacteria; order Lysobacterales; family Rhodanobacteraceae; genus Rhodanobacter; species Rhodanobacter sp. AS-Z3. The sequence goes on from NZ_CP119392.1 coordinate 445,374, forward strand.
CGGGTGAACGGCGCCACCTGGCCATGGCACGAGAGCCACACAGTGTGGCTTTCACGCATAGGGCTCACGCGTCTGGTCATTCCCATCGCAAAGTCCAGGGAGCATCACGAAATGACTTCTGTTGTTGTCAAAAACAGGCGGTTTCTCATCGCGTCCGTCGGTTGTGGCTTGGCTGGATTGTGCGGGCTATGCTTTGGCGAGGGTGCTTTGCATATGTTCAAGCAGGTACCTGTCTGGTCTTGGCCAGTTGCGCTCCTCGTCTCGGTGGTTTTGTTGGTTGTCGCTGCAGTACTTGTTCCGGCCGCGATAAGCCTGGAAAGCTCGGATGAACCCAGGCGGCGTGCCTGAGCCAATACAACGCACGCTCACTCGTTTGTCGCGGCGAGACCAGACTAGATGGCTACGGCAACACACCGCAGCCGACTCTGGATTGAATGGATTGTTCACACAGGGAGTATTACGCAGATGAATCCGGTTCCACGCACCGCCATGGCCTTTCTTCTCGCCACGCTGCTCAGCGCGGCAAGCTATCCACTGACGTCCGGTAGCGTCATCGCAGCGCTTGTCCTTGCGGCCTTCGTACTGGTTGCATTGGCCGTTGGCGCCAACGTCAAGGAGATTCGCGCCGAGGGGAAGTCCATGGGCTTCACTAGCGGTCGCGTATTGCCTATTGCCGGGCTGAATTTCGCAGCCCTTTTGACCCTTGCCGCCGTTTCGATAGCCTCCGCGCACGCTATCTGGCTGGTGCTGGTAGCCTGATTTTCAGGTAAAGCCGCTACGCAATGCAGAGACTTCGCCAGGCATCACGACGCAGGCACGCCGACACCTGCCCGCACTGTTTGCCTTGCTGGCGCTCGCCTTTGTCGCAGCACTACTTATCCATGAGCATTTGGAGGTCGAACACTCCCGAAGCCCCGCTGCTGACGCTTGATTCAGGACACGCTGCCACTCAACCATGCCATCCAAGTGCAGAACCGCATGAACGCAGACATCACCGCATGGGATGTTCAGCTTGACCAGCTTGTTGACGGATGGTGCGAGCGGCGCGCATGTCGACCGCTGCGTTAAATCCTGCCGTGCTATCCGAGAACCAGTGGCCTCACCGATGAATGGGCTTCGCTTGCCTTGCGCCTGAAGACCATTCGCATCCAGTACCCCGAAGATCTCGCCAGCGATGCGCTGGATCGGCTGACCGAACTGCAGCACCTTGCGGAAGCCATGGTGTATCGATGAGCAGGCGGGCTGAGCCGGCATCCATGCCGTCACGTGAACGCGTCTTTGCCAATCGACTGACGTTTTTCCCCGCATGAAGCTCACCGTCGAGGACGGCTACATCGTTGCCGACGGCGGTCACATCTGGGCGGGTCACGCGGTGCTTGAGGCGATACAGGTCGGTGTTCGCGTGTATGTCATCTACGACTACATGGACTTCCCTCGCCAGCACCCCGCGCGCAATTTTTTTGCCCATGATCTTGCCGGAAACACCTTGTGGCGTGTCGCCGACATTGGCGGCGGTGCGGTCGACGCCTACACGCACTTCATCAGCGCGCAGCCGCTGACTGTCTTCAATCTTGCCGGTTGCGAGTGCATTATCGACGAGGCAAACGGCCAGGTCCTCAGCACTCGGTTCACTCGCTAGCGCGGTGCGCCACCCACGTACGACACGCGGCTTCGTTGCCGTTTCACGCAGGCGTCAGGCGTCATGAATCCAGCCAAGGTCGTGCGTTCGCGCATACGCCAGTTCACGGATCTGCCGAACATCGGTCCCGCTTCGGCGCGGGATTTTGTCTTGCTTGGTTTCAGTGAACCGGCGCAATTGATCGGTGCTGATCCACTGGTGATGTACCACGCGCTTTGTGCTGCCACGGGATCGCGCCAGGACCCCTGCGTGCTCGATGTGTTCATGTCGGTGACGCACTTTCTTTCTGGTGGCGAGGCCGAGCCATGGTGGCATTTTACCGCGCAGCGCAAACGGCAGTACACAGCGCTGGACAATGCTGCGGCCGAACCGAAAGCGGCAGTGCGGCCACGCGATGGCGTCGGCGAGACTTACGTGGAAACTTGTCCGGGGGTCGAGATCCCGTCGCACGCCGCCCAGCCCGCCGTCGGCACGACGCGCGTGCGCGATAAGCGATGAGTGCCGGAACACGGCTGCGCCGCTTGTCAGTCACCATGACCTGCAAGTTCCTGCGCATGATGACGACACGCGCGTCACGGGTTTTTATGCATCAACTTAACCTGTCAGCGTGCACGCTTTGCAGGTAGATTTGATCTTCGACGTGCAGGCATTGCCTGAACACGCCGTACCCGCCGCCACGCAGGCCACCTGATGACTCAGGCGCCGCCCGCCCCAAGGAGAACCTCACCTCATGCCGACACCTCGTTCGGATGCCCTGGTCTTTTTCGGCGCCACCGGCGACCTGGCGTACAAGAAGATCTTCCCCGCGTTGCTGGCGATGATGACGCGTGACGGGCTGGACCTGCCGATCATTGGCGTGGCGCACTCTGGCTGGAACCTGGAGCAGTTGCGCGAACGCGCGCATGAAAGTCTGACCGAGGCGGCAAAGCACGGCGGCGGCCAGCTCGACGAAGCAGCCTTCAAGAAGCTGGCGGCACGGCTCAACTACGTCGATGGTGACTATAACGATCCGGCGACCTTCGCCGAATTGAAGCAGGCACTGGGCACGGCGAAGCGGCCGCTGCACTACCTGGCAATACCACCGAGCCTGTTTGGTGTGGTTGCCAAGGGACTGAAGCAGGCGGGTTGTGCGGACGATGCGCGGATCGTGGTGGAGAAGCCGTTCGGTCGTGACCTGGCCTCGGCACGTGCTTTGAACCAGACCTTGCATGCCGTGTTTCCGGAATCGGCGATCTTCCGCATCGACCATTACCTGGGCAAGGAGCCGGTGCAGAACCTGTTGTACTTCCGCTTTGCCAACACCGTGCTCGAACCGGTATGGAACAACCGCTATGTCGACCGCGTGCAGATCACCATGGCCGAGGAATTCGGCGTGGATGGGCGTGGCGGATTCTATGAAGGCGTCGGTGCCATCCGCGATGTATTGCAGAACCACCTGCTGCAGGTGACCTCGCTGTTGGCGATGGATGCGCCGATCGGCAACGACCCGGAGGCGCTGCGCGCGGAGAAGCTGCGCTTGTTTCGCGCGATGCGTCCGCTCAATCCGGCCGAGGTGGTGCGTGGTCAGTTCAAGGGCTACCGGCAGGTCGATGGCGTGGCGGCGGATTCGAATGTGGAAACCTTCGTAGCCTTGTGTCTGCACATCGACACCTGGCGCTGGGCCGGCGTGCCGTTCTATATCCGTACGGGCAAGAAGCTGCCGCTGACCACCACCCAGGTGCTGGTGGACATGAAGCCGCCACCGCTGTCGGTGTTCGATCCGATTGGCGAACCGCAATCGAACTACTTCCGCTTTCGGCTCAGCCCCGAGGTGGTGATCGCCGAAGGCATGCGGGTGAAGAAGCCGGGCGAGGAAATGACCGGCGAGGCGGTGGAGCTGGTGGCGCGGCATGATTCGGGCCCGGAGATGTCACCGTACGAGCGCCTGCTCGGCGATGCGATCCGAGGCGACAACGGCCTGTTCACCAGCGACGAATGCGTCGAGGCGGCGTGGGCCGTGGTCGACCAGGTGCTGACGCATGAGGCCCCGGTGGAGTTCTACGAGCCCGGCAGCTGGGGTCCGGATTCCGCTGCCGGCATTGTCAGTGACGATGAGGGCTGGCACGACACCCAGCCGGAGCAGAGCCCGCCATGCTGACCGATCACCGCTCCGAAGCTGCCGCCGTGGTGTTTCTGCTGGACGTGGACAACACCTTGCTCGACAACGACCGCTTCGGCGCCGACCTTGCCAGCACGCTGGATGCAGCGTTCGGTGAAACCGAGCGCAAGCGCTATTGGGCGATTTACGAAGAGCTGCGCCAGCTCACCGGTTTTGCCGATTACCTGGGCGCGCTGCAACGCTTCCGCAGCGGTCTGGACAGCGATCCGTCGTTGCTGCAGATGTCGCATTACCTGTTGGAATATCCGTTCGCCGAGCGGCTTTATCCGTATGCGCTGGAGACCGTGGCGCACCTGCGCTCGCTGGGTACCACCGCGATTCTTTCTGACGGCGATGTGGTGTTCCAGCCGCGCAAGATCCAGCGTGCCGGCCTGTGGCAGGCGCTGCGTGGCGAGGTTCTGGTCTACGTGCACAAGCAGCAGATGCTGGTGGGCATGCAACAGCGGTATCCGGCCGCGCACTACGTAATGGTCGACGACAAGCCACACATTCTGGCGGACATGAAGCGGCAGCTTGGCCGCAAGCTGACCACGGTGTTCGTGCAGCAAGGTCACTACGCCGCTGCGGCCAGTAGCGAAACGATCAACCCCGCGCCGGACATCACCATCGCGTGCATCGGTGATCTACGCAGGCGTAAGCTTGAAGACTTCCTGCCGACGGCGCCGGTCATTCGCCTGGCGGCAGATTGAACCCCCCATTCCCCCGTTGCAACCCGACATGGAGCACACATGAAAGCGACTCGCCAACTGCACGAACTCGGCCAAAGCCTGTGGCTGGACAACATCACCCGCACCCTGCTCGATGACGGCACGCTGGCGCGCTACATCGCGGAAGATTCGATCACCGGGCTGACCTCGAACCCCAGCATCTTTGACGCGGCGATCAGCGGCGGCGATGCCTATGACGCCGGCATTCACGCCAAGTCACTGGCGGGCCTGCAAGGCGAAGCGCTGTTTACCGAGCTGGCGCTGGAAGACCTGCGCCGCGCGGCCGACCTGTTCAAGCCGGTCTTCGAAGCGACTCATCACGTAGACGGCTGGGTATCGATGGAGGTCTCGCCGCTGCTGGCCGCCGATACGGCTGGCTCGATTGCTGCGGCGAAGGCCATCCATGCGCAGGGCCGGCGCGACAACCTGTTCGTGAAAATTCCCGGCACCCCCGCAGGCGTGCCGGCGATCGAAGAGGCGATCTTCCTCGGCATTCCGATCAACGTGACCCTGCTGTTTTCCTGCGCGCAATACCAGGCCGTGGCGGACGCTTATATGCGTGGTATCGAACGGCGACTGGAAGCGGGGCTTGACCCCAAGGTCGGTTCGGTCGCCTCGCTGTTCATCAGCCGCTGGGACGTAGCCAGCAACAAGCAGTTGCCGGACGAACTGCACAACACGCTGGGTATTGCCGTGGGCCAGCAGACCTACCTCGCCTATCGCCAGGTGCTGGCGTCAGCGCGCTGGCAGAAGCTTGCCACGGCCGGCGCGATGCCCCAGCGCCTGTTGTGGGCCAGCACCGGCACCAAGGATGCGAGCGCGTCTGACACCCTGTATATCAGCGCGCTGGCAGCGCCCGACACCATCAACACCATGCCGGAGAAAACCCTGCATGCGTTTGCCGATCATGGTGAGCTGCACGGATCCATGCCGGTCGACGGCGGCAATGCGGATGCCATGCTGGCCCGCATCAGCAAGGCGGGTGTGGACATCGACAAGCTGGCCCTTACCTTGCAGCAAGAGGGTGCCGAGTCGTTCGTGAAATCGTGGCATCACCTGCTCGATGGCATCGCCGACAAGACCAGCCAGCTCGCCGAGAAGTCCAACGGAGCCGTGCTGAAATGAGTCAGGGCGCCTTGACCCGCCTGCCGCAATGGCAGGCTTTGCAGCAGCACTTTGCCGAAGTCGGTGACAAGCATCTGCGTGAACTGTTTGCCGCCGATCCCAGGCGAGGTGAAACACTGGCCGTGGAAGCGGTCGGACTTTATCTGGACTACTCCAAGCAGCGGGTAACCGCCGATACACTGCGCCTGCTGTGCGAACTGGCTGGCGCACGCCAGTTGCCGCAGCGGGTCGAGGCGATGTTCAGCGGTCGCAAGATCAACACCACCGAGGATCGCGCGGTGCTGCATGTGGCACTGCGTGCACCGCGCGGCGAGCAGATTCTGGTCGACGGCCACGACGTGGTACCCGACGTGCATGACGTGCTCGACCGCATGGCCGCGTTCTCGGAAAAGGTACGCAGCGGCGCGTGGAAGGGCCACAGCAGCAAACCGATCCGCAACGTCATCAATATCGGCATCGGCGGCTCGGACCTCGGCCCGGTGATGGCCTACGAAGCCCTGCGCGATTACAGCCAGCGCGAGCTGACGTTCCGCTTCGTCTCCAACGTGGACGGCACCGACTTTGCTGAAGCCGTCCGCGATCTGGACGCCGCAGAAACACTGTTCATCGTCTGCTCGAAAACCTTCACCACGCTGGAAACGCTGACCAACGCGCACGCTGCGCGGGCATGGAGCGTGGCAGCGCTGGGCGAAGAGAGTGCAGTGGCCAAACACTTCGTCGCGGTATCTACCAATGCCGAAGGCGTAGCGAAGTTCGGCATCGACACCGCCAACATGTTCGGCTTCTGGGACTGGGTGGGCGGTCGCTACTCGATGGATTCGGCGATTGGCCTGTCCACCATGCTGGCGATCGGCGCCAAGGGATTCCGCGACATGCTGGCCGGCTTCCATGCAATGGACGAACACTTTCGCCATACGCCGCTGGAGCACAATCTGCCGGCAATCATGGGCCTGCTTGGGGTCTGGAACAGCAATTTTCTGGATGCCGCCACGGTCGCGGTGCTTCCCTACGAGCAGTACCTGAAACGTTTTCCCGCCTACCTGCAGCAGTTGACGATGGAGAGCAACGGCAAGCACGTTACGCTGGACGGCACCCGCGTCAACTACAACACCTGCCCGATCTACTGGGGCGAGCCGGGCACCAACGGGCAGCATTCGTTCTACCAGTTGATCCATCAAGGCACGCCTATCGTGCCATGTGACTTCATCGGTTTTGGTCAGCCACTGAACCCGTTGCCGGCGCAAGGCGGTGGCGATCAGCACGATTTGCTGATGGCGAACCTGATTGCCCAAGGCGAGGCGCTGGCATTCGGCAAGACGGTTGAAGAAGTGCGTGCCCAAGGTACGGACGCGGCGCTGGCACCGCATCGCACGTTCGACGGCAATCGTCCCAGCACCACCATCCTCGCCGCCAAGTTGACACCCCATGTACTCGGCACACTGATCGCACTGTATGAGCACAGCGTATTCGTGCAGGGCGTGATCTGGGGCATCGACTCGTTCGATCAGTGGGGTGTGGAACTGGGCAAGCAGCTGGCCAAGACCACCATTGCCGAGCTGACCGCGAAAGACGAACCGTCACTTGCCCACGACAGCTCGACCAATACCTTGATACGTCGCTATCGCCAGTTGCGAGATGGCCAGCCCTGACGGTGTCGTCGAAGCGCAGCGTTTGAGCGAATGCCTTTCGTGGATGTGATGAAGAGCATTCGCGCAGAGGGTGCGCTCCGACGAACAATCCACCCGTTGGTGAATTCCAACCGAGAGTTTTCCGAAAGCCCATGAGTCAGAAAATCAGCCCCCTCGCCGGCAAGCCGGCACCGAAGTCGATCCTGGTCGACGTGCCAAAACTGCTGGCCGCCTATGCCGATACCCGACCCGATCCATCGGTGCCGGCGCAGCGCGTGGCATTCGGCACGTCGGGGCATCGCGGCAGTTCGCTCGATGGCAGCTTCAACGAATGGCATATCCTGGCGATCAGTCAGGCAATCTGCGAGTACCGCCAGTCGAAGGGCATCGATGGTCCGTTGTACATGGGCTTCGACACGCATGCGCTGTCACAACCGGCGTTCGAAAGTGCGCTGGAAGTGCTGGCGGCGAATGGCGTCGAGGTGATGATTGCCAGCGGTGGCGAGTTCACCCCCACGCCGGCGATCTCTCACGCGATCCTTTGCTACAACAAGCACCGCACCCATGGTCTTGCCGACGGCATCGTGATCACCCCGTCGCACAATCCGCCGGACAACGGCGGCTTCAAGTACAACCCGACCAATGGCGGACCGGCCGATACCGACATCACCAAGTGGGTGGAAAACCGTGCCAACGCGCTGATCGAGGCCGGGCTGAAAGAGGTGAAGCGCGTACCGTTCGCGCAGGCGCGCAAGGCCGCCAGCACCCACGAACACGACTACCTCAATTCCTACGTTGCCGACCTCGCCAACATCATCGACTTCGACCTCATCCGCAGTGCCGGCGTGCACATGGGCGTCGATCCGCTCGGTGGTGCCGGCGTGCACTACTGGGCGCCGATCGCCGAGCGCTACAAACTCGACCTTACCGTGGTCAGCGATGTGGTCGATCCGCAGTTCGCTTTCATGAGCGTGGACTGGGACGGCAAGATCCGCATGGACCCGTCGTCGAAGTACGCAATGCAACGACTGATTAGCCTGAAGGGCCAGTACGACGTGGCGTTTGCCTGCGACACCGACCACGATCGCCACGGTGTGGTCACCCGTTCCAGCGGACTGATGGAACCGAACCATTATTTGTCGGTGTTGATTGATTACCTGTATCGCAACCGCCCGCACTGGAGTGACCAGGCGGCAGTGGGCAAGACCGTGGTCACCACCGCCCTGATTGATCGTGTGGTGCAGCGACTGGGACGCAAGTTGTACGAAGTGCCGGTCGGTTTCAAATGGTTCTCCGAAGGTCTGTTCGACGGTTCGCTGGGTTTCGGTTGCGAGGAAAGCGCGGGCGCGTCGCTGCTGCGCCTTGATGGTTCGGTGTGGACGACCGACAAGGACGGCCTGGTGCCAGCCTTGTTGTCGGCGGAGATCACCGCGCGCGCCGGCAAGGACCCCGGCGAGCTGTTCGACCAGCTCACCAGCGAGCTTGGCAAGCCCTACGCAAACCGCCTCGAAGCCGCTGCCACACCAGCACAGAAGTCCAAACTTTCCAAACTCTCTCCCGATCAGCTGAAGAGCGATCAGCTTGCCGGCGAGAAGATCGAACAGGTGCTGGACAAGGCACCCGGCAACGGCGCAGCGATTGGCGGGATCAAGGCGATTGCCGCCAACGGCTGGTTCGCCGCGCGGCCGTCTGGCACCGAGGCGATCTACAAGATTTACGCGGAAAGCTTCAAGAGCGAAGAACACCTGAAGAGCCTGCTCGACGAGGCACAGAAAATCGTCGACGCCGCGCTCGCGTAGGAGCGCACCCGGTGCGCGATGCTCTTCGTCACGCGACGAAATGCTCGCGCACTGGGTGCGCTCCTACAACGCCCGACCGCCCGGCAGGCCATGCCCGACTTGCGCGACATTTCGCACCCGATATACAACCCCTCAACACTGGAGAACACCATGTCCAACGATCTCGACCAGCAATGCATCAACATGCTTCGGTTCCTGTCGGTGGACATGATCCAGAAAGCCGACAGCGGTCACCCCGGACTGCCGCTGGGCGCCGCCACGATGGCATATGTGTTGTGGACGCGACACATGAAGTTCCACCCTGCTGACCCACACTGGGCGGATCGCGACCGCTTCGTGCTGTCCGCCGGACACGGTTCGGCGCTGCTCTACAGCTTGCTGTTCGCCAGCGGCTATGACGTGTCACTGGACGACCTCAAGCAGTTCCGCCAGTGGGGCAGCAAGACACCCGGTCATCCCGAGTACGGTCACACTCCCGGTGTGGAAGTCACCACCGGTCCGCTCGGCCAGGGCCTGGCCAATGCGGTCGGCATGGCGATGGGTGAAGCGCAGTTGGCAGCCACGTACAACCGCGATGGCCACACCATCATCGACCATCACACGTGGGCGATCGTCAGTGACGGCGACCTGATGGAAGGCGTGGCCAGCGAAGCGGCTTCGCTGGCCGGCCACCTGAAGCTGGGCAAGCTGATCTGCCTGTACGACGACAACTACGTGACCTTGTCTGCCGGCACCGACATGACCTTCTCCGAAGATCGTGGCGCGCGTTTCGACGCGTATGGCTGGCAGACCATCCACGTCGACGATGGCAACGATATCGATGCGATCCACGCCGCCTTGCGCGCCGCGCGCGAGGACACCAGCCGACCGTCGTTGATTCTGGTACGCACGCATATCGGCTTCGGCTCACCCGAGCAGGACAGCCACGAAGCCCACGGCTCGCCGCTGGGCGTGGAGAACGTGAAGAAAACCAAGCAAAACCTGGGCTGGCCGGTGGAGCCGGACTTCATTGTGCCGGAGGCCGCGCTGGCCCACATGCGTGAAGTGCAACAGCGCGGCGCGCAGGCGCAGTCGGCGTGGAACGGACAAATGCAGGCATACGCCGCCGCGTTCCCGTCACTGGCAAGCGAGCTGCAGGCCCGCCTGGGTGGCGAACTGCCGCAAGCCTGGGACGCAGATATTCCGCTGTTCCCCGCCGACCCGAAGGGTCTGTCCACCCGCGTCGCCGGCGGGCAGGTGATGAACGCGTTCGCGGCGAAACTGCCGGCATTGTGCGGCGGCTCGGCCGACCTCGATCCGTCCACTTTTACCGCGCTGAAAGGCTTTGGCGACTTCAACCCACCGGCGAAACCTGGCGAAGACACCGAAGGTTCCGACGGCGGCGGCTGGAGTCGCGCCGGTCGCAACTTCCACTACGGCGTGCGCGAACACGCGATGGCGGCGATCAGCAACGGCCTGGCTGCGCATGGCGGCTTCCTTCCGTTCGACGCCACCTTCCTGATCTTCTCCGACTACATGCGTCCATCGATTCGACTGGCCGCCTTGATGGGACTGCACGTGGTGCATGTCTTTACCCATGACAGCATCGCGCTGGGCGAGGACGGCCCGACACATCAGCCGGTCGAGCAACTGGCCAGTTTGCGCGCGATCCCGAATGTCACCGTGATTCGCCCCGCCGATGCCAACGAGACGGCGGTGGCGTGGAAGGTCGCCGTGACCTCGAAGGGTCACCCGGTACTGTTCGCACTATCGCGGCAGAAGCTGCCAACGATCGACCGCAAGCGCTACGCCAGTGCGGACGGCGTGCGCCGGGGCGCCTACATCTTGAGTGATGCGAAAGACAACCAGCCCGCACTGATCCTGATCGCCAGCGGCTCCGAAGTCAGCCTGATCCTGCAAGCCGCCGAGCAGCTCGAAAGCCGCGGTATCGCCGTGCGTTGCGTGTCGATGCCTAGCTGGGAACTGTTTGAGGCACAGCCGCAGAGTTACCGCGACGAAGTGCTGCCGCCGGAAGTCACCGCGCGGCTGGCAGTGGAGTTGGGCGTGGCGCAGGGCTGGCGCCGCTACACCGGCGAGCAGGGCGATATGCTCGGCATCGACCGTTTCGGCGCGTCCGCACCCGCCGACAGGTTGCTGCAGGAATTCGGCTTCACCGTCGACAACGTGGTGAAGCGGGCGAAGGCGTTGCTGAGCAAGTAAGTCCGCTCATGCGAAAAGGCCGGCGGATCGCCATGATCCGCCGGCCTTTTTGTTTCAGCGGCTTAGTTGCGCGACTGCAATTTCGACAACAGACGCAGCAATTCCAGGTACAGCCAGACCAGGGTGACCACCAGCGCAAACGCGCCGTACCACTCCATGTATTTCGGGGCGCGGGCTTGGACGCCTTGCTCGATCATGTCGAAATCGAGGATCAGATTAAGCGCGGCGATCACCACCACGACAGCGCTGAAAGCGATACCCATGCCGCTGTTGCCGTTGATGAAGCCCATCGAATGGCCAAAGAAACCCATCACCATATTGGCCATGTAGAGCAGAAACACGCCTCCGGTTGCCGCGACAATACCGAGCTTGAACTTCTCGGTGGGGCGGATCAGCCCACTGCGGTAGGCAATCAGCAGCGCCGCCATGATGCCGAAGGTGAGACCGACGGCCTGCAACACGATGCCCGGATAGCGCGCATCGAAGATTGCCGATAGCGCGCCGATGAACAGGCCCTCCGCCACCGCATACAGCGGTGCGGTGTAAGGCGACCAGGTTTTCTTGAACACCGTGATCATGGCCAGCACGAAGCCGCTGATGGCGCCGCCCATGATCAGCGGCAGCAAGGTTCCGATGCTTTCCGGACCGGCGTACTTGCTCCAGCTGAACATGGCACCGATCACCACCAGCACCAGCAGCAGGCCGGTCTTGTTGATCGTGCCGTTGAGGGTCATGGCCTGGTCGCCATGCGATACCACCGCGCCGCTGGCAGCATCGAGAAAGGTGTTCTTGTTGAGTGCCGGGTTACCGCTTTGCATGATGAACTCCCGATGGTTTGCCACCATCGTACTGGCTGTTGACGGCGACGACAGCCGCCGCGTTGATACGCCGCGCTGCATTGGCATGACCAACTACGCGACAATATGACCTTGCCGAGTCTGCCGGAGTTCCGATGAATCCATCCACCCTGCGTATTGCCACCCGCAAAAGCGCGCTCGCGCTGTGGCAGGCCGAACATGTGGCCGCGCTGCTGCGCGCCGCGCATCCGGGATTGGTCGTCGAACTGGTGCCGATGAGCACACGCGGTGACGAGATTCTGGACAAGCCGCTGGCCAGCATCGGTGGCAAGGGTTTGTTCCTGAAGGAACTGGAAGTGGCCATGCTGGAAGGCCGCGCCGACCTGGCCGTGCATTCGCTGAAAGACGTACCGGCCGAGCTGGAACCCGGCTTCGTGTTGCCGACGATTCTGCCGCGCGCAGATGCCGCGGACGCGTTCGTCAGCAACGACTACGCCGAGCTCGCTGCGCTGCCGCAGGGTGCGCGGGTGGGTACTTCATCATTGCGTCGACAGGCGCAGTTGCGCGCGTTGCGACCGGATCTGGTGCTGCTCGACCTGCGTGGCAATGTGGGCACCCGACTGAGCAAGCTGGACGCCGGCAACTACGACGCGATCGTGCTGGCCTGTGCCGGGCTGGAACGATTGGGACTGGCCTCGCGCATCCGTTCGCGACTGGCCGCACCGCACTGGTTGCCGGCCCCGGGCCAGGCCGCCATTGCGATCGAGGCGCGCGCGGATCAGTTCGCGGTGCTGGCCCTGCTCGGTGCGCTGGAAGATGTCGATAGCCGGCTCACCATCACCGCCGAGCGCGCGATGAACCACGCCTTGGGCGGCAGCTGCACGGTGCCGGTAGGTGCGTGGTGCACGCTGGCCGAACACGGCCTGCATTTGCGTGGACTGGTCGGCGATGCCGCCAGCGGGCGCTTGCTGCACGCCGAGGCCAGCGGCCCCGCTGACCAAGCCGAGGCACTGGGCCGACGGGTGGCTGAGCTGTTGCTGGCGCAGGGCGCGGGCGAACTGCTGGGGTGAGGCGGGGAACGGGGAACGGGGAATGGGGAACAAAAGCTTCCCAGCTTCACGCGCTTCCTGTTCCCTGTTCCCCGCCCTTCACTCAGAAGTTGTAAACCAGATTCGTGGTGGTCAGCGTGTCGGTCTTCTTGGTACCCGGCCGTACGTCGGTGTTGTGGCGAACCTGGAAACCAACCTTCAGCGCCAGCTTGCGGGTCATGCTGACCGCCAGGCTGGCGTCGTTCTGCAGGTAGGAGTTCTTGGAGCCCGCTTCCATCAGGAAGGTGTCTTCGAACGCCGTGTTCTCGGTGAGCTTGTACTTGTAGTTGATCAGGCCACGACCCACCATTTCGCTTTCGGTCGGCTGCCGCTGGTGCACCACGGTATTGCCGACCACCACGGCGACGTCCGCCGGACGATAACGCTTGTAACCCGGACCGATTTCGAACGACAGCTCGTTGCGGCCATCCTTCAGTGCAATGTAGCCGTAGCCCAGCGAGACGATGCCCTGCCAGAGGTTCGAGCCGAAGTCGTCGTGCTCATAGCGCGCGGCGCCCACGATATAGCTGCGCGGATCAAGCTTCAGGCCGACCGAGGCGCCGCCGTCATAGCGATTCGCAGTGGTGTTGAATTCCTTCAAGGTGTTGCCGTTGGTGTCGACCACGGTCTGCTGGCTTTTCGAGCGCAGGGCATCGACGAAGAAGTTGTTCTTCCACTGGTCGTTTTCCTGGCTCAGGCCGAGCTTGGCATTGATGTTCTCGGAGCGAGAATTGCCGGTGGCCGAGGCAAAGCCGAACTCGCCCGAGCCGGTCCAGCCGCCGTTGTTGGCTGGCTGCGTGTCGGTGTCCTGGGCCTGGACGGCGAAGCTCGCAAAGCTGGCCAGCAGCAAGCCGGCGATCAAGGTCTTTTTCATGGGGGACGATCCGTTTGTTAAAAGATGGTAACGCGCTACCTTAACGACGTGGATTGAACTGCCAATGAACGGCGCTGCATCGCCATCGCGGACGACTCAGCCCGCCAACGGAAGTTCGTCGCAGAGTGCCGTTTGGTAGACATGTTGTTCCACCATCTTGCCCAGCAAGCAACTGGGCACGGCGACGGCGGCAGCGAGTAAGCCGCCGCCGAAACGCTCGGTCAGCAACAGCGCGGCGCAGGGCAGCACGTAAACCAGCAGCGCGGCGAACATGCGCAGGGGCGACACCGGATGCAGGATGCTGTCGTGGTCGCCTGCGTGGGCGGGCTCCAGCGACTGCCAGCGCATGCCTTCGAGCAAGCCCAGCAGCAAGGCCAGCGCCAGCAACAGCAGCACCCAGGGATAGGCGCCGTGTTCCGGCTCCGGGCCACTCTGCAGCATGAAACACAACCACAGCCACAGCCCACCGCCATACCACGCGGTGACCAGCCGGCTCACCGGCAGGCTGCTGGACAGCCGCTGCAGATCCGGCGAGAGCTGGTTGCGGAAGCGACAAGCGCTTTGCACCAGGCTGACCAGACTGCACAACATCAATAATGCTCCGGCCAGACGCATGACCAGCGCGTGTCCGTGACCGTCACCCAGCAGGATCAGCAGCAGCACCGGGCCAAGACAGGTCAGCGCCATCCACCCTGCTCGCGTCGGCCAGCGACGCCCCGAGGGCGATGTGCCATACCCATCCGATCCGCCAGCCACGCGTTGACCGCGCGAACCCAATCCAGCACCTACGAGCGCCGTGCCAAGCATTAGCGGCATCTGCATGGGACCGTCACCGATCTGGTTCATGCCAAGCGCCACGCCCATGCCCAGCCAGACCCACAAGCCATAACCGCTGATCGCCAGCACCCGCAACAGAATCTCGACGTATCCCGGCGGCAAGGCATCGGGGGCATAAAGGTCGTGCTCGCGACTGGGCAGCATGAGGCATCCATGACGGTGTTCGACAATGCCCGCAGCGACTTGCGGGCGGCACATACCGCCGCCATGCTACACAAGGCCTGCCATCGACGAAATGCCGCCCCATGGATCGTTACGAACGCATACTGACCCTGCACCGGCTGCTGAAGTCGGCGCATTACCCGATTCCGCTACCGCGCCTGCTCGACGAGCTGGAATGTTCGCGTGCGACGCTGTATCGCGACGTGGCGTTTCTGCGCGATGCACTGCGCGCGCCGATCGAAAGCGGCGGCAACGAGCAGGCGGCGTTCCGCTACGAACTGGCCGACGGCGAGAAATTCGAGTTGCCCGGGCTGTGGCTGACCTCCGACGAGCTGGCCGCGCTGCTGGCCTTGAACGAACTGATCGGCCGTTCCGGCCCCGGCGTGCTGGCCGGCGCGCTGGCACCGTTCAAGTCGCGCATCGAAGGGCTGCTGTCCAATCACGACAACGGCAAGGCCCTGCCGATCGAGCGTATCCGGGTAATCCCCTGGGGCGAGCGCAAACTGGATCAGCAGGTATTCCGCACGGTGGCCGGTGCGGTATTGCAGCGCAAGCAACTGCGCTTCCGCTATCGCGCGCGCACCACCAACGCCGACAGTCGGCGTACGGTGTCACCGCAGCGACTGACGCATTACCGTGACAACTGGTATCTCGACGTGTGGGATCACGACCGCGACGCGCTGCGCAGTTTCGCCGTCGATCGCATCGTCGAGGCACAGACGCTGGATACCGCCGCGATCAATGTGACGGACACCGATCTCAATGACTTGCTGGCCTCCAGTTACGGCATTTTTGCCGGCAAGCCGAAGGCGTGGGCCACCATTCGGTTCTCGTCGCATGCGGCACGCTGGGTGGCCGACGAACACTGGCATTCGCAGCAAAAGGGCGAGTGGCTGTCCGACGGCCGCTACGAATTGAAGCTGCCCTACTCCAACTCCAAGGAGTTGCTGATGGACGTGCTCAAGTACGGTCCGGATGCGGAGATCGTGGCGCCGTTGTCACTGCGCGAGGAGATGAAGATTCTGCTGCAGCTGGCCTTGGGCGGCTACGCCCAATAGATAACTCGAACATGCATTCCTCAGCGGCATTCAAGCTCCTCGAATGCACGAAGTGACGAAACCCGCGCGGCACGATCGCCTCCTCTCCCCTGCGGGGAGAGGATTGAGGTGAGGGGGGCGGTATACGACGCAGCTTGTTCAAAGCCCGCTTCGATGTTGCTTCCGCGCAAGAGTGTCCCCTCACCCCAACCCTGTCCCCGCAGGAGAGGGGGAACGAACGCGAGAAGCTCTTGGCTCGGTTAAAACGGCCAGAACTGCGGGATCAGCCACATCGACAGCGTGCAGAAAATGGCGATCAGCGGGATGCCGACTTTCATGAAATCGGTGAAGCGGTAGCCGCCGGCGTAATAGACCATGGTGTTGGTGGGATAGCCGACTGGCGTGGCAAACGACGTGGCCGCCGCAAATGCCACCGCCACCACGAACGGGCGTGGGTCCACATGCATGGCATGGGCAACCGACACCGCAATGCCAACCATCAGCACCACCGACGGGTTGTGCCCCATCAGTTCGGTCAGCAGCGCGGTCAGCAGGTAGACCATCAGCAGGGCGGCCAGCGGTCCGTGATTGCCAACCACGCCAAGCCCCATGTGGACCAACGCCTCCGACAAACCGCTGCGCTCGATCGCAATGCCCAGCGGCAGGATCGCACCAAGCAAGACGATGATTTTCCAGTCAATGCCTTCGTAGACATCCTTGCGGCCAAAGCAGCCAGTCAACGCCATCGCCACCGCGCCGCAAATGGCGGCAATCGGTATCGGCAACCAGCGCAGGCCTGAGGTCACCACCACCGCCGCCATGATGGCTGCCGCGTACAAGGCCTTGCGCGGGGTGCGATGGGTTTCTTCGCGCTCGCTCAGCACGATGAAGGCCTCGTCATTGCGCAGGTTCGATAGCGCCGCGTCATCCACCAGTACCAACAGCACGTCGCCCACCGCAAGGCTGACATCGCTGAGCTTGTCGCGCAGCAGTTGACCACGCCGATGGATGGCCACGGCAACGGCGTCGTAGCGCCACTTCAGGCCGGTTTCGTCGAGCCGGCGTCCCTCCATCGCGCTGGCCGGCGCCACCATCAACTCGACCATCACGCGTGAACGACTGTCACCCTTGGCGTAACGGCGATCCGGTGCGCTGCGCAGACCGGTGCGGCGCTGGAAGTCCTCGATTTTTTCCCAGTCACCGCGTACCAGCAACACGTCGCCAACGGCAATTTCCTGGCTGCGCGGCGACCACATGCGCTTCTCGCCGCGCAACAGTTCCAGCGGATAGACGCCATAGCGCTCGCCGAGCTTGGCATCGGCAATGCTGCCGCCCAGCAGCGACGATTGTTCGGTCACTTCCAGTTCGGTGACGTACTTGCCGATTTCTTCCTGCGCCGGCATCTGGGCGTCCGTCTCGCGCGGCAGCAGCCAGCGGCCAACCAGCATCAGGTAGACGATACCCACCACGGCCAGAATCATGCCCATGCGGGTGAACTCGAAGACGCCGATCGGGTCCATGCCGTGCGTCTGCGCCAGCGTGTCGGCCAGCAGGTTCGACGAAGTGCCGATCAGGGTGCACACGCCACCCATCTGCGCGGCATAGGCCATCGGCATCAACACACGCCCTGGCGAGGTATTCGTGCGCTGGCACACGCGCAACGCCAGCGGCAGGAAGGTGGCGACCAGCGCGATGTTCTTGACGAAGGCGCCCAGCGGCGCAATCGCCAGCATCAACGCCAGGGTCAACAACCACGGCCGCTTTATGCGCATCAGCAGGCGAGTCAGGGGTTCCAGCGCACCGGAGCGCTCAATGCCGAGGCTCAGCGCGAACATCGCCGCCACCGTTACCGTTGCCTCGTTACTGAAACCGCTCAACGCCTCGGTCGGGCTGATGATGCCCAGGATCACCAGCGCCGCCAGCACCAGCAGGGCGACCAGATCGATGCGCAGCTTTTCGCTGGCAAACAACGCCATCGCCAGCACGATCACCGCCACCGTCGCCCAGCCCTGCAAAGTCATGCAGCGACTCCGCGTGCGGTGGCGCGTGCGGGTGATGAGAGTGCAGCGGTAGCGAGAAACGTCATGCCTGAATCCGGGTGGGTTAGCGCAAGATTGCTTTCACGAGCACCGTCATACTAACCAGCCGCCGCCGCGATCGCTCGTGGTTCGCGCAGCTTCCGCATGGCGCTGCATGCATTTCGTGATTGAATGTTGCTTATGAAAGTACCCGAAACCGCAGCCGCCGCAACGGCAACCTCGCGCGACCGTCGCAAGCCCACTGTCGCGTTGGCTTTAGGCGCGGGCGGCGCCAAGGGGCTGATTCATATTGGCGTGATCGAGGAACTCGAAACGCAGGGCTACCAGATCGTTGCCATCGCCGGCACCTCGATGGGCGCCTTGATTGGCGGTATCCATGCCGCCGGCAAGCTGGCGGTCTACCGCGACTGGGTCTGCGCATTGGACAAGTTCGACGTGTTGCGACTGGTCGACTGGACGTTCACCGGCGGCGGCTTGATCAAGGGCGAGAAAATCATCGAAACCATGCGCACACTGGTCGGTGACGTGCAGATTGAAGCGCTGCCGCTGGCCTTCACCGCGGTGGCCACCGACATCGAGCGTGGCCGTGAGGTCTGGCTCAGCCGGGGCAGTTTGTTCGATGCGATCCGCGCCTCGATCTCGATTCCCACGGTGTTCCGGCCGCACATCATCAACGGCCGCCGGCTGGTTGATGGCGCGCTGCTCAATCCGGTGCCGGTGACGCCATTGATCCGCGAAAGCGCCGACTACACCATCGCCGTCAGCGTGGACGGCGTCGCCACCAGCAGCACACCGCCCGAACCGCCGGTGCGCGACGACAGCGCGCAGGGCAGTTATCGCCAGCGTGTCGGTGATTTCATCGGGCGGATGATTCCACGCGGTGAAGAAGAACCGCGCGAGCCGGGTACGTTCGACGTGATGGCGCAATCGATGGACCTGATGCAGGCGAACCTGGCGCGCTTGCGCCTGGCGGCCTATGAGCCGGACTTGTTGATCGAGTTACCACGCAATATCGCCAGTGCCTACGAGTTCTACCGGGCGCGCGAGCTGATTGAACTGGGCCGCCTGCAGGCGCGCACCAGCCTGGCAAACTGGCCACGCGCAGGGACGCCACAGCGCGAGCGCTGATGCTCGGCGAATCAACGCGGGCCGTGCGAATGCAGCCAGTTTTCCAGATAGGCCTTCATCGCCACCGCGTTGTTGTGCTCTTCGTCGCGCGCGCCGTAGAGCAGGGTGAGCGGGTGCCGCGCGGCGCGTTGCGCCAGCGGTTGCCAATACTCGGCGAGCTGGTCCAGTTCGCTGGCGTAGCGATGGCGGAAGCCATCCCATAACGCCGGGTCATGCCCGAACCATTGGCGCAACGCGGTTGATGGCGCCAGTTCCTTCGCCCACAGATCCAGCGGCACCGCTTCCTTTTTCAGTCCGCGCGGCCACAGCCGATCAATCAATACGCGATAGCCGTCAGCCGGTGCCGCCGGCTCATAAACACGTTTGATGGCGATACTCATGGGCAAACTCCCCGCAGGAGATCCCCAGCATACGACGGTGCAAGCACGCCGTCGTGACGTGAATCAGAGCTCTTCGACGCGGGTGACCTTGCCACGGCGCATCAGCCAGGCCACGCCGCGCAGATCGGCCAGGCCCACCCATAGCCGATCCAGCATGCCGTACTTCGATACGCCGGCAGTGCGGGGTCGATGACCAACCGGCACGCTCAGAATCTGGAAGCCCGCGCGCTTGACCAGTGCCGGCAGGTAGCGATGCATGTGATCGAAGTAGGGCAGCCGCAGGAACACCTCGCGATCAAACAGCTTCAGCCCGCAGCCGGTATCCGGCGTGGCGTCCTTGAGCATGCGCGAGCGCACCGCGTTGGCCACCTTCGACGAAATCCGCTTGTTGAAGCTGTCACGCCGGGTGGTACGCCAGCCGGCAAACAAGCGCGTCTGATCGGTGGCAGCTTCACGCGCGGCGAGCAGTTTGGGGATATCTGCCGGATCGTTCTGGCCATCGCCATCGAGCGTGGCGATCCATGGTGCGGTCGCCGCACGCACGCCATTCCACACCGCCGTGCTCTGGCCGCTGCGGGTGACGTGATGCAGCACGCGCAGTTCCGGATGCGCCGCTTTCTGCGCCGCCAGCACGGCACGACTGTCGTCAGTGGAATCGTCGTCGACGTAGATCACTTCGTAGTCGACGAGGCCACGCAACGCCGCAGCGATCTCGGCCAGCAGCGGCGGGATGTTGTCACGC
This sequence comes from Rhodanobacter sp. AS-Z3, assembly GCF_029224025.1. Classification (NCBI taxonomy): domain Bacteria; kingdom Pseudomonadati; phylum Pseudomonadota; class Gammaproteobacteria; order Lysobacterales; family Rhodanobacteraceae; genus Rhodanobacter; species Rhodanobacter sp. AS-Z3. The sequence continues at coordinate 465,713 of NZ_CP119392.1, forward strand.
TCGTTGAAGACGGGAACGACGACGGAAAGTTGCAGCATGAGGGAGGCCTTTCAGCGGAAGTAGATACCGCGCATGACGCAGCAGCGACACAGTTTAATGCGAAAGCGCGGGCGGCTTCTCCGTACGTCCCCAGCGCGGCTACGTTCGATCACGGCAAAAGCCGGAAAAGCGCGTAGGGCGGGCACTGCCCGCCACTCTTGCTGCAGGGTTCCGCAAAGCCGGCGGGCAGTGCCCGCCCTACGGCGGTGGCAATACCTCAGCGAATCTTGCCGAGAATGCCTTCGAGTTCGTCGTTGCTGTGGTAATGGATCACCAGCTTGCCGCGACCACCGCGACCTTGGGCCAGCTCGACACGGGCGGCGAAGCGTTCGCCCAGCTCGCGTTCCAGCGCACTGATGTTCGGATCGTGCGCCGGGGCGTTTTTCGCCTTGCCCTTCGGCGCGGTCTGCGCGCGGCGCGCCGCTTCTTCCAGCTCACGCACCGACCAGCCAAGCGTGACCGCCTGCCGTGCCAGCGGTACGGCGATGGCTTCTTCCAGCGTCAGCAGGCAACGCGCGTGGCCCATTTCGAGTTTGCCGTCGTCGAGCAGTTTCTTGATCGACTCCGGCATTTCGGTGAGTCGCAGCATGTTCGACACCGACGCTCGCGAGCGACCAACTGCATCGGCGGCCTGCTGGTGGGTGAGGTCGAAATCGTCGATCAGCCGCTTCAGCGCGTCGGCTTCTTCCAGCGGAGTCAGATCCTGACGCTGGATGTTCTCGATCAGCGCCATCGCCGGCACGGCTGCTTCGGAGACCTGCTTGATCAGCGCGGGAATTTCGCTCATCTGGGCACGCTGCGCCGCACGCCAGCGACGTTCGCCGGCAATCAGCTCGTAGCTGTTCTTGCCCAGTTCGCGCACAACTACCGGCTGGATCAGGCCCTGCGCCTTGATCGACGCGGCCAGCTCGTCCAGCGCCTCGTCGTTCCAGTGGCGACGCGGCTGGTATTTGCCTGGCTGGATCTGCTGGATCGGCAGCGAGCGCAGCTCACCTTCCTGACTCAACACCGACGGCGTGCCGTCACCATCGCCACCGAGCAAGGCGTCAAGCCCGCGCCCCAAACCACGTTTCTTCGCAGCAGCCATGCCTTATTCCTGATGATTCGCAGCCGGCGCCCTGAGCGTCGGACTGCTGTCGTCGAGTGCCGGCACAGACGCCGCCACTTCGAGGTCTTCGACCGGATCAACCGCCGCGCCGCGCGACAAGCCACGCTCACGCCGGATCATTTCGCCGGCCAGGCCGATATAGGCGATCGCGCCGCGCGAGCTACGATCGTACAGATGGATCGGCTGGCCATGACTCGGCGCTTCAGCCAGCCGCACGTTGCGCGGAATGATCGAACGCAGCACCTTGTCGCCAAAATGCTGGGTGAGCTGCGCCGATACTTCATTGCCGAGGTTGTTGCGCACGTCGTACATGGTACGCAGCAGGCCTTCGATCTCCAGCTTCGGATTCAGTCGGTGACGCACGGCCTTGACCGTGTCGAGCAGGCTGGAAAGACCTTCCAGCGCGAAGTACTCACACTGCACCGGAATCAGCACGCCATCGGCGGCAGTCAGCGCGTTCAGAGTCAACAGGTTCAGTGAAGGCGGACAGTCGATGAGAATGGTCTGGTACTTGTCCGCCACCGTCGCCAGTAATTCCTTCAACCGGTGCTCGCGCGCCAGCGCGTCCATCAACTTCAGCTCGGCGGCGGTGAGATCGCCATTGCCGGGCAGCAGATCGTAATGCGCCTCGGTGGGCACGATTGCCGCCGCCAGCGTCACTTCTTCCAGCAGCACTTCGCAGCCACTGGCCTTGATATCGCGCTTGTTGACGCCCGACGCCATGGTCGCATTGCCCTGCGGATCGAGATCGATCAGCAATACCTTGCGCTTCGCCGCGGCCAGCGCAGCGGCGAGATTGACGGCAGTGGTGGTCTTGCCGACGCCACCCTTCTGGTTGGCGACAGCGATGATGCGAGCCATGGATGGATAGCTACCGTTCGCGGAGGACGGTTAGATTAGCATTGCCGCAGCGGCGTGCCTGCACGCTTCAGTGAGCTCAGGCGCCGATCCGGCTGCCGCTGGCGGCGTCAAACAAGTGCAGCCGCTTGGGCACCAGGGTCAGCGGCATCTGACTGCCGGGCTCGGGCAGGGCCCGCGGCGACACTCGCGAGACCAGCCTCTGGTCGCCGTAGCGCAGATTCAGAAAAACTTCGTTGCCGACCGGCTCGAGCACTTCGAGCTGCGCTGTGAGTGCGGAAATGCCCGCTTCCATCGGCTGCAGATCCTCCGGCCGGACACCCAACACCACGGCACGCTCGCACCATGGTTGCCATGCCGAAGACGGCGGCGGCTCACCCAGAGTGATCTCGCCGTGCGCGGTGACCAAGGTCCAGCCACCATCGTGCTTCAAGGTGCCGTGCAGCAAGTTCATCGCCGGGCTGCCGAAGAAACCGGCAACGAACAGGTTGGCGGGCTTGTCGTACAGGTTCATCGGCGTGTCGATCTGCTGGATCACGCCGCCATCCAGCACCACGATGCGCTGGCCCAGCGTCATCGCCTCGATCTGGTCATGGGTGACGTAGACCATGGTGGCCTTGAGCTGGCGATGCAGCCGGGCGATCTCCACCCGCATCGACAGCCGCAACTTGGCGTCCAGATTGGACAGCGGCTCGTCCAGCAGGAATACCTTGGGATCGCGCACTAGCGCGCGGCCCAGTGCTACGCGCTGACGCTGGCCGCCGGACAACGCACCTGGACGCGACGCCAGCCGTGCTTCCAGCTCCAGGGTTTTTGCGGCGCCCGCTACGCGCTGGTCGATGTCGGCCTGTTTGTGCCCGCGCAACTTCAGACCGAAGCCCAGGTTTTCCGCCACCGTCATGTGCGGATACAACGCGTAATTCTGGAACACCATAGCGATGTCACGATCTTTCGGAGGCAAGTCGTTGACCACCCGACCGTCGATTTCCAGCGTGCCATCGCTGATTGTTTCCAGCCCGGCGATCATCCTCAGCAAGGTGGTCTTGCCGCAGCCAGAGGGCCCCACCAGCACCAGCAACTCGCCGTCGGCGATCTCGAAACTGGCGTCGACCACGCCAACGTGGCCGTTCGGATAGATCTTGCGCAAATTCTTCAGGCGTACGGTGGCCATCAACATCTCCGCAGGGTTGGACGCGATCGCCCGTCATTGTCAGCCGTCTGGCTCCAGCATGCGCGGTCTGCACAGCGGCGGAACATTGCGCTATTCTGCCCATGTAATCGTTTACATCAAGCACTTTGATTGCAGGAACCCCGATGACGCGTGCCAGCTTCCGCTTTCCCGACGGCTTTCACTGGGGTGCCGCCACCTCTGCCTACCAGATCGAAGGCTCGCCGCTGGCCGACGGGGCCGGGCCCAGCATCTGGCAGCGGTTCGCCCATACGCCGGGGATGATGTCCAACGGTGACACCGGCGATATCGCCTGCGATCACTACCGTCGCTACAAGGATGACGTGCAGCTGATGAAGGCGCTGGGCCTGCAGGGCTATCGCTTCAGCATCAACTGGGCACGGGTGTTGCCCGAGGGCACCGGGCGAGTCAATCCGAAGGGGCTGGATTTCTATTCGCGACTGGTCGACGAACTGCTTGAAAACGGCATCGTGCCGAACGCCACGCTGTTCCACTGGGACTTGCCGGCGGCGCTGGATGACCGCGGCGGCTGGCTCAACCGCGACGTTGCGCACTGGTTTGCCGAATACGCCGAAGTGATGTTCAAGGCGCTGGACGACCGCGTGCCGCGCTGGGCCACGCTGAACGAACCGTGGGTGGTCACCGACGGCGGCTACCTGCACGGTGCGCTGGCACCTGGCCATCGCAGCAAGTACGAGGCGCCGATCGCCGCGCACAACCTGATGCGCGCCAGTGGCGCCGGCATCCAGGCGTATCGGGCGCACGGCCAGCACGAGATCGGCGTGGTGTTCAATATCGAGCCGAAATACCCGCACTCCGACAGCGCCGAAGACCTCGCCGCCACGCGCCGCGCACATGCCTACATGAATGAGCAGTTTGCCGATCCGGCGCTGCTTGGCAGCTACCCGCCGGAACTAAAAGAGATTTTTGGCGATGCGTGGCCCGATTTCCCCGAAGACGACTTCAAGCTGACGAATCAGAAGGTCGACTTCGTCGGTATCAATTACTACACGCGCGCCGTGGTGAAAAATGATCCGAATGCCTATCCGCTGAAGGCAGTGCCGGTACGCCAGCCGAACAAGACCTATACGGAAACCGGCTGGGAAGTGTTCGAGCAGGGCCTGACCGACACGCTCACGTGGTTCAAGCAGCGCTACGGCGACATCCCGCTGTACATCACCGAAAACGGTTCGGCTTTCTACGACCCGCCGGTGGCCGAAAACGGCGTACTCGACGATCCGCTGCGCACCAACTATCTGCGCAAGCACCTCAAGGCACTGCACAAGGCGATCGAGGCCGGAGTGAACCTGAAGGGTTATTACGCGTGGTCGCTGATGGACAACCTGGAGTGGTCGCTGGGTTTCTCCAAGCGCTTCGGCCTGTACCACGTCGACTTCGCCACCCAGCAGCGCACGCCAAAAGCCACGGCGAAGCTGTATGCGCAAGTGATCGAGAGCAACGGCAGCATCCTGGACGCGTAGAAGCCCGCTCGCGGGCGATGCTCTGGCTTTTGCAATTCCCGCCAAAAGGCATCGCCCGCGAGCGGGCTCCTGCGCGACACGCCGACCCGTCAGCTGCGACCGATCACCAGCAGATGGCGTTCGGCTGGCAGGCCCGGCACCGCCAACTCGTGCGTACTGCGTACGGCGAAGCCTGACGGAATGCCAGGCAACTCCTCGTCCGGCCGCTTCCCCTTCATCGCCAGCCAGATTCCGTCCGGCGCCAGCAGGTGGCCGCCCCAGCCGAGCATGTCGGCGAGACTGGCGAACGCACGCGCGGTTACGCAATCGAACTGACCTTCGACGTCTTCCACGCGCGACTGCTCGGCGCGCACGCCTTCCAGCTTCAGCGTGCGGATTGCCTCACGCAGGAAGCGCACCTTCTTGCCATTCGAATCCACCAAAAGGATTTGTCGACCCGGCGCGGCAATCGCCAGCACAATGCCGGGCAGGCCGGGACCGGTGCCGAGATCGGCCAGAGTCTGGCCCCGCACATACGGCAGGATCGCCAGCGAATCGAGCAGGTGGCGGGTGACCATCTCCTCCGCATCACGCACGGCAGTGAGGTTGTAGGTCGCATTCCAGCGCTGCAACAGCGCCTGGTAGTCGAGCAGACGCGGCACCGCCTCAGCAGGCAAATCCAGGCCAAGCGCGGCAATGCCTTGTTCGAGTCGTGCCTGCAGAGCGTCGCGGCTGGTCATCGGATCACTCGGGTGCGTGGGGGCGCAAGTATCAGCGGCTGGCGCCGGGCTTGCCAACCCCGACTCAAAGATCAGGTAAAAAGAAACCCGCCGAAGCGGGTCGAAAACTTGAAATCCCCTGTGGCGCGGACGCTCTCGGGCGCCCTGGCGCAACTCCGCTACTCAGGCGGCGTCCAACTCAACGCGCGTCACCATCATTCCGCGTTCCCGCAGTGCACTGTTCAAGGAATGTTTCACCCGTGCACCCACATCGCGCCGATCGGCGCCATCGGCGGCCGGCTCGTTGCGCAGTGCCTCGCGGGCACCGCGACGGATCAATTGATCAACTTGTTCGAACACGGCATCGGCGCGCTCCGGCTCCAACACCTGCCAGTAGACGGTGCCACGCATATCGCCGGCGTCGTCTTGCCGCGCGTCCAGCCGCAGCGTCTGACCAGCGAGGTCAATCTTGTGCGCAACCCGATCCAGCAATGGCAAGACCAGATGCGTTCCCTGCTGCAGAACACGCACCAACTTGCCGCGACGGTACAGGCTGTAGACGTGACCGGCCGGCACATGCCGGATCGCGCTGGCGATCAGCACGGCAGCAAGGGGAAACAGGAGGGCGGATAGAGTCATCATGGTCTTCAGAAACAACAAGTTGTCTTGCTTTTATTGAGAAAGTGGAACAACTAAAGAATACAGTTGTTTGAGTCCACGAATATTAACCTTCATTTAACGATGTGGCCAAGGCTTGGGCGGGGATTCCAGAACGACCTGTGGCAATACCTGTCAGGAAATCGGGAAGTACACGACTGACAAGCCTGAATCGTGCCAGCCACTTGAATGCTGCGGCGCCATAGCGCGGTCTTTGCGCCCACGGATCAGCGAAGGGGTGAATCTGTGACGGGCATCGCGTTCGGATACCGTTAACTTGTTGCACTGCAACGTGGAATCCCTTTTACAAGCGCTTTACAACGTGCCATGAAAACGTTTACGTTGGCGCTGTGCAATGGTTCTTGCGGTCTCCGCCATACATTGCAAGCCACACCATGCCAGTGAGGTTGCCATCATCAAAGCTGCCACCATCAAGGATGTCGCGCGTGAGGCCGGTGTATCCGTGGCCTCGGTATCGCGCGCGCTAAATGGCGGCAGCGGGGTCACCGCGGAGACTGGCCAGCGCATCCACGAAGTGGCCAAACGCCTGCGTTACGTGCCACATGCGGCCGCCCGCATGCTGATCACCCGGCGCACCAACACGGTCGGCGCGCTGCTGCCGGACTTGTACGGTGAATTCTTTTCCGAGCTGATCCGCGGCATCGACCTGGCCGCGCGCGCCCGCGGTATGCATCTGCTGGTTTCCAGTTCGCACGACGATGCCGAGACCGCGGCGCTCGCCCTGCGCGCGATGCAGGGCCGGGTCGACGGCCTGTTGCTGATGTCGCCCCACGCCAATGCTGACTTTTTGCGGCAGAATCTGCCGCAAAACATCCCTACTGTGCTGATGAACACACGTTTGTCCGGCACCGACTACTGCTCGCTGTCGGTGGACAACGACGGCGGGGCCCGGCTGATGGTCGAGCACATGCTGGCGCAAGGGCGTCAGCGGATTGCCTTCATCGAAGGTCCGTCCGGCAATCGCGATGCCGAGCAGCGCAAACTGGGCTTTCGCGAAACCCTCGCCAGCCATGGCCTGGCGAGCGCCGCAACGATGCTGCAAGGAGACTTCAGCGAAGCATCCGGTTACCGCGCCGGCCAGCAGCTGCTGGCCATGGAAACGCGACCCGATGCCGTGTTCGCCGCCAACGACATGATGGCGATCGGTTGCATGGCGGCCTTGCGCGAAGCCGGCGTGCGTATTCCGCAGGAGCTGGCCGTGGGCGGCTTCGATGACGTGCCCATGGCACGTTATGTCACGCCATCGCTGACCACGATCAAGGTGCACATTGCCGACCTGGGCAGCGAGGCTATGGCCTGGCTGGGCGAGCAAATTGATGATTCAACCGGAATGCGAATCGGCACCCGGCGCAAAGTTTCTGCCGAATTGGTGGTACGGGCGTCCAGCGCCGTGGCGTCCGGCTGACCGCATTTTTGAATACTGGCGCTGGATCGCGCCGGAAAGAACCGAGTTTTCCAAGGTCGGTTCGAGGCAGGCGAATCGGAGCACTGGTTCGCGGGCAGCATCACGTCAACATCTCGACGAAGCGTTCCACCTCAATTTGCAACGATTACGGGAGAGGATCAGGTCATGGTCAAACAACATACGTTATCCAGGCACATCTCGCTGGCGCTTGCCGGCCTGCTGGTCACCGCACTCGCCCTGCCGGCGGCACACGCGCAGTCCAGCACCGCCGTCCTGCGCGGACACGTCAGCGCGCCGCAAGGCCAGATGCCGACCGAGGTGGTTGCCACCAATACCGCCAACGGCTTCGTCAGCAAGACCAAGGTCGGCGCAGACGGCAACTACACTCTGGCGGGGTTGAGCCCAGGCAGTTACACCATCGTCGCCAGTGGCAACGGCAGCAGCACCAGTCGTACCGTCACCGTGCAGGTAGGCCAGGCCTTAAGCCTCAATCTGGATGCCGGTGCTGCCGCCACCGGACCCAGCACCAGCGATGCAACGAACCTGCAGGGCGTTTCGGTGAGCGCGGTCACCCTGGTTGAAACACGCACCTCGGAAGTGGCCACCAACATCAGCCAGAAGCAGATCCAGGAATTACCGCAGAACGAGCGCAACTTCCTTGACTTCGCCAAGCTGGTTCCCGGCATCACCACCTCACGCGACCCCAACTCCAAAACGTTCTCGGCGGGCGGTCAATCAGCCGAGAATGTAAACGTTTTCATCGACGGCGCCAGCCTGAAGAACAACGTGCTCAAGGGCGGCATCGCCGGCCAGGACTCCACCCGCGGCAACCCGTTCTCGCAGGAAGCGGTGCAGGAATTCCGCGTACTGACCAACAACTTCAAGGCCGAATACGAGCAGGCCGGCACGGCAATCATCACCGCGGTGACCAAGTCGGGCACGAACGACTTCCATGGTTCGCTCTACGACTACTACCAGAACCAGTCGATGATCGCGCAGAACTCGTTTGACAAGGAAAACCACGTCAAGAAACCCGAGTACAAACGCGAACAACGCGGCTTCAGTTTTGGCGGCCCTATCATCAAGGACGTGGCGCAGTTCTTCATCAACTACGAGGAACGCAAGGACACCGCCAACACCACCGTGCAGATCAACGACCCGCGATTCGCTCAGTACAACGGCACATTCTCGGCACCGTTCAACGAAAAGGCATTCTTCGGCAAGTTGAGCTGGCAGCCGAACCACGACAACAACGTCGACCTCAGCCTGACCACCCGGCGCGACAGCGAGCAGCTCGGTTTTGGCGGCAACACCGCCTACACCGCGCGCAGCAACCGCAAGAACAACGTCGACGATCTGCTGCTGAAATGGCAATCGCGCGGCGAAAGCTATACCAATGACTTGTTGCTGGATGCCGGCACCGCGAGGTGGCATCCCACCTCCGCTCAATCTGGCAACGTGCGCAGCGTGTACGATCCGGGCATCGCGGTGATCGGCAGCGGCAGCGACCTGCAGGACAAGGGCCAGAACCAGCGCACCATCCGCGACGACTTCACCTGGTTCGGCTTGCCCGATCACACGATCAAGGCGGGTATCAAATACGCCACTTACGGCATCACGCTGGAACAGAACAGCGCCACCGTGCCGACCTACTACTACCAGGAAGGAAGTGCTTATCCCGGCGGCTTCAACTCGCCTTACCAGGCCGTGTACTCGCCGAGCGGCGCCAGCGCCAACCTGCACACCAACCAGCTCGGCCTGTACGTGCAGGATGACTGGGATATCACCCAGCGACTGCAGCTGAATCTCGGTCTGCGTTGGGACTACGAGACCAACGCGCTGAACAAGGATTACGTGACCCCGGCCGTGCAGGTCCCCACGTTGCAATACCTGGGTCTGCAGAACTACATCAGCAATGGCCACAACCGCGACGGCTACAAGGGTGCGATCCAGCCGCGGCTGGGCTTCTCGCTGGACGTCAGCAAAGACGGCGACCAGAGCACCACCGTCTTCGGCGGTGTTGGCCGCTATTACGACCGCACTCCGTTTGACTGGATCAGCCAGGAAAAACTGCATTCGCTGGTACCGAACTACACCTTCCGGTTCAGCCCCGGCGGCGTCACCCCCGGGACCATCGCCTGGGATCCGAGCTACCTGACCGCGGCTGGCCTGAATGGCCTGTTGGCTTCGGGCTCTGCCGGCTTTACCAGCGAATTGGACGTGGTCAACAACAACACCAAGCCGCCGCACACGGACCAGTTCAGCCTGGGTGTGCGTCAGGTAATGGGAGACTGGAACGCATCACTGACCCTGACTCGCGTGCTGGGCTATGACCAGTTCACCTGGGTATGGAACCGTCTGCCGCAGCCAGGCTTCGTGCTCAATCAAATGCCGGGCAGTCCTTACGGTGTCGTCCTGCACAACACCGACAAGAAAACGCAATCCAGCAACGTACTGGTCAGCATCAACAAGCCGTACACGGAAGCGTCGGGCTGGGGCATGGGGCTGGCCTACACGTATCAGGACGCTCATCAGCAAGGTGGTGACAACTACTCGCTGGACTATGTCGATCCCGCTGGTTATTACGCCAACAACGTGGGCGAAAAGCAGCATCTGGTACTGAACGGAATCGTACGCGGCCCGTGGGACACACGTTTGACCGGCATCTTCACCTACGGCTCGGGCTTGCCGTACGACTACTTCGCCAACGTGCCCGGTTGCGACTACAACTGCATCTTCTACAAGAACGGCAAGTACGGTCAGAAGTATCTCAACCTGGACCTGTCGATCGCCAAGGAGTTCCACTGGGGCGAGAGCCAGGCGCTGGAACTGCGCTTTGACGTGATGAACGTGTTCAACCGTGATGTCGACAACGGTTACATCAACAACCAGTACAACTGGGGCTCGATGAATCCGAACCCGGACTTCGGCAAGGTGACCAGCGCCGATCCGAACCAGACCCGTCGCTTCCAGATTGGCGCGCGCTATTCGTTCTGATCATTTCGTGACATCCCAGTAGTCGATTCACCCGTCCGTCCACGTCACACGGACGGACGTCTGGACGTCCAGCCTGACCTGCACGAGATGCAGTTCAGGCTGGCGTCGCATACTCAAAGTACGGCAGACCGATCATGAAGCTTCCCCACCGGCCCGCATGGCTTTCCTCTCTCCTTCTTGGCGCGGCGCTGTTACTGGCAGCTCCAGCCAGCCCCGCCTGGCAGGCACAACCGGCCACCCCGGAAGCAAGCCGCAGCAGCGCTGAAGTACCCGCGCTGGTCAACGATCTCGAACAGCGCACCTTCCGCTTTTTCTGGGACAGCGCGGATCCGGCTACAGGCCTGGTTCCTGATCACTATCCCGGCGAGTCCTTCTCCAGCATTGCCGCGGTGGGCTTCGGCCTGACCGCTTACGGCGTGGGCGTGGAGCGTGGCTACATCACCCGCGAGCAGGCGATCGAGCGCACGCTGGCCACGCTGCGTTTCTTCGACACCGCGCCGCAGGGTGACAGCGAAGACGACGACAGCGGCTATCACGGTTTCTTCTATCACTTCCTCGACATGAAGAGCGGCAAGCGCTTCGCGCGCTGGACCGAAGTCTCCACGGTGGACACCAGCCTGCTGCTGGGCGGCGTGTTGTTTGCACAGTCGTACTACGACCGCGACACCCCGGCCGAACACGAGATCCGCACGCTGGCCGATCGCATCTATCGCCGCGTCGACTGGCCCTGGGCACAAGTGCGGCCGCCGTTGATCAGCATGGGCTGGACGCCCGGCGGCAAGTTCATCCCGCATGACTGGGAGGGCTACAACGAGGCGATGCTGGTCTATGTACTGGCACTGGGTTCGCCAACCCATCCGGTGGACTCCGATGCATGGTCGGCATGGACCGGTACCTACGACCGCAGCTGGGGCAAGTTCCAAGGTCAGCAACTGTTGAATTTCGGCCCGCTGTTCGGCCACCAGTACAGCCATGTATGGATCGACTTCCGCGGCATCCGCGACGCCTGGAATCGCCAGCATGACTTGGACTATTTCGAGAACAGCCGCCGCGCGGTGATCGCCCAGCGCAACTACGCGATCACCAATCCGGGGCATTGGACCGGTTATGGCGCAAACGTGTGGGGTTTGACCGCCAGCAATGGTCCCGGCGGCATCCTCGTCGAGGGTCAAGGCCGCCGACAGTTCTACGGCTATACCGCGCGCGGCGCGGGACTGGGCTATCTGGTCGATGACGGCACCATCGTGCCCAGCGCCGCCGCCGGTTCGATCGCCTTCGCACCCGAGCTGGTGATTCCCGCGCTGGAGGAAATGAAGCGCCGCTACGGCACCGCCATCTACAACGAGCACGGTTTCGTTGATGCGTTCAATCCCAGCTTCCACGTGCAAACCCTGCTGCGTACCGGCAAAGTGCTGCCGATGGGCTGGGTCGATAGCGAACAGCTCGGCATCGACCAGGGCCCGATCGTGTTGATGATCGAGAACTGGCGCAGCGACTTCGTGTGGAACGTGATGAAGAAGAATCCGTACATCCGCAAGGGACTTCAGCGCGCCGGCTTCGAAGGCGGCTGGCTGGATGCGCCGGTACCGGCAAAATGATTCACTCGGCGCGTCAGCAACGATGGCGGCGTGGGCTGTGCATGGCCAGCATCGTCTTGTGCAGTGCCTTGCTGGGCAGTTGTAAGCAGGCATCGGACAGCCACGAACTCGTGTTCTGGACGATTGGCCGCGAAGGCGAAGCCGTGGTCAAATTGCTGCCGGCGTTCGAGCGCGCGCATCCGGATATCCGTGTGAAAGTTCAGCAGCTGCCGTTGACTGCTGCGCACCAGAAATTGCTCACCGCGTTCGCCGGCGACTCCACCCCGGATCTCAGCCAGCTTGGCAACACCTGGCTGCCCGAACTGGCGGCGCTGCACGCACTGGAACCATTGCAGGTGCGGGTCGACCATTCGAGCGTGATCCAGCCGTCCGACTACTTCGCCAGCATCTGGTCCACCAATGTGATTGAGGGCACCCTGTACGGCGTACCGTGGTATGTCGACACGCGTTTGTTGTTCTATCGCAACGACCTGTTGAAGGCTGCTGGCTTCGATGCGCCACCGCGTACCTGGGCTGAATGGCGACGCATGCTGGGCGCGCTCAGCGATCCGTCGCAACATCGCTACGGCGTATTGCTTCCAACCAACGAGTACGAGCAATTGATGTCGCTGGGATTGCAGCAAGACGATCCGCTGCTGCGTGATGGCGGACGCTACGGGAATTTCGAGAGTGCCGGCTTCAAGCGCGCGCTGACGTTCTATGTCGACACCTTCCGGCTGCAGCAGGCGCCGGCAATCACCAACGTGGAAGCGGGCAATCCGTGGACGGAATTTGGTCGCGGCGTCTACGCGTTCTATCTGTCCGGGCCGTGGAACATCGGCGAGTTCCGTTCGCGCCTGCCGGCCCTTGAGCAGGACGATTGGTCTACCGCACCACTGCCCGGTCCGAGCAGTCCCGGTGTCGGCGTAGCCGGCGGTTCGAGCCTGGTGATCTTCCGGCGCTCACCGCACAAAGAGGCTGCCTGGAAGTTGATTGAATACCTGTCGCAGCCGGCCGTGCAGCAGCAGTTTTACGACCTGCTTGGCGACATGCCGCCACGGCGCAGCTCATGGGAAGGCGGCGCATTGCGCGACGATCCGAAGGCACGCGCTTTTCGCGAACAGCTGGAACAGGTGAAACCTGCGCCGGCGGTGCCGGAATGGGAACGCATCGCCAACGAAATGCAGCTGGTCGCCGCCCAGGTGATCGCCGGCCGACTGACGATCGACCAGGCCGCCGTTGAGATGGACCACCGCGCTGATGCGATTCTGGCCAAGCGACGCTGGGTGCTGGACCACGCTGCAGCGAGTCATGCGAAGGAGCCCACACGATGAATCCGCAGCGTACGGCCTGGTTGTTCCTTGCCCCCGCGCTGGTCGTGCTGGGAGTGTTCTTCCTGCTGCCGGTGCTTGCCGCGCTCGCGCTCAGTCTTACCGATTACGACCTGTACGCGCTGGCAAACATTCACAACCTGCGCTTCGTGGCGTTGGGCAATTATTGGGAACTGCTCCACCGGCCGCTGTTCTGGGCTGCACTGGGACACACGGTGTACTTCGTCGCGCTAGGCGTGCCCTTGTCGATGGGCGCGTCGCTCGGCGCGGCGATGTTGCTGAACTCACCGCTGGCGACAGCGAAGCCGTTCTTCCGCACGGCGCTGTTCGCGCCGGTGGTGACCACGGTGGTCGCCACCGCCGTGATCTGGCGCTATCTGTTCAACACCAAGTACGGCATGGCGAACTATCTGCTGGGACTGGTCGATATTCACCCGGTGGACTGGCTGGGTGATCCGCACTGGGCGATGCCGACGATCATCGCGTTCGCGGTGTGGAAAAACTTTGGCTACAACATGATCATCTTCCTCGCTGGCCTGCAGGCGATTCCGCCGGACCTGTACGAGGCTGCACGTATCGACGGCGCGTCGCCCTGGCGGCAGTTCCGTCACATCACCTTGCCAATGCTGAAACCGACCATGTTGATGGTCGGCATCCTCACCGTGTCCGGCTACTTCCAGCTGTTTGCCGAGCCGTACGTGATGACCGAAGGCGGGCCACTGCAAAGCACGGTCAGCGTGCTGTACCTGATGTACGACGAAGGCTTCAAGTGGTGGAACCTCGGCTCCGCTTCCGCCGTGGCGTTCCTGTTGTTCGTGATCATGTTCGCAGTGACCGTGCTGATGCTGAAGCTGTCGCAGCGGGGAGACCAGACATGAGCCCACGACTGGCCAAGGCGCTGATCAACGGTCTGCTCATCGGGGTGGCGGCGGTCGCACTGTTTCCGTTGCTGTGGATGTTGTCGGTGTCGTTCATGGCGCCGGGTGCCGCCAGCACGCTGCCACCGCCGTTGTTGCCGCGCCATGCCAGCTGGGACAACTATCGCGAACTGTTCGTGCATGCCGGCATGGGCCGCTACCTGATCAACAGCTTGCTGGTCGCCGGCGCGATCACCGTGCTCTCGGTGGTTTTCAATTTGCTGGCCGGCTATGCGTTCGCCAAGCTGCGTTTCGCTGGTCGCGAGCGATTGTTTCAGGCACTGCTTGGCGCACTGGTGATTCCCGCCCAGGTCGCCATGCTGCCGTTGTTCCTGCTGCTGAAATACATGGGCCTGGTGAACAGCTATGCCGGCGTGGTGGTGCCAGCGCTGGCCACCGTGTTCGGCATTTTCCTGGTACGCCAGTACGCACGCGGCATTCCCGATGAATTGCTCGAAGCGGCGCGGATCGACGGCGCCAGCGAGTCGCGCATCTTCGTGCAGATCGTGCTGCCACTGCTGAAGCCGATTGTCGTGACGCTGGCGATCTTCACCTTCCTCGCCGCGTGGAACGACTTCATGTGGCCGCTGATCGTGCTGACCGGACAGGAGCACTACACGCTGCCGATCGGGTTGGCCTCGCTGGCGCGCGAACATTCGCAGGACAGCGAACTGATGATGGCCGGCTCAGTCGTCACCGTACTGCCGGTGCTGCTCTTGTTCCTGTCGATGCAGCGCTACTACCTCGAAGGACTGCTGCTGGGCAGTGTGAAGGGTTGACGATGCGCCACGGTCATCTCGTGCTACTGGCCTTGCTGCTTGTAAGCAACGTTGTAGGTGCCGAGACCGCAGCGCGAACGCTCGACGATTTCAGTCAACCGAATCGCTGGACGGCTGCGGCCACCGATGACATCCGTGCCACGCTGCACCCGGCCAGCGCTCCACACGGCAAGGCGATCTGTCTGGAGTTCAACTTCAACGGTGTATCCGGCGGCCCCAGCCTGCGTCGTCGCCTGCCCATCACCTTTCCGGAAAATTACGCCTTGTCATTTGACGTGCGCGGCACCATGCCGCCGAATGACCTGCAAGTGAAGCTGATCGATGCCAGCGGCGACAACGTGTGGTGGTACCGCCGCGAGCACTTCACGCCAACGGACGCATGGCAGACCATCACTGCAAACAAGCGCGATATCGTTTCCGCGTGGGGGCCGGCGAAGGACCGAACGCTGCGCCAGACACAGACCGTGGAATTCACTCTTTATGCAGGGCAGGGTGGCCGTGGCGATTTTTGCGTCAGCAATCTGCGTTTGACGCCGTTGCCGCCAGCAGCCGTAGACGAACCCACGCCAGCCAGCCTCACGCCAAACGCCGTGCTGATGCAGCAAGCCAGGCATGCAGCACGCGGCATCTACCCACGTGGCTTCTCCGGTGAGCAGAGTTACTGGACGCTGGTTGGCGTCGACGGTGGCGCGGCAAAATCAGCGCTGATCTCCGAAGATGGCGCGGTGGAGGTGCGCAAGGGCGGCTGGTCGATCGAGCCGATGTTGCTCGACGGCAACCAGCTGATCGACTGGGCCACGGTGCAGACTAGGCAAAGTCTGCAAGACAATTACCTGCCGATCCCCACGGTGCATTGGCAGACCGACGGCGTGCAACTGGACACCACCGCCTTCGCCAGCGGCACGCCGCAGCAGACGAACCTGCTGCTGCAATACCGCCTCTCCAACCGCCGCAATAAACCACGCACGCTGACGCTGGCCTTGCTGTTGCGACCGTTCCAGGTCAACCCGCCAACGCAATTCCTCAATACCCCGGGCGGGATCAGTCCGATCACGGATCTGCGCTGGGACGGTCACGCCGTGCAGATCAACCACGCGTTGCAGGTGGTGTCGCTGCAGCCCGGCGACTTCGTCGCCAGCGCCCATGGTGCGATCACCCTCCCGGAGCGGTTGGCCGCAGGCGAACGTCCGCAGCTGCGCACGCTGCACGATGCAAGCGGGTACGCACAGGGTGCGCTGTTGTACCGACTGACTGTGCCGCCGCACGCAACCATCACGCTGGGGCTGGTGGTGCCTTCGAGCCCGGCGTCATTCAAGCCACCGGCCGATGCGGCAGCGTGGCTGAAACAGCAACGCGATGAAGTGGCGGCAGCGTGGCGCGTGAAGCTCAACCACGTGACGCTTGCGTTGCCCGCCGCGCAGCAGGATTTAGCTGACACCGCGCGCAGCGCACAAGCGCAGATGCTGATGTCACGCGATGGCCCGGCGTTTCAGCCAGGCACGCGCTCCTACGCGCGCACGTGGATCCGCGATGGCGCGATGATGAGCGAGGCGTTGCTGCGCAGCGGTCACAGCGATGTGGTCGGCGCCTTCGTGCGTTGGTACGCGCCGCATCAGTTCAATACCGGCAAGGTGCCTTGCTGCGTTGACGCGCGCGGTTCGGACCCGGTACCGGAGAACGACAGCCAGGGCGAGCTGCTGTTCACCATCGCGGAGTGGTGGCGTTTCAGCCATGACCTTTCCGGCCTGAAGAAGCTGTGGCCGCACGTGGAGCACACGGTGGCGTACATGGACCAGCTGCGCAACAGTGAGCGCACTTCGGCGCAGCAGGGCACCGCGCTGTACGGCCTGATGCCGGCGTCGATCAGCCACGAAGGCTATTCGGCCAAGCCGATGCATTCGTACTGGGACGACTTCTGGGCACTGCGCGGCTACGACGATGCGATCGCGCTGGCCAATGCCCTCGACAAACCTGATGAAGCGGCGCGCTTCACTGCCTCGCGGGATGTTTTACGCAGCGATTTGCAGTCGTCGATCCTCGCCGCAACGCGTGAACACGCCATCTACTACGTTCCCGGTGCGGCCGAACTGGGCGACTTCGATCCAACCTCCACCACCATCGCGCTGTCACCCGCCGGTGCGCAGGAGTGGCTGCCGCCGGCCTTGCTGCAACAAACCTTCGAACGCTACTGGCAGGATTTCATCGCGCGTCGCGACGGCAGCAAGGCGTGGGACGACTACACGCCGTACGAATGGCGCAACGTGGGGGCGTTTGTGCGGCTGGGCTGGCGCGAACGGATTCCGCAACTGCTCGCTTTTTTCATGGCTGACCGGCGACCAGCGGCGTGGAACCAGTGGGCCGAGGTGGTCGGGCATGACCCGCGCAAGCCGCGTTTCGTCGGCGACATGCCGCACGCATGGATCGCCTCGGACTACCTGCGTTCGCTATACGACATGTTTGCATGGGAGCGTGCCAGCGATCACGCGCTCGTTCTGGCGGCAGGCATTCCCGCTGCGTGGTTGCGCCAAGGTCACATCGACATCGAGGGATTGCGGACGCCTTACGGTGAGCTGCACTACTCGCTGCGAGAGCAGCATGACCAGCTGCAGCTTGAGGTAAGCGACGGATTGAGCTTGCCTTCCGGCGGTCTGGTTTTCCCGTGGCCGTATGCCGCTCAACCCAGCGGCAAGGCGTGGCTGAACGGCAAACCGGTGGCATGGCGCAACGGCGAGATCACGATACGCGAGCTGCCGGCAACGTTGAGGATCGAACGACCACGCTGACGGTTGCCGGCAACGCGGGTTCCCCGCTAGAACTTGCCGGCGCGGAAGTCGGCAATGGCCTGCTGGATCTGCTCGGGCGTGTTCATCACGAACGGTCCGTAGCGCGCCACACTTTCGTTGAGCGGTTTGCCGGCGACGACGAGCAGGCGTGCTGGTGTGTCGGTACCTGCCAGTTGCAGTTGTTCGCCATCGGACAAGACGCCCAATTCACTGCGCTGCAACGCTTCGCCACCCACCAACGCTGCCTCACCTTCGAACACGTAGGCGAAACCGTGATGGCCTGCGGGAAGGTCCAGCGTCAATTGCGCACCGGGTTGCAAGCTGATGTCCAGATACACCGGCGCGGTGACGATGCCTTCCACCGGGCCGGTGGCGCCGGCCAGTTCGCCGGCGATCACCTTGACTTCGACGCCGGGGGCGGGATGCACGACCGGGATGCGCTCCGGACCGATGTCCTGGTAACGCGGCGCGGTCATCTTGTCTTTCGCCGGCAGGTTCACCCAGAGCTGGAAGCCCCACATCAGGCCATTTTCCTGCTGCGGCATTTCCGAGTGCAGGATGCCGCGGCCGGCGGTCATCCATTGCACGCTGCCCGGCACCAGATCACCGCGGTTGCCATGGTTGTCGCCGTGCTGCATGTGGCCGGCGAGCATGTAGGTCACCGTCTCGAAACCACGGTGCGGATGCTCGGGGAAGCCAGCGATGTAGTCACCCGCCTGGTCGGAACGGAATTCGTCCAGCAGCAGGAATGGATCAAGCATGTCCAGTCCGGGCTGGCCGATGACGCGCTTCAATTTCACGCCCGCGCCGTCGGACGTATCCATGCCGCGGATGCGGCGGGTGATGTGGCGATCGCTCATGGCTTGCTCCATCAAGGGAATGACTGGCCGACAAGATGGCCCCATCACGCCGCCAGTCCAAGCCTCCGCGCAGGAACGGATCGTTCCATCGACGCGACAGTGGTTCGACGAGACGAGTTACCGCCCTCGTCCCTCACTCCTCTCCACTCATGCCCGCTTCAATGCACCCAGTGACCGCTGCGCTGGCGTGGCGGGCTGATTTCATCTTCCTTGCCCGGCCGCTGTTGCAGCACCATCGTTTCCACTTCGGCTTCGGTGGCAGGTTTGGCTTGCCAGTACTGGTTGACTGCGTTGAGCACGGTGGGCACCTGAGACAGACACTCGTCGTACTCGTCTTCGCTGAGTTTCTCGAATTCGGTATCGGCACTGAGAATGCCTTCGTCCACTGCCAGCGCCATCACCGGCCCCAGCAACTCCATCAACTGCGGGTCTTCGGCGAGGCGGTTTTCCCACAGCGCCGCGCGCAGGTCGATGCCACGACTGAACCCTTCGCACCAGCCGGCAGCCGACAGCAACGGGCCGCCTTCCATTTCGACTTCGCCGAGAATCGGTTCGTAAGCGTCCACATCAAGTTCCGCGCTGATCGAATCGTTGAGCTTGGCCAGCAGTGCCAGCACGCGATTGCCTTCGTCCTCGTCGGCGAACGGTTCGTGCAATACCTCATGCAGCCATTCATCCGGCAGCACCAGCAGCGGGCCAACTGTCAGCGCGCTGAGCAGGCCGTGCACGCCGTCCAGCAGCAAATCACCTTCGCCGGTATGCGCGCGCAGGTAGCGATCCAGCTCTTCCAGTTCGCTGTCGTCCAGCGAGCTGGGCCATTCGGCTTTGGTCATGTCGTTCATATATCCAGTTCCAGCATCACCGGCGTGTGATCGGAAGGGCGCTCCCAGCGTCGCGGTTCGCGGTCGATCGACGCTGCGGTAGCAGCAGATTTCAAAGCCTCGCCGATCAGGATCAGATCGATGCGCAAGCCCATGTTGCGGCGGAATGCTGCCTGCCGATAGTCCCACCAGCTGTAGTGCCCGGCCTCTGGCTGGAACAGGCGGAAACTGTCATGCAGGCCAAGGTCGGTAATCGCCTTGAGTGCGGCGCGCTCCGGCGGCGAACACAGGATGTCTTCACCCCAGGCAGCCGGATCGTAGACGTCGCGGTCGTCAGGACAGATGTTGAAGTCACCCAGCACCACCAGGTTCGGATGGCGTTCGTGCTCGTGGGCAAGGAAGTCGCGTACCTTGGCCATCCAGTCCAGCTTGTACGCATATTTCTCGTCACCGACTGCCTTGCCGTTGACGACATACAAGTCCACCACGCGCAACTTGCCGATGGTTGCGGCCAGGATGCGCCGCTGCGGATCGTCCAGACCGGGGATGTCGGTGACGATGTCGGTAGGTTCGTCGCGAGCCAGAATAGCCACGCCGTTGTAGGTCTTCTGGCCGGAATAGACCGCGCGATAGCCGGCGGCAGCCAGTTCCTCGACCGGAAACTTCGCGTCCTCCAGCTTGGTTTCCTGCAGCGCCACTACGTCCGGTTGGGCGTCAGCCAGCCACTGGGTCAGGTGCGGCAGGCGCACTTTCAGCGAATTGACGTTCCACGAGGCGATCTTCATGCGGCTATTGTAAGGGAACCGGGGTGGCTTCCGGGGGCGGGGGCCCGCCCGTAGAGTGGTCACCGATGGCGCCACAGCGCGGTTTTTGGGGCGGCACAGGGGCGTTTCGAGATGGAGAAATACGGGTTCGCGAATCTTTCGTTGAAAAATCCACCAAAACGCCAAAATCCAGTGTATGCTGGTCGAGCAAGAGTACCGCTTAAAGGCGACTTCTTGCTTCTAGTGGTTCGGCGCATGCCGCCAGGGCCACAAACCATCCATGCTTCAAAGGTATAGTTACATGTCGGATCGTCAGAGCGGTACAGTCAAGTGGTTCAACGACGCCAAAGGTTTTGGCTTCATCACCCCGGAAAGCGGTGACGACCTGTTCGTGCATTTCCGCGCGATCCAGGGCACGGGCTTCAAGTCCCTGCAGGAAGGCCAGCGCGTCACGTTCGTCGTCACCAAGGGCCAGAAAGGCCTGCAGGCTGAGGAAGTCCAGGTTGCCTAATTCCTTCGGGAATTGAGCGGTCTTGAAGAAACCCGCTTCGGCGGGTTTTTTCTTGCCTGGCGTTTGGCGTTTGTCCCGACAACGCCGCGGCAATGCCGCAGCGCTGCCTTGATCAGACCAGCCCGTAGCTACGCAACAAGGCTTCCGGTTCGGGTTTGCGACCACGAAAAGCGACGAAGCTTTCCAGCGCCGGCCGGCTGGCACCTACTGACAGGAACTCGGCGCGGAAGCGTTCGCCGGTGGCGCGGTCAATCACGCCATGTTCCTCGAACTCGCCAAACGCATCGGCGCTGAGCAGCTCGGCCCACAGGTAGCTGTAGTAACCCGCCGCATAACCGCCAGCGAAGACGTGGCTGAAGCCATGCGGAAAACGCTGCCACGCGGGCGGATGCAGTACGGCGACCTGCTTGCGCACCTGCTCCAGCACAGCCAGCGTGCGTGCACCCCGTGCCGGTTCGTACTCCAGGTGCAGCAGGAAGTCGAACAGCGCGAACTCCAGTTGGCGCACCAGGAACAGGCCGGCGTGGAAGTGGCGCGCAGCAAGCATGCGTTCGAACAGTTCGTCGGGCAACCGCTCGCCGGTCTGGTAATGCTTCGCGAACAGGTCGAGTGCTTCGCGGTTCCAGCCGAAGTTCTCCATGAACTGGCTGGGCAACTCCACCGCATCCCACTCGACGCCATCGATACCGCCAATCGAGGGTAACGTGATCTCGGTCAGCAGGTGATGTAGACCATGGCCGAATTCATGGAAAAGAGTGAGCACGTCGTCGTGTGTAAGCAACGCCGGCTTGCCTTCGGTCGGCGGGGCAAAATTGCAGGTGAGGAAGGCCACCGGCAACTGCTGCTGTGCGCCGTCGTCAAAGCGGGCGCGGCAGACATCCATCCACGCGCCGCCGCGCTTGCCATTGCGCGCATACAGATCGATATACGCGCCGGCAAACACCCGACCCTTGGCATCGCGCACGTCGTAATAGCGCACCTCGGGATGCCATACGTCGACGCCTTCGCGCACAGCCAGGGTAATGCCGTAGAGCTTTTCGGTGAGGCCGAACAAGCCATCGAGCACCGCCGGCAGCGGGAAGTAAGGCTTCAGCTGCTCTTCGTCCAGCGTGTACTCACGCTGGCGCAGTTTTTCCGAGGCATAGCCGACGTCCCACGGTTCCAGATTGTCGAGTTGCAATTCGTCATGCGCGAAAGCACGCAGCGTGGCCAGTTCCTGCTGTGCCACGGGCTTTGCGCGCAAGGCCAGATCGTGCAGGAATTCCAGCACCTCGACCGGCGAGCCGGCCATCTTGGTGGCCAGCGATTCTTCCGCGGCGTTGGCGAAGCCAAGCAACTGTGCCGCCTCGTGGCGCAACGCCATGATCTGCTCGATGCGCTCGCCATTGTCGAACTTGCCCGCGTCCGGGCCCTGGTCAGAGGCACGCGTCTGGTAGGCCCAGTACACCCGTTCGCGCAGGCCGCGATTGTCCGCGTAAGTCAAAACGGCCTGCACGCTGGGCTGCTTCAGCGTAACCAGATAGCCGTCCAGTTGCTGGTCCCCGGCGTACTGGCGCAGCACGGCACGACCGGAATCCGGAACGCCGGCAAGGTCGCGCTCGTCGGTAACGTGTTCATGCCATGCTTCGCTGGCATCGAGCACCGCGTTGGAGAATTCGGTGGAGAGTTTGCTGAGCTCGACACCGATCTCGCGAAAACGCGAACGCGCCGGCTCTTCCAGTGCCACCCCCGAGAGTTTGAAGTCACGCAGCGCGTGTTCCACCAGCGCGCGTTCCGCCCGCGGCAGCGTGTCGAAATCCGGTGCATCGGCCAGCGCCTGCACGGCGGCGTACAGCTCGCGGTTCTGGCCCAGTTCGATCGCGTGGTCGGTGAGCTGTTCTTCGGCCGGCGCGTAGACCTTGCGCAGCGCCTCGCTGTCTGCAACCGAGTGCAGGTGCGATACCGGCGCCCAGGCACGGGCCAGACGCTGCTCCAACCGTTCCTGGGTCAACATCACCGTGACAAAATCACGTGGCGCGCCAGGCGCGAGCAGCGCGTCGATGCCCGCGCGATAGTCGGCGAGCATCGTCTCGATCGCTGGCGCGACATGTTCAGGGCGAATTTGCGAAAAAGCTGGCAGGACATCGTCAGCCAGCAGGGGGTTGTCGTGACTCATGGGCGCTCCTTTGCGTAGGCTCAGCGTGGCGACCGGACGCACCGAAATCAAGCGCGGTGATGTGACAAGGCCAGCGCGCCGCTAGAATGCGCGAATGAATTCCCTGCGCAGCTTCAAGGGCATCGCGCCCACCCTCGGCCAGCGCGTCTACGTCGACCCCGTCGCCAGCGTGATGGGTGACGTAGTGCTCGGCGACGATGTCTCGATCTGGCCCGGCGCAGTGCTGCGCGGCGACGTCAACCATATCCGGGTTGGCGCGAAGACCAGCATCCAGGACGGCAGCATCGTGCATGTGGCGCACGCCGGCCCGTACGGTCCGGGCTTTCCGTGCCTGATCGGCGAAGGCGTCACCATCGGCCACGCTGCCGTCGTGCATGCCTGCACTATCGGCGATTACTGCATGATCGGCATGCATGCCACGGTGATGGACGGCGCGGTTATCCAGAAATACGGCTTCGTCGGTGCCGGCAGCCTGGTCGCTCCCGGCAAGGTCGTCGGCGAGCGCGAGCTATGGCTGGGCAACCCCGCGCGGTTCGTGCGTTTGCTCAGCGACGCACAGGTCGAACAACTGCATTACTCGGCCGATCACTACGTGCGATTGAAGGACACCTATCTGGCTTCGGCCTGATCCTGCGCTTGTTGCTGAGCTCAACGGCTCGTGGCGGCTTCCAGTTGCGTCAGCCACGCCAGCGCATGATCACGGTTGGCACCGCACATCGCCGGCTCGGCACGCAAGCTGCTGCACACGGCGGGTCGCTCGGGCCGACCGAAGATGGCGCAGCGGTTGTCTTCGGTCAGTTGCACACAACGAACGCCGGCCGGCTTGCCGTTTGGCATGCCGGGAATGGGCGAGGAGATTGACGGCGCAATACAGCAAGCACCGCAGCCAACCCGGCAAGTTATCGATGTCACGCAGCTTGCTGGCGCAAGGTTTGATAGACCGGTTCGGTTTCCGGCCGCTTGCCATGCCACAACTCGAACGCATCGGCGGCTGTTTCCACCAGCATGCCGAGACCGTCTACCGCGTAGCGCGCACCGGCGGCTTTTGCCCAACTCAGGAAACTGCTGGCGGCGGCACCGTAGGACAGGTCGTAACACAGCGCACGTGAGCCGATCAGCGAACCGGGAAGTTGCAAGGCCACGCCCAGCACGCCAGCTGAAGTCGCATTGACAATCAAGTCGTAGCTGCCGATGTTGGCCAGGTCATCCCAGTAGCGCGTGTGTGCACGCGCGGGATCACCGATCGCATCGGCGAGAACATCGGCGGCCGCGGGTGAGCGATTGACGATGGTCAACGTTTCCACACCGGCATCCAGCAGATCCCACGCCACGCCGTGGGCGGCGCCACCGGCACCGAGCAGCAGCGCGGTATGGCCACGCAGGTCCAGCTCGTGGCGTTCGGTGATATCGCGAACCATGCCGGCACCATCGGTGTTGTGCGCGGCCAGTCGGCCATCCGCCAGTCGGGTCAGGACGTTCGCGCCGCCTGCGCGGGTGGCGGCGGCACTGTGCTGATCGGCCAAGGCAAACGCCGCGGCCTTGTGCGGCAAGGTGACATTCGCGCCATGGCCACCTTCCGCGAAGAACTGCTGCACCGCTTGGGCAAACTCGTCGGGCGCCGCATCAATCGCGCGGTATTCCAGTTCGATACCGAACTGCTGCGCGAATGCCTGATGGATGCGTGGCGACAGGCTATGCGCTATCGGATGGCCGAATACGGCGAACTGAGCGACAGACATGGTGATTCCCTGAAGTGGTTTATGACGTCCATTCTACGTAGGTCCAGAGCATCGTCGCAGCGGATGAGATCAGCAGCCGGCAATCTGCCGCTGTCATTCACCGCTGGAGTTGCCATGCACGCTCGACCGCTGCCTTCCCCGCACCATCAACGCCTGCTTGGCGCCAGCGCACTGTGGCTGGCCGGTGGTGCAAGCCTGTTGCTGACTACGCTGATCCCGGCACACACCGAAACGCTCGGCTGGACGCCGGCGTTCTGGCTACTCGGAGCACCACTGGTCGTGCTGCTGGCACTGCAGCCCGCCTTGCCACGTCAGTTGTTGATGCTCTGCCGGCCACAGCGTCGGGCTCTTCACCGCAATATCTGGCAATAAACCAGGCCGATCAGCGCGCGCTGCCACCCTGACGCTTGCGCTCCATCCGGCGCAAAAACTCCTGCATGATCCGCAGATACAACTCGTCGCCGAGATGCGCATCCTCGACCCCCGCATCAATGGATGGGTTGTCGTTGACTTCGATGACCACCGGCTTGCTGCCGACCTGTTTCAGATCGACCCCGTAGAGACCATCGCCGATCGATTGCGTAGCCTTCAATGCCAGCTTGACCACTTCGGCCGGCGCATCGTTCACCGCGATCGTTTCGAAGCCGCCGGACTTCGCGGTGCCCTTGGCGCCGTGGTTGTAAATCTGCCAGTGGCCACGCGACATATAGTACTTGCATGCATACAGCGGCTCGCGGTTGAGTACGCCGATACGCCAGTCGAAGTCGGTATAGAGGTATTCCTGCGCCAGCAGCAAGGCGCTGTGCTGGAACAGGCCACTGGCGGCCGCGGCCAGCGACGCCTCGTCCTCGACCTTGACCACGCCACGCGAGAACGAGCCGTCCGGAATCTTCAGCACCAACGGGAAACCGAGCTTGGCAACAACGTCCTTGGTGCCCTTTGCATCATCACGATAGAGGATCTCGGTGCGCGGCACTGCCAGCTTGCGCGAGACCATCAGGTCGTTGAGGAAGATCTTGTTGGTGCAACGCAGGATCGAGGTGGGATCATCGATCACCACCATGCCTTCCTTCTCCGCGCGATGGGCGAAGCGATAGGTATGGTTGTCCGACGCGGTGGTTTCGCGAATGAACAGGCCATCGTATTCGGCCAGCCGCTGGTAATCATTTTTGCCGATGGGATCGACTTCGATGCCGAGTTCCTTGCCGGCAGCGACGAAGGACTTCAGCGCCTTCTTGTTCGACGGCGGCATCTGCTCGGCTGGATCAACCAGCATCGCCAGGTCGTAGCGGAACTGACGACGCGCGCGCGGCTTGCGCCACAATTTGCGCGAGAAACGGTCGAGCTCCTCGGCGAACGCGTCTTCCTGGGCATCGTCGAGCGTATGCAATCCGACCGGCTTGATCGAACTGACCTGCCACACGCGATCGCGCTCGAACTCGATCCGCAGCAGCGGGCAGGGAAACATTTCGAACACCTGCCGAGCCAGGTCCTGCAGCGCGGGATAGGCGGTTTCGCCGAAGTAGACGAGGATGCCAAAGTCGGTGGTGTCGCGCCCGCCGGCGGGAAGGAAGTGGGTCAGTTTCTGGTTGAGATCGTCGATGTCCAGACCGTACAGCGAGCGCCGGCGCAGATCGTTGACCGTGCGCACCGACGGCATCACCTTGTGCCCGCGGGCCTCGGCCAGCAACGATACGTAATAGCCGGTGCCGAGATATTTGTAGCTGCGGCAGAGGTTGAGCACGTGCGTGCGCTCATCGTCACTGTCGACCGGCCTGCGCAAATAGTCCATCGCGCTGACAACGTCGACGGACGGGTAGTACGAGCCCCAGTCGGAGGCTTTTTCGACAACGATGACCAGACGGGTCATGACACCACTCAGACGATGCGGCGACGGCGGGAAAGGCCCTCAGCTGGCAGGGCGACGCGTACAAGGCGCGCAGTTTGGCACAGCGTCCGGGTTGCACAAAGGCGCGCGCTGAAGCGCGAATAAACGCGCGGATGGAAGGGCGAATGGATCGTCACAAGGGGCCGGGCGATCAGCCCAGCCACCGAAGCGCATCCGCGGCTGCTAAAGTCCGCAGGTGCCGACCCTTAATTCCCCATCATCTTCTGCTCGCATGCGCCGCGTCTTGCCGGACTCCGCCGACCTGCCGCCGGCAATCAGCAGCACGCGAGTACGTCGCGCCGCCGGCTCCGATCTTGACGATCTGGTTGCGCTGGAACAGCGCAGTTTCAGCACTGATCGACTGAGTCGTGCGCAATACCGCCGTCATCTGGACAGCGATTCGGCGGTGGTCCTGATAGCTACCGACAGTCATCGCCAGCTGCTAGGCAGTGCCGTGCTGTTCTTCCGCAAACGCAGCAGCGTGGCACGTCTCTACTCGCTGGCCACGCGGCAGGAAGCGCGCGGCCACGGCGTTGGCGCAGCTTTGCTGGTGGCCACCATTGACGCGTCCCGCCAACGGGGATGCCAGGCAATGCGACTGGAAGTGCGCAGCGACAACAGCGCCGCGATTGGCCTGTACGAACGTGCCGGGTTTCAGCGCATCGGTCGCTACGAATCCTATTACGAAGATGGCGCCGACGCGTTGCGCTACGAACTGACGTTGGCTTGAACCACGGCGTTCAACGACCCAGTGGTTCTCCGATCCGACGCTCGGTTGCCTCATCAGGGCGCGCGACCAGCGCGCCGGTGCGCATCAGACTCACCGTGTAATGCCCCTGGTCGACCAGCGGCAGGAACGCACCACTGCCATAGACCGTATCGACCTCCGGCAACCAGCTCGGATACTGCTTTTTCAGATCGAGCAAGTCGAAACCACCAGCGTCGCTGAAACTGATCACCGTGCGCGGTGCCTGCATTTCCTGATTGGCGTCGTCGTAACGGCCAGACAGGCGATCCAGCCGATACAGCGGCGGCACGCCGGCCAGCAAGGCAGGCAGTTTCCACTTCAACACGACCGCCTCGATGCGCCAGTCATCGCCCGCCAGTTGCACTTGGCGCGTACGGCCATCAGGCCTGGTGAGGGTGACCGCCCAGCGCTGCGGCGACAGGATATGTGCGTCGATATCCACCACCGGCGCCTCCTCGCCAAGCAGGCGATAACCGCGCAACGCATAGCCCATGCCGGCCAGCAACAAGGTCAGCATGAAGCAGATGATGCACAGCACCGCTCGCCAACTGGCGGCGAGCCGGCGACCGCCATGCAGGCGCTGGCGTACGGCAATCAACTGCACCAGGGTAATCAAGGCCAACACCGCCGCCATGATCAGCAGCAGGGTGGTCGGCAAACGCAGTAGTGCGGCCCAATCCATCTTCGTCGTCCTCATCGCCTGCAACGGCGAATCACGGTCCATCATAACGGGGCAGGTTGATGACAGCGGCCAGAATGTCGGTGGCCGTGGTCAGTCCCGCGGCCTCGCTATACTGGATGCGTTTCCAGGAACCCTGACCATGTCCCGAATACTCTTGCTGCTGACATCCTGCCTCGTTCTGCTCCTGCTTGCCGGTTGCGGCAACAAGGGCTTGCTGGTGCTGCCGCCACATCCGGCCACACCATCCACGGTGGCGGCACCGACCTCCGCTGCGCCAGTCAACACACCACGCTGAGTGATCTCAGGTGAACCTGCTGCGCTTTTCGAAGATGCATGGCATCGGCAACGACTTCGTCGTGCTCGACTGCCGCGAACACGCATTCGCGCTGCAGCCAGCGCAGATTCGCGCCCTCGGTGATCGCCATACCGGGGTGGGCTTCGATCAATTGATCAGCATCGAGCCACCGCGGGACCCATCCTGTGCGTTCTATTACGGCATCTGGAATACCGACGGTTCGCCGTCGGGTCAGTGCGGTAACGGCGTGCGCTGCGTGGCCGCATGGCTGCATCGCGCGGGCGCGCTGGCGATCGGCGAATTGGTAATGATCGAAAGCCCGTCCGGTCCAGTGACGGTGCGTCTGGCAAACGCGCACGAAGTTACCGTGGACATGGGCGAGCCGGTGTTCGAGCCCGCAGGGATTCCACTGCTGGCTGACAGCATGGCGGACCACTACGAAGTCGTCGTCGACAACCGGACACTGGTGTTCGGCGCGGTCTCGATGGGCAACCCGCACGCCGTGGTAACCGTGAACGACCTGGCCGACCCGGCGCTGGAGCAGCTCGGGCCGCTGCTGACCGCCCATGCCTCGTTTGCCGAAGGCGCCAATGCCGGCTTTGTCCAGCGGGTGGATCGAAGTCACCTGCGTTTGCGCGTGCACGAACGCGGCGCCGGCTGGACCCGCGCCTGCGGTACCGGCGCCTGTGCCGCGATGGCCATATTGCATCAGCGCGGCGAGGTCAGCGACTCGGTCACCGTCGAACTTCCCGGCGGCAAGCTGCGGATCGACTGGTCCGGCCCCGGCCACCCGCTGTGGATGAGTGGCCCGGCGGCCTTCGTTTTCGAAGGTGAATGGCCGGTTTCGGCACTCAGCGGGTAATGAGGCGGTTGAAGCGCGCGCCGGTCCATCGCACACTCCGAACTGGCGGCATGCACCCGCGCCGGTCGTGACACGGTTCGAGGACTTTCCCCCATGAGCGCAAGCACCTTGCTCGATGATGCCACCCAGGCCCGGGTGGTCGCTGCCTATCTGAAACGCCATCCGGAGTTTCTCAGCGAATATCCCGAGCTGGCCGCCAAACTGACCATGCCCCGCCCGCAGGGCGCGGTGTCGTCACTGGCGGTATACCAACTACAGAGTCTGCGCGACAAGAATGCGGAACTGGAGCGCCAGCTGGCCGAACTGGTGGCAATCGCTGCGGATAACGAAAAGTTGATGGAGCGCGTGCACGCGCTGACGGTGGCCTTGCTGCGGGCAAATACCATGGAGGTCGCCACCCGCACGGTGATTGCCAAGCTGTCTGCGGACTTCCATACCGAACAGGTGCGCCTGCTGTTGTTCGGCGACGAACCGCTGCTGCCGCGTACCGACTGGATGCAGCAGATTCCCGAAGGTGCGGCGGCCCTGCCGGAGTTCAGCGAATTCCTGCAGAAAAACGAGCCGGTTTCCGGCCGACTTTCCACGGAAAAACTTGAGCGCCTGTTCGGCGCCGACGCGGCACAAATTCAGTCAGTGGCGATGATGCGGCTAGGCGACTGCGGCATGCTGGCCATTGGCAGCGCCGATCCGGATCGCTTCCAGCCGGGTATGGGCAACCTGTTCCTGAAGATGATCGCCAGCACCATCACCGCGGCGCTGGCACGTGCACGGGATGTCTCCTGAGCCGTCGATGAGCCCACAACAACAGGTTGAACTGTGGCTTGCGCGGCTGGCTGACGAACGGCATGCCTCACCGCATACCACCGCAGGTTATCGCCGCGACCTGGCCAAGCTGCTGCGCTTCATGCACGAAGGCAACATCGGCTCGTTCGAAGCACTGGATACCAACCGAATGCGCAGCTTCGTGGCGGGCGAGCATCGCGCGGGACTGGCACCAAAAAGTTTGCAGCGGCTGCTGTCATCCTGCCGCAGCCTGTTCCGCCAACTCAGTCGAGAAGGCTTGCTGGCACATGACCCGTTGCTCGGCATCCGCGGCCCCAAGGTACGCCGCAAGCTGCCTCAAGTACTCGACGTGGACGAAGCCAGCGCACTGGTCGAAACCGACAGTGGCGGCAAGCTGGCGGTGCGTGACCGCGCGATGCTGGAACTGTTCTATTCCAGCGGATTGCGTCTTTCCGAACTGGTCGGCCTGCGCTGGCTCGACCTGAGCCTCGACGACGGCGAAGTCCGCGTACTCGGCAAGGGCAGCAAGACGCGCATCGTGCCGGTCGGTCGCCACGCCATTGCCGCCTTGCGCGCGCTCGGTGCCGAGCAGGGCATGCCCGCGGACGGGCCGGTGTTCCGTGGGCGTGGCAATGCACCGATCAATCCGCGCACCGTGCAGTTGCGCATGAAGACGCTGGCGTTGCAGCAGGGCATCCCCAAGCACATCCATCCGCACTTGTTGCGCCACACGTTCGCCAGCCACATGCTGGAATCCTCCGGTGACCTGCGCGCGGTGCAGGAGCTGCTCGGCCACGCCGACATCGCCACCACGCAAATCTATACCCATCTGGATTTCCAGCATCTGGCGAAGGTTTACGACGCCGCGCACCCGCGAGCCCGACGCAAGCCGTGACGTGACGGGATGCATTGAAGCGAAACCGTGACGGCCCCATGTCATCGGCTCAAGCCCAATTCGCGGAGCCTCCATGGAATCGTTTCACGCCACCACCATTGTCTGCGTGCGCCGCGAAGGGCGCGTCGTGATTGGCAGCGACGGCCAGGTCACGCTGGGTAACACGGTGATGAAGGGCAACGCCCGCAAGGTGCGTCGACTGGGCAAGACCGGTGAAGTGGTTGCGGGTTTCGCCGGCGCTACCGCCGACGCATTCACCTTGTTCGAACTGTTCGAACAGAAACTCGAAAAGCACAACAACAACCTCACCCGCGCTGCGGTGGAGATGGCCAAGGAATGGCGTACCGATCGCCGTTTCGGCAAGCTCGAGGCGATGCTGGCGGTGGCGGACAAGGAAGTGTCGCTGCTGATTTCCGGCAACGGTGACGTGGTCGAACCCGAGCACGGCCTGATCGCGATTGGTTCCGGTGGTCCGTTTGCGCAGTCCGCGGCGATGGCGCTGCTGGAAAACACCGAACTGGATGCACGCACCGTCGTCGAGAAGGCGCTGAAGATCGCCGGCGACATCTGCATCTACACAAACCACAACGTGTCGATCGAAGAGCTGTAAGCCCCCTCGATCCATCGTCACCCGGGCCGGCGCCGGGATAGCGACTGAAAACCCCTCTTTCTGGTGATCCCATGTCTGAATTGACTCCCCGCGAAATCGTCAACGAACTCGACCGCTACATCATCGGCCAGCACGATGCCAAGCGCGCGGTGGCGGTGGCGCTGCGCAGCCGCTGGCGGCGCATGCAGTTGCCGACGGAAATGCGCAACGAGATCACGCCGAAAAATATCCTGATGATCGGACCGACCGGCGTCGGCAAGACCGAGATCGCCCGTCGCCTGGCCACGCTGGCGAATGCGCCCTTCGTGAAAGTGGAAGCCACCAAGTTCACCGAGGTCGGCTACGTCGGCAAGGATGTCGAGTCGATCATTCGCGATCTGGCCGATGGGGCTTACAAGCTGACCCGCGAACAGGCGATCAAACGCGTGCGTACGCAGGCCGAGGATCGGGCCGAGGATCGCATCCTCGACGCCCTGCTGCCGCGCCGCCAGGCCCAGCCAACCGACTGGAGCCACGACGCCGCGCCAGCCCCCGCGATCGACAGCGATACCCGCCAGAAGCTGCGCAAACAGCTACGCGAAGGCGTGCTGGACGAGCGCGAGATCGAACTGGACTTCGCCATGAATGTGGGTGTGGAGATCATGTCGCCACCCGGCATGGAGGAAATGGGCGCGCAGTTGCGCCAGATGTTCCAGAACATCGGCGGCGCCAAGACCCAGCAGCGCAAGCTGGCGATCAAGCTGGCGCGGCCGCTGCTGATCGACGAAGAAGCCGGCAAGCTGCTCAACGACGAGGAGATCCGCGCCCAGGCGATGGAGAACGCCGAGCAGAACGGCATCGTCTTTATCGACGAGATCGACAAGGTCGCCCAGCGCAGCGACCACGGCCATGCCGGGGTCAGTCGTGAGGGCGTGCAGCGCGACCTGCTGCCGCTGGTGGAAGGCTCCACCGTGTCGACCAAGTACGGCCCGATCA
Source organism: Rhodanobacter sp. AS-Z3 (assembly GCF_029224025.1). Taxonomy (NCBI): domain Bacteria; kingdom Pseudomonadati; phylum Pseudomonadota; class Gammaproteobacteria; order Lysobacterales; family Rhodanobacteraceae; genus Rhodanobacter; species Rhodanobacter sp. AS-Z3. The sequence continues at coordinate 498,141 of NZ_CP119392.1, forward strand.
AGACCGATCACATGCTGTTCATCGCTTCCGGCGCGTTCTCGCTGGCCAAGCCGTCGGATCTGATCCCCGAGCTGCAGGGCCGGCTGCCGATACGGGTTGAGCTTTCCGCGCTGTCGGTGGGCGACTTCAAGCGCATCCTGCGCGAGCCGCACAATGCACTGACCAAGCAATACATCGCGCTGCTCGGCACCGAAGGCGTCACCATTGAATTCACCGAGGCGGGCATCGACCGATTGGCCGAAGTGGCATTTCAGGTCAACGAGCGCACCGAGAACATCGGCGCACGCCGGTTGCACACCGTGATGGAGCGTCTACTTGAGAAAATCTCCTTCGACGCGGCGGACAAATCCGGTGAAAAGTATCTTATCGACGCCGATCAGGTGGATAGCAGTCTGGGCAGCCTGGTGCAGAACGAGGATCTCAGCCGCTATATCCTCTAGCTTGCAACCACGTAACAAGCCAGCCAGCGCGCTCTGCTAAAATGGATCCCGTGAATAACGTCATCGAACTGAAAAATACCGGCCAGCGCGCCCAGTTGCGCGAGGCGCAGCAAAAGCAGACCTTGATCCGCTTGTGGCGCGACGAGCTGGAACACGGCAGCTTCTGCGGTTACGTGGGTGGCGTCGGCCGGGAGTTTTTCCTGCTGTGGGTGGTCGGTGACGGCATCACCTACGACGGCATGTACGTGATGCGTCACCGTGATATTTCCGAACTGGAAGCCCCGGACAAGCACCATGTGTTCTTCGAAAAGGCACTGGCGCTGAAGCACATCCTGCCGCGTCCGCCGCGCGGCTTCCCGCTGGACAACATCCGCGAAGTCATCCAGGCCGCTGGTGCGCAGGCGCCCGTCATTGGCGTGCATGTGGACAGCGAGGACGAGTCGGAGGTTTGCTATATCGGCCGGCTGGTCAGCGTCGAGGAAGACGGTTTCAACATGCAGGAACTGAGCCCTGACGCAGAATGGATGCGCGAGGCATCGTTCTTCAGCTGGGACGAAGTTTCCACGGTAAGCATCGAGGATGCCTACGCGCAATCGCTGCTGGCCGTCGCCGGCCCCGCACCCGAGCTGTTGCCCAGCGGTGAAACCGGCCTCGGTCGCGCGCCATCGCCCTGAGCGGTGGCAGTAGCGCTGCAACCGTTAAGCTCTCACTTCGTCTTCCCTCGAAACAAGTGAGCAATAGATGACCCGCATCGTCGTCGTCGGCAGCGTCAACATGGATCTGGTCACTCAGGCGCCGCGTTTTGTCGGCCCTGGGGAGACCATTCTGGGCGACCGTTTCCTGACCGTACCCGGTGGCAAGGGAGCCAACCAGGCCGTCGCGGCAGCTCGACTTGGCGCCGAAGTGGCACTCGTTGGCGCCATCGGCAACGACGCGTTCGGCGCGCAACTGCGCGACGGACTGGTCAGCGAAGGTATCGACCTCAGCCAGCTGACCCAGCTTGATGATTGCGGCAGCGGCACCGCCTCGATCACGGTTGCCGAGGGCGAGAACCAGATCATCGTGGTACCGGCGGCCAACGCAAGGGTAACCCCGGCGCAGGTTGAAAGCGCGCAGGCCTTGATCAGCCGGGCTGACGCGGTGCTGGTGCAGATGGAAATTCCGCTGGACGCCGTCGAAGCCACACTGCGACTCGGTCATCGACTCGGCACTCCGGTTATTCTCAACCCCGCTCCGGCACAGCAGCTGCCCACCGACTGGCTGAGACTTGCCCGTTACGTCACGCCGAACCAGCATGAACTGGCGATACTGCTTGGCGCAGATCTCGCGGAAGATTTCCGCGAACTGATGCGTCGCGCGCCCTGTCCGGTAGTGCTGACCCGTGGCGGCGAAGGCGCCTGGTATCGCGACGCAGGCGAACCGACCCATCAAGCCGGCTTCAAGGTCAGCGTGGTCGACAGCACCGGCGCCGGCGACACGTTCAACGCTGCGCTGGCGGTATTTCTGCACGAAGGCCTGGCCGCCGCGGTGCGCAAAGCCTGCCTTGCCGCCGCGCTTTCGGTGACCCGGCTCGGCGCCCAAGGCGGCATGCCACGCCTCGCCGAACTTGATCGGCAACTGTCCGAACATTCCGCCTGATCGCACCGGCGCAAGCAGCGGCCATGTTGGCGCTATGCTGCGGTCATGCGCCTGCGCGATCTCGGCTTCCTGCTCGCCTTCTCCACCGCCCTGCTGCCGTGGGGTGCGCGGTCGCTTGGCCGAGCCGGCGTGCCGCTCGATCTGGCTACATGGTTTCCGCTGCTCTTCATTTTCGGCATCGTGCCGCTGATCGATGCACTGGTCGGACAGGACCGCAGCAACCGGCTCGATCCTGAAGAAGTCGGTCGGCTCGACCGGAATCGTTACTTCCGCACACTGACCGCGCTGGTCTTGCCGTTGTGGCTGGCCACATTGGCATGGTGCACCTGGCAATTCATCAGCTGGCCGTTGGGGCCGGTCGGCGCACTCGGCTGGATTCTCTCGACCGGGGTGATCGGCGGAACGCTGGCGATCAACCCGGCACACGAATTGATCCACAAATCGTCGCGGATCGAACCGCTGATCGGCGGCATCCTGCTATCAAGCGTGGGCTACCAGGGTTTCAAGGTGGAACATGTGCGCGGCCACCACCTGCACGTGGCCACGCCAGAGGATTCCTCCTCGGCACGACTCGGCGAATCGGTCTACGCGTTTGTGCCGCGCGCGCTGTGGCGCAACGTCCGCAATGCCTGGCGGCTGGAATCGGCACGGCTGCGCCAGCGCGGCAAATCCGTGTGGTCGATGCATAACGAGATGGTGCACTGGACCCTGCTGTGGCTTGTGTTCATGGGAGTGGCGGCCACGTGGGGCGGCTTCCGCGGCTTGCTGTTCTTTCTGGCACAAGGCCTGGCCGCGGCAGCGACGCTGGAAGTGATCAATTACGTTGAGCATTACGGTCTGTCACGCCGCGAGATATCACCCGGCCGTTATGAGCGCGTCACTCACCTGCATTCGTGGAACTCGTCGCAACGCTACACAAACTGGTTGCTGTTCAATCTGCAGCGCCATTCGGATCACCATGAAACCGCGCGGCGGCGCTATCAATCCCTGTTGCACCATGAAGACAGTCCGCAATTGCCGGCCGGCTACGCCAGCATGTTCGTGCTGGCGCTACTGCCACCGCTGTGGCGTCGGGTGATGGACCCGCGAGTACGCGCAGCGGCGCAGTAACTCACTTGCCAATGCAGAACGAACTGAAGATCGCGCCAAGCAGATCGTCGCTGCTGTAGCTGCCGGTGATTTCACCGAGAACGTGTTGGGCTTGGCGCAGTTCTTCGGCGGCCAGTTCGCCGGCACGACTGCTGTCGAGAATGTGCGCGGTTTGATCGAGATGTGTGGCTACGTGCTGCAACGCCAGCACATGACGCCGGCGCGCACTGAAGGCGCCTTCGCCGCTGCCCGCGCCGGCCAGCAACTTCAGGTGCTCACGCAAGCTATCGAGGCCTTCGCCGGTTTTCGCCGAAACCCACAGCCAGTGCATGCCATCGCACTGATCGTGCCGTGGCCGCAGCTGGTCGATGTCGATCTTGTTGATCAGTACTACCCGTTCAACGCCGGCCGGCACGTTATCGAAAAACGCCAGGTCGGCGGCATAGCCGGCGTGGGTGGTGACCAGCAGGGCAACATCGGCACGCTGCAGTTCGCCGTGGGCGCGACGCACACCTTCGCGTTCCACCTCGTCGTCCGTTTCGCGCAGGCCGGCGGTGTCGGCCAGTTCAAGCGCGATGCCGTCGAGGCTCAGGCTTTCGCGCAACACATCGCGAGTGGTGCCGGCGATCGGCGTGACGATGGCACGGTCACTGCCAGACAGTGCATTGAGCAGGCTCGACTTGCCGGCGTTAGGCCGGCCCACGATGGCTACCTTGAGGCCATCGTTTAGACGCACGCCGCGTTGCGCCTCGCGCAGGAGTTCGGCCAACTCCGCATGCAGGCGTTCAAGTTGCGCCGTGATAGCTGGGTCGGCCAGGAAGTCGATTTCCTCTTCGGGAAAATCGATCGCAGCCTCGATGTGCACGCGCAAGGCGATCAGCTCATGCAGCAGCGCCTCAACTTTGCGCGAGAACACGCCTTCCATCGATTGCAGAGCCGCGCGCGCGCCCGCTTGCGAACGCGCGGCAATCAGATCGGCCACAGCTTCCGCCTGGGCCAGATCCAGCTTGCCGTTGAGAAATGCGCGCTCGGTGAATTCGCCGGGGCGGGCCAGTCGTGCGCCGAGTTCGCAGACGCGACGCAGCAACAGGTCCAGCAGCACCGCGCTGCCGTGGCCTTGCAGTTCCAGCACGTGTTCGCCGGTGTAGGAGGCTGGCGCGGGGAAGTGCAGCAACAGACCACGATCGATCAACTCACCTTGCGCATTCCAAAACGCTGCGAAGTGCGCGTAGCGCGGCTGCGGTGCGCGGCCAAGCAGGGCCTGCGCGATCGCCGGCACGGCAGCCCCGGACACGCGCAGTACGCCCACACCTGCGGCGCCTGGTGCGCTGGCGATCGCTGCAATGGTGTCGCTGCTGTGATCGCTCATGATTCGCCGACTTGTGCGAAGTCAGCCGCGACGGTTGCCCGATCGCGGCTGACAGGAAGACCGTGACGCGAACTCAGGCAGCCTTGGGCGTGGCCACTTCTTCACGATCAATGTGATGGGTGATCCACCACTGCTGACCCAGACCGACGATGCCGTTGACGGCGTAGTACAGGCACAAGCCGGCCGGGAAGAAGGCGAACATCACCGTGAACAGCAGCGGCATCACCTTCATCATCTTGGCTTGGGTGGGATCCATGCCCGCCGCGACCGGATTCAGGATCTGTGTTCCCAGCATGACCGCCGCGTAGATGATTGGCAGGATGTAGAACGGATCGGGCGCGCTGAGGTCGGGAATCCACATGAACGGTGCGTGGCGCAGTTCCAGACTGTACTCGAGCACATAGAACAAGCCGTAAAACACCGGAAGGGTAATCAGCACCGGCAGGCAGCCGCCCATCGGGTTGACCTTCTCCTTCTTGTACAGCTCCATCATCGCGGTCTGCATTTTCTGCTTGTCGTCGCCGTAACGCTCCTTGAGCGCCTGGACACGCGGCTGCAGCTTGCGCATGCGGGCGCTGGAGCGGTACTGAATGGCGGTGAGCTTCCAGCTCAAACCCTTGATCAGCAACACCAGCAGGATGATGGCCACGCCCCAGTTCTTGGTGATGGCATGCAATTGCGACAGCACCCAGTGCATCGGCACGGCGATGATCTTGAACATGCCATAGTCGATGGTCAGATCGAGGCCGGGCGCGATTGCGTCCATCGAGCCCTGCTTGTTCGGTCCGAGGTACAGACGCGACTGGCTGGTGACGGCCTGACCGGCCGCGACATTGAGGGTGGGCCCGACGGTACGGATCAGGAAACGCGGATGCGCACTGTCCGGGTTGATCGTATCGGTGAGGTAGTGCTCGGTCTGTCCCGCCGGTGGAATCCACGCGGCCACAAAGTACAAGCGCAACATCGCGGCCCAGCCACCCTTGATCTGAGCATTGAGCTGATCTTTGGGTTCGCCGAACTGCTTGAACGTTAGCTTCTCGAACTTCTCGCCGGTGAACCAGGCCGCGCCCTGAAAGCTGCGCGATTCCGGGTTGGTGTAGTTGGCCAGCCAGTTGCTCGGCTTCGGCGGCTGCACCCGCAAGAGTTGCTGGTAGGCATTGCCCTGCCAGGCCGTGGTGCCACCGTTATCGATACGCTGGCTGACGTCGATGACGTAGCTGCCGCGCTTGAACACGTAAGTCTTGGTGACCTTGAGGCCAGCGGCGTCTTGCCAGGTAAGGTCGACCTTCAGCTCATTCTGACCGTCTGCCAGCGTGTACGAGGTCTTGTCGCTGTGGAACAGCGCCAGATGGTTCGGCTGATCGGCCGCTGCCGTGTCGCTGCTGCTGACCAAACCGTTCTGGGCCACCGAGTAGTGCGCATCATCGCTGGAAAGCAGTACGGTCGGCGGCGGATTCGGCGCCTTGCGTGTGCGTGGTGCGTTCGGATAGGCCAGCAAGTCCGCGTGCACCAGACTGCCGCCGCGGCTGTCCACGCTCAGCTTCAACACGTCGGTCTGCACCGTGATCAGCTGCGCCGGCGCAGCCGCTTCGGTGCTCACCGTGCCGACGGCGGGCGTCGCGGCACCTGTGGCATTGCCTGCAGCGCCGGGAATGGCACCCGGCACGCTGGCATCGCTGGAAGGAACACTAGCCGTCGGTGCAACCGTCGACGGCGCTGCCGGTGCATAGTCTTTCTGCCAGGCCATGAACAGCAGGTAGGCCACAGCCAGCAGAGCGAACATGAGGAAGGTGCGCGTTTGATTCATCGCGTAGCAGGTCCAGGTAACGCCACGACACGTGTCAACGCCGCGGAGACAGTAAGGAAAGAGGTCAACGCTCGATTGTGGTGGTCTGGCCGGCGCGCTTCAATGGTTCAGGTGCCGCGGCATGACTGGCCAGCAACTTTTTCCACAAACCATCGAGTTCGATGAGCAACTCGGCTCCCGGCACGCCGGCAGCCTGTTCGCGCGCCATCACCATCATGTCGACTGCCGGCAGTTGATGACGCACGCGACGAAACGATTCGCGCAGCAGCCGCTTGATCCGGTTGCGCTCGACCGCCCGTTTCGAAACACGCTTGGAAATCGCCAGACCGAGTCGGGCATGACCCAAATCGTTGTCACGAAAACGCAAATGAAAACAGCGGCCGCCTGCGCGTCCGCTGTTTGTCCGCAAGGCGGCGAAGTCACCCGGCCGTCGTAGCCGCGCATCGCGCGGCAACCCGGCAGTCAACATGACGCCCGGCCCGATTACGGGATGAGGCGCTTGCGGCCCTTGGCGCGACGGGCGTTGAGAATCTTGCGACCGTCGGCGGTGGCCATACGGGCACGGAAACCGTGCGTGCGAGCGCGCTTGAGCTTGCTTGGCTGGAAGGTCCGCTTCATGGCTTACTCCGAAGGGAATGTGGATAAAAAGGTTGGAAAGTATGGCGGGCTTTTGCGGTCGCTGTCAAATGGTTGCAACTCGACTGCTGTGGACAGGCTTGTGGATATGTGGGCGGCCGGCCTGTGGATGAGGCTGCTAGACTAGTCCATCACCCCGCGCAGCAGCGCTTCAAAGCAGTGGTTGATTTCATTCATGAGTGATCTGTGGCGGCGCTGCCTTGAGCGCCTGGAGGGCGATCTGAGCGCCGAAGACCTGCACACCTGGCTGATGCCATTGCAGGCGCGTGAGGACACTCGGGGTTTGCAGTTGTTCGCACCGAACTCCTACACGCTTGAGACTGTTCGCGAGCGTTACCTGCCGCAGATCGAAGTCGTTGTGGCCCAGTTGGGCGGCAAGCCTTGCCCGGTCCGGCTGGAAGTTGGCTCGAGCGCGGCCCGTCCGGCTCCAGTGACCAAGCCAGCCGCCGCACCGGCCACCCGCCCTGCAGCCGCTGCGACGACCCCGCATCATCACAACCTCGATCCGCACTACACCTTCGAAACCTTCGTCGAAGGCAAGTCCAACCAGCTGGGCAAGGCGGCGGCGATCCAGGTGGCGACCAACCCTGGCCGCGCCTACAACCCGCTGCTGCTGTACGGCGGCACCGGCTTGGGCAAAACCCATTTGATGCACGCGGCGGGCAATCTGATGCGCGAGCGCAACCCCGACTTCAAGGTGCTTTACCTGCGCTCGGAACAGTTCGTCGGTTCGATGATCGAAGCGCTGCGCGCCAAGAGCATGGATGAGTTCAAGCGGAAGTTCCGCTCGGTGGATGCGTTGCTGATCGACGATATTCAGTTCTTCGCCGGCAAGGACACCACTCAGGAAGAGTTTTTCCATACTTTCAATGCCTTGTTCGAGTCGAAGCAGCAAATCATCCTGACCTGCGACCGCTATCCAAAGGAAGTGGACAAGCTTGAGCCGCGGCTCAAGTCTCGACTGGGCTGGGGTCTTTCGGTGGCTATCGAGCCGCCGGACTTCGAGACACGGGCGGCGATCCTGCTGGCCAAGGCTCACGAAAAGGGCGTGGGCGTGGACGAAAGTGTCGCCATGCTGCTGGCCAAGCGCATCCGTTCCAACGTGCGGGATCTCGAGGGTGCGTTGAACACGCTGGCTGCCCGCGCGAACTTCTATGGCAAACCCATCACCACCGAATTTGCCGAGGAAACCCTGCGCGACCTGCTGGCTACCCATGCCCAGGCAGTGACCATCCCGAACATTCAGAAGATCACTGCCGAGTATTTCAACGTTCGGCTGCAGGACTTGCTGTCGAAACGCCGGGTGCGTTCGCTGGCTCGGCCGCGGCAGATCGCGATGACGCTGTCGAAAGAACTGACCGAACACAGCCTGCCGGAAATCGGTGAAGCGTTCGGTGGTCGCGACCACACCACCGTGATGCATGCCTGCAAGACGATCCGCAAGTTCATCGAAACCGACCCGCGGATACGTCAGGATTGGGAACAATTGATCCGGACGCTGACCGGTTGATCCAAACAGGCGCAAAGTTATGGATAAATGGGCGTGCAGGCTGTGGATAATAGGTGGATGAATTGACCGCTGAAGTTATCCACATTTCACACACCGGTAACCCGCGTTTCAGAGCACAGCTTAAAAATCAAGTAAAGCGTTGATTCAATTGTGCTTTTCTCATTTTTTGAGTTATGCACAGCGCCTACAACAACTACTAAACTTCTTTTAAAGACAGAACAGCAGGTATAGGGGAAGCATCGCCATGCAATTCAGCATCCAAAGAGAAGCCTTGCTCAAGCCGCTGCAACAGGTTGTCGGCGTCGTTGAACGTCGGCAGACGTTGCCTGTTTTGGCCAACCTGCTGGTCAAGGTCGGCGACAACAAAGTTTCGCTGACCGGCACCGATCTTGAAGTTGAGATGGTTGCAACCACTGATGCTGAAAAACTGGTGGATGGTGAAATAACCATCCCGGCTCGGAAACTGTTCGACATTGTGCGCGCGCTTCCGGACGGAGCTCGGATCGACTTGAAGTTGAACGGTGACCGCGTTGCCCTGAGTGCCGGACGCAGTCGCTTCACGCTGACGACGTTGCCAGCCAGTGAATTTCCAACGGTGGATGAAATCGAGCTGGTCGAAAAGGTCAGCCTGCCGGAAGAGGTTCTGCGGGACTTGATGGAACGCACAGCGTTTGCGATGGCCAACCAGGACGTGCGCTATTACCTCAATGGCATGTTGCTCGATCTGCAGGAACACACCTTGCGCTGCGTGGCAACCGATGGCCACCGTCTGGCAATGAAGGAGACTGAACTGCAAAGCTCGGTAAGCACCCGACGTCAGATCATCATTCCCCGCAAGGGCGTGAACGAGCTGGTGGGTTTGCTGGAATCGGGCGACGGCCTGGTCGAACTGGAGTTTGGTCGCAACCACCTGCGAGTTCGACGTGGCGAAGTGGTGTTCACCTCGAAGCTGATCGACGGTCGTTTCCCGGATTACGAGGCGGTGATTCCGTTGGGTGCCGACAAGACCGCAACGTTGGACCGCGAAGTTCTGCGTGGTGCCTTGCAGCGAGCAGCGATTCTCTCCAATGAAAAGTACCGCGGTGTAAGGCTCGAATTGTCGCCTGGCAAGTTGCGGATCATTGCGCACAACCCTGAGCAGGAAGAGGCGGTCGAGGAAGTCGAGGCGGAGACGCATGTCTCGGACTTGGCAGTCGGTTTCAATGTGGGCTATCTGCTCGATGCGCTGGCGGCACTGCGCGGTGACCAGGCTCGTTTGAGTTTGCGTGACGCGCAGTCCAGCTGCCTGGTGCAGGAGCACGACAACGAACATGCGCGCCACGTGATCATGCCTTTGCGGCTCTGACTTCCTGCGCATGGCTTTCGCGGTTATCGGTAAAAAACTGAAGCGCCGGAGTTTCCATCAGGAGCTCCGGCGTTCCTGTTTGTGGGCTGATCGCGCATGAACATCGAGCAATTACGCATCGCGGGGCTGCGTTGCTTCGAGGAAGTGGCCATTGAATTGGACCCTGGCATGAACCTCTTCACCGGAGCCAACGGCGCCGGCAAGACCAGTGTGCTGGAGGCCGTGTTCCTGTTGTCTCACGGACGTTCCTTTCGTAGCGGTGCCAAAGATGCGCTTGCGCGCCGAGGGTGCTCCGCGCTTTCCGTGTTTGCAGAGTTGCGGCGCGGGGATGGGCGCAGTGTGCGTTCGGGCTTGGGCCGAAGCGGGTCGCGATGGGAAGCACGGATTGACGGAGCGACGGTACCGCTCGGTCAACTGGTGCAGGAATGTGCGGTGGTTTGTTTTGACCCAGGGTCGCATGCTCTGATTTCGGGTGGCGCAGAGGAACGCCGGCGTTACCTCGATTGGGGTGTGTTCCACGTGGAACAGGATTTCCTCACCTGTTGGCGTCGGTATCAACGAGCATTGAAGCAACGCAACAGTTTGCTGCGCACAACCCCGGTAACCGCAGACGCCCTATATGCGCCCTGGGAGGTAGAGTTGGCGCAGACTGCCCAGCAAATTGACAACCTGCGGGAAGCCTACCTCGGGCTGCTGCGACCGCTGCTCGTGCAGAGCACAAGCGCCTTGTTGGGCGAGTTGGGCGGCATGGAGCTGCGTTATCGACGCGGCTGGATGGACCACGTCGACTTGGCGGACCAGCTTCGCGAGCAACGAGCCAGAGACGTCGGCAGAGGGCACACGACCGCTGGTGCGCATCGTGCAGACTGGACTCTCGCTTTCGAATGCGCGCCTCTGCGTGAGCACCTTTCCCGCGGCCAGGGGAAGTTGGCCGCGCTCGCCTGCATGCTGGCGCAGGCCCAGCTATATGCTGCGCATCATGGCGAGTGGCCAATCGTCTGCCTCGATGATCTGGCTTCGGAACTGGATCAAGCTCATCAGCGCTCAGTAATCGCGCAACTGACGGAAGCCAAGGCACAGATTTTGTTGACCGGGACAGAATCGCCGCTCGCGATGGAGGGCATCCCTGCGCGTATGTTCCACGTGGAACAAGGGCAACTGTCCCGCCTGCTATAATCGAAGGGTTACATCACTCACAGATTGCATAACCCTGTCCAACCCATCACGGTGCCGTGTCGGGCGGGTAACTGGCGCCAGGAAACGGTCGACGCATGAACGAATCCATCAACGAATCGCATTACGACTCAAGCAACATCAAGGTCCTCAAGGGCCTGGAAGCGGTGCGCAAGCGCCCGGGCATGTATATCGGCGACACCGATGACGGCACCGGCCTGCATCACATGGTGTTCGAGGTAGTCGACAACGCGATCGACGAAGCCTTGGCGGGCTATTGCGACAAGGTTGTGGTCACCATTCTCGACGACGGCTCGGTCAGCGTCAGCGACAACGGTCGCGGTATTCCGGTTGATATCCACCCGGAGGAAGGCCGTTCCACCGCCGAGGTGGTCATGACCGTGCTGCATGCAGGCGGCAAGTTCGACGCGAATTCGTACAAGGTTTCTGGTGGTCTGCACGGCGTAGGCGTGTCGGTGGTGAACGCGTTGAGCGACCACTTGTGGCTTACCATCCAGCGTGATGGTCATGAATACCTGCAGGAATACTCACTGGGCGAACCGCTGTATCCGTTGAAGCAAATGGGCCCGTCGTCGAAGCGCGGTACCATGGTGCGCTTCCTGCCCAGCCCGGCCACGTTCACCAGCAACATCGATTTTCATTACGAAATTCTGGCCAAGCGACTGCGTGAACTGGCCTTCCTGAACTCTGGCGTCACCATCGATTTGAAGGATGAACGCGGAGAAGGGCGCCAGGACACGTTTGCCTACGAGGGCGGCATCCGCTCATTTGTGCAATACCTGGCCCAGGTGAAGACCCCACTGCATCCGAACGTGATCAGTCTGATCTCCGAGCAGGACGGGATCGTGGTGGACCTGGCCCTGCAGTGGACCGACTCCTACCAGGAGACAATGTTCTGCTTCACCAACAATATCCCGCAACGTGATGGCGGCACCCATCTCACGGGTTTCCGCGCCGCGTTGACCCGTTCGCTGCAGAACTACATCGAGAAGGAAGGCCTGGCCAAGCACGCCAAGGTTGCTCCCACGGGCGACGACATGCGCGAAGGCATGATTGCCGTGCTGTCGGTGAAGGTGCCTGATCCGAAGTTCTCTTCGCAGACCAAGGACAAGCTGGTTTCGTCCGAAGTGAAAACGGCAGTGGAGCAGGCGGTCAACGAGAAGCTCAGCGAATTCCTGCTCGAGCATCCCACCGAAGCCAAGGCGATTGCGTCCAAGGTCGTCGACGCCGCGCGTGCGCGAGAGGCTGCGCGCAAGGCGCGCGAGATGACCCGCCGCAAGGGCGCGCTGGATATCGCCGGCCTGCCAGGCAAGCTGGCCGACTGCCAGGAAAAGGACCCGGCGTTGTGCGAACTGTTTCTGGTCGAGGGTGACTCCGCTGGCGGCTCGGCCAAGCAAGGCCGCAACCGCAAGACGCAGGCGGTGTTGCCGTTGAAGGGCAAGATCCTCAACGTCGAGAAGGCGCGCTTCGACAAGATGCTGTCCTCGGCCGAGGTGGGCACCTTGATCACGGCATTGGGCACGGGCATCGGCAAGGACGACTACAACCCGGACAAGTTGCGTTATCACCGCATCATTCTGATGACCGACGCAGACGTCGACGGCTCGCACATCCGCACCCTGTTGCTGACCTTCTTCTACCGTCAGATGCCGGAACTGATTGAACGCGGCCACATCTATATCGGTTTGCCGCCGCTGTACAAAGTGAAGCAGGGCAAGCAAGAGCTGTACATCAAGGACGACACCGCACTCAACGACTATCTGATTTCCAGTGCAGTCGACAACGCCTCGCTGACCTACAGCCCGGATGCACCGCCGATTACCGGCGAGGCATTGGAGAAGCTGCTGCGCGGCTATCAGCATGCGCTGGATCAGATCGCCAAGCTGGCACATCGTTTCGATGGTGCCGTATTCAACGCCTTGCTCGAACATCCCCCGATCAACGCGGAACTGTGGGCCGACGAAGCCGTCATGAAGGTCTGGCTGGATGGTGCGGCCGGTCGGTTGGCTGCCAGTGGTCTGGGCAAGCCGCACTACCGCATGGCATTGCGTCCGGCGCAGGGTGAGCAGACGGCGGCGATCGAAGTGGTCAAGGAACAACACGGTCTCAGCCATACCTGGCTGCTCCCGCAAGCGTTTTTCGGCAGCAACGAATATCGTCCGATTCTGGCAATGAGCCAGCAGATCGCCGGCATGATCCAGCCCGAGGCGGTGGCGCGTCGCGGCAACGCATCGCGTGGCGTGCTCAGCTTTCTGGAAGCACGCAACTGGCTGCTCGATGAGGCCAAGAAAGGCCGCAGCATTCAGCGCTTCAAAGGCCTCGGTGAAATGAATCCGGAGCAGTTGTGGGATACCACGGTCAACCCGGAAACCCGCCGCATGTTGCAGGTGGGTATTGAAGACGCGGTCGCGGCAGACCAGATGTTCTCGATGCTGATGGGCGAAGCGGTGGAGCCACGCCGCGACTTTATCGAGGCCAACGCCTTGAAAGTAGCCAACCTGGATATCTGACCATTCGCGTGAGTACGCAAGCTTCAAGGCTAAGTGACTGATTTCCAAGAGCCTTTAATGCGGCACCGCAACTTGTTATTGCGTGCCGTGTAGAGGTACTCTCCGTGATTCCCCCGCGTCATTCGTTGCCGACGCGCACACAGATCGAGGACCACCATGAAGCATGTCCGTGTATTGACCATGCTGGCGAGCGCGGCGTTGCTGTTCTGCGTTGCCAGCAGCCCGGCACTCGCCCGCAAGCACGATGACGCTCCGAAGAAGGAAGCGCTGTATCCGAACGCCACGCGTGTCGAGCCGAAGCTCGACCTCACCAGCGAACGCGACCAGAAGAGCCTCAACGAAGGTCTTGATGCGGTAAACGCCGGTGACAAGGCGAAGGCGCAGGAAGTCCTGCAGCCAATCATCGACAAGAGCAAGAGCAAGTACGCTCAGGCGCTTGCGCTGCAAGGCTTGGCCAGCGTTGCTTACAACGATGGCGACATCAAGGGAGCGATCAGCCTGCTGCAGCGCTCGCTGGCCGCTGGCGTGATGCCAAACGAAACCTTCTTCCAGCTCGAGTACATGTTGGCCCAGTTCCAGTTGGCTGATGAGCAGTACCAGGCATCGCTTGACACCATTGCGAAATGGCGCGCGGAGGGCAAGCGGGAAACCGCAGACTCCTATGCACTCGAGGGCAATGCTTACTATCGCCTCGCCAAATATCCCGAAGCGATCGCCGCCATTACCAAGGCCAAATCGCTGACCACCAAGGCCGAGCCCACCTGGGATCAGATCCTGATGGCCAGTTACGCTGAATCTGGCCAGGACGAAAAGGCCGCCGAGCTCGCCACCAGCCAGTACTCCGCCAATCCGGACGATCCCAGCGCACTGAACAACGCAGTCGCCGTCCTGATGCAGGCGCACAAGTATCCAGAAGCCATTGCGATGATGGAAAAGGCTCGCGCCGCCGGCCACCTGACCAAGGACACTCATTACATCAACCTGGCCAAGCTCTACCTGATCACTGGTCAGGAAAGCGCTGATCCAGGCCCGAATGCCCAAAAGGCTACCGCGGTGCTCGAGGAAGGTATCAGCAAGGGCGTTCTGCAGCCGTCCGCCGACACTTATGTGTTGTTGGGCCAGGCCGCCGAGATTGGCAACAATATCGACAAGGCCATAGGTTATTACAACAAGGCCCAGCCGCTCGCGACCGACGGTGAGCCGGCGCTGCGTGCCGCGCGGCTGATGCTCAGCGAGAGCAAGTATCAGCAGGCAAAGACGCTGGCGCAGACGGCACTTTCCAAGGGCGTCAAGCAGAAGGGTACGGCGTACATGGTGCTGGCCGAATCCGAGCGCGCGATGAAGAACAAACCGGCCGCCATTGCAGCGATGAAAAAAGCCGCAGAGGATCCGGAAACTGCAGCGAAAGCCAAAGCCTGGTTGAAAAAGACTGGCGCTGGCTGAGTTTGGAAAAAAACATGGTGGGCTGCAGGTTGAATGCTTCCATATCACCCTGACAGCGCTATACAAAAGTCATGTGCTGTTGTAACGTTGAAACCTTCCCCTGCGTCTCCCCAGTGGCACAATTCCTCGGTTCCGTCCAGGCATCAGGCGGTATCGAGGCAAGCCCTGCGGCAACGTTGTCTTCCGATTGATCAGCTCCAGACTAGTGACAGATGGCCTCAAGTAACGAAGAAAATGGGCGCGAGCCGTTTAGTTGGAAGCGCACCTGGGCATTGGCTGTAGCCGTCGGGCTGCATGCGTTTGCGTTCCTGTTGATCGTCGCGCCGATGGCGCCGCCGCATCAAAATCACAAGGAAAAAGAACGCATCGTCCAGGTGAACTTCATCGAGCCGCCGCCGCCGCCACCGCCACCGCCGCCGCCGCCGCCGGAGCCGCCGAAGCAGCCACCGCCGAAGATCATTCAGCAGATCAAGCCGCCACCGACGCCGCCACCACCGACGCCACCACCACCGGTGGAAGAAGTCTCGGCAAATGCGACCCCGGCAGCACCGCCAGCACCGCCAGCACCACCGGCACCGCCAGCGGATATCACGGCAAGCTCGGACCTCAGCTACAACAGTCGTCTGCAGCCGAAATATCCACCGCAGGCAGTTCGTCAGCGGCATGAGGGTACGGTGATCCTGATGATCCTGGTGGGCGTGGATGGTTCGCCAAAGGACATCAAGGTCGACAAGTCCAGCGGTTACCATGAACTTGACCGTGCGGCGATGGATGCAGCACGTCGTTGGCGCTTCAATCCAACGATTCGAAATGGACAAAGAGTTGAGGGGTACGCTCGCGTTCCTGTCAACTTCAATCTCAATCAGCTGTAACCGGTTCACCCCGGTTTACAGTTACAGTTCACGCTTGACTTCCCTAGGGTAGCGTTATGTTCCTACAGACTCCTGCAACGACCGATGCCGCACAGGCCATGGGTGGCAATACCAACGCCGAAGCCATGAAACAGATGGGCTTTGACAACCTGATTCAGAACTTCGACTGGCTCGGTTGGGTGGTCTTCGTGACCCTCGTCGCGATGTCGTTCCTGTCTTGGTACTTCATCATCGCCAACGGCATTCGCAACGCGACCGTGCGGTCCCGCGCCGACAAGGTTATCGACGGTTTCTGGGGTAACGGTTCCACCCAGGACGCAATCCGCGAACTCGAAGCGCAGCCGCGCAGCGAGCCGTTCTCGAAGATCGCACTGGACGCTGCTTCCGCGGTTGCCCACCACCAGCAGGCCACCGCGGCTGCCGGTACCACCGGTCGTCTGGCCGAATCGCTGAGCCGTTCGGAATTTATCGATCGCGCCCTGCGTCAGGCTGTGGCTCGCGAGAGCCTGCGTCTGGAAGGCGGCATGACCCTGCTCGCCACGGTCGGCTCTGCCGCACCGTTCGTCGGTCTGCTCGGTACGGTGTGGGGTATTTACCACGCACTGATCCGCATCGCTGCTTCGGGCAATGCCTCGATGAACGCGGTGGCCGGTCCGGTCGGTGAAGCTCTGATCATGACCGCGTTTGGTCTGTTCGCGGCTATCCCGGCACTGTTTGCGTACAACTTCTTCAGTCGCTCGAACCGCCTGACTTACGCCCGTTTCGACGAATTCGCGCACGACCTGCACGACTTCTTCGCAACCGGTTCGCGCGTCGAAAGCTCGAAGTGAGGGATTGACTCATGTCGATGAGCGTAGGAGGCAATTCCGGCGGCCCGATGTCGGAAATCAATGTCACGCCGCTGGTTGACGTGATGTTGGTACTGCTGATCATCTTCATGATCACGGCACCCTTGATGTCCCACTCGATCACGATTGACCTGCCCACAGCCAATCCGAAAACCAAAGATCCAGAGATGGTGGTTGCACCGCTGGATCTGGCGGTCAAGCAGGATGGCAGCATGTACTTCAATGACCATCAGGTCACCGAGGCCGAGCTGCGGGCGCAACTGGCGGTGAACGCTCAGAAGTCGCCACAGCCGGAACTGCAGCTCCGCGTGGACAAGGGCACGGAGTTCAAGATCGTGAAGAAAATCATCGGTGATGCGAAGGATTCGGGCATGGTCCATGTCGGCTTCATGACTACCGACGCGCCGAAGGGGTGATCTGAGATGTCTTTCACTACCAATACCAGTGGTCCGATGTCGGAAATCAACGTCACGCCGCTGGTCGACGTGATGCTGGTTCTGCTGATCATTTTCATGATCACGGCCCCCGTGCTGGCGCACAAGATCCAGGTCGACCTGCCGCAGCCAAATCCGAACCAGACTCCGCCCACGAACCCGCTGGATCCGATCCATCTGAAGATCGACCAATCCGGCGCGTTGTACTGGAACGACACTCCGGTAGACGAACTGGGGCTCAAGGCTCAGCTGGCCGTTATCGCCCAGCAGACCAATCAGCCGGAAATCCAGATCGCCGCGGCGGATGGCGTGGCTTACCAGCACGTTGCCGTGGTGCTGGCTGACGCAAAAAGCTACAACTTGGTCAAGATCGGTTTTACCGAGAACTTCTGACCTGATAACGCCTCGGCAGCCATGACGCAAACGAAAACCCCCGCCTTGCGCGGGGGTTTTCGTTTGCGAAGTGTTGCCAACCTCGCAACGCTCAGCGCAGGATCTGCAGATAGTTGCGCACGGTAGTCGACAAGCCTTCGTATAGTGCTTCACCGATCAAAGCGTGTCCGATCGATACCTCCGCCAGTCCGGGAATCACCGCACGAAAAGTGCCAAGATTCGCCTGACTCAAATCATGACCGGCATTTACCGCCAATCCCGCCTGCTGCGCCCGACGAGCAGTGTCCACGCAGGCAGCCAACTCTGCCGCGGGTTCTGCATTGGCAAAAGCTTCTGCATAAGGCCCGGTATAGATCTCGATGCGCTGCACACCGATGGCTGTAGCCAACTCAAAGTCCTTGCAGCCGGCATCGACGAACAAGCTGACGCGGCAACCCAACTCGCATAATTCTGCCACCAAGGGCCGCAGCCGTTCGATGTCCTGACGCAAATCGAAGCCATGATCCGACGTGATCTGTCCGTCACCATCCGGTACGAGAGTTACCTGAGTCGGACGTACCCCACGAGCCAGTTCGATCAGTCCTGGATAGTCGCCGCGTGCCGCTGCGAACGGGTTACCCTCGATGTTGAATTCCACTCGACCACGCAGCATCGACGCCAAAGCACGCACATCGTGTGGACGAACATGTCGCTGGTCAGGACGCGGGTGAACGGTAATGCCGCCCGCGCCAGCTTCGATGCAGGTTTGTGCAGCACGACAGATGTCAGGTTCGTCACCACCGCGCGAATTGCGCAGTACGGCGATCTTGTTGAGGTTGACGCTGAGCAGGGTCATGGTGAGCCGAAAGTTGCGGAAGACAAAAGAGGCATTACATGCCGGTCAGAGGATACCTGCAACTCAACAGGGACAGTGCGCCAATCAGCCCTGGCTGAAAAGCCTACCCACGCGGATGCGCCTCGGCCCGCCACGCCAGGCCAGCGCGGCAACCAGCTCGGGTCCCAGCGCAAGCTGCTGCAGTTGCCAGGCGCTGGCGTCGTCATCCAGAAGATAGTCGAGTTCCAGCTGACCGGCCTCACCGCGGGTCACCGAGAAGCGATCCAGTCCGAACGCAATACCTCGGCCCAACGCTTTCACCACCGCCTCCTTGGCCGTCCATAACTCAAGAAAAGCCATGGTCTGTTCGGACTCCGTCAGTGCGGCCAGCGATGCTGCCTCGTGCGGACTGAAGAACCGCTGTGCCAGCGCCAGTGCGCGCGGTCGCGGCCGTACTCGTTCAAGATCGATGCCAGGCGAGAGCCGTCGAGCGACAGCGATCAGTGCCTGGTTGCCGCTGTGTGACCAGTTGAAGCCGAGCGACTGGTCGTGGTTCGCGGCAAGCGCTGGTCGACCGTGCTCGCCGTTGGTCAGTTCCACCCTCTCTTCCGAACTGCCGAGATAGCTGGCCAGAACCGAGCACAGCGGCAAGCGTCCGAGCGATGGCTGGTACTCAAGCAACCACACGTGAATCTCGTCATCACGCAGGGTGTCTGCTACGTTGGCAAGCGCAAGTTCGGATGTGGCAATCATCCGTGCATGGTGCCGGCCGCGTCGTTGGCATACAAGCACGCAACCGTCGGGATACGCGGGCGATGCAGGCCTGCCGGGGAGAACAGGGCTTGATCCAGGGTTGGCTGTTGCTGCTGGTCTCGTTGCTGTACGTCGGCCTGTTGTTTGTCGTGGCCTACGCCGGCGACCGTCGGCCGTTGTATCCGCGCCAGCCGCGCCTGCGTCCGATCGTCTACAGCCTCGCGCTGGCGGTGTACTGCTCATCGTGGACGCTCTATGGCGCGGTGGGCACGGCGGCGCGCGACGGCCTGGCCTACCTGCCCATCTATCTGGGTCCGATTCTGTTGTTCGTCTTCGGCTTCGGGCTGCTGCGCCGGTTGGTGCGTGTAGTCAGGCAGCGCAACATCACTTCAATCGCCGACTTCATCGGTGCGCGCTTCGGCAAATCCCATGGACTCGCTGCCCTGGTGGCGGTGATCGCGGTCATTGCGGTGGTGCCGTATATCGCCCTGCAGTTCAAGGCCGTGGCGATGTCCTATGGCGTGCTTGGTGGCACGGCAATGGGTGCGGTGAAGGCCGGTGGCATCGATAGCGCGATGTGGTGCGCGGCCTTGCTGGCGCTGTTTGCGATTCTGTTTGGCACGCGCAGTATCGACGCCACCGAACATCACCATGGCTTGATGCTGGCGATTGCGCTGGAGTCGCTGATCAAGCTATTCGTATTTGTCGCGCTCGCAGGTTATGCGCTATGGCGCGGTCCGGGTCTCGCCGTTACCGCGCAGCTGCCGGTGACCCAGTTGAGCCATGGTCTCTCGCCCGGATTTATTGGTCATACGTTGTTGGCTTTTCTTGCGATGTTCTGCCTTCCGCGCCAATTCCAGATCGGCATGGTGGAGTGCGAGGACGCGGGCGATCTTTCGCGCGCGCGCTGGATGGTGCCGTTGTATCTGGTCATTGTCAGCATCGCGGTGCTGCCGATTGTGGCCGCAGGCGCGCATATGCCATTGGTGAGAGATGGCGCAGCCGATGCGTGGGTACTGACGTTGCCGATGGCGTATGGCGATCGAACCATCGCTTTGCTCGCTTTTCTCGGTGGCTTCTCGGCAGCGACCGGCATGGTCATCGTCGCGGCCGTGGCGCTGTCCACGATGATCAGCAACGATCTGGTGATGCCTGCCCTGTTGCGCATCCGTCGCTTCCGACTGGAACAGCGCAGCGATCTTTCGCAGCTGGTGCTTGGCGTGCGCCGGGTGGCGATCATCCTGCTGGCCGTCATGGCCTATGCGTACTATCGGGTCGCCGCCAACGCCGAAAACCTGGCTGCCACCGGTCTGCTTGCGTTCGCCGCGGTGGCGCAATTTGCGCCGGCACTGATCGCGGCCATCTATTGGCGCGGCGCCAGTCGGCGCGGTGTGATGATCGGCCTCGCGGCGGGTGCCACGGTATGGTTCTACACCTTGTTGCTGCCGGCGCTGATCCACTCGGATGGCTGGCTGCAGTACGGGCCGTTCGGCTGGGACTGGTTGCGCCCGCAGGCACTGTTCCATCTCGGCGGTTGGGAACCGGTGATGCACGGTGCGTTCTGGTCGCTGTTGATCAACGTGGCTTGCCTGGTTTTCTTCTCGCTGCGTTACCGGCCAAGCCTCGAAGAACGCCTGCACGCGGCAATGTTCATCGAGCCTGATCCTTCCAGCCGCGGCGGCGCCGGCGACTGGCGCGGTCGCGTGGTGGTGGCTGACTTGCGCACGATTGCGGAGCGCATCGTCGGCGAACGCAGCAGCACGCGAGCGTTCGAGGAATATGCGCATCGCAACGGCAAGTTGCTGTCGCCGACGGCTGCTGCCGATCGCGCCCTGATCCAGTACACCGAACGTCTGCTGGCCGCAGCGGTGGGTGCGGCCAACGCACGTCGCATCCTGATCAGCGCGTTGTCAGGTCGTGGGCTGGACCTTGCCGAGTCGATGGCGTTGCTGGACGAAGCCTCGCAGGAGTTGCGCTTCAATCGCGACTTGTTGTCGACCACGCTGGAGAACGTCTCACAAGGCATCAGCGTGGTCGATGCGAACATGCATCTGGTCGCGTGGAATCGGCGCTATCTGGAACTGTTCGACTACCCGGAGGGCCTGGTGCATGTCGGCGTGCCAGTCGCCGAGCTGATCCGCCGGAATGCCGAACTGGGTGAATGTGGCCCGGGCGAAGTGGACGGCCATGTGGTCAGGCGTATCGAGCACATGCGCGCCGGATCATCGCATCTATTCCAGCGCATCCGTCCGGACGGCACGGTGATCGAGATGCGCGGCCGCGCACTGCCGGGTGGAGGCTACGTCACCACGTATACTGACGTGACTGCCTACAAGAACGCCGAACTGGCGTTGCGCGAAGCCAATGAAACGCTCGAACTCCGGGTGGAGCAGCGCACTGCCGAACTATCCGAGGCCTTGGTTGCCACCGCGCAGGCGCGGCGCGCGGCGGAGGCAGCAAATATCTCCAAGACACGCTTCGTCGCTGCTGCCAGCCATGACTTGCTGCAGCCGTTGAATGCCGCACGTTTGTTCACCTCGGCGTTGCGCCAGCATCCCGGGTTGGACGCCGACGCTGGCCAGTTGGCCGAGCGCATTGATGCGTCCTTCCGCGCCGCCGAAGATCTGATCGATGCGTTGCTTGATACCTCGCGCCTGGACACTGGCAGCTATCGCCCCGAGGTAGTGGGCTTTGCGCTGGCTGAGTTGTTCGACTCGCTGACCGCGCAATTCGGCGTGGTGGCGGAACAACGGGGTCTGCGCCTGCGAGTGGTTCCGACGCGGCTGGCGGTGCGCAGTGACCCGCAATTGTTGCGGCGGATTCTGCAGAACTTTCTATCAAACGCACTGCGCTATACCCACCACGGCGGCGTGCTGCTGGGCGCGCGCCGGGTCGGTGACGAGGTGCGCATTGAAGTGTGGGATTCGGGCCCTGGCATTGCCGCCGAGCAGCGAGCGTGTATCTTCGATGAGTTCCAGCGGTTGGAGCAGCCCTCGCCGTGGGGTGAGAAAGGCCTCGGGCTGGGCTTGTCGATCTGCGACCGGCTGGCCGGCATTCTCGGTCATCGTCTCGATCTGCAATCGCGCGTGCATCACGGCAGCTGCTTTGCGGTCACCGTATTGCGCAACGAAGCGGTACCGGCACGCGACGGCAGGCCGGCACGCAACGGTCCCGACTCACCGTTACCGCTCACCGTGTTGTGCCTGGACAACGATGCATCGATTCTCGAAGGCATGCGCGCGCTGCTTGGACGCTGGGGCGTCGACTGCCGTACGGTGTTGGACGTGGCACAGGCTCGAGTGGAATTGGCGCGAGGTGCGATCGATCTGATCCTTGTCGACTACCATCTGGCCGATGATGTTGATGGATTGCAGGCGCTGCAGCAGCTGCGCGAGGAGCTCGGCGAGCTGCCACCGGTTGCGATCATTACCGCCGATGGCAGCAGCGAACTGAAGCAACGCGCGCGTGCGCTCGGCTACCCGGTACTGCAAAAGCCGGTGAAGCCAGCGGCCCTGCGTGCCTTGCTGGCGGCGCCGCTGCGCGGCCAGCAAAGCCAACCCGATTAGTGCCAGCCGACCCGTTCAGCGTGGCAGGCGGGAGTCGCCCATCAGATATTCGTCCACCGCACGTGCGCATTGCCGGCCCTCGCGGATAGCCCACACCACCAGCGATTGTCCGCGGCGCATGTCACCGGCGGCAAACACCTTGTCGACGCTGGTGCGGTAATCCGCTGTGTCGGCCTTGGCGTTGCCACGTGCGTCCTTGTCCACACCAAACGCATCAAGCACGTGCTGTAGAGGGGAAACGAAGCCCATCGCCAGCAGCACCAGCGTGGCGGGAATCTCGAACTCGCTATCGGCGACTTCGGTCATCTTGCCGCCAGTCCATTCCAGCCGCACGCAGGTAAGACTGCGCACGTTCCCGTCGCCGTCGTCATTGAAACTTTTGGTGGCCACCGACCAATCGCGCTGGCAACCTTCTTCGTGTGAGCTGGACGTGCGCAGGCGAATCGGCCAGTACGGCCACACCATCGGCTTGTTCTCCTGTGCCGGCGGCTGCGGCAGCAATTCGAACTGGGTTACCGACGCCGCGCCGTGGCGATTGGAGGTGCCCACACAATCGGAGCCGGTATCGCCGCCGCCAATCACCACCACGTTCTTAGCGGTGGCGAGGAGCTGCCGGTCGAGTCGATCACCGGCCACTACCTTGTTTTGCTGTGGCAGGAAGTCCATGGCGAAATGGACGCCTTTCAGTTCGCGTCCCGGTACCGGCAGATCGCGCGGCGCTTCAGCACCGCCGGCGATTACCACCGCGTCGAAGTCCTGCTGCAACTGCTCCGGCGTGATCGTCTCGACCTTGCCATACGCCGAAGCGGCGTTCGCATCGCCCACAAACACACTGGTGCGAAACTGCACGCCCTCGCCACGCAATTGTTCGACGCGGCGATCGATCAGCATCTTGTCCAGCTTGAAATCCGGGATGCCGTAGCGCAACAGTCCCCCGATGCGGTCATTCTTTTCGAACACGGTTACCGCATGTCCTGCGCGCGCCAGTTGCTGCGCGGCAGCCAGACCGGCCGGCCCGGAGCCCACGATCGCCACCGTCTTGCCGGTCGCCTGCGCGGGCGGCTGCGGCGTGACCCAGCCTTCTTCCCAGCCCTTGTCGATGATCTTGTGCTCGATCGACTTGATGCCCACCGCATCGCTGTTGATGTTCAGCGTGCACGCCGATTCGCAGGGCGCGGGACAAATGCGTCCGGTGAACTCGGGGAAGTTGTTGGTCGACTGCAACACATCGAGCGCACGCTTCCAGTCCTGCTGGTACACCAGTTCGTTGAAGTCCGGAATGATGTTGTTGACCGGACAGCCGTTGTGGCAAAACGGAATGCCGCAATCCATGCAACGCGCCGCCTGCGTCACCGCGTCGGCATCGCTGAGCTGACGAGTGAATTCGCGGTAGTGCTTCTTGCGCTGGGTTGGCGCCTCGCTGGTTTCGCTGAGGCGTGGATAGTCGAGAAAGCCGGTGATCTTGCCCATCTGTTTTCTCCTGGCCTCAGGCCGTCGCCTTCTCGGTGGATGCCGGCACGCTGTCGCGGCCCGCTTCGCTCAATGCACGCCGATATTCATGCGGCATCACTTTCACGAAGCGCGCGCGCGCACTCTGCCAGTCGTGCAGGATGTCCTTGGCGCGGAAGCTGCCGGTGTAGCGGAAGTGCGCTTCGATCAGCTGACGCAGGATCGCCTCGTCGGTGGCAGGCGCGCCGCCACGTGTGATCGCATGCCATTGCTGCGGCGGAACGCGTACCTGCTGTTCCATCGTGGACAGCACCGGTTCCAGCGCCACCATGTCGAGGTTGCATTTGCGCTCGAAGCTGCCGTGCGGGTCGTAAACATAGGCCACGCCGCCGGACATGCCGGCGGCGAAGTTGCGGCCGGTTTCGCCCAGCACCACGACGGTGCCGCCTGTCATGTATTCACAACCGTGATCGCCGACACCTTCGACGACGGCGCTGGCACCCGAGTTGCGCACGGCGAAGCGCTCGCCGGCTACGCCGTTGAAGTGCGCCTCGCCTTCCGTCGCGCCGTACAGCACGGTGTTGCCCGCGATGATGTGTTCCGGACCGAAGCCGTGGAAGTCATTCGGCGAGCGCACGATGATGCGACCGCCAGACAGCCCTTTGCCGACGTAATCGTTGCCTTCGCCGACCAGGTCCAGCGTGATGCCGCGCGCCAGGAACGCGCCGAAGCTCTGTCCGGCCACGCCGTCGAGCAGTATGTGGATGGTGTCGTCGGGCAGGCCTGCATGGCCGTAACGTCGCGCCACCTCGCCCGACAACATGGTGCCGACGGTGCGGTTCACATTGCGCACGTTGAGCATGAAGCTGGTCTTCTCGCCCTGCTCCAGCGCGGCGCGGGCCTTGTCGATCAGTACATGATCGAGCGCTTTGCCGCCTTTTTGCAGGCCGTGATCCTGTGACTCCACATGGCGTCGGGCAACCTCGGCGGGCACGTCAGGGCGATGGAACACGCGTGAGAAATCCAGCCCGCGGGCCTTCCAGTGCGCGACGCCCTGGCGCATGTCGAGCAGGTCGGCGCGGCCGACCAGATCATCGAACTTGCGGATACCCAGCTGCGCCATGATCTGGCGTGCTTCCTCGGCGACGAAGAAGAAGAAATTCACCACGTGTTCGGGCTTGCCGGCAAACTTCTTGCGCAGCACCGGGTCCTGCGTGGCAACGCCAACGGGACAGGTGTTGAGGTGGCACTTGCGCATCATGATGCAGCCCTCCACCACCAGTGGCGCGGTAGCGAAGCCGAATTCGTCGGCACCGAGCAGCGCGCCAATCACCACGTCGCGGCCGGTCTTCATCTGGCCGTCTGCCTGCACGCGGATGCGTCCGCGCAGACGGTTCAGCACCAAGGTCTGTTGCGTCTCGGCCAGGCCGAGTTCCCACGGCGTGCCGGCGTGTTTGATCGACGACCAAGGTGAAGCGCCGGTGCCGCCGTCATGGCCGGCGATCACCACGTGGTCAGCCTTGGATTTGGCCACGCCTGCGGCAACCGTGCCCACACCGATTTCGGATACCAGCTTCACCGAGATCGAAGCCTGCGGATTGCAGTTCTTCAGGTCGTGGATGAGCTGGGCCAGATCCTCGATCGAATAGATGTCGTGATGCGGCGGTGGCGAAATCAGCCCCACACCGGGCACCGAAAAGCGAAGCCGGGCGATGTACTCGGACACCTTGTGACCCGGCAGCTGGCCGCCTTCACCCGGCTTGGCGCCTTGCGAAACCTTGATCTGGATTTGATCGGCCGAGACCAGATAGGCCGCCGTCACACCAAAGCGGCCGGACGCCACCTGCTTGATGCGCGAACGCAACGAGTCGCCGGCTTCCAGCGGAATGTCGCTCTCGATGTTCTCCGCACCGATCACGCTGGCCAGGGTGTCGCCGGGCTTGATCGCGATACCGCGCAGTTCGTTGCGATAGCGTGCTTCGTCCTCACCGCCCTCGCCGGTGTTCGATTTGCCGCCAATGCGGTTCATCGCCACCGCCAACGTGGCATGCGCTTCGGTGGAGATCGAACCGAGCGACATCGCGCCGGTGGCAAAGCGCTTGACGATCTCCTTGGCCGGCTCGACTTCCTCGATTGGAATGGCAGCGGACGCGTCGAGGCGGAACTCGAACAGGCCACGCAGCGTCATGTGACGGCGGGTCTGGTCGTTGATCAACTGCGCGTATTCCTTGTACGTGCCGCTGTTGTTGGCGCGCGTCGCATGCTGCAGCTTGGCGATCGTGTCCGGCGTCCACATGTGTTCCTCACCACGCGTGCGCCATGCGTATTCCCCGCCCACGTCGAGCGCATCGGCCAGCACCGGGTCATCGCTGTAGGCCGCCTGATGTTGACGCAAGGCTTCCTCGGCCACTTCGAACAGCCCGATGCCCTCGATATTCGAGGTGGTGCCGGTGAAGTAGCCATCCACCAGTTCGCGGCTGAGGCCTACCGCCTCGAAGATCTGTGCACCGGTGTAGGACATGTAGGTGGAGATGCCCATCTTGGACATCACTTTCTGCAAGCCTTTGTCGATCGCCTTGATGTAGTTGTGGATCGCCTTGTCGGCACTGATGCCGCCCGGGCTGGCGGCAAACTGCTGTGCCAGCACTTCCATCGCCAGATACGGATGGATCGCCTCGGCGCCGTAACCGGCCAGCAGGGCAAAGTGATGTACTTCGCGCGCCGAGCCGGTTTCCACCACCAGGCCGGTGCTGGTGCGCAGGCCGCGGTTGACCAGATGCAGATGGACGGCTGAAGTGGCGAGCAGTGCGGGAATCGCCACGCGCTCACGATCCGCATGGCGATCGGAAACGATCAGAATGTTGTGACCCTGACGGATCGCGTCCACCGCTTGCGCGCACAGCGAGGCCAGCCGTGCCTCGATGCCTTGCTTGCCCCACGCGGCGGGGTAGGTGATGTCCAGCTCGAAGCTGCGGAACTTGCCTTTGGAGTAGCGACCGATCTTGCGGATCTTCGCCATCTCGGCGAAATCCAGGATCGGCTGCTGCACTTCCAGTCGCAGCGGCGGGTTGATGTTGTTGATGTCGAGCAGGTTCGGCTTGGGTCCGATGAAAGACACCAGCGACATCACCAGTTGCTCGCGGATCGGATCAATCGACGGGTTGGTGACCTGCGCAAACAACTGGCGGAAATAGTTGTACAGCGGCTTGTCGCGATCGGACAGCACCGCCAGTGGCGAGTCGTTGCCCATCGCACCGATGGCCTCCTGGCCGTCGAGTGCCATCGGCAGCAGCTGGAATTTCAGGTCTTCCTGGGTGTAACCGAACGCCTGCTGGCGATCGAGCAGATCATCACCGAGACGCGCTTCGGCGCGCGGCTCCGGCAGCGCGTCCAGCTTGATCCGGATGTGTTCAATCCACTGCTTGTACGGCTTGGCGTTGGCGAGCTGGTCCTTCAACTCCTTGTCGTCGATGATGCGGCCCGCTTCCATGTCGATCAGCAACATCTTGCCCGGCTGCAGTCGCCACTTCTTGACGATGCGTGATTCGGCCACCGGCAGCACGCCTGCCTCGGACGCGAGTATCACCAGATCGTCATCGGTGATAATGAAACGCGCGGGGCGCAGGCCGTTGCGGTCGAGCGTGGCGCCGACCTGCCGTCCATCGGTGAAGGTAATCGCGGCAGGACCGTCCCACGGCTCCATCATCGCCGCGTGGTATTCGTAGAACGCGCGATGGTTGTCGTCCATCAAGGTATGACGTTCCCACGCCTCGGGAATCATCATCATCATCGCGTGCGACAGCGAGTAGCCGGCCATCGTCAGCAGTTCGAGACAGTTGTCGAACGAGGCGGTGTCGGACTGGCCGGGATAGATCAGCGGCCACAACTTGCCGAGGTCATCACCGAGTACCGGCGAGGAGATCGCACCGGTACGCGCATTGATCCAGTTGACGTTGCCCTTGACCGTGTTGATCTCGCCGTTGTGCGCGATCATCCGGTAAGGGTGGGCCAGTTCCCAGGCCGGGAAGGTGTTGGTGGAGAAGCGCTGATGCACCATCGCCAGCGCCGACACGGTGCGCGGGTCGGCGAGGTCGAGGTAGTACTGACCGACCTGGCCGGCCAGCAGCAGGCCCTTGTAGACCACGGTGCGCGTGGACATCGACGGCACGAAATATTCCTTGCCGTACTTCAGGCCGAGCGCGCGGATTGCATGACTGGAGGTCTTGCGGATTACGTACAGCTTGCGCTCCAGCGCGTCCGGCACCATCACGTCGGCGCCGCGCCCGATGAAGATCTGCCGGATCACCGGCTCGCGACCACGCACGGTGGGCGACATCGGCATGTTGGCGTCGACGCGCACATCGCGCCAGCCCAGCACCAGTTGGCCTTCGGCCTTCACCGCGCGTTCGAGTTCCTGCTGACACGCCAGCCGCGATGCCTGCTCGCGCGGCAGGAACACCATGCCGACGCCGTATTCCCCCGGCGACGGCAACACGATGTCCTGCGCGGCCATTTCCTCGCGGTAGAACTGGTCGGGAATCTGGATCAGGATGCCGGCGCCATCGCCCATCAACGCATCGGCGCCGACCGCGCCGCGATGATCAAGGTTGCGCAAAATCAGCAGACCCTGCTCGATGATCGCATGGCTTTTCCGACCCTTGATGTGGGCGACAAAGCCCACGCCACAGGCGTCATGTTCGTTGCGTGGGTCGTAAAGACCCTGAGCCTGCGGCTGATCCATTGACACCCCTCCACGAGCATGGTTTGCTATCGACTATAGTGCGATGCAACAAAAGCGCAAGGGATATTTGCGCAATTGGACGTCTATAGGGATGGACGGCCAATTGGTATGGTCGTTGAATTGCTGCAGATGGATGGAAGTTCGGCTTCGTGTGCTGCAACGGCGGGCCGTTGGGCCGTGTCGGGCAGGTCAGTTCTCGGTCGACGGCAGCACTGGTATGGCTTCCTGATCCACGGCCAGCTGGCTGGCCGCAAGCGCGACCTGGGTGCGGTTGTTGACTCCGAGCTTGCGCATGATCGCAGTCATGTGTGCCTTGATGGTCGCCTCGGAAACGCTCAGTTCCCACGCGATCTGCTTGTTCAGCAGGCCCTCGGCGATCATCGTCATCACGCGAAATTGTTGTTGGGTGAGCGTGGCGATCCGGGCGGCAGCGGCGGCTTCGTCCGGCTTCAGCGCATCGGAGCCGCCGAGTAGCGTTTGCGGCAGCCAGACATCACCGTCGAGCACGCTGTGGATCGCCGCCACGATGTCCTCGCCTGCGGTGGATTTGGGCACATACGCTGAAGCGCCATGTGCCAGTGCCCGCCGAGCCACCTGGGCTTCCTCATGGCCGGACACCACCATGATCGGCAGGCCCGGATAGTGTCCGCGAATATGGACCAGCGCCGAATAGCCCCGGGCGCCGGGCATGTGCAGATCGAGCAGCAGCAGTTCGGCCTCGGGGAATTGTTCGATCAAGGCGAGCAGTGCATGCACGCTGTCCGCACCGTGCACGCGTGCCTGCGGCACCGCTGTCAGCACGGCGCGTGTCAGCGCGTCGCGGAACAGTGGGTGGTCATCGGCGATCAGGATGTCGGGCATGGCGATCCGGCGCGGAGAGTGGGGAACGGGGAACGTGTAACAAAAGCGATGCGTGCCGCGCCGGTTGTGGCAGCGCTGTTTGCCCCGGTTCCCCGTTCCCCGTTCCCCATTCCCCATTCCCCTGTTTTTCATTTGATCAACCGGTCGTCCACCAGGCTCTTCACCACGGATGGATCAGCCAACGTGGTGATGTCGCCGAGCTGGTCGGGCAGGTTCTCGCCGATCTTGCGCAGGATGCGACGCATGATTTTCCCCGAGCGGGTCTTCGGCAGGCCGGGTGCCCACTGCAGGTAGTCGGGCGTGGCGATCGGTCCGATTTCCTTGCGTACCCAGGCGATCAGTTCCTTGCGCAACTCGTCGTTGCCGGTCTCCCCCGCCACCAGGGTGACATAGGCGTAGATGCCCTGACCCTTGATGTCGTGCGGGCAACCGACCACCGCAGCCTCGGCCACTTTCGGATGCGAGACCAGCGCGCTTTCCACTTCGGCCGTGCCGAGTCGATGGCCGGAGACGTTGATCACGTCGTCGACGCGACCGGTGATCCAGTAGTAGCCGTCCTCGTCGCGACGCGCGCCGTCGCCGGTGAAGTAGTTGCCCGGATAGGCGCTGAAATAGGTTTCGATGAAACGCTGGTGGTCACCGTAGATGGTGCGTACCTGACCGGGCCAGGAGTCGGTGATCAACAGGTTGCCTTCGGCGACGCCGTCCTTTACTTCACCGTCGGCGTTGACGATGGCGGGCTTGATGCCGAAGAACGGCAGCGTGGCGGAACCAGGCTTGGTCGCTATCGAGCCGGGCAGCGGCGAGATCAGGATGCCGCCGGTTTCGGTCTGCCACCAGGTGTCGACGATCGGGCAGCGGTTCTCGCCGACCACGCGGTTGTACCACTCCCATGCTTCGGGATTGATCGGCTCGCCGACCGAACCGAGCAGGCGCAACGACGCACGCGAGGTCTTCTTCACCGGCTCCTCGCCCTCGCGCATCAGCGCACGGATGGCGGTAGGTGCGGTGTAGAAGATCGTTACCTTGTGCTTGTCGATCACGTTCCAGAAACGGCTGAAGTCCGGGTAGTTCGGTACACCCTCGAACATCACCGTGGTTCCGCCATTGCACAGCGGGCCGTACACCACGTAGCTGTGGCCGGTGACCCAGCCCACGTCGGCGGTGCACCAGTAGACATCGTCCTCGCGCAGGTCGAACACTTGCTCATGGGTATAGCTGACGAAGACCAGGTAACCGCCGGTGCTGTGCTGCACGCCCTTCGGCTTGCCGGTGGAGCCGGAGGTATACAACACGAACAGCGGGTGCTCCGCTTCGACGGGAGTCGGTGCACAATCGGTGGATTGGCCTTCCATCAGCGTGTGGTAATACCGATCACGCGGCGACTGCATGTTCACTGCACCGCCGGTATGGCGAACCACGATCACCGTCTCCACGCTGTTGGTACCCGGGCGCTCCAGCGCGGCGTCCACGTTGACCTTCAGCGGGATGTGCTTGCCCGCGCGCAGACCTTCATCGGCGGTGATCACCACCTTGGCCTGCGAGTCGGCAATGCGCCCGGCCAGTGAATCCGGCGAGAAGCCGCCGAACACCACCGAATGGATGGCGCCGAGCCGGGCACAGGCCAGCATCGCCACGGCGGCCTCGGGAATCATCGGTAGGTAAATCGCAATGCGATCGCCTTTGACCACGCCAAGGTGCTTCAGCGTATTGGCGAATTTGCATACTTCGCCATGCAGCTCGCGGTAAGTGATCCGGCGCGAGTCCCTGGGGTCGTCGCCTTCGAAAATGATCGCCACCTTGTCGCCGCGCGTGGCCAGATGACGGTCGAGGCAATTCGCACTGACGTTGAGTTCGCCATCTTCGTACCAGCGGATGTGCAGGTCTTTCGGATCGAACGAGACGTCCTTGATCTTCGTCGGTGGCTTGATCCAGTCCAGGCGCTGGCCGATGCGTGCCCAGAAACCTTCCTGATCGCTGACCGACTCGGCATACAGGCGGGTGTAGTCGTCGTGGCGCAAGCGTGCGGCGGCGGCAAACGAAGGATCGACCGGGTAGAGCTTGGACATGACGGGCTCCTGCAAATGTTGTCGCGGCGGGCGACGGAATTCTCGCGACAGGCGTCAGCGCCTGATCAAGCGCGAATTTTGAGTGTAGCCCGATCAAGAGAACGGTAGCGGCGTCAGCCATGTTCGACTTTGGTCGAATCTCGACCAATGGCGAATAGCCGCGCGCATTGCAGCATGCGCATGCTCGACCTGTCATCGACGCGGGGAGACGCACGCATGAAAACGCGACACACCAACCGCGGTACCGCGCTTGCCCTGAGCATTGCCTGCGCGCTGATGCTTCCACTCACCGGCCATGCGCAAAGTGATACGCGGGAGCAGCAGCTCGAGCAGCGCGTGGCGCAACTTGAGCAGCAATTGAACGAGCTCAAGGCGATGGTGCAGGCGCAGAAGCCGGCGCCCGCTCCGTTGCCGCAGGTCGTCGCCACTCCCGCACCGGTGACGCCGATATTCAGCAGCGCACCCGGCGTATCCGTGGCCTTGCACGGTTTCATCAGCGCCAGCGCCTTCAGTCAGGACAAAAGCTTCTCCTACGGCAACGGCCAGAATGCGTCGTATCCAACACCCGGCTCCAAGGGCTCACTCAGTGGCGTCGACGTGCGCAACACCCGCTTCTGGCTCGATTTCAAAGGGGCGCAGTTTGCCGGCAACTGGACCGGCGGCGGCCGTATCGAGATGGACTTCTTTGGCGGCTTCAACGGCACCGGCGCCTATAGCCAGCAACAGCCGACGCCGCGTCTGCGCCAGGCCTATATGGAACTGACCAACGCCGAGAGCGGCACCACGGTGCGCATCGGCGAGCAGTGGGACCTGATGTTTCCGATCGACAACTCGGCCACCTCGCTGGCGCATATCGCTTTTCCGCTGGGCTACGGCTCGGGCGTGATCGGCTGGCGCTTCCCTGGACTGGTGGTCATGCAGGACCTCAATCACGGCAGCACTGGCGCGCAGTGGCGACTGGACGTGGGCGTGTTCGAAGGCAGCTGGAGCGGCCCGGGCAACAACCTCAACTACCTGACTGCCGGCAGCGCGGGCGTCCGCCCGCAGCTTGAGGCACGCCTGCATGTGCAGGACAAGAACTGGCTGGCATATTTCTCCGCGCATTACAGCCAGGTTGATTTGCGCGGCGTAGGCGGCAGTGCAGCCACGCCGGTGAAGTCCGCAGTCACCAGCGCGGGTTACGAAGTCGGTGCGCAGTGGAAGCCCGGACCGTGGACCTTCAAAGGCGTGGCCTATACGGGCAAGGGCCTCGGGCAGATCTTTGGTGCCATGTCGCAATTCGGCGACATCCAGGAAACCGGCGGCTACGCACAGGCAGGTTACCGCTTCACGCCGAACTGGAGCTTGTATGTCCTCCACGCCTGGAACAAGCCGGACAAGAACGACGTGGTCGACTGGCTCGGCAACGGCGCGACCGGTCTGCTGCGCAATAGCCAGACCGCGTTGAGCCTGCAATACGCCGCGGGTTCCTACGAACTGGGCATCGAGTGGCTGCGCGACACACTCGACTCGACCAGCAACGGGATTGATCGCAAAAGTACCACCGGTAGTCAGCTAAGCATCAGCGCGCTTTACCACTTCTGATCCAGCACGTCGCCATACATCCGGTCGGAATCATTCACCACGGGAGATTTGCCCATGAGCAACGTCGAAACACAGCCGAAATTTGCCAATCCGGCACCGCTGGGGCTGGCGGGGTTTGCCCTGACTACGTGGTTACTCAGCATGATCAACGCCGGCTGGTTCAGCGGTGACGCCATGAATATGGTGCTGGCCGTCGCCATGGCCTACGGCGGAACCGTGCAGATGATTGCCGGCGTGATGGAATTGCCGCGCGGCAACACGTTTGGCAGCACGGCTTTCCTGAGCTACGGCGCCTTCTGGTGGTCGTTTGCGTTGTTTGTACTGTTCCTGCACGACAAGGTACCGCCCGCCTTTGTTGGCTGGTATCTGTGCTTGTGGGGCGTGTTCACGTTCTACATGTGGCTGGCTACGTGGCGTTCCCCGCGCGCATTGCAGTGGGTATTCCTGGTGTTGTGGATCACCTTCTTCCTTTTGGCGGCGGGTGAATGGACCGGCATGGCGGCACTGCGTGTCGCCGGTGGCTACGCCGGCTTGCTCACCGCGGTGCTGGCGTTCTACCTGTCGGCTGCCGAAGTGATCAACGAATCACGGCAGCGCACGGTGCTGCCGGTGGGCGCGCCACGCGGTACGTAAAGGCATGGGTTTGCGTACGTGATCCGTGCGTGTCGACAGGACACAAAAAAACGCAGCGGCGTGAGCCGCTGCGTTTTTGTCTGGCAACGCGTAAGCGTCAGGCGCGTCTGATCAAGCCGATCAGCACCAGCAGCACCACGGCACCAATCATCGCGTAGACGATGCTGGTGACGATCGGACTACCCAGGTTGAAGCCGACCCCGAGCACCGGCAACAGCCAGCCGGCGAGAAACGCGCCGATGATGCCGACAACGATATTGCCGAGCAGGCCAAAACCAAATCCGCGAACGATCAGCCCGGCCAGCCAGCCGGCGATCGCGCCTATCAATAGAAAAATGAGCAGGCCGGTAGCAGTCATCACGAACTCCTGGCAGGGTCGGAACAGCGGAAAGATGACGCGATGATTCGCGCCAAGCCAAGCAAGCCTCAACGAAACTCTGTGCAGGGATTGTGACGCCGGCGCGCTCGGCTATGCTGGCAGCGACCCTCAAGCGGCACGGACGACAGGAATGCCCATGGCGACCGCCAAGCCAAGCTACGTGCACGGTGTCAGTACGCAGCCCCTGCTGGGCGACACCATCGGCAGTTTGTTGAATCGGGTGACGGCGCGCTATCCCGAGCATCAGGCGCTGGTGGTACGCGCGCAGGGTGTGCGGCTGAACTACCGGCAATTTCACGCCGAAGTGGAACGGGTCGCCGCCGGCCTGCTGGTGCTGGGGCTGGAGCGCGGCGATCGCATCGGCATCTGGGCGCCGAATCGAGCCGAGTGGGTCGTGCTGCAGTTTGCCGCGCCCAAGGCCGGGCTGATCCTGGTCAACATCAACCCGGCTTATCGCGCGCACGAGCTGGAATACGCCTTGAACAAGGTTGGCTGCCGTGCGCTGGTGTTGCCGCGTCGCTTCAAGACCTCGCAGTACCTGGCGATGCTCACCGAGTTGGCACCGGAAATGGCCGCCTGTTCACCAGGCGAGTTGCAGGCAGCACGGTTGCCCACTTTGCGTGAAGTGATCCTGCTGGATGCGCAGGCCGAGCCCGGTACGCGCAACTGGAGTCAGCTGGCGGCACTGAGCGATGCGGCGGCGCTGGCTCGCCTGCACGCGCTGGAGACCACCCTGAATTTCGATGATGCCGTGAATATCCAGTTCACCTCCGGCACCACCGGTGCGCCCAAGGGCGCCACGCTGACCCACCACAACATCGTCAACAACGGCTGGTTCATCGGCGAGGCGATGCGCCTCACCGACTCCGATCGCCTCTGCATACCGGTGCCGTTCTACCACTGCTTCGGCATGGTGCTGGGCAACCTGGCCTGTGTCACGCATGGTGCCTGCATGGTGATACCGGGCGAGGGTTTCGATCCGTTGACTACGCTGGAATGCGTGGCCGAGGAAAAATGTACTGGCCTGCATGGCGTGCCGACCATGTTCATTGCCGAATTGGAACATCCGCGCTTCGCCGAGTTCGATCTGAGCTCGCTGCGCACCGGCATCATGGCCGGTTCGCCATGCCCCAGCGAGGTCATGCGTCGGGTCGTCCACGAGATGCACATGGACCAGGTCACCATTGCCTACGGCATGACCGAGACCAGCCCGGTGAGCTTCCAGACGGTGCCCGACGATCCGCTGGAGCGGCGTGTCGACAGCGTCGGCCGCATTCAGCCGCACCTCGAAGTGAAGCTGGTCGACGAAGCCGGCTGCGTGGTGCCGCGCGGCGTCCCCGGCGAGCTGTGCACGCGTGGCTATTCGGTGATGCTGGGTTATTGGGAAGACCCGGTGCGCACCGACGAGGTTATCGACGAAGCGGGCTGGATGCATACCGGCGACCTGGCCGTGATCGATGAGGATGGCTATTGCAGCATCGTCGGTCGGCTCAAAGACATGATCATTCGTGGCGGCGAGAACGTGTATCCCCGCGAAATCGAGGAATTCCTCTACAGCCATCCAAAAATCCAGGACGTGCAGGTGTTCGGCGTGCCCGACCCGAAACTCGGCGAGCAGGTGTGCGCATGGATACAACTGCGCGAAGGCAGCGAGGCGAGCGTGGCGGAGATCCAGAATTATTGCCGCCACCATCTGGCCTATTACAAGGTGCCGCACTACGTACGCTTTGTTGAGGCATTCCCGATGACGGTGACTGGCAAGGTGCAGAAATATCTGATGCGCGAGGCCATGGCGGCAGAAGCCAGCGCCTGAGCGACCCGGCTGGCTGCTTACGACTGGCCGTGCTTGAGCGGCGGCTTGCCCTCGCGCAGACGTTTGAGATCGTATTCCGACAGTGTGTCTTCGCGTGCGTTGCCGTCGATGCGCGCCTGCACGAAAGCCAGCACGCAGGCGAACACGCCAAGCAGGCCGACCAACATCCAGAAACCCCACGCACCGGCACTGTGGCGGGTGAAACACAGCACGAAAGCGAACACGGTGGAGGCGAGCAGCAACCAGCGCATGGGCAGGCTCCGGCGAGTGGGATGAGCGTCGCCAGATGGCGACCGGACGAGCAGATGATAGCGCTGCGGATGCCTGCATGGCGCGCAGCCGATCACGTTGTGGCGTGGTGTCGACAGGTCCGAGATCCGGAGGCCCGATGCGCTGCAGATGGGCATCTCGCCTTTCGCCGATCCCTCCGTTGCAAGCGTCGCTATGTGGCTGCACAAGGGACGCGGCGCGGCGTCGAACCCCGAAGCCCGTTCCGAACCCCTTCGCCACAGCGTGCCCAACACGTGATGTGTTGACCCAACAGATGCATGGCGACGGTGACGAGGACAGCGGCCTCGTCAGTCGCCCGCCTGGGCCTTGCGTGTTTGCCGACCGGTAGCGCTGTCGCCTTGAACTGGCCTGCAGCAAGCAAGTTTTGGCGCACGTTCGTCAGTTGCAATCGGAGACCTTGCGTTTGGTACCACCGCGCCAAGCTTCGTCACCGGACGAGTTGTTCTGAGGTGGGCCGATCGTTTCCACCGCGGACTTCGTTAACTCCGCGTGGATCATTGGGGTTGCTGCGCGCACTCCAAGTTCACTCCGCACGCGGCAAGGTGTCTGCACCCCAACAGCACGGCAGCCGAAACTTGCCGTGCGTTTCCCCCAAGGAGATTCCATGACTACTGCACCCCGCTTTCTTTCTTCGTCCACGCTGTCCGGCGATGCCATCAAGAACCCGCAGGGCGACTCGCTGGGCGATCTGAAGGACATCATGATCGACACCTCGACCGGCAAGGTGGCCTACGCCGTGTTGTCGTTCGGTGGCGTTCTTGGCATGGGCGACAAGCTGTTTGCCGTGCCGTGGGAATCACTGGCCGTTGATGGCGAAAACAAGTGCCTGATACTCAACGTCAGCAAGGATCGCCTGAAGGATGCCCCGGGCTTTGACAAGGACCATTGGCCGAACTTCGCCGATCCGAGCTTCGCCGACCAGCTGCGCGGCTACTACCGCTAAGCCATGGCTGGCGTCCCTGACGCCAGCCTTCACGGGCCGATGAGTACTGATCGGTTGAAATGTGCACTCCCGTCGACGCGCCGTAACGGCGCGTCGACTTTGCACAGGAGCCTTCCATGTCCTCATTCGCGATATACCTGATTGGCATGATCATCATTATCGGCGGGCTGGTCTACGTCGCTGTGATGATGCATGTACCGAACCAATGGATTGTTGCCGGAGCGGTGGTGTTGCTTGGTGCCGGTATCCTCGGCGCAGTAACCAAAACCCGTCGCAAAGATCCGCCCGAGTAATCGCGTG
Organism: Rhodanobacter sp. AS-Z3; assembly: GCF_029224025.1. Taxonomy (NCBI): domain Bacteria; kingdom Pseudomonadati; phylum Pseudomonadota; class Gammaproteobacteria; order Lysobacterales; family Rhodanobacteraceae; genus Rhodanobacter; species Rhodanobacter sp. AS-Z3. The sequence continues at coordinate 535,865 of NZ_CP119392.1, forward strand.
TAACGATCAACTCGAGTGCATGGATAAACCCATGGGGTCGGAATATCCCCTTGGGTTTTCCTGATGACGCTGATCAGTCGGTTTCGCGATCGGCTGCTCGTTCCACCTTGCGATCGCGCCGCAGCGCGCTGATCATGAGGTTTACTCCCAGCACCGCCGCTACCGCTAGAAAGATCACCGACAGGTAGGGCAGGCCGAGCCACCGGCCGCCATCGTCACTGCCTTTGACCAGCGCGGCACCCACCACCAGCGCGGCGATGATGATGCCGGTGGCCACACGGTTGGCAATTTTCTGCATGCTTTCCATCATGCGCGACTCTTCCAGTCCCTCGATGCGCACGCGCAGACGATTCTCGGCCAGGGTGCGCAGAATCGCCGCCATGTGCTGCGGCGTGTGTCGCGCCAGTTCCTGCATGTCCAGCCATTCGCTGGCCAGGTTCGCCGGCGACATCGAGTCCAGCGCCTGTTGCCGTAACACCTGTTGCAAATGTTCTTCGACCAGGCTGCGAACGTCGAGTTGCGGATCCAGCGCGTTGGTGACGGCTTCCAGATTAAGCAGGGTTTTCCCTAGAACGCTCAGTTCCGGCGGCGGACGCAGACCGCAGGCCGCACCGACCCGAGCCAACTCCAGCACCAGGCGTCCTTCGGAGAAGCCTCGCTTGGCACCCTGGAACCCCACATAGCTGGAGACCAGTTGGTCGAGTTGCCGACGGTAGGTGCCGTGCTGGAAATCCTCGAGTTGGGTGCCCATCGACTCACTAATCTCACCGACCTGATCCGCGTTGCCGCCGATTGCGCCCAACAGAAGTTTGAGCAGATGGCGACGGGTTCGCGGGGTTAGCCGCGCGACCATGCCCAGGTCAAACAAGGCCAGTCGCTGGTCATCCATCAGCAGCACGTTGCCCGGATGAGGGTCGGCGTGAACCAGACCGTGTACGAACACCTGGTCCAGGTAAGCACGCATCAGCTCGGCCGCCTCGGCGCCCATCGGTTGCTCGATGCGCCGCAGCGACGGTATGTGGGTGACCTTGACCCCGCGCACGCGATCCATGGTGAGCACACGGGTGGTCGTGAAATCCTCCACCGGCTGCGGTACGAATAGTCGCGGATAGCACTTCAGGTTGGCGGCGAAGCGTCGCAGGTTGTCCGCTTCCAGCTCGAAATCGATTTCATTGGCAAGGCTGTGGCGCAGCTCGCTGACCCAATCGACAAAGCCATAGCGCCGGCCCATCTCAGTCATCTTCTCCGCGGCACCAGCGAGCTTGTCCAGAATCGCGAGGTCTTCGCGCAGCGTTTGCGCGATGCCCGGTCGCTGTACTTTTACCACCACCGCGCGACCATCGCGCAGGGTCGCGGCGTGTACCTGAGCGATCGATCCGGCAGCCAGCGGTTCGTCATCGAAGTTGCTGAAAAGCGTGGCGATGCGTGCGCCCAGTTCCTGTTCCACCAGCGCGCGCACCTGCTCGACCGGCACCGGTACCACGTCGTCCTGCATGCGCTCCAGCGCGGACATGTAGGCTGGCGGGATCATGTCTGGACGCGTTGAAAGTGCCTGGCCGATCTTGATGAAGGTGGGGCCGAGCGCTTCGAGATCGTCCACGAATTGCTCCGGCCGGCCGGCCGGAACCTGACTGGCCTGCTCGGCCAATGTAGTTTCCTGCACATCCAGATCCAGCCCATCGAACAGGCCGGCCCGTCGGTAGCGCAGCAGGAACGCGCCGATCTGCGCGTAGCGTGAAAGGCTGGCGTGCTCACTCATGGTGCAAATCCCCCGTCCGGTTCAGTCCGGTTGTTCGTGGGGGAATCCTGCCGGTTGGTGCGGCAATACCGCGTCAAGACCGAAGCTTGAACGCGGTACTACCGGCCGGTGTGGCGACTACCGACCGGCGGGAAGATATTTTCCGAACCATGCCAGCGCCCGTTGCAGCACATCGCGCTGGTGTGCCGGATCGACGAAGTGATGGCCTTCGTTCGGATACACCACCAGCGACGTCGGTACGCCCTCGGCACGCAGCGCATGCCACATCTCGAACGATTGTGGTGCCGGACATTCGGCGTCGCGGTCACCGACCACGATCAGCATCGGGGTCTTCACCTGTTTGATGAAGGTGATCGCCGAGCTCTTCGCGTAGACCGCTGGATCGTCATACACGGTGGCGCCGAAGAACGGCGGCATCCACTGGTCGATCAGGTTCTGGCCGTAATAACTCTGCCAGTTGGAGATGCCGGCACCGGCCACCACGGCGCTGAAGCGCTGGGTCTGGGTCGGCGCGAACATGCTCATGAAGCCGCCGTAGCTCCAGCCGGTAAGGCCAAGCCGCTTGTCGTCCACCGGCACTTTCTTTTCCACCGCATCGACGCCAGCCAGCACGTCGCGCAAGTCGCCGTAGCCGAAGTCCTTGCGGTTGGCCTGCACGTACTTCTCGCCCTGGCCGAAGCTGCCACGCGGATTGGGCTGGAACACGAAATAGCCCAGCGCGGACAACGGCGCCGCGCCGTAGCCCACGCCGGGCCAGCGCGGAATCACCGCACTCGACGGACCGCCGTGGACAACCACCACCATCGGGTAGGTTTTCTTCGCATCGTAGTTGGCCGGATACAACAGCCAACCCTGCACGTGGAAGCCTTCGTTGTTCCACTCGACCGATTCGGCCTTGCCCCAGCTCGGCTTCAGCGCGGCGTTGAAGGAAGTCACCGCGGGTGGCGGCGTGTTGCCCAGCGCGCCGCCATGCACCTCGGCAGCACTGGCGTACGAGCTTTGCAGGAACGCGATGTGCTTGCGGTCGGCCGACAACGACATCGCCATCGACGCACTGCCGTCGCTGACGCTGGCCGGCACGGTGAAGTGCACGCGCTGCTGTTGCGCGCGCGTGGCAGAAACGGCGTAGTCGGCGAGCTGGCTCTGGCCGTTGCTGACTTGTGCGACCAGCATCGACTGCGTGCCGGTCCAGCGCAGCCACGATGGCGTGACGCGGATATCCGGGGTGAGGTTGACCAGCGAACCACCGTTGGCCGGCACCGCATAGATGTCGCCACCGGTGGCGCCCTGATCGCTCATCAGGCCGCCGATAAAGGCGATCCGTGAACTGTCAGGTGACCAGCGCGGCAGCGCGATCTGCAATCCATGCAGGGAACCGCTGCTGCTGTCCGAAGCATCGACCAGCACCTTCGCGGCAGCATCGGGCTGCGCACTCTGCATATAGAGCTTGGCGATCCACCAGTTGTTGTCGCCCGGCGGCTGCGCCGCGGTATAGGCGATCCGCGAACCATCCGGCGACCAATCGAACTCGTAGGCATACAGGTTGGCGGGGGTGAGTTCGCGCAGTGCGCCGCTGGCCACGTCGAGACTGGCCACGCGTTGCACTTCCACGCCCGTCACCCCGATTTCGCCAACCGATGGCTTCGCCGCGGCCGTGGCGCTGGCCCGTCGGGTCGCACCCGGCACATAGAGGAAACCCAGTGACTTGCCGTCATCGGTCCACTGCAAGGAACGTACATAGCCGGACAGTTCGGCCAGCCGTTTGGGCGCCGAGGTGCTGCTGCCGTCGCTGAGATAGACGGCGTTCTGCATGGCCTTGGTGCTGGTGAGATCGACCTTGCAGTTGGCAATGAAGGCAAGCTGGCGCGAATCGGGCGACCAGGCGATGCCGGATTCGGCACAGCTACCCGGTGTACCGATCGCACCGATCGGATGTGCATGACGGCCGTCGGCGTCGGCTACTTCGATCGCCGGCTTGCCGCTGCGTTCGATCACCCACGCCAGCTGCTTGCCGTCCGGCGACAGTGCCACCGCCTCGATCGACTGCGCCTTGCCCAGTTCAGTCAGTACTTGTTCGATGCGCGGGTCGATTGTGGGCGAATCGGCTTGCGCGCTGGGCGCCAGCGCAAGGCCAAGCACCAGAATGGGGGCGGACAAGGTTATGCGTTTCAGCATGGCAGGCTTCCGGCGGGGGAAATCCTCACGCTACAAGCCTGTTGTCTCCGCTGCCAAGTGCTCAATGTCACGACTGCGCCGAATCATGGCGTGACGGTGTTCGCCTGCCGTGCTGCGGCCAGCGCCGCAAGTTTGCTGCGGATAAGCGGAATCGCTGCCAGCGTGGCCTGCTCGCCCGCCATGATGGCCTGGTTCTTCTGCTCGAAATCGGTGGCGCCGATGCCGCGCAAGTCGGGTCGGATCACCACGTCGGCGCGCGCACTTTCTTGCGCCGCCAGCTGCCGGCCCATGATGTCGATCGACTGCCCGACAATGCCCATCATGTCTTGCGGGTTGGTTCCGTTCGGTGCCGCGGAGATGTCCACGGCGATCACGAAATCGGCGCCGAGCTGGCGCGCCGCGTCCACCGGAATCGGGCTGACCACGCCGCCATCGACATAGTGCTTGCCGTGAATTTCCACCGGCTCGAACACACCGGGAATGCTCGACGACGCGCGCACCGCGCGACCGGTGTTGCCCCGCATGAAGACCGTGCGCTTGCCCGTTTCGAGTTCGGTGGATACCGCGGCGAACGGTATCTTCAATTGTTCAATCGGCTGCTTGTGCACCATCGCGTTGACGTAATCCTGCAAGGCCTGGCCCTGCACCAGCCCGCCGGAGAACAGGCGCACGTCGCGGATCTTCGCCTCGTCCAGGCCAACCGCCGTCTGCTGCAACGCGAACGCATCCATGCCGCTGGCGTACAAGGCACCGACCACGCTGCCGGCGCTGGTGCCAGCCACCACATCCGGGTGGATGCCGCTGGCTTCCAGCATCTTGATCACGCCGATGTGCGCGAAGCCTTTCGCCGCACCGCCGCCGAGGGCGAGGCCGATCTTGAGCTTCACCGGTGCCGCTGGCGGCGGCGCGACGGGCACAGGGTTGCTGACATGGAAACAGCCACTCAACACGAGTGTGGCGAGCAGCGGCAGCAGGCGACGAAGAGACATGCGTATGGGCATCGGGATGGCAGGCAGTGGCATCAGCCCTGCGCGGCGTCCGCTTCCAGGTGATAGCGCGTGGCCAGTTCCACCTCGTGCTTGGAGCCGAGGAACACCGGCACGCGCTGATGCAGGCCGGTCGGCTGGACGTCCATGATCCGCTGGCGACCGGTGGTCGCCACGCCGCCGGCCTGCTCGATGATGAAGGCCATCGGGTTGGCCTCGTACATGATGCGCAGCTTGCCGCCCTGTTCGGCGATCTTCGCGTCAAGCGGGTAATAGAACACGCCGCCGCGAGTCACGATGCGGTGCACGTCGGCGACCATCGAGGCCACCCAGCGCATGTTGAAATCCTTGCCGCGCGGGCCGCTCTTGCCGGCCAGCAGTTCGCCGATATAGCGCTGCATTGGTGCCTGCCAGTGGCGCTGATTCGACATATTGATGGCGAATTCGCTGGCCTGTTCCGGAATGCGGATGGCGCGCCGGCTCAGCACGAAGCTGCCCACTTCACGATCCAGCGTGAACTCGTGGGTACCGTGGCCGAAGGTCAATACCAGCACGGTGGCTGGGCCATACACCACGTAACCGGCGGCAAGCTGGGTGGTGCCCGGCTGCAGGAAGTGCTCCGCCTTGGGTTCGGTCACGCCGTCGGGGCAACGCAGCACCGAGAAGATCGTGCCGACCGAAATGTTCACGTCGATGTTGGACGAGCCGTCCAGCGGATCGAACAGCAGCAGATGCTGGCCCTTGGGGTAGCCGTCCGGAATCTGCTGCGGATGCTCCATCTCCTCCGACGCGCAGGCGGCGAGATGGCCGCCCCAGGCATTGGCCTCCAGCAGGATCTCGTTGGAGATCACGTCCAGCTTCTTCTGTGCCTCGCCCTGGATGTTGCCGGTACCGGCTTCGCCCAGCACACCGCCAAGCGCGCCCTTGCCGGTGGCTACCGCAATGCGCTTGCAAGCGCGCGCGACCACTTCGATCAGCAACGAAAGTTCGGCGTTGATATGTCCGGCGCGACGTTCCTCGATCAGGAACTGGATCAGCGAGATGGGCTTCATGTCGGGTCCACGGCAAAGAGAACGTGTATTGTCCCGGCTCCGGCTGAACAGTGCCAGCCTGAAGCGGTTCGCGGGTCGTTCTGTCATCTTTTTGCCATGCTGCTGACAGCACGCTGGCAGCAGGCCACCGCCAAGCTGTACCTCCAAGGTGGAGGAAGAACACATGCGCAACACGGTTTATTTCCTGGTATTCGAGGGTTTCGCGGATTGGCAGGCGGCGCTGGCCTTGTGCGAGATCCGTCGGCCCGGCGACTGGCAGGTGCGAACGGTGGGCTTTGCCGCGGCACCGGTCACCTCGATGGGCGGGCTGCGCGTTCAGCCCGATATGACGCTGGACCAGCTCGATGCCGCTGGCGCCGCCATGCTGATCGTTCCCGGCGGCCATTTATGGCAACGCGGCGACGGTGCGCCGGCGGTGGCGGCGATACGTCGGCTGCATGCGGCCGGCGCCGTGATCGCCGGTATCGACAGCGGCGTGCTGGTGCTGGCACGTGCCGGCTTGCTCGATGAGCGCCGTCACACCGGCAACTGGCCCGGCCAGATCAGCGCGCAGGTGCCCGCGTATACCGGCGCGCCGCACTACGACAGCGAGGTGCTGGCGATCAGCGACGGCGGCGTGATCAGCGCCAGTCATCTGGGCAGTGTGGAGTTTGCCCGCGAAGTGATCCAGACGCTCGATCTGTACAGCCCGAGCGACCGCGAACACTGGTTTGGCCTGTTCAAGCACGCGCAGTTGCCGCCATGGTGCGTCGGCGAAGCGATGGCTGCATGAGGAAATCTTCATGAACAAGCTGCTGCACCGCACGCTGATGGCTTATCGTCCGCTGTACCTGCATGCACTGTTGATGGACGGGCAATACCGTTTGCTCACAACCTCAGCGCCAGCCACGACGGATACCAGCGATACCCCGCAAACGCGCCAGCGCAGCTTGCTGGCTGCACTGACCCAGATCGTCTTCCCGCCCCGGAGCAAGTGATGACCCGACCGCATGTCAGCTTCTTTCATTCGCCGCAAACCCGTTCCGCAGGCACCCGTGCCCTGCTCGAAGAACTGGCGGCCGATTACGAGTTGCACCTGCTCGACCTGAAAGCGGGGCAGCAGCGTCAGCCCGAGTACCTGGCGATCAACCCGATGGGCAAGGTGCCGGCGATCCTCCACGGCGATGCGCTGATCACCGAACAGCCGGCGGTCTTTATCTATCTCGCTGACCTGTATCCCGAGGCCGGTCTGGCGCCGCCGATCGGCGACCCGTTGCGTGGGCCCTATCTGCGCTGGCTGGTTTTCTACGGCTCGAGCTTCGAGCCGGCGGTGGTCGACAAGTCGATGCAACGCGAGGCGTCCTCGCTGGCCCTGTCGCCCTACGGTGATTTCGACACCATGCTCAAGACCCTGGTCGACCAGCTGGAACGCGGACCCTACCTGCTCGGTGAGCGCTTCAGCGCGGCCGATGTGCTGTGGGGCACGGCATTGAACTGGACCACGATGTTCAAGCTGGTACCGGAATTGCCGGTGATCCGTGCGTATATCGACCGCGTGCTGGCGCGACCGGCGATGCAGCGCGCGGCGGCGCTGGATATTGCGCTGGTGGCAGCGCAGGGCGCCTGATGCGATGTGCCGTGACGTTCGACGCTGGTCGTCATCGCGCTTCCCGGCGATGATGCGCGGATGCGTCGAGCGGACCGGCTTTTCCTCATCATCCATGCCTTGCGCGGTCGACGTACCGCGCTGCAGGCGCGTTCGCTGGCGCAGACCCTCGGCGTTTCGTTGCGTACGGTTTATCGCGATGTCGCCGACCTGCAGTTGTCTGGTGTGCCGATCGAGGGTGAGGCCGGCGTCGGCTACGTGCTGCGCAAGGGCTCGGATATCCCGCCGCTGATGTTCAACGCCAGCGAACTGGAGGCTTTGGTGGTCGGCACGCGCTTCGTACGCGCGTTTGCCGGCACCCGACTGGCGGATAGCGCTCAGACAGCGCTGATGAAGATCGAGGCGGTGCTGCCGCCAGAGTTGCGCGAGCGCGCCAGCCGCACGCGGATTTTCGCGCCGGTCTGGCGCGACCAGTATCGCGATGACTTTGCCGCCCTGCTCGATCAACTGCACGCGGCGATCATCGGCAATCAGGTGCTGCGCATGGACTACCGTGACGAAGGCGGCAATGCCAGCACGCGTGAGGTCGAGCCACTGTGCCTGTCGTTCTGGGGTGGCAAGTGGACGCTCGGCGCGTGGTGCCGGATGCGACAGGACTTCCGCAACTTCCGGCCCGACCGGATTGCGACCACCGCCGCGAGCGGCGAGGTCTTTGTCGAATCGGAGCAGCGCAATCTGGCGGCGTATTTGCGCGCTGTGGGTGTCGGTGATCTCGCCATCAGCTGAGTGGCAACGTTGCCATGTGGTCGCCGGCCAGCGAGGATAGGCGCCTGAATCACATTTCGTGATGAACACTGCTGCTATCCCGCTACAAGGAACCCGTGTGAACAAGCCTCTCTTGCTGCTGTGCCTTGCCATGCTTGCGCTGGCCAGTGGCGCACCGCCGTTACACGCGGCGGATGTCACCGCGCCCGCGGCTGATGCACAGCTCAGCGCCGATGCGCGTTTTGAGAAAATCTACAACGACGAATGGGCGTGGCGTACCGGCCAGGCCGGGGTCAGCGCGTCGGGCGAATCCCAGCCGAACAAGGGCCGGCTCGATCAGGTCGATGCGGGCAGCCAGCAACAGCGACTGATGTATTGGCGTGACGTGCTGAAGCGGCTTGCCGACGTCGAGGTGGCAAAACTGTCGCCGGCCAACCAGGTCAACTACGAGGTCTACCACGCGCAGATCCGCAACTTCGTGGCCGATCAGCGCTTCAAGAACTGGCAGATGCCGTTCAACAGCGATTCCGCGTTCTGGTCCGACATCGGCTATGAGTTGCGTGGCGATCATTTGCTGAGCAAGCAGGACTACGAACAGTACCTTGACCGGCTTGACCAGATTGCGCCGTATTTCGACCAGCAGATTACCAACATGCGTGCCGGCTTGAAGCGCGGCTTCACGGTTCCCCGTGCGGTGCTGGATGGGCGTGATGTATCGATCGCGGCGGTGGCCGAGTTGAAGGACCCCACCGCCAGCAGTTTCTATGCGCCGTTCAAGCACTTGCCGGCATCGCTGCCCGCTGATCAGGCGCAGGCTCTGCAGGGCCAGGCGTTGCGGCGCATTCGCGACGAGGTGATTCCAGCCTACGCCAAGTTGCTTACTTTCTTCCGCCAGGACTACCTGCCGCATGCGCGCAAGACCCTGGCGGCCGAGGCGCTGCCCGATGGCAAGGCGTTCTATCAGCAGCAGATCCGCGAATACACCACGCTCGACCTCAGCCCCGACGAGATCCACCAGATGGGTGTCGATCAGGTGGCCCAGATCCATGCGCAGATGCTCGCCGTCATCAAGGACACCGACTTCAAAGGCAGCTTCGCCGACTTCCTGCATTTCCTGCGCACCGATCCGCAGTTCTATGCGAAGTCGCCGGACGAATTGCTGATGCGCAGCGCCTGGGTGGCCAAGGAAGTGGATGGCCAGATCGGCCGCTACTTCGACCACCTGCCGCGACAGCGCTTCACCATCGAGCCGGTGCCGGCCGATATCGCGCCGTACTACACCTCCGGTCGCGGTGGTCCGGACGTCTATCTGGTCAACACCTACGACCTGCCTTCGCGGCCGCTGTACAACATGCCGGCGCTGACCCTGCATGAGTCGTATCCCGGCCATGCGCTGCAGCTGGAACTGGCCAACGAACAACATGACCTGCCGGCGTTCCGCCGCTACGGCTACATCTCCGCGTACGGCGAAGGCTGGGGTCTGTATTCGGAATATCTTGGCAATGAAATGGGCATCTACAAGACGCCTTATCAGCGTTTCGGCTATCTCACCTACCAGATGTGGCGTGCTTGCCGGCTGGTGGTCGACACCGGTATCCATCACCTGGGCTGGACGCGCCAACAGGCGATCGACTACCTCACCGTCAATACGGCGTTGTCCGCGCGCGAGATCGCCAATGAAGTGGATCGCTACATCAGCTGGCCGGGTCAGGCGCTGTCCTACGAGCTGGGCTACCTGAAGATTCGCGAACTGCGGGCCAAGGCGGAGCAGGCGCTCGGGGCGAAGTTTGATATCAGGCATTTCCACGACACCGTGTTGTCCACCGGTTCGGTGCCATTGCCGGTGCTGCAGAAACGCATCGACCGTTTCATTGCCGATGGTGGTCCAGAGCCGGACTTTGGCCGCGATTGCGCGAAGTCGAAGGCCGCTTCCACCCCGTGAGGTCAGCCGTTGGCGTATGGCGATAACTTCACACATAAAGTAATATGAACTCATACTTCGTGCAGGGAGTTTTGCCATGACTGCTCGTCCGGCGCACATCGCTGACGCTTCATCGGGTTACGTGGAGCCTGCCACCATGCTGGCCGGTCCCGCGTTGCGGGCATTCTTCCGGCTCGCCGAACACTGGCAGTTACGCATTGCCGATCAGCGCAAGCTGCTCGGTGATCCGCCGGAATCCACCTACTACAAGTGGAAACGCCAGCAGGACGGCGTACTCGGCCGTGACACGCTGGAGCGCATCAGTTACCTGCTGGGTATCTGGAAGTCGCTGCAAATCCTGTTCCCCGATCCAGTCCAGGCCGATGCCTGGTTGCAGCGGCCAAATACGGCGCCGCTGTTCGGTGGCCATTCGGCGCTGGAGCGCATGTTGTCCGGCAACGTGTCCGACCTGTATGTGGTGCGTCAGTACCTGGATGCGCAACGCGGTTGAGGGGTGCCGTCGCGGCGAGCGAGACCGGCCACTGCGATCGTTCACACGTTCAATTTTCCGCATGCGCGCGGCAACCAGTGAGTCCGGATAACCCATGTCGACTGATCTGCCGCCACTGAAGCGCGTTCGCTGGAGCCACGCCTACCGCATCGTGCCCAGTCGCTTTCCACCGATCGGTGTCTACGACCGCATCGCCGATCCGGCCGACATGGACGCGCTATTCGCCATCGAGGCGCTGACCAATCCTCGACTGCGCGAGGAAATTGACGCGCTGAAACAGGTACCCTGGGCGCGTCGCATCAGCGGACCCGGTTCAACGCCGGTCATGGCCGCGTTCACTCATCTCAACGCGGAAGGCAGCCGCTTCTCCGACGGCAGTTGGGGCGTGTTCTATGCGGCGCACAGCGTCGCCACGGCGGTGGAGGAAACCGTATATCACCGCGAGAAGTTCATGGCGGCGACCAGCGAGCCCGCATGTGAATTGCAAATGCGCTGCTACCGCACCAGCCTGGACAGCAAGCTGCACGACCTGCGCGGTGGCTGGCCGGCCGAACAGGCGGCAGACAGCTATGCCGCCAGCGTGTCGCTGGCCCGCCAACTGCGCGCCGAGGGCAGCAACGGAATCGTTTTCGACAGTGCCAGGCATGTCGGTGGCGAATGCATCGCAGCGTTCTTTCCGGATGTCGTCGCACCTTGCGTGCAGGCCAAACATCTGGTCTATCGCTGGGATGGAAAACGCATTGCGCAGGTACTCGAGGTTTCCGAACTCCGGCGCTGACTTGCCCAGCCGAGCGCAGCTCAGGTATCCGCGTTGGTCGCCCAGCCCTCGCGGGTGCCGCGGGTAAATACGCGATCGGTATCGAGCACGTCGCCTGCCGCGTGTGCCGGCAGTTCGTGCAGCTTGGCGTAGAGCGGGGTGAAATCCGGGCCGGTGGCTTCGAACAGCTGCTCGAAGTTTTCGATCACGAAATAGGTCTGTTGATAGGTGTCGATGCGGTAGCGCGTGCTCATCACGCGCTCCAGGTTGAAGCCGATCCGGTTCGGTGCAGCCGAATCCAGGCTGTAGATCGACTCGCCCTTGGAGCTGACGATGCCGGCGCCGTAGATGCGCAGGCCGTCGCCGGTGTTGATCAGGCCGAATTCGACGGTGTACCAGTACAGGCGCGTGAGGTTCGTCAGTGCTTCGGGGCCGATCGCGAACGCCTTCATGCCGCCACGACCATAGGCCTGCATGTAGTCGGCGAACACCGGATTCAGCAACAGCGGCACATGGCCGAACATGTCGTGGAACAGGTCGGGCTCGCTGAGGTAATCGAGCTGGTCGGGCTTGCGGATCCACCAGCTGACCGGAAAGCGGCGGTTGGCCAGATGGTCGAAGAACACCTCGTCCGGCAACAGGCCTTCGACCGCGACCAGCTCCCAGCCGGTGGTTGCACCGAGCACCTTGTTCAGATCGGCGAACTTGGGAATACCGCCATCGCCGAGGCCGAAGCGCTCCACGCCATCCATGAATTCCTGGCAGGCGCGGCCGGGCAGCAGTTCGCGCTGGCGTTTGAACAGCGTGTCCCAGACTTCATGGTCGGTCTGGCTGTAGCTGTCCCACGGCTGCTCCACCACACCGGTGGCGTAGACCGGGATGTAGCCGCGGTCGGTCTGTTGGTGTTCGACCTTGCGTGGCGTGGTGCTTTCCATGGGCTGACTCCGGGCGCGCTGGGGTAGACCAACAGCTTAGGGCGAATCCGCCGCACGAAAGTTGTCTTCTTGTACGAAACATCCCACTTTGTGCACTATCCTTGCGTCGACTCACACATATTCGGTGGCTTGTTGCTCATGACGACGCTGGACCGCACTGATCTTCGCATGTTGGCCGTCTTGCAAAGCGAGGGCCGCATCACCAACGCCGAGCTGGCCGAGCGGGTCAGCCTGTCGCCATCGGCGTGCCTGCGCCGACTGCAACGGCTGGAGGGCGACAAGGTGATCACCGGCTACGCCGCGCAGGTTGACCCGCAGGCGGTCGGCCTGGGTTTGCAGGCCTTTGTGCGGGTGCAGCTGACCAAACATGAAAGCAGCGCGATCGAGAGCTTTGTCGAACGCGTGAACGCGTGGGAGGAAGTAGTCGCCTGCCATGCGCTGACCGGGGACATGGACTATCTGCTGCATGTCCACGTGACCGACCTGCAGGATTTTTCGCGCTTCCTGCTTGATCATCTGTTGAACGCCAGTGGGGTCGGCGATGTCAATTCAAGCTTCGTGCTGCGTACGGTGAAACGGTCACCGTCGCTGCCGCTGGCTCAGCTTGAGCGATAAGAGCCTGCGACGCCGCCAAACTAACGCTAAACTAACCAGCTCATGAGCATCGACACCACTTCCGTGCCCGAACGCGACCTGCTGCGCCCGCTGCGCTATCTGTGGCGCGTGCCGCTGGTGCTGTTGCATATCGTGCTGGGCATCTTGCTGTGTGGTCTGCTGCTGAGCTGGGCCCAGCAAGTGGTGATGACAGGCGGTCGCGAGCCGTTTGCACACCGGATGACGCGGTTGTGGTCGGTGGGCTTGCTGCGCATCTTCGGTCTGCGCGCGCGCCGCTTCGGCAAGGCGCAAGATGACCCGGTATTGTTCGTCGCCAACCACACCTCGTGGATCGACATCACCATGCTGCACAGCCAGCGTGCCGCCTGCTTTGTGGCCAAGGCGGAAATTGCCGGGTGGCCATTGATTGGCTGGCTGGCGAGCAGTGGCGGCACCATTTTCCATCGTCGCGGCAACAACCATTCGTTGTCGGCGGTGATGCAAGTGATGGTCGAGCGCCTGCGGGCAGGCCACGCGGTGGCCGTGTTCCCCGAAGGTGGCACTGGCTACAACGGTGTACTGAAAGTGTTCCATGCGCGGATTTTCCAGGCCGCGCTGGATGCCGACGTCACCGTGCAACCGGTGGCGCTGCGCTTTGCCCGTGACGGGCGGCGCGTGCTGGACGCCGGCTTCCGCGAGCATGAAAGCTTCTTCGCCAACATCGTGCGCATGCTCGGCGCGGCACCAATGGACGCGGAAATCCATTTCCTTGCGCCAGTACCGTCCACCCCCGAGGCGCGTCGACGGATGGCCGAGTTGTCGCGCGAGCGCATCATCGCTGCTCTGGAAGACCGCCCGGAATGAGTCTGTTGTACGGCAAGGATTTCCGCCCGCCCTGGCCGCTGCGTAGCGGTCATGTCCAGACCATGCTGTCGTCCAGTGGCGTGCGCCGGCTGTTGTTGCCGAAGGCGGCCAAAACGGTCTTGAAGGGCGCCGAGCACGTTGTCGTCGATGGCGGGCGCGGCGTACGCCTGTCCGGTGCCTATACCGCGCAAAGCAGTCGTGCGCAGGCACGTGGCCTGGCGGTGTTGTTCCATGGCTGGGAAGGCAGTGTCGACTCCACTTATGTGCTGCAAACCGGCAGCCGCCTGCTGCGTGATGGCTGGGACATCTTCCGGCTCAATTTTCGCGACCACGGCGACAGCCACGGTCTCAACGAGGCGTTGTTCCACTCCTGCCGCATCGATGAAGTGGTGCATGCGCTGGGTGATATCGCCGAGCGCTGGCCCACGCGACCGATGGCGTTGGCCGGATTTTCGCTGGGTGGCAACTTCGCGTTGCGCGCCGCCTTGCAGACGCCGCGTCTGGGCATCCCGCTGAGCTATGTACTCGCCGTCTGTCCGATCATCGATCCGGGCGCAGGCCTGTTTGCGCTGGAGGAAACGGCGCCCTGGTTTTACCAGGCCTATTTCATGCGCAAGTGGCGCCATTCGTTGCTGACCAAGCAGCAGGCGTTTCCCGAACACCAGTATTTCGAGATGTCCGAGCTGAATCAGCATTTGCGCGGGCTGACTGAATCGCTGGTCTTGCGGCACACCGACTTCAAATCCCTGCAGCAATATCTGGACGGCTATTCGGTGGCCGACGACGCCATGCAGGCGATGCAGATTCCCGCCACCATTCTCACGTCCCGCGATGATCCGGTAATCCCGGTCAGCAGCTTCGAGAAGCTCGAATTGCCGCCCAACATCGAGCTGGATCTGGCCGATCACGGTGGCCATTGCGGCTTCATCCGCGACTGGGGCATGACCAGCTTTTCCGACGATTATATTGCCGGCCGCTTCAATGCGATTGCCGATGCGGAAACACCGGCCGGCTGAGCCGCGGCTGCGATTCAATCCGCCGCGTCGAAGGCACGTTGGCGCATCCAGCTGGCGATGCTCATGCGATCGCGGGTGGCCGGCAACACCTCATGTTCGTACATGCCGGACAGGAACAACAGCAACGTACCGGCGCGCGGAAAGATGTCGTGGTGGCTGCCGTCGGCAAGGAATAGCCGCAGCGCCCCGCCGTCGGTGTCTTGCCAGTTTCGGTTGAGGTAGAACACCGCCGAGATGACCCGCGCGTCGCTGCCACGCAGGCGATCGAGATGCCGCGCGTAGCCGGCGCCGGGTCGGTACACCGCATAATGCGACTCGCAATCCACCAGGCTCAACATGAGCTCGCGCCCCAGTACCAGACGCAGTTCGTCCATGCGATCGGTGAACATCTGCTGCGGCCCGCTCATCGCCTCGCTCGCAAACCAGTGCGTGCTGTCGCCACGCAATACCGAGGCGGTGCGGTCGGCGCCCGTGCGCGCGGGCAGCAGTTGCCGGGCATCGTGCATCGCCACACATTCCTGTGCCAGCGCGTTCGTCTGCGCGTCATCCAGAAACCCGGATACCAGGCACCAGCCATCGTTGGCCAGAGCGACCGCGGCATCGCTGAGATAGGAAGTGGAAATCATCGGACGCCTGGCTACGTGGAGCCGCGAGGTGACTGTCTCTCAGCAGGCCAGTGAGTCCGGCGCGGAGTGGCAGGCTGCCCGCGTGGCAGCGTCGCAGCATCGCTGGATCGTCAGCGCTTGCGCAAGGGGTCGAGCAGTTTGCCCAGGCCGTTGTGATCGAGTTCCAGCATCAAGGCCAGCAACTGACCCAGCTGCCCGGGCGGAAACCCTTCGCGCGCAAACCAGGCCAGATAGGCGCCAGGCAAGTCCGCGATCAGGCGACCCTGATACTTGCCGTAAGGCATCCGCACGGTGACCAGCTCCTGCAAGTCTGCAGGCTTCATGCCGATGCCTTCACGACCACCCAGCCAGCATGCCCGCCGATCGGCTGGGGCCCGACGGGCAGGGGGTGGCATTTGTCCGTCCTGCGCGGCGGGGACGAGGGCGTTGAAGTCATGCCGCACAGCATTCCCGTTGCCGCGATCGCGGTCAACCGGATATGGTCCCAAGGGGACGCTGCGCGTTACGCGTTACGATGGTGGGACAGCTACGGAGCGGCATGCAATGAAGACGGGTTTTCTCGACGGTGGCGGCGAAATCGGCGCGCTGATGCGCGCGTATCCATGGGCGCAATCCATCCCTGGCGCGGTCGAGCGGTGGCCCGACTCGCTGCGCACCGTCGTCAGCCTGATGCTGAACTCGCCGTTCCCGATGTTCCTGTTGTGGGGCGACCAGCGCATCTGCCTGTACAACGACGGCTATATACCGATTCTGGGCAAGCGCCATCCCGCGGCGCTGGCTACTCCCTTCCAGCACGTCTGGCCGGAAATATGGAACGAGATCAGCCCGCTGATCGACCGTGCCTACGCTGGCGAGTCCACTTTTTTCGAGAACCTGCCGTTGCTGATCGAGCGCAATGGCTTTCAGGAGCAGGCGTTTTTTACCTTCTCTTACTCGCCGCTGCGCGGCCCGCATGGTGGTGTCGACGGCATGTTCTGCGCCTGCAGCGAAACCACTGCACAGCTGCATGCCGAAGTTGCCCTGCGCAACAATGAAGCACGCTGGCGCGGCCTGTTCGAGAACATGCAGGAAGGCTTTTTTGTGGCACAGGCCATCCGCGACGCGCACAACGCGATCGTTGATTTCCGTTTGTCCGAGGTCAATCCCGCCTTCGAGATCCAGGCCGGGTTGGCATCCAGCACAGCGCCTGGACGCACCCTTCGCGAAGTGTTCCCGATGGTGCCGGAGGAACTGATCCGCGCCTGTGCGCAAGTGGTGGAAAGCGGTGAGCCGAGTCAGTTCGAGATTGCCCTGGGTCATGCCAATGGCCGTTGGTACGAAGTGCGCGTGCGCCTGGCCGATAACGGTGAGCACATCGTCGTGCTGTTTCTCGACATCTCTGCCCGCAAGCAAAACGAAGTAGCCCTGCGCCGCAGCGAGGACGGATTTCGGGGCTTGGCGCAAGCGATGCCCAATCATGCCTGGACGGCCCGGGTGGATGGTTCGCTGGACTGGTTCAACGACCGCGTCTACGACTATGCCGGAATGGGCTACGACGAATTGGTCGGGGACCGCTGGGGCAGCATCGTGCACCCCGATGACTTGTCGCAGGCTGCTGCCGGCTGGGTCCAGGCGGTGGCCGAAGGAAGCCCCTACCAGGTCGAGTTTCGCCTGCGCCGTGCGGATGGTGCCTACCGCTGGCATATTGCACGGGCGATGCCGATTCATGGCGAGCACGGCCGCATTGAACGCTGGGTTGGCACCAACACCGATATCGAGGACCAGAAGCGCGCCGCCGAGTTGCTGGAATTCCGCATTGCCGAGCGCAGCCGCGAACTGGAAGCGGTCAACGAAGAATTGCGCCAGTCACAGAAGATGGAGGCGGTGGGCCAACTCACCGGCGGCATTGCGCACGACTTCAACAACCTGCTGACCGGCGTGATCGGCGGGCTGGACATGATGCAAACCCGTTTGTCGCAGAACCGCCGCGAAGATGCCGAGCGCTGCGCCGGGCTGGCCATGCAGTCGGCACAGCGCGCGGCCGCGCTGACTCACCGCTTGCTTGCATTCTCGCGGCGGCAACCACTGGAGCCGCGGGTGATCTGCGTGAACGATCTGGTGGAGTCCATGCGTGAGTTGATTGACCGCACGCTGGGCCCCGACCTGCAGCTTCAAGTCACCGCAACGGACGCGTCCTGGCCCACCCGTTGCGACCACAACCAGCTGGAAAACACGTTGCTGAATCTGGTCATCAACGCTCGGGACGCGATGCCCGCGGGTGGACTGTTGACCATTGCCACCGGCAACAGCGAGGTGCCCCCGGCGGCGCTGGCCCAGGACGATCCGGCTGCCGGCGACTATGTCTGTCTTGAAGTCAGCGACAACGGCAGCGGCATGACGCCCGAGGTTCTTGCCCACGTGTTCGAGCCGTTCTACACCACCAAGCCGCTCGGTCAGGGCACCGGGCTGGGCTTGTCGATGGTCTATGGTTTTGCGCGGCAGTCGGGCGGGTTCGTGCGGATCGAAAGCGAACGCGGTGTCGGTACCACCGTGCGAATCTATCTGCCGCGCTGCCATGCGGCAGTCACCGAACCGGTGCTCCAAGTCGAGCCGGCGCCACTGTCAGGAACCACGGCGCGTCATGTGTTGGTGGTGGATGACGAAGCCCACGTGCGCGAACTGGTGATGACCCTGCTGCACGACCAGGGGCATCACGGCCTGCAGGCGGCGGACGGGCCTGCGGGTCTGCAGCTGGTCCGCGCGCTGGAGCATCCGCTGGACCTGCTGATTACCGACGTGGGTCTGCCCGGCTTGAATGGCCGTGAACTGGCCTTGCAGGCGCGTGCCTTGCGCCCCGCACTCAAGGTGCTGTTCATCACCGGCTATGCCAGCGACGCGACCTTCGACGCTGACCCTGAAGCCGGTATCGAACTGCTCAACAAGCCGTTCACCATGGCCGATCTGGCCCGCCGTATCGAACGCCTCACCCAAGTGGCCTGAGCCATCTGGCGAAGCAGCAGGCTTGCTGCCAGAATCCGCCATCGGAAGGGGGAGCGCCAACGTGTCAATAACCACCGCCAAGCGGGTCTTGGTCGTCGAAGACGATCCGGTCGTGGCCATGCTGGTCGAAGACATTGTGCGTGATATGGGCTACGACGTTTCGGTGAATCTCACCCTTGAGCACGCCAGCGTCGAGCTGGAAGTGGGCGAGATCGACGCCGTGTTGCTGGACATGCAACTGCGCGGTGAGAATTCCCGCCCGGTGCTGCTCGACCTGCTGGCGCGCAAGATTCCGTTCCTCATTCTGTCCGGTTCCGACCAGAGTGCGTTGACGAACGAGTTTCCCGGCCTTCGTGTCCTGCCCAAGCCGTTCGGCAAGATCGAACTTGAAAAGGCGGTGCGCGATTTGCTGGGTTGATTGCGGGCGTCAGTCCGCCGCCACGCAACGCCCCTGCGCCCAGGTTCTGAGTGCTTCGACCTGTTCGCGCATCAGCACGGAGAGTGGCCGGGTCTGCTGCAAGGCATTCATCAGCGTCGCCTGATCCGGTGGTGCGCCACTGCCGGCCGCGTCGTACAGCGCACTGACGATGGTCTGCTCGATTTCCGCCCCGGAAAAGCCCTCGCTGGCGGCGGCCAACGCGGGCAGGTCGAACTGGGCGGAGTCGAGTTTGCGCCGGGCCAGATGCATCGCGAAGATCTGCTCGCGTACCGTGGCGGCGGGCAGGTCGACGAAGAAAATCTCGTCGAAGCGGCCCTTGCGCAGCAGCTCGGCCGGCAATTCCTGCACCGCGTTGGCGGTAGCCACCACGAACACCTTGGACTTGCGTTCGGCCATCCAGGTCAGCAAGTAGCCAAGTACGCGACGCGACACGCCGCCATCATCGCCACCGCCGGCCAGGCCTTTCTCGATCTCGTCGATCCACAGCACGCAGGGCGACAACAGCTCGGTGCTGGCCAGCGCCTCACGCAGGTTTTTTTCGGTTTCGCCCTGGTACTTGTTGTACAGCGTGCCGAAATCAAGCCGCACCAGCGGCACGCCAAAGCCACCGGCGATCGCTTTCGACGCGAGACTCTTGCCGCAGCCCTGCACGCCGAGCAGCAGCACGCCTCGCGGCGGGTCCAGTGCCGGATCGGGCACCGCGGCGAGAAACACCGCGCGCCGTCGTTGCACCCATTCGCGCACCCGACTGACGCCGGCGATGTCGGCGAAGCTGGCGGTGGCGTATTCGTAATGCAGCAGGCCGGAGCGGTTGAGCAAGTCGAACTTGGACTGCATCAACACCGGCAAGTCGCTCGCGCCGAGTGCGCCGTCGGCGTAGATCAGCTTGCGCACGATGCGCCGGGCGTCCGGGGCGGACAGGCCCAGCAGGTTGCGCACGATGGTGCGCGCCGCGTCGTTGTCCACTTCCACCTTGCGATTCTGTTCGCGCTGCCAGGCGACCGCCTCGGCGCGCAGAATGCCGGCCAGTTCCTTCAGATCGGGCAGTGACAGCGGCACGCGCAAAGCCAGTGCTTCCAGTTCTTCGGGCAACTCCACCTTGGCACCGACCAGCACGATGGTATGTGCGGAGGAGCGCTGGCGTTGCACGATTTCACGCAACTGGCGCAGGCTCATCGCATAGCGCAGCAGGCTGTGGAAATCGAACATCAGGTAGATGCCCGGCTCGCTCTGCGCGCGGATTGCGTCCAGCGTGGCGGTGGCGTCGGGTGCGATGTCGCCTTCGCTCTGGGCGAAGTCCAGCCGGGTCAGGCCGTCGGTCAGCGTCCAGCGCCACAGCGGACGCAGCGCCTGGGCGATTACGTGGCGAAAGCACTCGATCACGCGCTGCTCGTCCACCGTCTCGATCACCAGCAATGGCGTGGCCGCGCGCACCAGCGTGGTGAGATCCTGCAATTCGCTCATGTGTCCCCCTCGAAGAACACAAGTTTACAGACCACGGGCGCTTCTGGCTTCACGCCCGCCGGTATACGCTGGCCGCTCCCCGCGCTGAAGGAGCGCCACCATGCGCCTGTTGCTGCCGTTGTTGCTGCTCGTTTCGTCGCTGCCCGCACTGGCGGCGCCGAAGCTCGACCAATTAGTGTTGCCGAAAGGCTTTCATGTCGCGCTGTTTTCCGACCAGGTGCCGAACGCGCGTGAAATGGCGGTGGGTACCAACGGCACGGTCTTCGTCGGTTCCACCGACGCCGGCAAGGTTTACGCACTGACCGACAGCAACGGTGATGGCGTGGCTGACCGGGTGCGCGTGATCGCCAGTGGCCTGCAGTTGCCGATGGGCGTGGCGTTTCATCAGGGCGATCTATACGTCTCGGCGGTGAGCCGGATCGTGGTGCTGCGCGATATCGAACATCATCTTGACGCCCCGCCTACGCCAGAACTGGTCACCGACAAGCTGCCGACCGAAACCCATCATGGCGGCAAGTTTCTCGCCTTCGGACCGGACGGCAAGTTGTATGTGCCGATCGGCGCACCCTGCAATATCTGCGATCCGGCGCCGGACCACGGCAAGCTGATCCGCATGAATCCTGACGGCAGCGGGTGGGAAGATGTGGCCCACGGCATTCGCAACACGGTCGGCTTCGACTGGCAGCCCGGTACCGGCCACTTGTGGTTCACCGACAACGGCCGCGACCTGCTCGGCGACGATATTCCCAGCGATGAATTGAACGCGATCACTCAGGCGGGTCAGCACTTCGGCTATCCGTATTGTCATCAAGGCGATCTGCTTGATCCCGACTTCGGCAAGGGCCAGACCTGCAAGGCATTCGTGCCGCCGGTGCTGAAGCTGGGCGCGCACGTGGCCTCGCTGGGTATGCGTTTCTACAGCGGCAAGCAGTTTCCGGCCAGCTATCACGGCGCCATTCTGGTCGCCGAGCACGGTTCGTGGAACCGCACGCAGAAGTCTGGCTACCGCGTGATGACGGTGCGCGTGAACGGCAGCAAGCTGGTGTCCTACCAGCCGCTGCTCACCGGGTTCATGCAGCACGAAAAGGCCTGGGGTCGTCCAGCCGATGTGCAGCCGCTGCCCGACGGCAGCGTGCTGGTCAGCGATGACCTGGCCGGCGCGGTCTACCGGATCACCTACCAGCCGTAGTCGTCAGCAAGCCATCTGATCACCGTTCCACGTTCCCCGTTCCCGAGGTAACTCCCATGCAACTACGCAGCGACAGTTTTGCCAGTGGCCAACCGATCCCCGCCGAATTCGCCTTCGGCAAACCCGGCGCTCCGGTGGCCTTGTCGGATAACCACAGCCCGCAGCTGGCGTGGACCAGCGCGCCGTCGGCCACCCGTTCGTTCGCGCTCACCTGCATCGATCCCGACGTGCCCAGCCGCGGCGACGACGTGAACCAGCCCGGTCGCACCGTACCGGCGGACCTCCCACGCGTGGAGTTCGTGCATTGGCTGATGGCGAATATTCGCGCTGAGTACAGTGAGCTCTCCGCCGGCGCGTGCAGCGACGAAATCACCCCGCGCGGCAAGCGCGAGCCGTTCGGTCCGCCGGGCAGTGTGCAGGGGGTCAACGACTACACCGGATGGTTCAGCGGTGATCCGGAAATGGCCGGCGAATACCTCGGTTACGACGGCCCGTGTCCGCCGTGGAACGATGCCTTGCTGCACCATTACCACTTCACCGTGTACGCGCTGGACGTGGCTACGCTGCCGTTGGTGCACGGTTTTTCATTGGCTGATCTGCGGGCCGCGATGGCCGGTCATGTACTGGAACAGGCCGAGTTGATCGGCACGTACACGCTCAATCCGCACGTGGTGAGTTGACCTGTCGCGGCGCTGAACGTCGGCGTCGCGTGCACGTTGGTGGTGTTTGTCTTCACGCCCACAAGGCATGGGATATGGGTGAATGGCATCACGCGGCGTCTCCGCGGTCACGTCTTCCCCCACAAGAGGATTCCCCCATGCTTCACTACGCCCTGGTTTTTCTGGTCATCGCCATCATCGCCGCCGTGCTTGGTTTCGGCGGCATCGCCGGCGCTGCGGCCGGTATCGCCAAGATCCTGTTCGTGATCTTTTTGATTCTGGCGATCATCGCTTTCTTCCGCCGCGCCAGTTGACCCTGCCGGTTGAAACGCACGCGCGACATACCTGAGTCTTTCCGGAGCACGCAATGAACAAGCAAGTCAGCACCAACGAGCCGGTCAACGACCGCATCGACGATCGCGCAGAGCGCATCAAGCAAGCCACCTCCGCGGCCGTCGCCAGCACCAAGGAAACCGTGGATCGCGCGGCCGACCATGTCGAGGAAGGGTTGCACCGTGCCACCGACAAGGCGGCCGGTGCAGCACACAAAGCCAGTGAAAAGGCGGCCGAAGTCAGTGAACGCAGCCGCGAAGTGTATGACCAGACCATGGATCGGGCCGATGCATGGCTGGAGCAGGCGCGCGACTACGTGCGCGAAAAGCCGGTGCAGTCGGTAGCCATCGCGCTGGGCGCCGGCTGGTTGCTTGGCCGCATCCTGCGTCGGTGAGTAACCAGGGGCGAACCGATCCCATGCACGGTGAGGGCGCATCGACTCACGCAGCGGCGGCGCCGGATTCGGCGCCGCCGCCGTCCGGTCTGCTGGCCGAGCTGGGCCAGTTCGGTCGTGCCTTCCGCCGACTGTTCGGTGCGCAACTCGGCTTGCTTGCCGCCGAGTTGGGCCTGGCGCGCAGCGCGGTGTCGTGGATGTTGCTGGCCGCGCTGGCCGCTACCGTGGCTGGCGTCGGTCTGGGACTGACCTTGCTCGCGCTGGTTGGCGTGATGCTGGTGGCGTGGTGGGGTTCGTGGTTCCTGGCATTGCTGGGGCTGGCCGTGCTGCAGCTGTTGTTCCTTGTCGCTGCCATTGTCTTGTTCCGCCGCTGCATGCACTGGATGAGTCTGCCCGCCACGCGCAGTGAATGGGGTGCGATGATGCGTGAAACGCTGCACCGGCCCGATCCAGGTCCTGCCGTGCAGCCTGACCCGCAGGACGGAAAGCCCGATGAACGTGTTTGATCGCATTGCCAAGGTGAAGGCCGCGCAGTTGCGCATGCAGCTCGCCCGCCATGAACTGTCGCAACCGGCATCCGCCCTGTTGCTGCGTGGGCGCGCTCATCCGCTGACTACCGTTGGCGTGGCCGCCGGAGCTGGCGTGGCGCTGGGTACGCTCAACGTGCATCCCTTGCGCGTTCCCGGTCTGGGTTCGTTGCTGGGTGGTGGGCTCGCCGAGGTCGTTGCGCAGGGCACGCGCTTGCTGGCGGAGTTCGCGGAAACCACGACGAATGGGCCGGCCGATGACGCAGCCGGTCCGTTTGGCGAAGCGCAATGACCGCGACGGAAGTTTTACCGGAGCCCGCCGCCGGCACGTCCATCGCATCCGGCGAACAGGCTTTGGCCATCGACGCAGCCGCAGCGGCGGAGTCCGCCGAATCCACCGCCGCGCCTGCTGCAGCGGCAATGCGTCCGCGCAATCCGCTGATTGGCCTGCGGCGGCATCTGCGCGCCATTCGCATGGTGTTTAACGCACTGTTGCTGCTGGCTCTGCTCTACACCATCACCATCGGCAAAGCCTTGCTGATTCCGCTGGTGCTGGCGGCATTCATCGGCCTGGCGCTGAACCCGATCGTTGCGTTTGGCATCCGCTTGCGTATTCCGCGCTGGTTTACCGCGTTCGTCCTGATGGTCGGTCTGATCGCCGGCATCGGCACCGGCGTCGGGCTGCTGGCGCAGCCGGCGATCGGCTGGTTTCATGGTGCACCCGCCGCGATCAAGAGCTTCGTGCCCAAGCTGCGCAGCGTGACCAAACCGCTGGAAGCAGCCAATCGCGCCACCCAGACCCTGGTCAGTGGCACCAGCCGCGCCCAGGTGCCCCAGGCTACGCCGGTATCAATTACCGCCTGGGACGTGGTGTCCACCGCACCGAAGGTGCTCGCCGCCGTGCTGAGCGTGATGCTGCTGGTGTTTTTCTTCCTGATTTACGGCGACACGATGTTGCGACGGCTGGTCGAAATCACCCCCAGCTTCGCCTACAAGCGACACGCCGTGACGATCGTGCGCGGCATCCAGACCGAAATTTCGCGCTACCTGCTCACCGCGTTGCTGATCAACGCCAGCCTTGGCGCGATAACCGCGGGCATGTTGTGGCTGTACAAAGTGCCCGACCCGCTGTTGTGGGGTTCGGTGGCAATGTTTGCGAACTTCATTCCCTACGTCGGCGCCTTCGTCACCACCACCTTGCTCGCCGTGGTGTGCATGCTCTATGCGAGCGATGCGAATCTCGAGGTGTTCCTGCCGGCACTGACGTTCGCCGGTATCACTGCGGTGGAAGGCAACCTGGTCACCCCGTTGATTCAGGGCGCCAGCATGCGTCTGAGCCCGATCGCCATTCTGTTGTGGCTGCTGGTCTGGGGCTGGCTATGGGGCATTCCCGGCGCGCTATTGGCCGTGCCGATGCTGACCTGCACCAAGCTGATCTGCGAACGGGTGCGCGGATGGGAGTGGTTTGCGGTGATCGTGTCGCGGTAGCCGCGCCGTGGATCAGGTAGCGGCCGGCTGACACCGATACCGGCAACAGCAGCGCTACGCCGAACATGATGGGGTAGATCGCAGACCAGGCTGAAGTCGCGCCTGCGAAGATGGCCACGCAGCCACGGCAGCGCGGTGAAAGCGACGATCGCCGAGACCAGCTTGCCGATGGCAAGCCGGCCTGAAACCCCAGCGAGAATGAGTGGTGGGCTCATTCAGCAGGCATGAAGCGACAGCTTCATCATTCTTCATACGCGATTCCGGCACTTCACTCATCGCTCTGGCTTGATGCGCCAGCGGTCGAGTGACCGTATTGCCGAGAATCCTCATGAAACGTCTATTAGCCACCCTCTTGCTTGCCACCACCGCAGTCCACGCCACTCCCCACACGACCCCGGACCTTGCCCGATTGACCTCGGTCGAGCCAAAGATCGCCGATAAAACCTACAAGGACATCACCAGCATCCTGGTGGTTCAGGACGGCAAGACCGTCTACGAGCACTACTTCAACGGCAGCACCGTTGATACGCTCAACGACGTGCGCTCGGCCAGCAAGAGCATCACAGCGTTGCTGGTGGGCGCGGCGATCGACCGCCATCTCATCAGCGGCGTGAAGGCGCCGGTCTATGACTTCTTTGCTGACCACAAGCCAGCCGATCCGCGGCTGCAGAAAACCACGCTCGAAGATCTGCTGACGATGAGCTCGCTGTGGGAGTGCGACGACGAGAACCCTTTTTCCAGCGGCAACGAGGAGCGCATGTATGTCACCGAGCGCTGGCTGGACTTCGCGCTGGCGCTGCCGGTCAAGGGCTTCGCACCGTGGATGGCCAAGCCTGCGGACAGCCCGTTCGGGCGTGCCTTCTCGTATTGCACCGCCGGTGCGTTCGTCGCCGGGGCGGCCGTGGAACGGGCCGCAAAGATGCCGCTCGCGACGTTCGCGGCGCAGGTGCTGGAACGGCCGCTGGGCATCACCTCGGTAACCTGGAACCACTCGCCGGAGGGCATCGGCATGGGTGGCGGCGGCACCCGCTATCGCACCCGCGATCTGGCGAAGATCGGCCAGCTGGTGCTCGATGGCGGACGCTGGGAAGGCAAGCAGGTGATCTCGGCCGACTACATCAAGGCGATGACCAGTCCGCACGCCCAGGCCCGCGATGACGCCGAGTACGGCTATTTCTGGTGGCATTTCCATTTCAATGTCGACGGCAAGGACGTGGCGGCCTGGTCGATGTCCGGCAATGGCGGCAATTACGTGCTATTTGTGCCGCAGTGGCGACTGGTCGCGGTGGTAACCAGCAAAGCCTACAACCAGCGTTACGCCCATCCGCAGTCGCGCGAAATCATCAGCGACTACATCCTCAAGGCTACCCAGCCCTAGCGCTTGGGCGGTGGCAGGTCGGCGGGCTTCCAGTCGGCCGTCAGTACCTGCTGCCGCTGTCGTGCCACCTCGTCGCTGATGCGAGCCAGTTGTCGTTCGAAGCCCGCCTCACCGGCCAGCTTTTCGAACAGCGGCGATACCTGCAGATAGGCGCGATCGGGAAAGCCGGCATCGACGGCGCGGGCGATCGCCGCGACGGCGGCATCCTTGTCGCCACGTGCGAGTTCAAGCAGGGCGACTTCCAGCATGCTGCCTGGCCAGGGCTGGCCTGCTTGCATGTCGGCCTTCAGCGCCGCGATGCGCTGCTCGATCCACGCCGGCGGCGCCGCGGGTTCACCGTAAATGGCTGCCAGCGTTTGCGGCAGGGTGGCTTCCGGCCGCAGTTTGCTCGCGGAGCGGAATGCCGCTGCGGCGCCGGCGCGATCGTGGCGCTGCAGCGCCAGTTCGCCTTGCATCACATACAGATCCACATGCGGCGTATGCCGTGCCAGCGAAGCCTCCAGGGCCAGCTGGGCGTCGTCGTAGCGTCCCTGCAGATACAGGCAGCGCGGCCACGCGATATTGGCGAACACATTGTCCGGGTCGAGCTGGAAGATCCTCGATAGTCGTGCTTGCGCGTTCGCCACGAAACCCAGCAGCTCCAGCTCGCGCGCTATCTGCGTATCGCGGAAGCGCACGCGCGAGGCGTCACCCGACAGTTGCAGGTTCATGCGCAAGGCGTCGGCCAGGCGCCCTTTCTCCTGGTACAGGTAAGCGACCGAGGCGCGACTGGCATTGTCGGAGGCATTCAGTGCAATGGCACGTTCGTAACTGGCGATCGCATCGTCAATGCGTCCGGAGCAATCCTGCGCATAGGCCAGCGCTGACCACGCCGCGGCATTGCTCGGCTCGCGTTCAAGCACGCGCCGCGCCAGCGCGTGGCCCTGATCGGTATCCGCACGGCTGCCGTTGAACAGACAGGCGCGTGCGCTGGATGCACGGCTGAGGCCAAGCAGGGCGTCGCCGTCATCGGGATTGGCCTGCAAGGCTTGCTGGTAAAGCGAGATGGCCCGTTCGTTGTTTTCGGACTGGCCGATCGCAGCGTAATAGGCGGCACGACGCACCAGCGGGCTGCGCAGGTCGGGGGTCACGGCCGCTTTCGGCCACGTCATCCACATAATGACCCCGGCAATCACGACCACCGCGGCGGCGGCAAACCACCTGCCGCGCGCATTTCGGGATGCCGCGATCGGCACCGGCGCGCGACACAACTGGTAACCCTTGCCGCGCACGGAGCGGATGTAGCGCGGCTGCCGGCTGTCGTCGCCGAGCGCCTGCCGCAACAGCTTCACTCGTTGGGTGACGGTCTCTTCGTTGACGACGGCGGGTGCCCAGACATCGGCCATCAGCGTGTCGATGTCCACCACCGCGTCGCCGTGGGCGATCAGGCAGGCCAGCAAGTGAAAGTTCAGGCCGGCAACGTCAAGCCGGGCATCGTCGCGGGTGACCTGCTGGCCAGCCGTGTCGACGATCAGATCGAGCAAGCGAACCTGGGTCATGCCCGAATCATGTGCCGGCCGGGACCAGCAACAGCAGGGTGACGCCGAACGCAATGCGATAGATCGCGAATGGGGTGAAGGTGTGGCTGCGGATGTAGCCGAGCAGCCATTTCACCGCGATGAAGGCGACGATCGCGGAGACCACGAAGCCGACCAGCAGCGCGGTCCAGTCCTCATGTACGGCGCCGCCATCCTTCACCACCTTCAACAGCTCGTAGCCGGTCGCTGCATACATCGTGGGAATGCCGACGAGGAACGCGAACTCGGTAGCGGCGGCGCGGTTGCTGGTGCCGAACAACATCGCCGCAAAAATCGTGGCAGCCGAGCGCGAGGTGCCGGGGAAGATGCCGGCAATCATCTGCGCGATGCCAACCAGGATGGCCACCCGCCAGGTCACTTCGCTGCGATCGGGTTGCCGTGCGGCCAGCAGCTCGGCGCCAATCATCCAGAAGCCGCCGATCACCAGCGCCCAGGCGATCGGGGTCACCTTCTCCGGCAGCTTGAAGCCGAACTTCACCGCGATCAGGCCGAGCACGGCGGTGATCCCGAAAGCGACGATCAGTTTCAGCAGGTAATCGCGATTGCCCGGTTCGCGCCACTGCGTCAGCAACTGCCAGATGCGCTTCCAGTAGATCAGCGTAACCGCAAGGATCGCGCCGGCCTGGATACCGATATTGAACAGGTCCGAGCGTGTGCCCAGTCCGAACTTCTCGGCGATCAGCAGGTGGCCAGTCGAGGAGATCGGCAGGAATTCGGTGATGCCTTCGATGATGCCGAGCAGGATGACGTGGAGCAGGTCGATCACGGGGAAGTCCGTTGAGTAGATGGAGTGTGCCGGTCGGTTGCCGGCACTAAGCGCCATAGCTTACGGGTTTTGCCGGTGGGTTGGCGTGGCCACGGATGTTGTCGATATTGCGCGCGCAGTGCACTGGAACGGTGCAAAGGCGTCAGGCCGACGCGTGCGGCTGGTGCGAATGACTTGGTGAGAAAGATCTTGCGATGGACCCATCGGGCTGCGGCAAGGGCGGCGGCCGATGGCACGCGGCTTGCTGAAGTGGCTTGAGGCTCAGGCGAAAGCGTGACCCGACGAAGTCCGATGGACGTCTGGACGTCCATCGTCCGCAAGCCACATCCGCAAGGGGGTCAGCTCATGAAGCGATACGGAATGGCGGCGCGGGTTTTCATGCCGACTTGTATGGCTTCAGTCAAGCTGCCGGCACTCGCTGGCGACACACCGACCAGCGGTTGGGTCGGTAATGCCGGCGCGGTCAGCGACTACTTGTTTCGCGGCCTGTCGCAGACCAATCGCAAACCGGCTGTGCAGGCCGGCATCGAGTTCGACCATGCGCGTGGCTGGCATGTGGGTGGCTGGGGCAGCACTGTCAGTTGGCTGTCCGATGCCTCGACTTCTGCGGCGCCGACTTCCAGCCGGGTGGAGCTGGATGTTTACGGCGGCTATCGCGGCAGCTTCGCGACTGAAAGGAGTTATGACCTGGGCGCGTACCGCTACCAGTATCCGGGTAGTTATCCAACGGGCTTTACCCTGCCGAACACCAGCGAGATTTATGCCGCACTGGCGTGGAAAAGTCTGTCGCTGAAGTATTCGTATGCGCTCACCCATCTGTTCGGCTACGCCGACAGCGAGCACAGCGGCTATCTCGACCTGACATGGAATCAGCCGCTGGCACCGGGCGCTGGCAGCTCGATGCGCACGTCGGTCACCAGCAAGTGGCGAACGTCGCCGGTGCCTCGTACAGCGCCGGGAAGCTCGGCGTCACGCGCAGCATCGGCAGGGTCTGGTCGGCGGCGCTGGGCGACTACGACACCAGCGCGCGCCGCTCGGTTTGCAACCATGCATACGGCCACTACCTCGGTCGCGCCACGCTGGTGCTGAGCCTCGCGCGGTCGTTCTGAATGCCTTTCACCCGGAGCCAACGATGAAAATGATCACCAGCATCATCCGCCCGTACAAGCTCGACGAGGTTCGCGATGCGCTCGCCCGCGTCGGCGTGTCGGGGATCACGGTGACCGAAGTGCGCGGCTTCGGCCGCCAGAAGGGTCACACCGAGTTGTATCGCGGCGCCGAATACGTCGTCGACTTTCTGCCCAAGCTCAAGGTCGAGGTGGTGGTGACGGACGAGTTGATCGACACCGTGCTGGAGGAAATCCAGCAGGCCGCACGCACCGGGAATGTCGGCGACGGCAAGGTCTTCATCACCGACGTGGATCAGGTGATCCGCATTCGTACCGGCGAACTCGACGCCGACGCCCTGTGAACCATCCACGCGAGGTTGCCATGCAAACATTCACGTTGTTCCGCACCATGCGCATGGCCCTTGCCTTGTTGCTGACTTTGGTAGCACCGATGCTGCACGCCGAGGTCGTCGTGCCGGTAGTCGACAAGGGCGATGTGGCGTGGATGCTCACCTCCACCTTGCTGGTGCTGTTGATGACCGTGCCAGGGCTGGCCTTGTTCTACGGCGGGCTGGTGCGTTCGAAGAACGTGTTGTCGGTGTTGATGCAGGTGATGACGGTGTTCTCGCTGTTGCTGCTGCTGTGGGTGATCTATGGCTACAGCCTGGTCTTCGGCGGTGACGGTGTGCTGATCGGCAACTTCCACAAGCTGTTCCTGCACGGCGTCAGCAAGGACACCGTGGCAGCCACGTTCACTGCTGGCGTGGCACTGCCCGAATACGTGTTCATCGCCTTCCAGGCGACCTTCGCCGGCATTACCGGCGCGCTGATCGTGGGTTCGTTCGCCGAGCGCATGCGCTTCCGCGCGGTGCTGCTGTTTGTGGCGCTCTGGTTCACCTTCGCCTACCTGCCGATTGCGCACATGGTCTGGTACGGACCGACGGGCTATCTGTTCGCCAAGGGTGCGCTGGATTTTGCCGGTGGCACGGTGGTGCACATCAATGCCGGCGTGGCGGGACTTGTCGGCGCGTACATGGTGGGTCCGCGGCTGGGCTTTGGTCGCGAGTCGATGAAGCCGCACAACGTTACCTTCACCATGGTCGGCGCCGCGCTGTTGTGGGTGGGCTGGTTCGGCTTCAACGCCGGTTCCAATCTGGAAGCCAATGCCGGCGCGGCGCTGGCCTTCATCAACACCTTGCTGGCCGCAGCGGCGGGCATGTTGGCGTGGCTGGCCGCCGAAGCGTTGCTGCGCGGGCATGCTTCGATGGTGGGTGGTGCGTCCGGCGTGGTCGCAGGGCTGGTCGGCATCACGCCGGCCTGCGGCACGGTGGGGCCGATGGGGTCCATCGTGATCGGTGTGCTGGCCAGCCTCTGCTGCGTGTGGGGCGTCACCGGGCTGAAGCGCTTGCTGCGCGCGGATGATTCGCTGGACGTGTTTGGCGTGCATGGCATCGGCGGCATCGTCGGTGCGCTGTTGACGGCGGTGTTCACCGCGCCGGCACTCGGTGGCAGTGGCGCGGCGGATTTCGCGATGAGTCACCAACTCTGGGTGCAGGCGCTCGGCGTGCTGATCACGGTGTTCTGGAGCGGGCTGGTTTCGGTGCTGGCTTATCTGACGGTCAAGGCCGCGTTCGGCCTGCGCGTGCCGCACGATGCCGAGCGCGAGGGGCTGGACATCACCACGCACGGTGAAAGCGCCTACGATATCTGACCCAGCCGGCAAGCCCTTCGTTTGAATGTGCAATGATGGTGCGACAAGTCGCCATCATTGCACCACCATGCTGCAATCGGCTTTGTCCGTTCGGTCCGAAAAGCCTGCCAGACCTTGTTCCTCAAGGGTTTGGCTGATTGGCACGGGCTTTGCTCAAACCAAACCATCATCCACCGCCGAGGTTGCCCCATGTCTGCCAACAAAGTGCTCGACCTGATCCAGGAACACGACGTTGAATTCGTCGACTTCCGCTTTGCGGACATGCTCGGTGTACATCACCATGTGACCTTCCCGGCGCACGCGATCGACGAGTCCACGTTTGAAGACGGCAAGATGTTCGACGGTTCGTCGATCACCGGCTGGAAGGGCATCAACGAGTCGGACATGGTCTTGCTGCCCGATCCGGATACCGCGCATCTCGATCCGTTCAGCTCGCATGTGCAGCTGATCCTGCATTGCGACGTGCTGGAGCCGAGCACCATGCAGGCCTACGGCCGCGACCCGCGCTCGATTGCCAAGCGCGGTGAGGCGTTCCTGAAATCCACCGGCATCGCCGATACCGCGTTCTTTGGTCCGGAGCCCGAGTTCTTCATTTTCGATTCGGTGCGTTTCCAGAATGATCCGGGCCGCGTGTTCTACGAGATCGGTTCGGAAGAAGCGGCATGGTCGTCGCGCTACAAGTACGACGGCAACAACACCGGTCACCGTCCGGGTGTGAAGGGCGGCTATTTCCCGGTCAGCCCGGTCGATTCGCTGGGCGACCTGCGCGCCGACATGTGCAAGGTGCTCGAGTCGCTCGGTCAGACCGTCGAAGTGCATCACCACGAAGTGGCGAACGCAGGCCAGTGCGAGATCGGCGTGAAGTTCAACACGCTGGTGAAGAAGGCCGACGAGTTGATGACGATGAAGTACGTCATCAAGAACGTGGCGCACCAGAACGGCAAGACCGTCACCTTCATGCCCAAGCCGCTGGTTGGCGACAATGGCAGTGGCATGCATGTGCATCAGTCGCTGGCCAAGAACGGCGAGAATCTGTTTGCCGGTGATCTGTACGGTGGCCTGAGCCAGATGGCGCTGTGGTACATCGGCGGCATCTTCAAGCACGCCCGCGCGATCAACGCCTTTGCCAACTCCACCACCAACAGCTACAAGCGGCTGGTGCCGGGTTTTGAAGCACCGGTGATGCTGGCCTATTCGGCGCGCAATCGCTCGGCCAGCTGCCGTATCCCGTTCGTGGCCAGCCCGAAGGGTCGCCGCATCGAAGTGCGCTTCCCCGATCCGATGAACTCCGGCTACCTGGTGTTCACCGCCCTGATGATGGCCGGCCTCGATGGCATCATCAACAAGATCGATCCGGGTGCGCCGGCCGACAAGGACCTGTACGACCTGCCGCCGGAAGAAGAGAAGAACATTCCGCAGGTGTGCTCCAGCCTTGATGCCGCACTGGAAGCGCTGGACAAGGACCGCGAGTTCCTCAAGGCCGGTGGCGTGTTCACCGATGACTTCATCGATGCGTACATCGAAGTGAAGATGAAGGAAGTCACCAAGTACCGCGCCAGCACCCATCCGCTGGAATTCCAGATGTACTACTCGCTCTGACCGATTCGGTGGGGTCGTGATGAAAACGGGCGCTGCGGCGCCCGTTTTCATGCTGAGTTAGGATGACTGGAAGTCACGGACGAACAGGGAAACAGCAGGATGCGAATCGTGAAAGTGCTGGCGTGGACCCTGGGTCTGCTGTTGCTGGTGTTGATTGCCAGCTTTGCGTGGGGCCGGCTGCGTCCGCCCACCAGCGCTCAGGCGCAGGCGCTCTCGCTGCTGAAACCCGCGGCTCCACCTGTCGCAGCGTTCAATGCGTGGGCGACCGTATGGTTGCTGGACTACGACATCCCTGCCGATCAGATCGACGCGGTGTATGCGCAGGAACGTCAGCACGCGCTGGACTGGGCGCAGCGGCTACAGAACCAGCCGCCGACAGCGAACTATCAGAAAGAGGCCGCGCAGCACTTTCCGAAACGGCCCGAGTTCACCGCGGCGGATCGGCAAACGCTGTGTCGTCGTCAGGACCGCGACTGCCTGAGCAAGGTGCGCGCGAACCTGCAGCCCCTGCGCGAGCTGCTGGCGCGGCAATCCGCGCGGCTGAGTCGACTGCGTGCCATCCCCACCGATGCCATCCTGTGGGATGAAACCACCAGCAGGCCCGACATACCGTTCCCGGATTTCGGTGCGTACGAAAATCTGCAGTTGACCGCGGCGGCGCTGGACTTTGTCGATGGTCAACACACGCAAGCACTGGCGCAGGTCTGCAGCAACGCATTGACGGTGCGCAACCTGCACGCACATACCAATTCGCTGGTGGGTGCGATGGTCGCCAATAGCTGGATGGACTCGATCGAGCCGCTGCTGGCGGGCATGCTGACTGAGCTGCCGGCGGATCAACCCATACCGGCCGATTGCGCGGCGGCATTCGCGCCGGTTACCCGCGCGGATGTCAGCTTGTGCGCGCCCATGCAGCGGGAATATCAGCTTGTTCAAGGCGGTTTCGCCATCATTGATCCGGCCCAATCCCGTGGGCGGCTGCGAGTGCTGATGCATCTACTGGTCGATATCGACAGCACGCGGCGGCTTATCGCACCTGTCTACGGTTGGGCCTGTCAGCCGGCGGTGATTGACAGCATGCTGGATGATCGCCCGCTCAATGGGGCGCAGCGGCCGCAGGTGCGTTATGACGCTTTCGATGAAGTGTCCAATCGAATCGGCTTGAGTCTGGCGCGAATCACCCAGCCAGATTCTGCAAACTACATGAACCGCAATGAAGACTACGCCGCCGGCCTGCGCGCGATGGGCTGGCTGCTGGCGAACCGTGCGGCTGCCCGTACGCCTGTCGATTGGCGGCAGCAGTTTGCGCAAGCTCGCGCCGACTTGCAGCAAGGCGGCAGCCGCGATTTCCAGCTTGACCCCGCTGCTGCGCGGCTGATCGTGCCACAGCTGAAGGCACGTCCTGATCAACCATCGCTCATCTTGCCGTTGACGAAGTAGTTGAGTCGTCCCGCTGGAGTCGGCTGACGCATGACCCGTCGTGATGCGACCGTTGCCGGCAGCAGCGTGCCTCGCCGTTGATCCGCACCACGCTGCGATACCACGGCGCGCCAGCATCGGTGGTCGCTGCGCGCCATGGGTGAATCACCTGTTGCGTGAGTTAATTGTCACGGCCTGTAACCGTACGCCGGCACCGACCCCAAGACACCCGCCCTGTTCATAAGGCATGCTTGCTCGCACAGGGTGGCCAACGGCTGCCTGCGTCTTGGGGAGAAAGGCGTGCTGTCACTGGCTGTCCCAGGCTGTTACGTGATTGCCGGCATCTGCGCTTATGCCGCAGTGGCGCACATGAGTGCGGCATTGAGACAGCCCCGCCAGCCGGCACAACAGGTGTTTGCACTGGCGTGCGTTATGGCCGTCTTCATGCTGTTGACGCTGGCCGGCCTGTTTCAGTCGAGCGATATTGCCGAGCTGAGCGGCATGCTGCGCTGGAATATCGCCTGCGTGCTGGGATTCGAGATCCTGTACCTGTGGTTCACGGTGCTTTACAGCGGCGTGCGGTCTGCCAGGTTAGCCGTTGTGTTCGGCGTGCTGCTGGGCGTGCTGCTTGTCCGCAATTTCGTGGCGCCGTACACGCTGCAGTTTGCCCATATGGACGTTGTGCGACAGCAGTGGTTGCCATGGGGCGAGGTGCTCAGCAGGGAGTCGGGCGTGCCGAGCGGGTGGGCTTACGCAACGGCGGTGCTGTTTCCTCTGGCGCTGGGTTATCAAGTCAAGATTTTCTGGGACCTGTATCGCCGTCACTTCCGGCTGGCCGATCGGGTCATGTTGATCACCGCGAGTATTTACGCGATCACCTCGACCGAGGGTGTCTTCGCACGCCTGTTCCCGGATCTGGCCCTGGTGCCGGCCGGAGCGCTGGGCTTCGTGGGGCTCATTGCCGGAACCGCCTGGGCGCTGGATCGCAATATCCGGATGAGCCTGCGCAGCGCGGAAGCACGCTTTCGTTCGCTGGTGGAGCAGGCCCCTTTCAGCGTCCAGGTGCTGGCCAGAGACGGCAGTACCCGCATGATCAACCGGGCATGGGAAGAGCTGTGGCAAGTGTCTGGAAAAAGTCTCGTCGGATACAACATTTTCGAGAACAAGAAGCTGGCCGAGCGTGGCATCACCACGTTGATCGCGCAGGCGTTCGCCGGCGAAGTCAGTCAGGCCGAGCCATTCGTCTACGTGCCGTCAGGCCAGCAGCCTCCCGCTGATCCGTCGCGCGAGCGCTGGGTGCAAGGCTATATGTATCCGCTGAAAGACGGCAGCGGCAACATCCGCGAAGTGGTGCTGATGCACCGGGACGTCACCGAGGATCGCCGCCTGGCCGATTCGCTGCGGGCCAGCGAAGAGCGCTTTCGTACGGTCATCGAACAATCGCCGGTCGGCATGGCCTTCCATCGGAACGGGCTGACGCTGAAGGTGAATGCGACGTTCCTGCGCATGCTCGGTTACGACGACCCCGCCGAGGTATGCGACAAGTCGATGCTGCTCTGGATTGCGCCGCAGTGTCGCGAGGACGTTGCAGCGCGGCTCAGCCGCCGCCCGTCTGACGAGGCGGTGGATGACACCTACGAAACCCAGTTCCAGCGCAAGGACGGTTCGCAGTTTCCGGTGCTGATCTATGCCAAAAGCGTGATGATCAGCGAGGGCCAGTTGTCGTTCGGCTTCATGATCGACCTGACCGAGCGCAAGGACTCGGACGACCGCATCAAGTACCTCGCCTATTACGACTCCACCACCGACCTGCCGAATCGACAATTGCTGGCCAACCAGCTGAAACACGCCATGTCTTCCAGCGTTCGCACTGGCCAATGGAGTGCGCTGCTGTTCATCGACCTGGACAACTTCAAGGCACTCAATGAGAGCCAGGGCCATGACATCGGTGACTTGCTGCTGCGCGAAATTGCCGGCCGGCTGACCGCGACGGCACGCCAGGGCGACACCGTCGCGCGATTTGGTGGCGATGAATTCCTGGTGTTGCTGGAGGATCTGGGCGAGCAGGATCTGGAGGCCGCTGAAATGGCCAGAAACATCGGCGCATCGCTACTGGCCGAACTGGCCCAGCCGTGCTTCTTCGGCACCCAGGAGTATCGCGGCACCACCAGTATCGGCGTGACCTTGTTCAGAGGGCTCGATCAGTCGGTCGACGAGATTCTGAAGCAGGGCGACATCGCGATGTACCAGGCGAAAAATGCCGGTCGCAATACCTTGTGCTTCTACGACAAGGCGATGCAACACGCCATCCACGCGCGCAGCACCATGGAAGCTGAGTTGCGCAAAGCCATGGAAGCCGATCAGCTGTGCCTGCACTACCAGATCCAGGTCGACCGGTACGGCCAGCCGATGGGGGCCGAGGCGCTGATGCGCTGGATGCACCCGCAGCGTGGCATGATTTCGCCCGCCGAATTCATTCCGCTGGCCGAAGAAACCGGGTTGATGATACCGATGGGCCGTTGGGCGATGGAGCAAGTCTGCCAGCAGATTGCCGAGTGGCAGCGACATCCGGCGATGCGTGACCTGGTCGTGGCCGTGAACGTCAGTGCCCGCCAATTCAGCCATCCCGACTTCCCCGCGCAGGTAAAGCACGCGATCCAGACGCATGCGATCGCACCGCGCTTGCTCAAGCTGGAGCTGACCGAAAGTCTGCTGCTGGAGAGCAACCAGACCAGCATGGCGACGATGGCTACATTGAGCGATATCGGCGTGCCGTTGTCGCTGGACGATTTTGGTACCGGCTATTCATCGCTGCAGTATTTGAAGTCGCTGCCCTTCCGACAGCTCAAGATCGATCAGTCCTTCGTCAGGGAAATTCATTCCAGCAATAGCGATCGGGCCATCGTGCGAACCATCATCGGCATGGCGCAAAGCCTGGGCCTCGACGTCATCGCCGAAGGCGTGGAAACCACCATCCAGCGCGACCTGTTGATCGAGGCTGGCTGCCGACAGTTCCAGGGCTATTTGTTCGGGCGACCCATGCCGGTCGACAAGTTCGAGGCCGATATACACACACGCCACACGCTGTAATCGGCGGCTCGCCAACCCTCCAGAGAGTCTGGTCCGGCGCAGTTTGGCACCTGCGAATTACCGGTTTGCCTTCACGCGAAGCTGCCTGATCGGCGCCGCCGGGAGCCGCGATGGACACAACTCCGTAGTTTGTGTCCATAAGCACCCCATCGTTTGTGCCTTCTTCGGCTCAGCAACACAAACTATGCAGGTCGATCTATCCCCATAGTCTGTGCATGTCACGTTGGATCAATGGGTTAGCATTTGTCCAGGTTCGCAAAATGGCTTGATAAAGCGGCAAAGTGTGTGCATCTGCGCAGCGGTAACGGCAGATTCGACGACGTCTAGCAGCGGGCCCAGATGAACAGGCTCGGAGACGATTGACCGGCAGCAGGCGTTGGAGATTTGCTTACATGGACGAGTTGTCGATGATTGCGTATTGCCAACGAACTGCCCACGCGTTGCCAACACAGTTGATTAGGGCCGGCAAACGACTTGACCAGCATTGGCAACCAGCTGACCACCTGACTGAGGTCACCCGTCGACCAAAGTCGACTGGCTCCAACCGGCCATTACCAGCCGGTCGATTCCCCTCCCAAGTCTTCGCATAGCGGCCATTCGCTAAGTCGCCAACCGTTGGCTATGTTCAGCAAGCACCACGAAGTAAATCGCTCTAATTCTCCATGACAAGAAGCAGGACTCTCTTACCGAAGGCCGTCTCATCAAAAAAAACTGAACACGGACCGTCAGTCCCAGTACTCTTGCCCGTCGATGACATGGACCACAATGCATATCCACCTAAGCTCAATTGACAAGGAAACGATAGCCGACGCCGGGCTCGGTCTTCAGCCAGCGTGGAGCGGCCGCATCGTCACCCAACTTCTGGCGGAGTTTGCCAAGCACGATACGCAGGTACTGTTTGTCATCGGTATGAGTCGGCCCCCATATCTCACGCAGCAGCTGTTGCTGGGTCACCACCAGACCGGCATGGCGTAGCAGCACTTCCAGCACGGCGTACTCCTTTCGGGTCAGCGCCAGCGGCACCCCTTCCAGACTTACCTCGCGACGTGCCAGATCGACCGCGAGATGTCCATCGTCCTACTGAGGGGAGCACTCCGGCTCACCCGTACGGTTGCGCAGCAAGGCACGCAAGCGCGCCATCAGCTCTTGGATACCGAACGGCTTGGTCATGTAATCGTTGGCGCCGCGGTCGAGTGCACGCACCTTCTCGGTTTCCGCATCTCGCACCGACAACATCAGCACTGGTACTTGACTCCATTGGCGTAATTCGCCAAGCACTTCATGACCGTCGCGATCAGGCAATCCAATGTCCAGAACCAGCAGATCCGGCGATTGCGTCGCCGCGAGTGCCAGTCCGTCTGCGGCGTTGCTGGCCAGCAATACCTCGTAGCCTTCGGCACGCAGCCCTATTTCGAGAAAGCGGCGAATCTGTGCTTCGTCGTCGATCACCAGAATGCGTGGCGCTGATGTGGTCATGCTGCGATGTCGGTCGGTGGCGGCAGTGGCAGGCTGATGCGAATGGTGGTCCCGACGCCCGCACCAGGTAGTGCTTCGACGCTACCGCCATGAGCACCGATCATTCCCCGACAGATCGCAAGGCCGAGGCCAGTGCCTTGCGGCGCGCAGTCACCGCGTGACACCGAATAGAACATGTCAAAGATCTGCGCCCGTTCGTGCTCTGGAATACCCGGACCACGATCAGCGACATCGATCAGCAGGCTGCCATCGACGCAGCTCGTAGTCACACGAACGGGCTCGCCAGCGGGTGAAAAGCGCGCGGCGTTCTCAAGGATATTGAACAACGCCTGCTCGATCAACGCGGCATGGACATAAAGCAGCACGGGACTGCCAGGCGCCATGGTTTCCACGCGAAGATAGGGAAACAGCTTGCGCAGGCGTGTCACTGCTGCTGCGACAATTTCCTCGCTGTCCGTCCAGTCGCGGTTGAGTTTCAGCGTGCCGTGGCCGAGCCGCGTCATGTCAAGCAGATTCTGGATATAGCTGTCCAGTCGCTGCCCTTCTCCGAGGATCGCCTCCAGCAATTCGAGGCGCTCTTTCGGCGGCAATTTCTCCTCGTAGCTGATCAACGTCCCTGCTGCGCCGATCATGGATGCCAGCGGTGAACGCAAATCGTGCGAGACCGAGGATAGCAGTGCGCTGCGCAAGCGTTCGGTTTCACCTTGTACGCGCGCACCCTCAAGCTCGTCTGACAGTCGCACGCGTTCCAGGGCTTGTCCGATGTCCTGCGTCATTGCCAACGCCAAACTGCGCTGTGCTGGATCGGGATCGCCCACGGCGGGTTCGAAATGGAGCGCAACCACGCCCATCGGTTGAGCCTCGCTGCCCAACGGCATGATCCAGTACGGCGCCGCATTCAAGGTGTCGGTACGGTGACCAGCCTGCAAACCATGCTGATCCCCCCAGTCAGCTGCAGCCAAATCCTGCGTAGTGAGCGCGGCTTCCAGAGGTACGCTTGTTGCCACACGCATGATCTGTTCCGCGTCGCGAGCCAGAATCGCAACATGACAGCGCAACGCAAGCGCCAGTGCCTTGCTGCCTGCATCGCGGATGCTGTCAGCATCGGCGCTGGTGCTCAATTTCTGGCCCAGCGTCAGCAGCGAGCG
This sequence comes from Rhodanobacter sp. AS-Z3, assembly GCF_029224025.1. NCBI lineage: Bacteria > Pseudomonadati > Pseudomonadota > Gammaproteobacteria > Lysobacterales > Rhodanobacteraceae > Rhodanobacter > Rhodanobacter sp. AS-Z3. The sequence continues at coordinate 576,156 of NZ_CP119392.1, forward strand.
CGTCTGCACCTGTGCGCTCCTCAACGACTCCACCTGGCTGGCAAGCCGGGTGGCAAGACGACTGCAAACCAAGGCGGCGACCAGAAACAGCGTGACGGTCATCGCGTCACCGACATTCGCGATCACCAAGGTGTAGCGCGGTGGCGCGAAAAAGAAGTTGTATCCGAGGAAGCAGAGTACGGCCGTGTAGACGGCGACGGCCATGCGCGTACGAACGGCGACCACAAGAACCGCCGTGAGGAAGATCAGCGACAGGTTTGCCACCGACATATAGCGATCGGCAATGAACGACAGTCCGAACGCCACCAGCGTAGCCAGCGTCGCGTAGACATATTCGCCACGCGCACCGTGTGCAGTTGAAACCTGAAGGTGCCGCCGTGCCTTGGCGCGCTCCACCGGCGTGGCGATGATGGTTAGCTCCAGGTGCGCAGCGTGGCGCAGCAGCAACTGGGTCAGAGATCGCCCAAGCATGCGTGCCAGAACGCGTTCTCGGGTACGGCCAAGAATGATTTGGCCAATACCCTCCCGATCAGCGTGCGCAATCAGTTCGTCGGCAATGGCGTAGCCGCGCAGGATAATAGCTTCGCCGCCCAAGCGGCGTGCCAGTTGCATCGCGGCGTCCAGCCGTTCGCGTCGTCCCGGATCCAGTGGCGCCCCGGTATCAACGAAAGCCACACTCCAAGGCGCGCCACGCCGCTCGGCGATGCGTCGCGCCACACGCACCAGGTATTCGCTCTGACCGTACCCGTCGATTGCTGCCAGCACACGGCGGCGCACCGGCATGCTGCCGCCACGTGCCAGCATGTGTTCGCGCAAGTCGCTGTCAACATGGTTCGCAATCGTATCGACCGCCAGTTCGCGCAATGCGGCGAGGTTGGTCGGCGTGAAGAACGCATCAAGCGCTGCCGCTGCTGTCTCCGGCACGTAGACCTTGCCCTGCTTCAAGCGACCGATCAGTTCACGTGGGGGCAAGTCGACGAGCACAATGTCGCGCGCACGGTCGAGGAACGCATCGGGCACGGTCTCGCGCACAGTAATGCCGGTGATCCGCCGCACCTGATCGTTGAGGCTTTCCAGATGCTGCACGTTGAGCGCGCTGTATATCTCGATTCCAGCATCCAGCAGTTCGGCAATGTCCTGCCAGCGCCGCTCATGGCGACCGCCGGGAAGATTGCGATGCGCCAGTTCATCGACCAGCAGAACAGCCGGCTTACGCGTGAGTGCGGCGTCCAGGTCGAACTCAGTGAAGTCACGGTCGTGGTATCGCACTGCTCGGCGCGGCAACACTTCCATGCCTTCCAGCAGTGCCGCCGTGTCGGCGCGGCCATGCGTTTCCACCAGGCCAACCACCACGTCCACACCTTGCCGTTTCAGCTCGCGCGCGGCGGACAACATCGCGTACGTCTTGCCGACGCCTGGCGCGGCGCCAAGGAACACCTTCAGCCGCTGACTGCGCTCGTCGTGCACGGTACTAAGCAAGGCATCGGCACGTGCTTCGCGGGATGGTTCGCTCATGGACAGATGACCGTTTGGGTGGCACTGCGTTCACTGGATCACCCGGCATGAGCCTGGGCAGCGTCCAGTGCGAGATTGAGTTGGAGCACGTTGACCCGCGGCTCGCCGAGCACACCAAGCTGGCGACCGTCAGTGTATTTGTTCACCAGCGCCTGCACCTGTGCATGGGTCATGCCGCGCACCTTTGCCACGCGAGCAAGTTGGTACTGCGCCGCAGCCGGGCTGATCTGCGGGTCGAGCCCACTGCCAGACGCCGTCACCAGATCCACCGGCACGGCTGCAGTGTTGCCAGGATCAGCCGCACGAAGCAAGGCGATGCGCTGCTTCACCGCATCAGTGAGCGCCGGGTTGGTCGGACCGACATTGGAGCCCGCCGACGATGCGCCGTTGTAAGGATTCGGCGTGGTCGCCGACGGCCGTCCCCAGAAATACTTCGGTTCGGTAAACGACTGGCCGATCAAGGCAGAACCAATCGGCTGGCCGTCCTTCACGATCAGGCTGCCGTTGGCCTGATGCGGAAAGATCAGTTGAGCCAGACCGGTAGCGGCCAGCGGATATAGCACGCCGGTGATGACGGTCATCAACAGCAGCAGGGAGAAAGATTGACGCAGCAATTTGCTCATGGCGGTCTCGGTGTTTTTGAAAGTACGGCCAAGCTTCGGCCGTTTGTTGCTATCCGCGATCGGCTATCGATCGCCTCAGAAAGTCCCCTGCAGCATCAGGAATCCACGCGACCCGCCGACGTTGCGGGTGTTGCTGGCGTCGAGAAAGCTGGAGGTACGCCGATAGAAATTCGCATTGGTCGCATAGGTGACACCACCGCTCAGCGACCAGTGAGTCGCAAACTGGTACTTCAGCGTTGCAACAAAATCGCTGTATCCGGGATTGCGCGCACCGTCAGCCAGTGGTGTCACCAGCGTGGTGATGTAGTGCGTGTGGCCCGCATGCAAGGCGAGGCTCCACGCATCAGTGAGCGGTATGGCGGCATCCAGTTGCAGATAGTCCGTGCCTTTCGAATCGCCGCGATAACCCTGTTCTGTATCCACGCCGAAATAGTCGGTGAGCGCGCGGTTGTATTTCAAAGTGAGCAACTTCCAGCTCAGCGCGACGTTCGCCTCGGCAGTATTCAATGAGCGCGAGCGTAGTCCCGCCTGATCAAGATTGGCACCCGGGTAGACATAGCTGTACAGGCCAGCGCGCCACGACCAGTCGCTGTTGATTGCATGGCCGTAGCTGGCATACAAGTCCAGCTCCATGCCGCCACCCGGATAGCTGCGCTCGCTGATGCTGGAACCCCAGAAACCGGCGGCAAAACCGTTCGTGTTCGCATAGTCGGCGCCACCCTGAATCGCCGGCTGGCCCCACGTCTGGGTCAGGCCGCGGAACATGTAGTCGGAGGTCACGGCGCCATTGCCGCTTGCAGAGCTGTCGGTCGCCTTTGCCTGTGTGAACGGGAGGAGTGCCAGTACCAGCGCGATCATCGGAACGCGTTTCATCAGGAAAGTCCGCACACGACGAGAGCCATGTCGATCAGCTTGATGCCAAGGAACGGCATCACCATGCCGCCAAGCCCATAGATAAGCAGGTTGCGACGAAGCAGCGCAGCGGCACCCAGCGCGCGGTATTTCACGCCTTTCAGCGCGAGCGGAATCAGCGCCACGATGATCAGCGCATTGAAGATCACCGCCGACAGGATCGCGCTCTGCGGCGTCGCCAGATGCATCACGTTGAGAGTATTCAACGCCGGATAAGTCGTGGCGAAAGCGGCCGGAATGATGGCGAAATATTTTGCGATGTCGTTGGAGATCGAGAACGTCGTCAGCGAGCCGCGGGTGATCAGCAGCTGCTTGCCGATCGCCACCACCTCGATCAACTTGGTCGGGTTGGAATCAAGGTCGACCATGTTGCCGGCCTCTTTCGCGGCCTGCGTGCCGGTATTCATGGCCACCGCGACATCCGCCTGCGCCAGTGCCGGCGCGTCGTTGGTGCCGTCGCCGCACATGGCGACCAACCGGTTTTCCGACTGGATGTCGCGGATCAGCTGCAGCTTGGCTTCCGGTGTGGCTTCGGCGAGGAAGTCATCAACACCAGCTTCGGCGGCGATGGCAGCGGCAGTAAGCGGATTGTCACCGGTGATCATGATGGTCTTGATGCCCATCTTGCGCATCTCGGCGAAGCGCTCCTTGATGCCGGCCTTGACGATGTCCTTCAGCTCGATCACGCCCAGTGCGTTCGCACCTTCTACCACGATCAGCGGTGTGGCACCGCGGCGCGCGATGTCCTCGGCCATGCGCTTGAGCAGCGGCGGAATGTGACTATTCTGTGCTTCGAGATATTTTTCGACCGTATCCAATGCGCCCTTTCGGATGTGCCGATCACCCAAATCCACACCGCTCATGCGCGTCTGCGCGGTGAAGGGCACGAACTGCGCTTCGCCTTCAGTCAGCTGGCGTTCTTCCAGACCGTACCTTTCCTTGGCCAGCACGATCACGCTGCGGCCTTCCGGCGTCTCGTCTGCCAGTGAAGCAAGCTGTGCGGCTTCGGCTAATTCGTTCTCGGCAATGCCGGGCGCGGGATGGAAGGCCACCGCCTGACGATTGCCCAGCGTGATAGTGCCGGTCTTGTCCAGCAGCAGCACGTCGACGTCACCGGCCGCTTCGACCGCGCGACCGGAGGTCGCGATGACGTTGGCGCGGATCATCCGGTCCATGCCGGCAATGCCGATTGCGGAGAGCAGCGCACCGATGGTGGTGGGGATCAGGCACACCAGCAGCGCGATCAGCACCGTCAAGGTGATTGGATGGCCGACACCCGCTGCCTGCACGCTATAAATCGAATATGGCAGCAGTGTGGAGCAGGCGAGCAGGAAGATCAGCGAAAACTTCGCCAGCAAGATGGTCAACGCGATCTCATTTGGCGTCTTGCGCCGCTTGGATCCCTCAACCATCGCAATCATGCGATCAAGAAAGCTCTCGCCCGGATTGCTGGTGATCCGCACCACCAGCCAGTCCGACAGTACTTGGGTACCACCCGTAACCGCGCTGCGGTCGCCGCCGGATTCGCGAATCACAGGAGCGGACTCGCCGGTGATCGCACTTTCATTGACGCTGGCTGCGCCCGCTACCACCTCGCCGTCGCCGGGTACCAATTCGCCGGCTTCGACCAGCACGTGATGGCCGTTCCGCAATTCGCTGGATGGTGTGAAAGTGATAAACGCCTGACGATCAGCTGAGGCCAGCTTTTTCGCGATCACGTCCTTGCGCGAGCTGCGCAAGGCGTCGGCCTGCGCCTTGCCACGCCCCTCGGCCAATGCCTCAGCGAAGTTCGCGAACAGCAGCGTGAACCACAGCCACAGGCTGACCCAGAATATGAAGCCGGTCGGTGCCTCGCCGTGGCCGACGAGCGCCTGCACCCACAGCAAGCTGGTGAGGATGCTGCAGACGAACACCACGAACATCACCGGATTGCGGAACTGCAGCCGTGGCGACAGCTTGCGGAACGAATCGGCTATCGCCGTGAGAATCAGCTCACGGTTAAAACTACCCGCTGCTTGCGTTTGTGCGGTCATGCTTCAGTGTCCCGACATGAGTTGCTCGACAATCGGCCCCAGGGCCAGTGCCGGCAAGAAAGTGAGTGCGCCGACCACGATCACCACGAACGCGAGCAGGGTCACGAACAGCGGTGTGTGGGTAGGCAAAGTACCGGCGGATTCGGGTACGTGGCGTTTGGCGGCCAGCGAGCCGGCCATCGCCAGCATCGCGATCGCCAGCGGAAAGCGGGCCAGAAACATGCAGACCGCCAGCAACACGTTCCAGAACGGGGTGTTGGCCGACAACCCGGCAAACGCGCTGCCGTTGTTGTTGGAGGCTGAGGTCACGGCGTAGAGCATTTCGCTGAAACCGTGCGCCCCAGGGTTGGCCACACCGGCCGCGCCACCGGGCACCGTCACCGCGATGGCCGTGCCGATGACCACCAGCGCGCAGGGAATCAGCACCGCGAGACTGGCCATCTTCATCTCGTGCGCTTCGATCTTCTTGCCCAGGTATTCCGGCGTGCGACCGACCATGAGACCGGCGATGAACACCGCCACCACCGCGAAGGCCAGCATGCCGTAAAGGCCCGAACCGACGCCGCCGAAGATCACTTCACCCAGCTGCATCAGCCACATCGGAATCATTCCGCCCAGTGGCGTAAATGAGTCATGCATCGCGTTGACCGCACCGCACGAAGCCGCGGTGGTGATCGCCGCAAACAGCCCGCTCGACGCAATACCGAAACGCGTTTCCTTGCCTTCCATGTTGCCGCCGGCCTGCAGCGCCGACGCGTGGGCATCGACCGCCAGCCCGTGCAGTGCCGGATTGCCGGCCTGCTCCGCGGCGACCAGCGCGATCGCCAGCGGTACGAAGATCACCAGCATCGTGGCGAGGATCGCCCAGCCCTGCCGGCGGTCGCCGACCAGCCGGCCGAACATCACACACAGGCCGCCCGGGATCAGGAAGATCGCCAGCATCTCGATGAAGTTGGAGAACGGCGTGGGATTTTCGTACGGATGCGCCGAGTTCGCATTGAAGAAACCACCACCGTTGGTGCCAAGCATCTTGATCGCGACCTGCGAGGCGGCCGGACCCATCGGCAGGGTTTGCGTGGTGACCTTCGTCTGCGTGGTCACGTCATGGCCAGCAGGATCCTTCGCCGTGGCCGCATAACTGCTCGTCTGCACCACCGGCACGTCGACATACGACTTGAAGTTCTGCACCACGCCCTGCGATACCAGCAACAGGGTGATCAGCAGTGACAGCGGGACCAACACATACAGCACGCTGCGCGTGAGGTCGACCCAGAAATTGCCCAGCCCCTTCGCGCTGCGTCGACTGAAGCCGCGCACCACCGCCACCAGCACGGCGATGCCGGTGGCGGCCGAGAGAAAGTTCTGCACTGCCATGCCCAGCATCTGGGTCAGGTAGCTCATCGTCGACTCGCCGCCGTAGCCTTGCCAGTTGGTGTTGGTGGCAAAGCTGATCGCGGTGTTCATCGCCGAATCGGACGACACTGCGCCGAAGTGCTGCGGATTCAACGGCAACCACCCTTGCACGCGTTGCAGCAGGAACACCACCAGCACGCCGAGCACATTGAACAGCAGCATGGCCAGCGCATAGCGCTTCCAGCCCATGTCCTCGGCGTGATCAATGCCGCACAGGCGGTAGATGCCGCGCTCGATGCAGGCGCCGAATCGGGTGACACGGTTAGGCGCATCGGCAAACACCAGCGCCATGTAGCTACCGACCGGTTTCACCAGCAGCAGCAAGACGATCAGAAACAGGCCGATCTGAACATAGTCGTTGGTGGTCATTCGAACCACTCCGGCTTGAGCAGGGCCACACACAGGTAGCCGACGAGTGCCACCGCGATGATCGCGGCAAGAACATAGGTGACATTCATGAGAGGAGGCTCACGCGGGAAAAGGCAGACAGGTGCGTCACGCGGCGGCTCATTTACGCGGCCCAAGCCGGTCGCAGATCAGCAGAAAGCCAAAAGCTGCAGCGCATAGCACAAGAAGGAACAGCAGGTAGACGAAATCCATCGGCGTCGACTCAAAGAGGAACGACGCGTACTTTAGGAAGTGCCGTATAAGAAAGGGGTAGCGATTTGCCCCGTGTGTATATAGAAATCATTAAATTTGCGCACTTCGCGCGTAGAGCTTGGCGCGCGCTGGAAAGCACCTTTACTACAAGAGCACGTCATCATGCTGATGGTCCGCGATCACAGCGACTAGTTCGTAGATCGCTACAGCGAGGGCAAAAGGCCGGCCATCGCGCTAGCCCTGACGACCGCGGCCGAAGTTGTTCATGAAACCAATACATGATCTCTTGATGCGCTTAGCTAAGCGGTGCAACTCGTTAGTCTGCCTGCGCCCACGTGACGTTGCAGCCACCGGGGCACGGGGTTAAGGCTTGGGTTGTGTAGCCTTCCCGAAAGCTGCCGTTCGCCACGGGCAGCAACGGGTCGGTTGCTGCCAGTCGCCTCCGCTGCCCCCCACACCGGTCGAGCCTCGCGAGCTCCGCTTGTGATCGTGGCATGGAGCGACGCCAAGGATGGGCAACGAGCTGGCGACGATGGGCAGCGCCGCCGCCGGCCGTGGTCAGTTTCGCTGGCGACGCTGGTCAGTTACTTTGGCGAAGCTGGGCAGGTGGCTGGCGTTTTGCAATGATCGGAATTCTTGGGAGTGTTCGCGTTCAAGCGGTGGAGCCTGTGAGGCACGTATTACCTGGATGGGATTGCCCCGGGAGGTACTCCAAAACCTGGATCAAACCCGCGCCGTCAAAGCGGTTAACCGTTAATTCGTGTCGCCACGCGGTAGGCCAGAATCTTGCCGTAGAGTTTTTTCATCGCAGCCGAGCGCCGCCGCCGCGGAGGCCCATGTACCGTGCTCTTCCTTGGCCCATTGCGCGAGCCTCGCACGGAACCATCGGATACGATTCGTGCGACAACCGTTCCCGAAATCGCTGTTCCCTGGCACAGGTACCGAGGTGAAGCGGCCCCACTCGGCTAGTGCGGTGCGTATTCCTGCGCTCGAATCTGATGAGGACCACCAAGCCATGCAAAGCACGGCGAGGCGCTGAAGGGCGCGGAGGTTGCCTGGCAACGGGTGATTCCGGAGCGCTTGTTCGAGTTCGCGCGACCACGGCGCATCAACGGGTAGGTCCCCGTGCTGGCGAAGCTCTCCCCAAACCTGTTGGCGCCGGATGAAAACTGACCACCAAAGAGGGGTTCTGCCGGTTCAAATGTGACCAGGGTGTTCAACCTAACCTGCTGAGCTTTTAACCAGCGGGGAAACGAGGTGATCACATGAGCATGTACGCCAAAGTCCGCCGGATGCACCTGCGCGAGAAGGTGCCGATCAACGAGATAGCCCGCCGCACGAGCCTGTCGCGCAACACGATCAGGAAGTGGCTCAAGGAGCCTGAGCGTAGCGAGCTGAAGTACGCACGACCGGGCGGATGGACCAAGCTCGATCCGTATGTCGACGAGGTCCGTCAGGCGCTGGAGACCGATGCCCACCGGCCCCGGCGGGATCGACGCACGCTGCTGCGATTGTTTGCCCAGATCAAGGCCAAGGGCTACGACGGCGGCTACTCGCAGCTGACCGAGCGCATCCGCCGGTGGCGCGCCGAGGCGGGCTCGGTGACGGCACGCTCGGCCTATGTGCCGCTGACGTTTGGTTGGGGCGAGGCGTACCAGTTCGACTGGAGCGAGGAAGGCATCGTGATCGGCGGCGTCTACCGCCGGATACGGCTGGCGCACATGAAGCTCTGTGCGAGCCGGGCGTTCTGGCTGGCGGCGTATCCCGGCGAAGGCCACGAGATGCTGTTCGATGCCCATACGCGATGCCTGACCGGTCTGGGAGGTGTGGCGCGGCGTGGCATCTACGACAACATGAAGACGGCCGTGGACAAGGTCGGCAAGGGCAAGGAGCGCATCGTCAACGCCCGCTTCGCGGCGATGTGTTCGCATTATCTGATCGACGCGGACTTCTGCAACGTCGCCGCCGGCTGGGAGAAGGGCCGTGTCGAGAAGGACGTGCAGGACAACCGCCGTGGCCTGTGGCAGGAGGCGCTGAGCGAGAGTTTCACCTCGTTCGCCGAGCTCAACGCGTGGCTGGCCGTTCGCTGCCCGCAGGCGTGGGCCGCTGCATCCCATCCGGACTATCCCGGCATGAGCGTGACCGAAGCGCACGAGCACGAGCAGCCGCACCTGATGCCGATGCCGAGCGCCTTCGATGGCTATGTTGAGATCGTCGCCCGGGTCTCCAGCACCTGCCTTGGTCACGGTCAAGCGCAACCGCTACTCCGTGCCGTGCCACTTGGCCGGCCATCGCGTCAGCGCGCGGCTGTATCCCGAACGGATCGTGGTCTATGCCGAACAGCAGGCGGTGGCTGACCACCGGCGTGCACTGGATCGTGATCAGACGGTTTACGACTGGTTGCATTACGTGCCGCTGATCGAGCGCAAGCCGGGGGCGCTGCGCAATGGTGCACCGTTCGGCGGATTGCCCGATGCACTACGCACGCTGCAGCTGGCCTTGTTGCGTCGCCCTGGCGGTGATCGCGTCATGGCTGAGGTCTTGGCGTGTGTACCGACCTTCGGTCTGGAGGCGGTGCTGGTCGCTGTCGAGCTGGTCATCGCCTCCGGCGCGATCAGTGTCGATCATGTGCGCAACGTGCTCGCACGGCTGCGCGAGACACCCACTCTCACGGTCGACACCGCGCTGCGTTTGCAGGAAGAGCCGCTAGCCGATCCCGACCGTTACGACCAGCTGCGTCACATGGAGGTGAGCCATGACTGAAGTCATCGCCGATCTGAAGGCGCTCAAGCTGCACGGCATGGCACAGGCCTATGGCGAGTTGCTTGAACAAGGCGGCACCGCCGCCATGCAAGCCTCGCACTGGCTGATCGAGCACCTGCTTCAAGCGGAGCACACCTATCAAGCTATGCGCACCATCGCCTACCAGATGCATACCGCGCGTTTCCCGATCCACCGGGATCTGGCCAGCTTCGACTTCGCCAGCGCCAAGGTCGACCAAGCAATCGTCAACCAGCTCGCCACGTTGGCCTTCACCGACACCGCGCACAACGTCGTGCTGGTCGGTGGCACCGGTACCGGCAGACGCACCTGGCCACCGCGCTGGGCATCAGCGCCATCCAGCATCACGGCAAGCGCGTGCGCTTCTACTCCACTGTCGAGCTGGTCAATACACTGGAACTGGAGAAGGCTGCCGGCAAGCAGGGGCGCTTGGCCTATACGCTGATGCGCATGGATCTGGTGATCCTGGATGAGCTCGGCTATCTGCCGTTCTCGCAGGCCGGCGGTGCCTTGCTCTTCCACCTGTTGTCCAAGCTCTACGAGCACACCAGCGTGATCATCACCACCAACCTGACCTTCGCCGAATGGGCCACCGTCTTCGGTGATGCCAAGCTCACCACCGCCTTGCTCGACCGGCTGACCCACCACTGCCACATCGTGGAGACCGGCAACGCGTCCTATCGCTTCCGCCACAGCAGCGCCACCGCCAAGGCGAAAATCAGCTCACGCGAGCGGACACGCAAGCGGGGCGACGGCAGTGTCGACACCGTCGGAACCGAAGAGGTCATCGATCCGTTCTGAGCGTCAGCGATCTATACTTATCCACAGCCGAGGGGTCTCCCCTCGGCTTCCTTGCCCTGGTCAGTTTTCAACCGGCAGAGGGGGTCAGTTTTCAACCGGCGCCAACATCCTCCAGACACACACTGCGCTTTCGTCGTGCCGGGCCACGACCATCAAGATCACGGAATCTAAAAAGAGGAGCGTCGAGAGTCAAAAGCACTTGGGAATGGTTCGCAAAAACTTGGGTGTTGACAGTACGTTCTTGCGAGGCAGAGACTTGCGGCGAGCCTGAGCATCACGCCGGGCGACGGGGAAACAGGATGCGTGTCACTTGGCAAGGGATCTGCCTGTGGGCAGGGGTGTTAATGTTTTGCATGCCGATTTGCCACGCGCAATCGGCAGTCACGCCGGAACACGAATACAAGAAACTGATCCGGGTCAGCGAAGACATCCAGCCACTGGGCCAAAACCCGTTCGGCGAAAGCGTCAGCCTGTACAACGGCAATCTGTCGTTCGAGCAGACCGACGTGAGCCTCGCCGGCAACGGACCGATGCTGCAGCTGTCCCGTTCATTTCAGCCCAAAGATAGCAGCGAGGCAGGAGCAGTTGATGGTGGCTTTGCCGACTGGAACGTCGAGCTGCCGCGCATTACTACGATGGCATCCAGTTTCTGGAGAGTCAGCGGCCCCAGCCCACGTTCGCGCTGCAGCCAGTTCGGCCCGCCACCGGTTATCGCTGGCACTCAGGGTAGTGCCGACTGGGATCCGGTGACGTGGTGGAACGGCTACCAATTGGTGGTGCCAGGGCAGGGTAGTCAGGATCTGCTCAAGCGGGCGCCGAAAAACACCTTGTCGCCGACCATGGGCGGTACGGTGTTTCCGATCGTGACCACACACAACTGGATGATCAGCTGCGGCGTGGCCTCGGATGACCAAACCAGCGATCCCGGTGGCGAGGGCTTCATGGCGGTCGCGCCAGACGGCACGCGCTACTGGTTCACCCACCTGGTCTACCGCTGGGCGCCGAGCATGAATCGGTCGATCAGCTCCGGCCCGCAAGGCCTACGGTCGATGGGTGTCCACCCCAATGTGGCTGTCGATGGCTTCCTCATCCGCAGGCAGGCCTCGATGCTGGTCAGCCGTATCGAGGACCGTTTTGGCAACAGCTTGACGTATTCCTACAGCGGCGCGCAGCTCACGGCCATCACCGCCAGCGACGGGCGCCAGTTGAGCGTGAGCTATGTGAGTGGTACCGACCGGATCGGTTCCGTCAGCGTGGTGCCGGCCAGCGGGCCGGCGCGCACTTGGAATTATCAATACAACACGGCGTTACTTCCGCTGCTGACTCAGGTCACCCTGCCCGATGGCAGCCATTGGTCGTACAACCTGGGCGGCTTGCGCGCCGGCACCATAGTTGAAGGTCAAGGTGATTGCGACACGGCGGCTTCGGTTTCAACCAATACACCCAGCGGCAGCATGGTCCACCCCTCCGGGTTGACCGGTTCCTTCCAGATCAAACCGGTCGTGCGCGGACGCTCCTACGTTGCACGGCAATGCAAGATGACGGCGGACGGCAGCAGTTACGCATCCATACCGCGCGTCTATTACGCCTTTGCCCTATCCCAGAAGACCTTCAGCGGCGCCGGCCTGCCCAGCCAAACCTGGAACTACAGCTACTCGCCGGCCAACGCCAGCTGGCTGCAAGACTGTCGCGGCGGCTGCGTCAGCACGGTGTGGACCGACGTGGTCGATCCGTTGGGCCACGCCGTACGCAGCACCTTCAGCAACCGCTTTGATGAAACCGAAGGCCAGTTGCAGCGCACTGACTCTTACAGCGGTGCGGTGGGCAGCAGCGTGCTGCGTTCCGAAGCCAATGTCTACGCCGCGTCCACTAACGGAGCGTGGCCGAGCCTGTACGGCGACAACCTGCAGTGGCGGATGAATCTGGCCATTGTGGAGCAGGTGGCACCGCTCAACCAACGCACCATCACCCAGGACGGCAACACATTCACCTGGCAAGCGCAGGCCTTCAACGCCTTCACGCAAGTCACCCAAACCGCGCGCTCCAACAACGTTGGACAACCGACGCTGACCGAACAGACCAGCTACCTCAACGACCTGCCGCACTGGGTGCTGGGCCTGCCCACGCAGACCAAGAACATCACCAGCAACGAGGTCGTCGACCAGTACATCTACAACTTGGCCAACGTAACGTTGTCGTCGCGTGCCCGTTTTGGGCAGCCGTTGATGAGCTACACCTTCAACAGCGCCGGCCAACTGGCGAGCTTCACCGACGGCAAAGGTCGTACTACGAGCCTGAGCAACTACTACCGTGGCATTCCGCAAACGATCGGTTATCCAGACACGACCCACGAAACGCTGGTGGTGGATGACTTCGGCCAGATCAGCAGCCTGACTGATCAGGCTGGTCACACCACCAACTACAGCTACGACCCCATTGGTCGCATCAGTGGGATCAGTTATCCCACCGGCGACGAAATGGCATGGGCGCCGGAGGCGTTCACTTACACCTTTGTTACCAGCGCCGAGCGGGGTCTGCCGGCCAATCACTGGAAGCGCACCACCACGACCGGCAGCGCCAACGCGGTGACTTACTTCGACGCGATGCTGCGCCCGGTGTTGAGTGACAGCGCCATCGGTAGCACCGTGCAAGCCAGCACCGCAGTCACCTACGACTCGAAGGGACAAAAGGTGTTCGCCTCGTACCCCAGTGCGACCGCTCAGACCTTTACGTTGACTCCTGCGAGTCCCGGCAGCCACACCACCTACGATGCACTGGGGCGCGCCATTCAGGTGCAGCAAACTTCCGAGCTGGGCACGCTGACCAGCAGCACGGCCTATCTCTCCGGTGCGCGTCAACAAGTCACCGATCCCAAGGGCAATGTCACCACCACCCGTTTCCAGGTGTTCGACGAGCCGTCCTACAACGCCGTCATCCAGGTGCAGGCGCCGGCGGGGATTACCCAAACCATCGCCCGCGATATCTATGGCAACCCGCTCTCGATCACGCAGTCCGGTCTGTATGGTACTGAGTCGGATAGCGTGACCAAGACACTGATCTACGACAGCTATCACCGCGTGTGCCGCACCACCGAGCCGGAAAGCGGCAGCGAAATCGTGCATTACGACGCCGCCAACAATCTGGACTGGAGTGCGTCCGGCCTGACCATCAGTCCCACCGACATCACGTGCGCACAGGGACAGGTTGCCACCGCCGCGCAGACGGCACGTACCTACGATGCGATGAATCGTGTCACCACGATCCAGCCGCCTTCGGGCACGCAGAGCACCAGCTACGGCTACGACGCGGTCGGTCGGCTCACCAGTGCCGTCTCGGGGATCAGCAACTGGAGCGGCACCTACAACTACCGCGGCATGCTGACCGGCGAGAGCCTGCAGCTGGTCGGCCAGAACGCCTGGGGCATCGGCTATGCGCACGACGCCAATGGCAGCCTCAGCCTGATCCACTACCCCGACGGCGAGAACGTCAGCTACGCGCCCGATGCGCTGGGCCGGCCTACGCAAGCGGGCAGTTATGCGAGCGGTATCAGCTACTTTCCCAATGGGCAAGTAGCGCAGTTCACCTACGGCAACGGCACCAGCTACGTGGCCGAACAAAACGCGCGTCAGTTGCTCAGCAACTTCAGCTATGGGTCCGGTAGCACCGTGCAGTTGAGCGAAGACCTGGCCTACGATGCCAACGGCAACATCAGCACGGTGAGCGACCTGGCCGGTGGGCCGCGCAACAAGAGCTTTGGCTACGACGCACTAAACCGGTTGACCAGCGCCACGGCGGCAGGTCTGTGGGGTACCCAAGCGTTTACCTACGACGCCATCAACAACCTGCGCACACTGCAGACTGGTGCACAGCTCTCGACCTATGCCTACGACATCAGCAACAAGCTGACGAGCATCAGCAGCGGCGGCAGCACGGTCGCTAGTTATCTCTACGACACCCGCGGCAACGTCATCGGCAAAAATGGAACCACGCTGGTGTACGACCAAAAGAATCAGTTGACCCAGATCGCTGGCAGCGGCGCCTATGCCTACGATGCATCGGGACGGCGGGTTTCGAAGACGGCAGGTGGCGTCACGACGTACTACTTCTACAGTCAGGCTGGGCAGTTGATGTACCAGTGGGCGCCGAGCCTGGCGCAAAGCACCGACTTCATCTATCTCGGCAGCAAGATGATCGGCGACAACGAAAGCGTGGTGCTAGGCGCGCCGGCCACGATCGGTTTCGATGCCAATCCGAACAACGGCAGCTATACGGTGAGCTGGGGCGCGGTAGCTGGAGCCAGCAGCTATCTGCTGCAGGAGCGAGCCAACGGCGGTGCGTGGACCACGGTCTACAGCGGCAGTGCAAGCAGTACTACCCTCAGCGCTCGTGCCGGCGGGAGCTACGTGTACCAGGTGGAAGGCTGTATCGGCGCCACCTGTGGTGCGTTCACCAGCTCAGCCACGCTGGGCGTAAGGCCGGCGGTACCGACGGTGAGCGTGCCGACTGGCACGATCAACGGCACCTTTACGGTGAGCTGGACAGCGCCCGTCAGCACGACGGGCTACACCGTGCAGGAGAGCTTCAACGGCGGCGCGTGGAATACGATTGCCAGTAACACCACAGCCACCTCGATCAGCCGTCCGGGTACTACCAGCGGCAGCTATACCTACCAGGTCGCCGCCGCCAACGGGTATGGCAATCGCGGCTGGGCGGCGTCCAGGGCGGTCACCGTCGACATCACCTATGGCGTGCTGCCGACGACGCCTGCTGCATTGAGCGTTCCTGCCAGCAGCAACAACGGCAACGCCTCAGTGAGCTGGAGCGCCGCGACGCTGGCAACGCGTTACGTAGTGCAGCAAAGCAGCAACGGTGGCACCAGTTGGGCTGGCATCTACAACGGTGCGGGAACCAGCACCGCCGTCTCCGGCTTAACTGATGGTAGTTACCTGTTCCAGGTGCAAGCGTGCAACACCTATGGATGCAGCGGCTGGAAAGCGGGCAGTGCCACATTGGTGGTGACGACTCCGCCGACCACGGCACCCACGGTAAGCGCGCCTGCCAGCAGCAGCAACGGTAGTTATACCGTCAGCTGGAGCGGCGTATCCGGCTCGGTGAGCTACACCCTGCAGGAGCAGATCAACGGCGGTGGCTGGAGCACGGTGCAGACCAATGCCCTGACCAGCTGGAGCACCAGTGGTCGAGGCAACGGCACCTATGGCTATCGGGTGCAAGCGTGCAACGTGGGTGGCTGTGGGCCGTGGAGCGCGACCGGCACCACAACGGTGCTCTTGCCGCCCGCCGCACCAACCAGCATCAGCGTGCCGGCCACTAGCAGCGGCAGCATCGCGGTCAGCTGGGCGGCCAGCGCCACGACAACGACCTACGGTTTGGATCAGAGTGTCAATGGTGGCGCGTGGGCGCAGGTCTATGCGAACAGTGCTACCAGCACCAGCCTGACAGTGAGCGTCTCCGGTAGCTACAGCTATCGTGCCTCTGCCTGCAATGCGAGCGGTTGCAATGGCGATGCCGTCAGTAGCGCCGTAGTGGTAACGATTCCGCCCGGCAGCGCGCCGAGTATTAGCGTGCCGGCAAGCAGCGGCACCGGCAGCTTCAGCGTGAGCTGGGGTGGCGTAAGCGGAGCGACCAGTTATACCTTGCAGGAGAGCGTCAACGGCGGCGGATGGAGCACGGTACAGGCAAGCGGCGCTATTAGTTGGGGCACCAACGGTAGGGGCAACGGCAGCTACGGCTATCGGGTGCAAGCGTGCAACGTGGGTGGCTGTGGGCCGTGGAGCGCGACCGGCACCACAACGGTGCTCTTGCCGCCCGCCGCACCAACCAGCATCAGCGTGCCGGCCACCAGCAGCGGCACCATCGCGATCAGCTGGGCGGCTAGTGCGACGACGACCACCTACGCCCTTGATCAGAGCGTCAATGGCGGTGCATGGGTGCAGGTCTACGCGAACAGCGCCACCAGTACCAGCCTGAACGTGGGCGTGTCTGGCACCTACAGCTATCGTGCCTCTGCCTGCAATGCGAGCGGTTGCAATGGCTATGCGGTCAGTAGCGCCGTAGGGGTAACGATTCCGCCCGGCAGCCCGCCGAGTATTAGCGTGCCAGCAAGCAGCAGCACCGGCAGCTTCAGCGTGAGCTGGGGTAGTGTAAGTGGAGCGACCAGTTATACCTTGCAGGAGAGCGTCAACGGCGGCGGCTGGAGCACGGTGCAGGCAAGCGGCGCTATTAGCTGGGGCACCAGCGGCCGGGGCAATGGCAGCTACGGGTATCGGGTACAGGCGTGCAATAGCGGTGGCTGTGGAGCATGGAGCGCGACAGGCACGACCGCTGTGGCTTTGGTTCCGGCTTCACCCAGCGCGCCGACCTTGAACGTCACGGGCCCTTCCAGCAAGCCGGTAGTGACTGCAAACTGGGCGGGCGTGGCGGGTGCGACCAGTTACGTGGTGGAGGAGACAGACCCGGATGGCACTATCAGCACGTTCTACAGCGGACCCAACACCACGGCCCGAATGCTGATATTCCAGACTGGGTCGGTGAAATTCCGAACGCAGGCCTGCAATACTGCGGGTTGCTCGACCTTCAGCGGCTACAGCTTTGTCACGTTGCATTCGGGCAATGCGAATCTGTTGAAGCAGCAGCCGGTGAGCGCCAGCTCGGTACAGGGAGGTGTCCAGTGAACACGCTCATCCGCATATTCAGTGTGCTGGTCTTGTGGCTGCTGGTCAGCCTCGCGCATGCAGGGACCCGCCACTACTACTACACCGACCCGCAGGGGACGCCGCTGGCCAAAGCGGATGCTAGTGGCACAATCATCGCTACCTACGACTACGCGCCGTACGGGGTGGCGGTGGCGAGCATGAGTCCGGCACCGAATGGGCCGGGGTATACGGGGCATGTGAATGATCCGGATACTGGGTTTGTGTATATGCAGGCGCGCTATTACGATCCCGCCACCGGGCGCTTCCTCAGCGTTGATCCGGTGACGCCGACTGCTGGCGCTCTGTTTGGCTTCAATCGGTACGACTACGCCAACAACAACCCGATCAATCACACGGATCCGGATGGTCGTAGTACTTGTGCGAATGCGAGTTGCACATTGTCAAGAATAGACAGCGTTGTGCCGAGAGCAAATTCTCAGCCTCCTCCGGTCAATGGATCACAAGGAATCAGCTCTTCATCTGCAGTTGGGCGAAATGTATCTGCCGGATATGCCGTCAACATAACTTTTCAAAACGACAATCCGCATGGCGCTAGTCCGGATCAGCCAATTTCCACCGCAACTGCAAATACAGTTGAGAGCACAATTACAGCGTCCGGTGTGCAATCTGTGAACATTAATAGTTCAACTGGCGGTGCGCATGCAGTCCACAGCTTGCATGCGCAGGGTCGTGCAGTGGACATAGACCGAGTGGATGGGCAGCGGGTAGGTCGCGGAAACGCTGGTGCGGCCGATCTTCAACGCGCTGCGCATCAAAATGGCGACGTCAGAGAGAACTTTGGGCCGACAATGATGGAAAGGAGAAATGTTACTGATGGGAGTACTACTCATGTCGCCAATCAAGCCCTCACGAACGAGCATCGAACACATATTCATGTTGGGGGAGAAGACTAATATGCGCAAATTAGTGTTCGTTCTGGTCGCGATATTTGTCTCCCCGAGTGCTTTTCCGGCTGACCTTCAACTTCGATTATCAAATAGCTCGCGTTTAGAGGTGGTGGGGTCCTTTACGTCGCGGGAACTTTGGAACGTAACCGCGCCGTCATCTGTTACGAACGGGAATGCTATCGTGGATTCTCGAGTATTTGACGCCGAAGCTAGGCCTTCAGACGGCAAATGGCGTGGCTGTGCGATCGTAATGGTAGGAACAGGTGACCTTGGCGTGCGGCCTGTTGCATTTCGGGTATGGACAACAGACCGTTGTGAGCTGTCTGTGACCTCTGTGAAAACAAGTCCGCGCACTGGCTCAGAATTCAGAATGAAACTAAACGAGCGCGAAACTGCAGAGATTTTCGTTAATGCCAGTCTTGATGTCAGCGTTAACGGGAAGGTGATAGGTCGCATCAGCGAATAATACGTAGGCACAAAGGTAGGGCACAAAGGGAACGGAGGGCGAGCCAAAGGGGTCAGAGACATTATCCGACGAGTAGTGGTGAAGCTTGGTTCGGGCTGTGAGAATGAAGCCCAAGTGCGCACCGAATACCGTCCCGACACGGTAAAATGGAACTCGCTATCACGCGGCTCGTTTTTCCCTAGCCGCTGGGAAATAGCGCACCCCTCACCGTGGAAATAGGCCCTGCCATGACCGACGCTGAACATGCCGACCTGCTGCGTCGAGCCGCCCTGGAAAACGCCATCGCGAAGCTCGGGGTCAGGTCTAGCATCGTTGCATTGGACAGGGACGATCCGAGACGTGGAAAGTTAAATCACTTCCTGTGATCGTCGCGCCAGACACGCCCCGCCGCGAGCGCTTCCTCGCACGAAGCGAAGGTCTCACTGGGTCCGCTGGTGATATTGCCATCCTGCGTCCACAGCTCCCAGCGACCGTCACGCCGCCAGCTCGGCACGGCGGCGTAACCCTGAGCTTCCAGCGCCGGCACGATGGCATCGACCTCGGGCCGCAGCGTGAGCTGTCCGTTCCATATCAGCGGCGTGCCGCAGCGTCCCGCGCGATGGCTGGTCATGGCGTTCTCTCCTGATCGTAAGTCCCGCCCATCCTGACAGCATGCAACGGATGCCGGCGATGGTTGATGCCGTGCTGCTCTTGCGCCATGGCCCGCGATGACAAAAGCCGCAGAACCGCCGCAGAGCATCGGCACGAAGATCCACAAAGCAGCCGCAGAACAGCCGCAAAGCATCGGCACGCGCCGCAGAGCAGCCGCAGAACCACGATTCCACCACAACCGGCATCGTCCGAGAACGTGCCGTGAAATAATCGGGCATCTGCGGCTCCGGAATTGTCGTTGAATCGTGGCGAGTCGTGCGCGAAGTGCGGGCAAGATAGGTGATGTAGGCCTACATTTGAAAATGTTGGCCACCATCACGTGCCTTATTCGCGCCGGTGGCGCTCAACGGAATCTTGTCCTGCGGAGCGGGCCGGCTGCCGCCGACAGGGGCGGATGATCAGCCGGGATCGTCGACCGGGCGGTGATAGATATCGAGCATGTCTTTTATCACCGCGGAGGCGTCGTCCGGTACGGGGTTGGCGAGCACCTCGGCGAAGGCGCGGGCGGTCACGCTCATGTGATACCAGCGCTTGCGAAAGACCGTCGGCCCGAGGCTTTTGCGCGCCTTCGCGGCGCACAGCGTGAGCACCAGGAAGGCGAGCGTGTGCTCGGGAACGTCAGGCACTTGCTCACGCAGTTGCCGGAAGAGGTCGCCGGTGGCGCCGAGCGCATGGGTTAGCGCATCGGTACCTTGGTAGGGATCGTGCGGATCAGGCATGGGGATCGTCCTGTGCAAAAGGACCGGGCGAGAACGCCCGGTGTGTAATGTCTTTTAGAAAAACAAAAACCCACCGCTCAGGCTGCCGTGGGCATCCTGTGCGATGGGTCGGTGCGATCGTCGGCAACGCGCCGGATCGTTATCGTTTTAGCCGCTACGAATGCATGGCGGCGAGTTGCTTGGTGCGGTTCTTGACGATCAGGCCATCGAGCACCGCCTGCACCACGTGCAGCTCGTCCGCCGGCAGGTTGGAGACGGCTTCAAACAAGAGCGCCAGACGTGCGTTATGCGGGCCACGTTCGTTGGGATCGAAAACCAGCTCATCGAGCGACACGTGCAACGCCAGCGCGATCTTCTTCAAACCATCGAGCGACGGCTGGGCGTTACCGGCTTCGTACCGGCGCACCTGATTGACGTGCAGCCCGGCCAGATCGGCAAGGTCGTTCTGGGTCAGGTTCTGGAACTTGCGCAGGCGCACCAGGTTGGCGGCAATGCTCATGCAGAAATGTCGTAAGGGGATGGTGTGCATGAGGCTAACCCTGGGTTCTGAGTAGGTTTGACAAACCTACCCTAGTGGGTATCACAATACAACCCTGAAAGGGTATTGACACCCATCCCAACAAGGTAGGTTTATGGCACGCATCCCCGAGAGCGAGATCGAGCGGCTAAAAGCGACGGTGGCGGTGCAGCGGCTGGTGGAGGCGCGCGGTATCGAGCTGGTGCGGCAAGGGGCAGACTGGCTCGGCCGCTGCCCGTTCCACGCTGACAAGACGCCGTCGCTGGTGGTGTCGCCCGCGAAGAACCTGTGGCACTGCTCAGGCGCATGCCAGATCGGTGGCGGTCCGATCGACTGGGTGATGAAGGCCGAGGGCGTGAGCTTCCGCCATGCGGTGGAACTGCTGCGCGAAGGGATGCCGGCGGTGTCGGCGAGCGATCGCGTCGTGCGTGTCTCGACGGTGCCGAAGCTGCCCGCTCCGGTGTCACCGGATGCAGATGATCGCGAGCTGCTGCGTCAGGTGATCGACTACTACCACGACACCTTGCAGCACAGCCCCGAAGCGCTCGCGTATCTGCAGTCACGCGGCCTGAATCACCCCGAGCTGATCGAGCGCTTCCGCTTGGGCTTTGCCAATCGCACGCTGGGCCTGCGCCTGCCGGAAAAGAACCGCAAGGCCGGTGCAGAAATCCGCACGCGCCTGCAGGCGCTGGGTCTGGTGCGCGACTCCGGCCACGAACACTTCAACGGCTCGCTGGTCATCCCGATCCTGGACGACCACGGCGACGTGACGGAAATTTACGGCCGCAAGATCACCACGCACCTGCGTCCCGGCACGCCGCTGCACCTGTACCTGCCCGGTCCGCATGCGGGCGTGTGGAACCGCGAAGGCTTGGCCGGTGCTGCGGAAGTGATCGTGTGCGAGGCGCTGATCGACGCGATGACCTTCTGGTGTGCGGGCTATCGGAACGTCACCGCCGCCTACGGCGTGGAAGGCTTCACCGCCGATCATTTAGCGGCCCTGCAGCAGACCGGCACCGAGCGCGTGCTGATCGCCTATGACCGCGATGCCGCTGGTGACGCCGCCGCTGCAAAGCTGGCCAAGCAGCTGATGGCGATCGGCATCGCGTGTTACCGCATCCAGTTTCCCAAAGGCATGGATGCCAATGCGTACGCCCAGCACGTGCAACCGGCCACGAAATCGCTTGGCCTGGTGATCCGTCAGGCGGTGTGGCTGGGCGAGGGTCTGGCACCGAGCCGATCGCGTGAGCCGGCGATGATCGCGGCCGATCCGTCGCCGATCGTGCCGGTACCGATCGCGCCGGCATCGGTCACTCCCTTTTTAGCCGCTGCCGTTGACGTGCTGCCCGTGCCGCCCGAAGCCTCCCCGCCCGACGTGCCGCCGGCCGGGGTGCCGACCCCGGCGCCACCGGCGTGTCCGCCGGCGGTCACCGAGATCAGCGAGACGGAAGTCGTGATGACCTTCGCCGCACGTCGTTATCGGGTGCGCGGTCTGGCCCGCAACCTCAGCCCGGACACCTTGAAGGTGAATCTGATGGTGACGCAGGGCGAGACGTTTTACGTGGACACGCTGGACCTCTACAACGCCCGCGTCCGCACCGGCTACGCTGCACAGGCAGCGCTCGCGCTGGACGTGAGCGACGGCGTGATGCACGCCGATATGGGCCGGGTGTTGCGCGAGCTCGAAGCGGTGCAGGATGCAGCGATCCGTCAGGCGCTGGAACCGGACGTGCCGGCGTCGGTGGCCCTGAGCGAGGACGATCACACCGCCGCACTCGCGCTGCTGACCGCCCCGGACGTGCTGGAACAGATCCTCGCGGACTTCGCCGCCTGCGGTGTGGTGGGCGAACGCACCAATCTGCTGATCGGTTATCTGGCGGCGGTCTCGCGCAAGCTGCGCGCACCGTTGGCGGTGGTGGTGCAAAGCACCTCGGCGGCCGGCAAGTCGGCGCTGATGGAAGCGGTGCTGGCCTTCGTGCCGGAGGAAGAGCGCCTGCGTTACTCGGCGATGACCGGGCAGAGCCTGTATTACCTGGGCCAGACCCAGCTCAAGCACAAGATCCTGGCCATCGCCGAGGAAGAAGGCGTGCGCCGGGCCGCGTATGCCTTGAAGCTGCTGCAGTCCGAAGGCGAGCTGACGATCGCCAGCACCGGCAAAGATCCGACCACCGGCAATCTGATCACGCAGGAGTACCGGGTCGAAGGCCCGGTGATGATCTTCCTGACCACCACCGCGATCGAGATCGACGAGGAACTGTTGAACCGTTGCCTCGTGCTGACGGTGGACGAGGGGCGCGAGCAGACGCAGGCGATCCATCGCCGCCAGCGCACCCGGCGCACGCTCGATGGGCTGCTGGCCAGCGAAGAGCGCGAGCACTGCTGCACCCGGCAGCAGAACGCACAGCGCCTGTTGCGTCCGCTGGCCGTGGTCAATCCCTACGCTGACCAGCTGACCTTCATGGACGACCGCACGCGCACCCGCCGCGATCACGAAAAGTACCTCACCCTGATCGACACGATCGCGCTGCTGCATCAGTACCAGCGCCCGATCCTCACCACCACGCACCGCGGCACCACGATCGAGTACATCGAGGTGACGCGCGAGGACATCGCGCAGGCCAATGCACTGGCGCACGACCTGCTCGGTCGCAGTCTCGATGAACTGCCGCCGCAGACGCGCCGCCTGCTGCAGGCGTTGTGCGCGATAGTGGAAAACCGCCGGCAGGCCGAGGCGATCCCGCGCAGTGAGCTGCGCTTCAGCCGGCGCGACGTGCGCGAGGCCACCGCGTGGGGCGACACGCAGCTGCGCGTGCACCTGGAACGACTGGTGACGCTGGAATACCTGCTCGTGCACCGTGGCCAGCGCGGCCAGAGTTTTGTTTACGAGCTGCGTTATGACGGCGACGGCACGGCAGCGGCACACCTGTCCGGCCTGATCGACGTGGCTACGATGACGACCTCGCGGGGGTCTGATAGTGAGAACGCGGGGCCATCGCGGCCGGGTCGCGGCATCAACGCGGCCCCTCCGCGTGCGCCTGAAACCCCCGCCAACCCGCAGCGGTCCACGCCTGCCGCGCTTCCGCCCACGGCGCCGCGTCCCACGCACGTCATCGGCCCCCACGGTGGAGCGGTGTCGTACCCGTCCGCTGCACGCCACGCCTGAGCATGGCCGGCAAACGCACCGAACAGTTGCAGCGGCTGCTGGCTCCGGCCGCGCCCGAGGCGCTGGCCACGTGGATACAGCGCTATCTGGAAACCCTGCAGACCCAGCACCGCAGCGTGGCCGACCAGCGCACCCGGCGCAGCCGTCTGGCGCACTTCCATGCGTGGTGCCTGGATCAGGAGCTGACGACGCCGGCCCAGGTCACGCACATGACGATGGAGCGCTTCCAGCGGCACCTGTTCCTGTACCGCAAGGCCAACGGCGCACCGATCGCGATCAACGGGCAGCGCGTGGCGCTGTTTACCATCGAGATGTTCTTCCGCTGGCTGGTCCGTCATCAAGTGGTGACGTCCAACCCGGTGGCCGACCTGGAACTGCCCAAACGCACCGACGACCTGCGCGAACCGTTGACGCTGGCCGAGGTGGCCACGGTGCTGGCCTTGCCGAATCTGGCCACGCCGGAAGGGCTGCGTGATCGGGTGGTGCTGGAGGTGCTGTATGCCACCGGCCTGCGCCGTGCCGAGGTGACCCATCTGGCGGTGAGTGACCTGGATCGTGAGCGTGGCACGCTGCACGTGCGTCTGGGCAAGGGCCGTAAGGATCGCTTCGTGCCGGTAGGCGAGCGGGCGCTGGCGTGGATCGCCAAGTACGAACGCGAGGCCCGTCCGGTGTTGCTGGCCGAGCCGGGCGAACGCCGGTTGTTCCTGAATCAGTACGGCCAGCCGCTATCGCCCGATGGCCTGAGCTGGCGTGTGCGCGATTACTTCCGCCAGGCCGGCATCGAGAAGCGCGGTGCCTGTCATCTGTTCCGGCACACGATGGCCACCGCGATGCTGGACAACGGCGCCGACATCCGCCACATCCAGGAAATCCTCGGGCACGGGCAGATCACCAGCACCCAGCGCTATACGCACGTGTCGATCGCCCGGCTCAAAGCGGTGCATACCGCCACCCATCCGGCGGCCCGACTGCACCGCGACCTGGACGACCCGCAAGACTGATCCCAAGGAACCGCAGACAGCGCGGCCGCATCGCGCTAAGGTGCTTCCGTGCGCGCAGGTGCGCGAGGCCAAAGGGGTATCCATAGGAAAACGGCGACGGTAGGGCGAGGGCACGTCGGGTCAGAGTGTTGCGCGCTATTACGATCCCGCCACCGGGCGCTTCCTCAGCGTTGATCCGGTGACGCCGACTGCTGGCGCTCTGTTTGGCTTCAATCGGTACGACTACGCCAACAACAACCCGATCAATCACACGGATCCGGATGGTCGTAGTACTTGTGCGAATGCGAGTTGCACATTGTCAAGAATAGACAGCGTTGTGCCGAGAGCAAATTCTCAGCCTCCTCCGGTCAATGGATCACAAGGAATCAGCTCTTCATCTGCAGTTGGGCGAAATGTATCTGCCGGATATGCCGTCAACATAACTTTTCAAAACGACAATCCGCATGGCGCTAGTCCGGATCAGCCAATTTCCACCGCAACTGCAAATACAGTTGAGAGCACAATTACAGCGTCCGGTGTGCAATCTGTGAACATTAATAGTTCAACTGGCGGTGCGCATGCAGTCCACAGCTTGCATGCGCAGGGTCGTGCAGTGGACATAGACCGAGTGGATGGGCAGCGGGTAGGTCGCGGAAACGCTGGTGCGGCCGATCTTCAACGCGCTGCGCATCAAAATGGCGACGTCAGAGAGAACTTTGGGCCGACAATGATGGAAAGGAGAAATGTTACTGATGGGAGTACTACTCATGTCGCCAATCAAGCCCTCACGAACGAGCATCGAACACATATTCATGTTGGGGGAGAAGACTAATATGCGCAAATTAGTGTTCGTTCTGGTCGCGATATTTGTCTCCCCGAGTGCTTTTCCGGCTGACCTTCAACTTCGATTATCAAATAGCTCGCGTTTAGAGGTGGTGGGGTCCTTTACGTCGCGGGAACTTTGGAACGTAACCGCGCCGTCATCTGTTACGAACGGGAATGCTATCGTGGATTCTCGAGTATTTGACGCCGAAGCTAGGCCTTCAGACGGCAAATGGCGTGGCTGTGCGATCGTAATGGTAGGAACAGGTGACCTTGGCGTGCGGCCTGTTGCATTTCGGGTATGGACAACAGACCGTTGTGAGCTGTCTGTGACCTCTGTGAAAACAAGTCCGCGCACTGGCTCAGAATTCAGAATGAAACTAAACGAGCGCGAAACTGCAGAGATTTTCGTTAATGCCAGTCTTGATGTCAGCGTTAACGGGAAGGTGATAGGTCGCATCAGCGAATAATACGTAGGCACAAAGGTAGGGCACAAAGGGAACGGAGGGCGAGCCAAAGGGGTCAGAGACATTATCCGACGAGTAGTGGTGAAGCTTGGTTCGGGCTGTGAGAATGAAGCCCAAGTGCGCACCGAATACCGTCCCGACACGGTAAAATGGAACTCGCTATCACGCGGCTCGTTTTTCCCTAGCCGCTGGGAAATAGCGCACCCCTCACCGTGGAAATAGGCCCTGCCATGACCGACGCTGAACATGCCGACCTGCTGCGTCGAGCCGCCCTGGAAAACGCCATCGCGAAGCTCGGGGTCAGGTCTAGCATCGTTGCATTGGACAGGGACGATCCGAGACGTGGAAAGTTAAATCACTTCCTGTGATCGTCGCGCCAGACACGCCCCGCCGCGAGCGCTTCCTCGCACGAAGCGAAGGTCTCACTGGGTCCGCTGGTGATATTGCCATCCTGCGTCCACAGCTCCCAGCGACCGTCACGCCGCCAGCTCGGCACGGCGGCGTAACCCTGAGCTTCCAGCGCCGGCACGATGGCATCGACCTCGGGCCGCAGCGTGAGCTGTCCGTTCCATATCAGCGGCGTGCCGCAGCGTCCCGCGCGATGGCTGGTCATGGCGTTCTCTCCTGATCGTAAGTCCCGCCCATCCTGACAGCATGCAACGGATGCCGGCGATGGTTGATGCCGTGCTGCTCTTGCGCCATGGCCCGCGATGACAAAAGCCGCAGAACCGCCGCAGAGCATCGGCACGAAGATCCACAAAGCAGCCGCAGAACAGCCGCAAAGCATCGGCACGCGCCGCAGAGCAGCCGCAGAACCACGATTCCACCACAACCGGCATCGTCCGAGAACGTGCCGTGAAATAATCGGGCATCTGCGGCTCCGGAATTGTCGTTGAATCGTGGCGAGTCGTGCGCGAAGTGCGGGCAAGATAGGTGATGTAGGCCTACATTTGAAAATGTTGGCCACCATCACGTGCCTTATTCGCGCCGGTGGCGCTCAACGGAATCTTGTCCTGCGGAGCGGGCCGGCTGCCGCCGACAGGGGCGGATGATCAGCCGGGATCGTCGACCGGGCGGTGATAGATATCGAGCATGTCTTTTATCACCGCGGAGGCGTCGTCCGGTACGGGGTTGGCGAGCACCTCGGCGAAGGCGCGGGCGGTCACGCTCATGTGATACCAGCGCTTGCGAAAGACCGTCGGCCCGAGGCTTTTGCGCGCCTTCGCGGCGCACAGCGTGAGCACCAGGAAGGCGAGCGTGTGCTCGGGAACGTCAGGCACTTGCTCACGCAGTTGCCGGAAGAGGTCGCCGGTGGCGCCGAGCGCATGGGTTAGCGCATCGGTACCTTGGTAGGGATCGTGCGGATCAGGCATGGGGATCGTCCTGTGCAAAAGGACCGGGCGAGAACGCCCGGTGTGTAATGTCTTTTAGAAAAACAAAAACCCACCGCTCAGGCTGCCGTGGGCATCCTGTGCGATGGGTCGGTGCGATCGTCGGCAACGCGCCGGATCGTTATCGTTTTAGCCGCTACGAATGCATGGCGGCGAGTTGCTTGGTGCGGTTCTTGACGATCAGGCCATCGAGCACCGCCTGCACCACGTGCAGCTCGTCCGCCGGCAGGTTGGAGACGGCTTCAAACAAGAGCGCCAGACGTGCGTTATGCGGGCCACGTTCGTTGGGATCGAAAACCAGCTCATCGAGCGACACGTGCAACGCCAGCGCGATCTTCTTCAAACCATCGAGCGACGGCTGGGCGTTACCGGCTTCGTACCGGCGCACCTGATTGACGTGCAGCCCGGCCAGATCGGCAAGGTCGTTCTGGGTCAGGTTCTGGAACTTGCGCAGGCGCACCAGGTTGGCGGCAATGCTCATGCAGAAATGTCGTAAGGGGATGGTGTGCATGAGGCTAACCCTGGGTTCTGAGTAGGTTTGACAAACCTACCCTAGTGGGTATCACAATACAACCCTGAAAGGGTATTGACACCCATCCCAACAAGGTAGGTTTATGGCACGCATCCCCGAGAGCGAGATCGAGCGGCTAAAAGCGACGGTGGCGGTGCAGCGGCTGGTGGAGGCGCGCGGTATCGAGCTGGTGCGGCAAGGGGCAGACTGGCTCGGCCGCTGCCCGTTCCACGCTGACAAGACGCCGTCGCTGGTGGTGTCGCCCGCGAAGAACCTGTGGCACTGCTCGGGCGCATGCCAGATCGGTGGCGGTCCGATCGACTGGGTGATGAAGGCCGAGGGCGTGAGCTTCCGCCATGCGGTGGAACTGCTGCGCGAAGGGATGCCGGCGGTGTCGGCGAGCGATCGCGTCGTGCGTGTCTCGACGGTGCCGAAGCTGCCCGCTCCGGTGTCACCGGATGCAGATGATCGCGAGCTGCTGCGTCAGGTGATCGACTACTACCACGACACCTTGCAGCACAGCCCCGAAGCGCTCGCGTATCTGCAGTCACGCGGCCTGAATCACCCCGAGCTGATCGAGCGCTTCCGCTTGGGCTTTGCCAATCGCACGCTGGGCCTGCGCCTGCCGGAAAAGAACCGCAAGGCCGGTGCAGAAATCCGCACGCGCCTGCAGGCGCTGGGTCTGGTGCGCGACTCCGGCCACGAACACTTCAACGGCTCGCTGGTCATCCCGATCCTGGACGACCACGGCGACGTGACGGAAATTTACGGCCGCAAGATCACCACGCACCTGCGTCCCGGCACGCCGCTGCACCTGTACCTGCCCGGTCCGCATGCGGGCGTGTGGAACCGCGAAGGCTTGGCCGGTGCTGCGGAAGTGATCGTGTGCGAGGCGCTGATCGACGCGATGACCTTCTGGTGTGCGGGCTATCGGAACGTCACCGCCGCCTACGGCGTGGAAGGCTTCACCGCCGATCATTTAGCGGCCCTGCAGCAGACCGGCACCGAGCGCGTGCTGATCGCCTATGACCGCGATGCCGCTGGTGACGCCGCCGCTGCAAAGCTGGCCAAGCAGCTGATGGCGATCGGCATCGCGTGTTACCGCATCCAGTTTCCCAAAGGCATGGATGCCAATGCGTACGCCCAGCACGTGCAACCGGCCACGAAATCGCTTGGCCTGGTGATCCGTCAGGCGGTGTGGCTGGGCGAGGGTCTGGCACCGAGCCGATCGCGTGAGCCGGCGATGATCGCGGCCGATCCGTCGCCGATCGTGCCGGTACCGATCGCGCCGGCATCGGTCACTCCCTTTTTAGCCGCTGCCGTTGACGTGCTGCCCGTGCCGCCCGAAGCCTCCCCGCCCGACGTGCCGCCGGCCGGGTGCCGACCCCGGCGCCACCGGCGTGTCCGCCGGCGGTCACCGAGATCAGCGAGACGGAAGTCGTGATGACCTTCGCCGCACGTCGTTATCGGGTGCGCGGTCTGGCCCGCAACCTCAGCCCGGACACCTTGAAGGTGAATCTGATGGTGACGCAGGGCGAGACGTTTTACGTGGACACGCTGGACCTCTACAACGCCCGCGTCCGCACCGGCTACGCTGCACAGGCAGCGCTCGCGCTGGACGTGAGCGACGGCGTGATGCACGCCGATATGGGCCGGGTGTTGCGCGAGCTCGAAGCGGTGCAGGATGCAGCGATCCGTCAGGCGCTGGAACCGGACGTGCCGGCGTCGGTGGCCCTGAGCGAGGACGATCACACCGCCGCACTCGCGCTGCTGACCGCCCCGGACGTGCTGGAACAGATCCTCGCGGACTTCGCCGCCTGCGGTGTGGTGGGCGAACGCACCAATCTGCTGATCGGTTATCTGGCGGCGGTCTCGCGCAAGCTGCGCGCACCGTTGGCGGTGGTGGTGCAAAGCACCTCGGCGGCCGGCAAGTCGGCGCTGATGGAAGCGGTGCTGGCCTTCGTGCCGGAGGAAGAGCGCCTGCGTTACTCGGCGATGACCGGGCAGAGCCTGTATTACCTGGGCCAGACCCAGCTCAAGCACAAGATCCTGGCCATCGCCGAGGAAGAAGGCGTGCGCCGGGCCGCGTATGCCTTGAAGCTGCTGCAGTCCGAAGGCGAGCTGACGATCGCCAGCACCGGCAAAGATCCGACCACCGGCAATCTGATCACGCAGGAGTACCGGGTCGAAGGCCCGGTGATGATCTTCCTGACCACCACCGCGATCGAGATCGACGAGGAACTGTTGAACCGTTGCCTCGTGCTGACGGTGGACGAGGGGCGCGAGCAGACGCAGGCGATCCATCGCCGCCAGCGCACCCGGCGCACGCTCGATGGGCTGCTGGCCAGCGAAGAGCGCGAGCACTGCTGCACCCGGCAGCAGAACGCACAGCGCCTGTTGCGTCCGCTGGCCGTGGTCAATCCCTACGCTGACCAGCTGACCTTCATGGACGACCGCACGCGCACCCGCCGCGATCACGAAAAGTACCTCACCCTGATCGACACGATCGCGCTGCTGCATCAGTACCAGCGCCCGATCCTCACCACCACGCACCGCGGCACCACGATCGAGTACATCGAGGTGACGCGCGAGGACATCGCGCAGGCCAATGCACTGGCGCACGACCTGCTCGGTCGCAGTCTCGATGAACTGCCGCCGCAGACGCGCCGCCTGCTGCAGGCGTTGTGCGCGATAGTGGAAAACCGCCGGCAGGCCGAGGCGATCCCGCGCAGTGAGCTGCGCTTCAGCCGGCGCGACGTGCGCGAGGCCACCGCGTGGGGCGACACGCAGCTGCGCGTGCACCTGGAACGACTGGTGACGCTGGAATACCTGCTCGTGCACCGTGGCCAGCGCGGCCAGAGTTTTGTTTACGAGCTGCGTTATGACGGCGACGGCACGGCAGCGGCACACCTGTCCGGCCTGATCGACGTGGCTACGATGACGACCTCGCGGGGGTCTGATAGTGAGAACGCGGGGCCATCGCGGCCGGGTCGCGGCATCAACGCGGCCCCTCCGCGTGCGCCTGAAACCCCCGCCAACCCGCAGCGGTCCACGCCTGCCGCGCTTCCGCCCACGGCGCCGCGTCCCACGCACGTCATCGGCCCCCACGGTGGAGCGGTGTCGTACCCGTCCGCTGCACGCCACGCCTGAGCATGGCCGGCAAACGCACCGAACAGTTGCAGCGGCTGCTGGCTCCGGCCGCGCCCGAGGCGCTGGCCACGTGGATACAGCGCTATCTGGAAACCCTGCAGACCCAGCACCGCAGCGTGGCCGACCAGCGCACCCGGCGCAGCCGTCTGGCGCACTTCCATGCGTGGTGCCTGGATCAGGAGCTGACGACGCCGGCCCAGGTCACGCACATGACGATGGAGCGCTTCCAGCGGCACCTGTTCCTGTACCGCAAGGCCAACGGCGCACCGATCGCGATCAACGGGCAGCGCGTGGCGCTGTTTACCATCGAGATGTTCTTCCGCTGGCTGGTCCGTCATCAAGTGGTGACGTCCAACCCGGTGGCCGACCTGGAACTGCCCAAACGCACCGACGACCTGCGCGAACCGTTGACGCTGGCCGAGGTGGCCACGGTGCTGGCCTTGCCGAATCTGGCCACGCCGGAAGGGCTGCGTGATCGGGTGGTGCTGGAGGTGCTGTATGCCACCGGCCTGCGCCGTGCCGAGGTGACCCATCTGGCGGTGAGTGACCTGGATCGTGAGCGTGGCACGCTGCACGTGCGTCTGGGCAAGGGCCGTAAGGATCGCTTCGTGCCGGTAGGCGAGCGGGCGCTGGCGTGGATCGCCAAGTACGAACGCGAGGCCCGTCCGGTGTTGCTGGCCGAGCCGGGCGAACGCCGGTTGTTCCTGAATCAGTACGGCCAGCCGCTATCGCCCGATGGCCTGAGCTGGCGTGTGCGCGATTACTTCCGCCAGGCCGGCATCGAGAAGCGCGGTGCCTGTCATCTGTTCCGGCACACGATGGCCACCGCGATGCTGGACAACGGCGCCGACATCCGCCACATCCAGGAAATCCTCGGGCACGGGCAGATCACCAGCACCCAGCGCTATACGCACGTGTCGATCGCCCGGCTCAAAGCGGTGCATACCGCCACCCATCCGGCGGCCCGACTGCACCGCGACCTGGACGACCCGCAAGACTGATCCCAAGGAACCGCAGACAGCGCGGCCGCATCGCGCTAAGGTGCTTCCGTGCGCGCAGGTGCGCGAGGCCAAAGGGGTATCCATAGGAAAACGGCGACGGTAGGGCGAGGGCACGTCGGGTCAGAGTGTTGCGCGCTATTACGATCCCGCCACCGGGCGCTTCCTCAGCGTTGATCCGGTGACGCCGACTGCTGGCGCTCTGTTTGGCTTCAATCGGTACGACTACGCCAACAACAACCCGATCAATCACACGGATCCGGATGGTCGTAGTACTTGTGCGAATGCGAGTTGCACATTGTCAAGAATAGACAGCGTTGTGCCGAGAGCAAATTCTCAGCCTCCTCCGGTCAATGGATCACAAGGAATCAGCTCTTCATCTGCAGTTGGGCGAAATGTATCTGCCGGATATGCCGTCAACATAACTTTTCAAAACGACAATCCGCATGGCGCTAGTCCGGATCAGCCAATTTCCACCGCAACTGCAAATACAGTTGAGAGCACAATTACAGCGTCCGGTGTGCAATCTGTGAACATTAATAGTTCAACTGGCGGTGCGCATGCAGTCCACAGCTTGCATGCGCAGGGTCGTGCAGTGGACATAGACCGAGTGGATGGGCAGCGGGTAGGTCGCGGAAACGCTGGTGCGGCCGATCTTCAACGCGCTGCGCATCAAAATGGCGACGTCAGAGAGAACTTTGGGCCGACAATGATGGAAAGGAGAAATGTTACTGATGGGAGTACTACTCATGTCGCCAATCAAGCCCTCACGAACGAGCATCGAACACATATTCATGTTGGGGGAGAAGACTAATATGCGCAAATTAGTGTTCGTTCTGGTCGCGATATTTGTCTCCCCGAGTGCTTTTCCGGCTGACCTTCAACTTCGATTATCAAATAGCTCGCGTTTAGAGGTGGTGGGGTCCTTTACGTCGCGGGAACTTTGGAACGTAACCGCGCCGTCATCTGTTACGAACGGGAATGCTATCGTGGATTCTCGAGTATTTGACGCCGAAGCTAGGCCTTCAGACGGCAAATGGCGTGGCTGTGCGATCGTAATGGTAGGAACAGGTGACCTTGGCGTGCGGCCTGTTGCATTTCGGGTATGGACAACAGACCGTTGTGAGCTGTCTGTGACCTCTGTGAAAACAAGTCCGCGCACTGGCTCAGAATTCAGAATGAAACTAAACGAGCGCGAAACTGCAGAGATTTTCGTTAATGCCAGTCTTGATGTCAGCGTTAACGGGAAGGTGATAGGTCGCATCAGCGAATAATACGTAGGCACAAAGGTAGGGCACAAAGGGAACGGAGGGCGAGCCAAAGGGGTCAGAGACATTATCCGACGAGTAGTGGTGAAGCTTGGTTCGGGCTGTGAGAATGAAGCCCAAGTGCGCACCGAATACCGTCCCGACACGGTAAAATGGAACTCGCTATCACGCGGCTCGTTTTTCCCTAGCCGCTGGGAAATAGCGCACCCCTCACCGTGGAAATAGGCCCTGCCATGACCGACGCTGAACATGCCGACCTGCTGCGTCGAGCCGCCCTGGAAAACGCCATCGCGAAGCTCGGGGTCAGGTCTAGCATCGTTGCATTGGACAGGGACGATCCGAGACGTGGAAAGTTAAATCACTTCCTGTGATCGTCGCGCCAGACACGCCCCGCCGCGAGCGCTTCCTCGCACGAAGCGAAGGTCTCACTGGGTCCGCTGGTGATATTGCCATCCTGCGTCCACAGCTCCCAGCGACCGTCACGCCGCCAGCTCGGCACGGCGGCGTAACCCTGAGCTTCCAGCGCCGGCACGATGGCATCGACCTCGGGCCGCAGCGTGAGCTGTCCGTTCCATATCAGCGGCGTGCCGCAGCGTCCCGCGCGATGGCTGGTCATGGCGTTCTCTCCTGATCGTAAGTCCCGCCCATCCTGACAGCATGCAACGGATGCCGGCGATGGTTGATGCCGTGCTGCTCTTGCGCCATGGCCCGCGATGACAAAAGCCGCAGAACCGCCGCAGAGCATCGGCACGAAGATCCACAAAGCAGCCGCAGAACAGCCGCAAAGCATCGGCACGCGCCGCAGAGCAGCCGCAGAACCACGATTCCACCACAACCGGCATCGTCCGAGAACGTGCCGTGAAATAATCGGGCATCTGCGGCTCCGGAATTGTCGTTGAATCGTGGCGAGTCGTGCGCGAAGTGCGGGCAAGATAGGTGATGTAGGCCTACATTTGAAAATGTTGGCCACCATCACGTGCCTTATTCGCGCCGGTGGCGCTCAACGGAATCTTGTCCTGCGGAGCGGGCCGGCTGCCGCCGACAGGGGCGGATGATCAGCCGGGATCGTCGACCGGGCGGTGATAGATATCGAGCATGTCTTTTATCACCGCGGAGGCGTCGTCCGGTACGGGGTTGGCGAGCACCTCGGCGAAGGCGCGGGCGGTCACGCTCATGTGATACCAGCGCTTGCGAAAGACCGTCGGCCCGAGGCTTTTGCGCGCCTTCGCGGCGCACAGCGTGAGCACCAGGAAGGCGAGCGTGTGCTCGGGAACGTCAGGCACTTGCTCACGCAGTTGCCGGAAGAGGTCGCCGGTGGCGCCGAGCGCATGGGTTAGCGCATCGGTACCTTGGTAGGGATCGTGCGGATCAGGCATGGGGATCGTCCTGTGCAAAAGGACCGGGCGAGAACGCCCGGTGTGTAATGTCTTTTAGAAAAACAAAAACCCACCGCTCAGGCTGCCGTGGGCATCCTGTGCGATGGGTCGGTGCGATCGTCGGCAACGCGCCGGATCGTTATCGTTTTAGCCGCTACGAATGCATGGCGGCGAGTTGCTTGGTGCGGTTCTTGACGATCAGGCCATCGAGCACCGCCTGCACCACGTGCAGCTCGTCCGCCGGCAGGTTGGAGACGGCTTCAAACAAGAGCGCCAGACGTGCGTTATGCGGGCCACGTTCGTTGGGATCGAAAACCAGCTCATCGAGCGACACGTGCAACGCCAGCGCGATCTTCTTCAAACCATCGAGCGACGGCTGGGCGTTACCGGCTTCGTACCGGCGCACCTGATTGACGTGCAGCCCGGCCAGATCGGCAAGGTCGTTCTGGGTCAGGTTCTGGAACTTGCGCAGGCGCACCAGGTTGGCGGCAATGCTCATGCAGAAATGTCGTAAGGGGATGGTGTGCATGAGGCTAACCCTGGGTTCTGAGTAGGTTTGACAAACCTACCCTAGTGGGTATCACAATACAACCCTGAAAGGGTATTGACACCCATCCCAACAAGGTAGGTTTATGGCACGCATCCCCGAGAGCGAGATCGAGCGGCTAAAAGCGACGGTGGCGGTGCAGCGGCTGGTGGAGGCGCGCGGTATCGAGCTGGTGCGGCAAGGGGCAGACTGGCTCGGCCGCTGCCCGTTCCACGCTGACAAGACGCCGTCGCTGGTGGTGTCGCCCGCGAAGAACCTGTGGCACTGCCTGGGCGCATGCCAGATCGGTGGCGGTCCGATCGACTGGGTGATGAAGGCCGAGGGCGTGAGCTTCCGCCATGCGGTGGAACTGCTGCGCGAAGGGATGCCGGCGGTGTCGGCGAGCGATCGCGTCGTGCGTGTCTCGACGGTGCCGAAGCTGCCCGCTCCGGTGTCACCGGATGCAGATGATCGCGAGCTGCTGCGTCAGGTGATCGACTACTACCACGACACCTTGCAGCACAGCCCCGAAGCGCTCGCGTATCTGCAGTCACGCGGCCTGAATCACCCCGAGCTGATCGAGCGCTTCCGCTTGGGCTTTGCCAATCGCACGCTGGGCCTGCGCCTGCCGGAAAAGAACCGCAAGGCCGGTGCAGAAATCCGCACGCGCCTGCAGGCGCTGGGTCTGGTGCGCGACTCCGGCCACGAACACTTCAACGGCTCGCTGGTCATCCCGATCCTGGACGACCACGGCGACGTGACGGAAATTTACGGCCGCAAGATCACCACGCACCTGCGTCCCGGCACGCCGCTGCACCTGTACCTGCCCGGTCCGCATGCGGGCGTGTGGAACCGCGAAGGCTTGGCCGGTGCTGCGGAAGTGATCGTGTGCGAGGCGCTGATCGACGCGATGACCTTCTGGTGTGCGGGCTATCGGAACGTCACCGCCGCCTACGGCGTGGAAGGCTTCACCGCCGATCATTTAGCGGCCCTGCAGCAGACCGGCACCGAGCGCGTGCTGATCGCCTATGACCGCGATGCCGCTGGTGACGCCGCCGCTGCAAAGCTGGCCAAGCAGCTGATGGCGATCGGCATCGCGTGTTACCGCATCCAGTTTCCCAAAGGCATGGATGCCAATGCGTACGCCCAGCACGTGCAACCGGCCACGAAATCGCTTGGCCTGGTGATCCGTCAGGCGGTGTGGCTGGGCGAGGGTCTGGCACCGAGCCGATCGCGTGAGCCGGCGATGATCGCGGCCGATCCGTCGCCGATCGTGCCGGTACCGATCGCGCCGGCATCGGTCACTCCCTTTTTAGCCGCTGCCGTTGACGTGCTGCCCGTGCCGCCCGAAGCCTCCCCGCCCGACGTGCCGCCGGCCGGGGTGCCGACCCCGGCGCCACCGGCGTGTCCGCCGGCGGTCACCGAGATCAGCGAGACGGAAGTCGTGATGACCTTCGCCGCACGTCGTTATCGGGTGCGCGGTCTGGCCCGCAACCTCAGCCCGGACACCTTGAAGGTGAATCTGATGGTGACGCAGGGCGAGACGTTTTACGTGGACACGCTGGACCTCTACAACGCCCGCGTCCGCACCGGCTACGCTGCACAGGCAGCGCTCGCGCTGGACGTGAGCGACGGCGTGATGCACGCCGATATGGGCCGGGTGTTGCGCGAGCTCGAAGCGGTGCAGGATGCAGCGATCCGTCAGGCGCTGGAACCGGACGTGCCGGCGTCGGTGGCCCTGAGCGAGGACGATCACACCGCCGCACTCGCGCTGCTGACCGCCCCGGACGTGCTGGAACAGATCCTCGCGGACTTCGCCGCCTGCGGTGTGGTGGGCGAACGCACCAATCTGCTGATCGGTTATCTGGCGGCGGTCTCGCGCAAGCTGCGCGCACCGTTGGCGGTGGTGGTGCAAAGCACCTCGGCGGCCGGCAAGTCGGCGCTGATGGAAGCGGTGCTGGCCTTCGTGCCGGAGGAAGAGCGCCTGCGTTACTCGGCGATGACCGGGCAGAGCCTGTATTACCTGGGCCAGACCCAGCTCAAGCACAAGATCCTGGCCATCGCCGAGGAAGAAGGCGTGCGCCGGGCCGCGTATGCCTTGAAGCTGCTGCAGTCCGAAGGCGAGCTGACGATCGCCAGCACCGGCAAAGATCCGACCACCGGCAATCTGATCACGCAGGAGTACCGGGTCGAAGGCCCGGTGATGATCTTCCTGACCACCACCGCGATCGAGATCGACGAGGAACTGTTGAACCGTTGCCTCGTGCTGACGGTGGACGAGGGGCGCGAGCAGACGCAGGCGATCCATCGCCGCCAGCGCACCCGGCGCACGCTCGATGGGCTGCTGGCCAGCGAAGAGCGCGAGCACTGCTGCACCCGGCAGCAGAACGCACAGCGCCTGTTGCGTCCGCTGGCCGTGGTCAATCCCTACGCTGACCAGCTGACCTTCATGGACGACCGCACGCGCACCCGCCGCGATCACGAAAAGTACCTCACCCTGATCGACACGATCGCGCTGCTGCATCAGTACCAGCGCCCGATCCTCACCACCACGCACCGCGGCACCACGATCGAGTACATCGAGGTGACGCGCGAGGACATCGCGCAGGCCAATGCACTGGCGCACGACCTGCTCGGTCGCAGTCTCGATGAACTGCCGCCGCAGACGCGCCGCCTGCTGCAGGCGTTGTGCGCGATAGTGGAAAACCGCCGGCAGGCCGAGGCGATCCCGCGCAGTGAGCTGCGCTTCAGCCGGCGCGACGTGCGCGAGGCCACCGCGTGGGGCGACACGCAGCTGCGCGTGCACCTGGAACGACTGGTGACGCTGGAATACCTGCTCGTGCACCGTGGCCAGCGCGGCCAGAGTTTTGTTTACGAGCTGCGTTATGACGGCGACGGCACGGCAGCGGCACACCTGTCCGGCCTGATCGACGTGGCTACGATGACGACCTCGCGGGGGTCTGATAGTGAGAACGCGGGGCCATCGCGGCCGGGTCGCGGCATCAACGCGGCCCCTCCGCGTGCGCCTGAAACCCCCGCCAACCCGCAGCGGTCCACGCCTGCCGCGCTTCCGCCCACGGCGCCGCGTCCCACGCACGTCATCGGCCCCCACGGTGGAGCGGTGTCGTACCCGTCCGCTGCACGCCACGCCTGAGCATGGCCGGCAAACGCACCGAACAGTTGCAGCGGCTGCTGGCTCCGGCCGCGCCCGAGGCGCTGGCCACGTGGATACAGCGCTATCTGGAAACCCTGCAGACCCAGCACCGCAGCGTGGCCGACCAGCGCACCCGGCGCAGCCGTCTGGCGCACTTCCATGCGTGGTGCCTGGATCAGGAGCTGACGACGCCGGCCCAGGTCACGCACATGACGATGGAGCGCTTCCAGCGGCACCTGTTCCTGTACCGCAAGGCCAACGGCGCACCGATCGCGATCAACGGGCAGCGCGTGGCGCTGTTTACCATCGAGATGTTCTTCCGCTGGCTGGTCCGTCATCAAGTGGTGACGTCCAACCCGGTGGCCGACCTGGAACTGCCCAAACGCACCGACGACCTGCGCGAACCGTTGACGCTGGCCGAGGTGGCCACGGTGCTGGCCTTGCCGAATCTGGCCACGCCGGAAGGGCTGCGTGATCGGGTGGTGCTGGAGGTGCTGTATGCCACCGGCCTGCGCCGTGCCGAGGTGACCCATCTGGCGGTGAGTGACCTGGATCGTGAGCGTGGCACGCTGCACGTGCGTCTGGGCAAGGGCCGTAAGGATCGCTTCGTGCCGGTAGGCGAGCGGGCGCTGGCGTGGATCGCCAAGTACGAACGCGAGGCCCGTCCGGTGTTGCTGGCCGAGCCGGGCGAACGCCGGTTGTTCCTGAATCAGTACGGCCAGCCGCTATCGCCCGATGGCCTGAGCTGGCGTGTGCGCGATTACTTCCGCCAGGCCGGCATCGAGAAGCGCGGTGCCTGTCATCTGTTCCGGCACACGATGGCCACCGCGATGCTGGACAACGGCGCCGACATCCGCCACATCCAGGAAATCCTCGGGCACGGGCAGATCACCAGCACCCAGCGCTATACGCACGTGTCGATCGCCCGGCTCAAAGCGGTGCATACCGCCACCCATCCGGCGGCCCGACTGCACCGCGACCTGGACGACCCGCAAGACTGATCCCAAGGAACCGCAGACAGCGCGGCCGCATCGCGCTAAGGTGCTTCCGTGCGCGCAGGTGCGCGAGGCCAAAGGGGTATCCATAGGAAAACGGCGACGGTAGGGCGAGGGC
Organism: Rhodanobacter sp. AS-Z3; assembly: GCF_029224025.1. Lineage (NCBI taxonomy): Bacteria > Pseudomonadati > Pseudomonadota > Gammaproteobacteria > Lysobacterales > Rhodanobacteraceae > Rhodanobacter > Rhodanobacter sp. AS-Z3. The sequence goes on from NZ_CP119392.1 coordinate 615,727, forward strand.
ACGTCGGGTCAGAGTGTTGCGCGCTATTACGATCCCGCTGTGGGGAGGTTCCTCAGCGTGGACCCGGTTGGGCCGACGCCAGATAATGTCTTCAGCTTCAATCGTTACGCATATGCGAACAACAATCCCATTGCTAACATTGACCCGGACGGGCGACAAAGCACGATGGATGCCGGATGGTGGACGGGCCAAGCCATTATGGCTCAGCAAAGTCCTAAGGATGCTCTGATCAATTAAGTTCAAAATGGCCGTCCAGACGGCCGTGCTAAAAATATGGATTGACTACGACGAAAAGGCAGATTGTGAGGCATATCGCCGCCATCGCCGTGCTGGGTTACCCCCAATCGCCTCGATTTCCCGCCTCACAGGCGCACCTCCCCTGCGGACGCTAGCAACGTTCGTCGCACCATCCACAGATTCGATAGCGCGAACAGCGTGAGTATCTGAGCGGTGTTCTTGAGCAAGCCCTTGAAGCGCACCTTCTGATAGCCGAACTGCCGCTTCACCACCCGGAACGGATGCTCCACCTTGGCTCGAACCGCGGCCTTCATGTGCTCGGTGTGCTTGACCGCATCCTTCAACTCGCCCTCGGGCATCGCCTTCACGCTGCCGCGTTTGGCCGCGATATGCCACGTGCGGCCGCGCTTGGGTGCCCGTTTCTCGGCGCCTTGGTAGCCGGCATCGGCATGCACCGTCTTCTCTTGGCCGTGCAGCAACTTGTCCACTTCCGTCACGTCGCCCACGTTGGCAGGTGTCGTGGTTACCGTGTGCACCAGCCCCGATTCCACGTCCACACCAATGTGGGCCTTCATGCCGAAATACCACTGCTGTCCCTTGCGGGTCTGGTGCATCTCCGGATCGCGCGCCTTCGCCGCATTCTTGGTCGAAGACGGTGCATGGATGATGGTCGCGTCCACGATCGTGCCCTGGCGCAGCAACAGGCCTTTGTCCGTCAAGTAGCTGTTGATCGCTGCCAGCACCTTTGGCGCCAAGTCGTGGGTCTCGAGCAAATGACGAAAGTTCAGGATCGTGGTCTCGTCCGGTACGCTGCCGCGCGCCAACGAGAAGCCCGCGAAACGGCGCAGCGGCGCCACTTCATACAGCGCCTCCTCCATCGTCGGATCGCTGTAGCCGAACCAGTTCTGCATCAGGTGAACACGCAGCATCGTCTTGATCGGGTAAGGGCGGCGACCTTTGCCAGCCTTCGGATACACCGGTTCAATCAGCGCCAGCAGGGCAGCCCACGGCACCACCTGCTCCATCTCTGCCAGGAAGATCTCCCGTCGCGTCTGCTTGCGTTTGCCGGCATACTCGGCATCGGAGAAGCTCATCTGCGTCATCGAAGTGGCCTACAGCGTTTGGACGGCTAATTGTACCGAATTTAGGAGGACTTATTCAGAGTTTCCCTAGTGGATCTAGTATCGATAGTCGAATCGGTCCAGCGTGTGCAGGACTTAGAAGACTACTTCGCCTTCGTGGATGCCAATGAGGAGGCGGCGTCGCCGTTCGTGGGGCACATGGATCAGTTTGCTGCCTATCGACACTCCCACGGCGTGCTTATCGGTGGTGCGATTCGCCCGACCATGATCATGTTGGACCCGCATGGCGGGTCCAATTATCGGTTTGAAGCGCTGCGGGAGTTCTGGGCCTCGGGGTCAAGCCGGTTTCCTGATGACAAGCCCATGACTTGGTCGGTCGAGCCCACCGAGGGAACATTGGTTAAGCTGATAAGTCGCAATCGACCGCAACTGTCCTGGTGCGCCGACCGGATCGCGCCCACCCTTCATTTCATGCTCGATGTCGAAGCGCAGGATTTAGAGCTTCCAAACGGCAGGCTCTTGGAACTGTTCATCCATTGCGTTGCCGATGCTTGGAATGAGCGCGCTGAGCTATTTTCCGCCGGCCTACTCACGCAACAGCGAATCGTGACGCATTGCCGAGCCAACCTCTCCCGATTGCCAGCAGAAAGCGGGGGGGAGCTTTCTACCGCCCCGTTGTTAACGGCATGGACGATCCGCGAGACCAATGCGGAATCGTTGGTGGTAGAGGTTGAGGTCGATCTGTCTCAGGTTGCCTTCGGCCTGAAGGATGCATTGGATGCGCGATTCGAGGCCTTCTGCGCAGGCGAGTGGCTAAGGGGCGCTTACACCCTGATCAATGCGCCGCTTGATAAGCAGGTGCTGCGGGTGTTGGCGGCTACGGCAGATAGAGCACCTCGCTTCACCCTCTCACACAAGGAACGAACGGTTGACGTGCCGGATCACCCTGATCCGATGTCAGCAGACCTGAAGCATTTCAAGCTAGCTCGGCGCGACTTGGCCATTGAGTTCCAGGCCGAAGGCGTCGAGCCGGGTCGCTACGAACTCAAGCCGGCCAAGGTGTTGATCAACTCTATTCGCAATCGCTACCGGTCCTTGATCCACGATCACATTCGCACCTTTGATCAACAGGCGCTCATCCAACTCGGCGTAGAACAGTTTGATCAGCTGGTCGCAGACTACGATCGCGAGAGCATGCAACTTCGCATGAGCCTTTCGCATGAAGTTGACTTCGATCGCATCCGACGACAAGCCAAAGCGCACAAAGAATTCGTGCGGACGACGCGCAATGTGCGATATCTGTTGGAGTTTAGCTACTGTCGGGGTGTGTCAGGCGGTAGGACACCTGCCGCCGCAGATTGGCGAGCTCTGCTTGCGCAAGTGGATTGGCTGTTGGTGCTCTATGAGGCAAGTGACACCCTACATAACGAGTTGGAAGTCGGCGGCGTCGACGTGGACAACGAGTTCATCTCCAAAGTCTTCTACGAAGGCGACGATGATCAGGCGTACCAGCAAGAAGCTGCGAATGAGATCTTGGAGCAAGGCAATGCTGAAGATCACGTAGCGGCAATGGACGCGAAGCAGAGGGAACGGCTTGATGTGGCCTTCGTGAACAGTGTCGGGTTTTCCCTGTCCACGCTCCTGTCGGTGTTGGCGGTTCTGGGATGCTGGGTTAGTGCTAACCAAGGGACAGTACCGCTGGCGTGGTCCTACGAAGCGCCCAAGGCGGGCATGCTGGCCATGCTCTCCGCGCACTTGCCTGACGTGCCTCCTGCCGAAGTGGGAGCCGCAGTGGACTTCCTGACTTTGGAGGCGGACCAGGTGTGCCGGCTCGCGGGAAGCGATCGTGAAGAGGCCGATGTGCCGGTCTGGGAGCACCGCAAGCGCGTCCACCGCTACGCGATTCGTCCTTTGCTGGGGATCGGGAAAGACAGGTTGTTGTGGGGCGCGGCGGCCGCGCATCGCGCCTTTCGCATATGGAGCGGCACGTTTTCGGACGGCTACCCTCCAGCTGACTTTGGTCATCGCGTGATCGAAGAGGTCGCCGCATCCATAAAGAAGCACATTGAAGATGACTTGGAGCTACGCGCTGTCGAGGTGTTTGCCCGTCACTTCACGTACTTCGAGCACGGCATCGACTTCCATCGAAGGTTTCCGCGAGAGGGCTTCGACGACGTCGGCGACTTTGACGTGCTGGCCTATCGGCCGGAAGACAACCAGTGGTTCATGGTGGAGTGCAAGTACAACAAGCCGCCGTTCTGCATAAAGGACGCGCGACGCCTTCGCGACGAGATCTTCGGGAAGGCGTCTAAGTCGCAATTGGTGAAGACTGCGCGCCGACGCGCATTCCTGGAAGCACATGCGGCGCGACTTCTGCAACTATTGAACTGGCCTGCGGGCGCTGCCGTCGAGATCCAAATCGAGGACTTGTACGTATGCCCGCGTATCTTCCAGTTCATGCGACGGACGCCACGGCCAGTGTCAACGAAGTTCGTTCGCCTAGGAAAGCTGGACACGCTCCTTGCTAGCAAAGGCGGCGGCGGAGCGGAGCCGATAGAGTCTAGGCACATCTCGTGAGATGGGGATGGCATGCTGTGCCAATTACATATGGCTGCGAATGTAGTTGTAACGATAAGGGGACGGAAGTAATTAAGGCCCAGACGTGCGCTTCTTGCCGATGAAAGCTCGGGTCAGAGTGAACTTTCGAACGGCCGCTCCTGGCCGAACAGCGACCGTATCCAACGGCCGCTGTCGGTAGTGATCACTACACCTCAGTCTGCTCAGCCATTTCGAGCGCATCATCAACTTCGATGCCGAGATAGCGGACGGTACTTTCTAGTTTGCTGTGACCAAGCAGCAACTGCACGGTGCGAAGATTTTTTGTTCGCCGGTAGATCAGTGTCGCCTTGGTTCGCCTCATCGTGTGGGTTCCGTAGGAGGCAACATCCAAGCCGATATCCACGATCTATTGATCGACGATGCGCGCGTACTGGCGAGTTGAAAGGTGAAGCGAGTCATGAAGTCTGCTCGGGAACAAGAATGCATCTTGGTGTAAGGATGCCTGGGCCATCCATGCGCTGATCGCGGCACGAGTCTGCTCCGTAATCTCGAACTGCACTGGGCGCTGAGTCTTCTGCTGAAGAACCGTCGCTCGTTGAGCAATCAGATCACCATTGGCGACGTCGAGAACCCTTAGTTTGACCAAGTCGCACGCCCGCAATTTGCTGTCGATGGCAAGGTCGAACAAGCCAAGGTCACGAGCCGCATGGCGAAGCTGAAGGCGAACGCGGATCGCCCAGATGTCACGCAGCCGAAGGGGTGCTTTCTGACCGACGAGCCTGCCTTTGTTCCAGGGCTGCTGACGCATGGGCGACTGGATGGACGTTTTCATGACGCGCTCCCATAGTGAAGGAGCTTGTCAGCTTGCGCCTAGACTCAACGGGCGGTGACCGACCCGAAGCGGTCGGCCGGAAATGCACTTTGAGCCGAGTTTCGGACTCGGGGCTTGCGTTGCGATCAACGTCACGCGCCACAATGCGCCACCGGATCGAGATGGCTCAGGGAAGAAAAATGAAAATCCGACATATCGAAATCGCAAATTTCCGCAAGCTCCAGGCGGTTCGCGTCGACCTCGCGGACGACACTACCCTTCTCGTTGGTGCCAACAACAGCGGAAAGTCCTCTGCGATGCTTGCATTGCGCCGCTTCCTAGTCTCGAACAAGAGCGCTTTCAGGCTTGTCGACTTCACGCTTTGCCACTTCCCGACTATTGATACCTTGGGGGAGGCGTGGGAAGCGGCCCCTGCCGGGAGTCAACCACCGATGATCGATCCGTGGATGGCCATGGTCCCGACACTGGATCTGTGGCTGACTGCAGAAAACGGTGAACTTCACTTCATCAAAGACCTCATTCCGTCTTTCAGTTGGCGGAGCGGGCTTGTCGGCATGCGGTTTCGACTTGAGCCGAAGGACATCGTCGCGCTGTACAACGACTTCCGGTCGGAACGCGAGCGGGTTCATGCGCTGGAGGCGGAGGCGGCTAAAGATGCTGACAAGACAGCGTTGACGCTCTGGCCGAAGGATTTGACCGATTTCCTCACCAGGAGGCTGGGCACGCATTTCGATATGCGCTGGTACCGGCTAGATCCCGCGAGGCTCGTCGAGCCGGACAAAGTGACACGGGAGGCGGTCCTCCAGCCACTCGGACCGTCGACCGTCCCGATGCAGGCCAACCCCCTTGCCGGCCTGGTGCGGGTTCACGAAATCAATGCCCAGCGAGGATTCGGTGAACTGGACGGAAGCGAAAGCGAGGATTCAACATCGGCGGGGCGATCCGGACGACGGTTGTCCGAGCAGCTGCGGGCGTATTACAAGCGGCATCTCGACCCGGAACAGTCACCCGGACCAACCGACATTGAGGCCCTCCGGGCGATGGACGCGGCCCGCGACGCGTTCGATGTCCGGCTCGCCGCGAGCTTCAAACCGGCATTCCAGGAAGTCGAATCGCTGGGGTATCCAGGGGCCAACGACCCGACGATACATGTGGCAACACAGCTGAGTGCAGCCGACGGAATCAATCACGAATCGGCCGTGCTCTTCGAACTCGATTCTGTTGGCGGCGCGGCCGGCGCGCCACCGCTTCGGCTTCCGGAGAGCTCTAACGGCCTCGGATACCAGAACCTCATTTCGATGATTTTTCGCTTGATGAGTTTCAGAGATGCTTGGCTGCGCAAGAGCAAGGCGGCGCACGCATCCCACTGTCTGGTCGTCGAGCCAATCCACCTCGTGATGATTGAGGAGCCAGAGGCGCACCTTCACGCCCAGGTGCAACAGGTGTTCGTCCGCCACGCCTATCACGTGCTTACCAATGATCCGCTGTTGAAGAAATTCCCCGGCCTTTCGACACAGTTGGTGGTGAGCTCGCACTCGAGCCACATCGCCCACGAACTTCCGTATGCGTCGCTTCGGTACTTCAGGCGCCTTCCGGCAGGTATGCATGGAAAACACGTGCCGGTGTCGACTGTGTCAAACCTCGAGGCCGTTTTTGGGGATGACACCAGCACGAAACGATTTGTCTCTCGCTACCTGCGCTCACAGCATGCGGACGTGTTCTTCGCAGACGCGTTGATACTTGTCGAGGGTGCCGCCGAGCGAATCCTTCTTCCGCACTTCATTCGCAACCGATTCGTGCCGCTTCACCAGGCATACGTGACAATGCTCGAGGTGGGCGGCAGTCACGCCCACCGTTTGCGTCCGTTGCTCGACGCTCTGGGAATCCCGTGCCTTGTAGTCACCGACATTGACGCGCTGGGCGGCAAGGCATCTGTACCGGTCAAGCGCAACGCAGGACAGGTTACGGGAAACCCGACACTGCGAAGTTGGCTGAAGTCCAACAACAAGACGAGTGGGATTGACGGTCTGCTTGATCTATCAGCGACCGATAAAGTCATCCTTTCCGACGATCTCTACTCCATCCGTATGGCCTACCAGACACCGGCATCCGTAGCAGTGCCCGCCGGGGCTGCGCCGGAAGAAGTATTGCCAGGAACGTTCGAGGACGCGCTGGTCTTTGCCAACCTTGCCCACTTTTCGGCCGCAAAGGGCAAGGGGATGATGGGTGCGGTGGTGCGGGAGGTGGCAAAGGCAGCGAGCGGCGACGCACTCGCCGCTGGGTTGTTCAAGGTCATCGGTGATGGCGACAAGGCCGGGTTCGCACTCGGCGTTCTTTATGACACGGACTTTGAGGCCCTCATTCCCCCGTCCTACATCGAAGAGGGCCTCTCGTGGCTGCAGGAGCGCATCGTCAAGAAAAAACACGAGATGCTTCTGGTGTCCGTTCCTGCAGAGGATGGCGTGCATGCATGAGCTGCCCGATAGCTTGGTCGACAACGAAGTCGACGAAGTCATTGACCAGTGTTTGCGTCTGGATGCCCCCCAGAGCTTCTTCATGTACGCCGGCGCCGGCGCCGGCAAGACGCGCTCCCTTGTTGACGCACTTGCTAAACTCCGGCTGCGCGAACGCGAGCGGCTGGTGTACAAGGGGCAACGCATCGCGGTCATTACCTACACAAAGGCCGCACGCGACGAGATTCTTCGGCGAATCGAATTTGACGCCTTGGTCGACGTCTCAACCATTCACAGTTTTGCCTGGCGCCTCATTCAAGGGTTCGACGATGAGATCAGGACATGGCTAAAGGTTTCCATTGCCGAATCGATGGCGAAACTTGCAGAAGCAATGGGGCGTGCACGTGAAGCGAACAAGACATATCTCAAGAACAAGGCTGACTTCGAGCGAAAAGAAAAGCGCCTCGATGTGCTCGATTCGATGCTGTCATTCCACTACAGCCCGTCGGGGACAGAACGCCTGCGGGGGTCCCTGACGCACCAGGAAGTCATCGGCATGGCCGGAGATTTCCTGCAAAAGCCCCTGTTGCGCGAAGTCCTCGTCGACCTCTATCCAGTCGTCCTCATCGATGAGAGTCAGGACACGCATGAGGAAGTGATGGAGGCGCTTCTCTCGATCCAGGCACACGCAAGCGATCGGTTCACCCTCGGGCTTCTCGGCGACACGATGCAGCGAATCTACACCCATGGCATGCCTCGTCTCGAGGGCGCGGTACCTGGAGACTGGGCGAGGCCTGCGAAGGTGATGAATCACCGGTCGGCCGAGCGCATTGTCCGTCTCGTTAATACCATCCGCTCAGAGGTCGATGGGCAGCGGCAACGCGCCCGCGAGGACAAGCCCGGTGGATTCGTTAGGCTCTTCATCACCGGCCTTGGTGCAGCCAAGTCACTGGAGCTTGAGGAGGGGATAGCGTGCAAAATGGCTGAGATCACCGGCGACGCCGAGTGGGGACTCGGATCGGAACACCGCAAGACCCTCGTCCTCGAACATCGCATGGCGTCCCGGCGGCTCGGATTCGATGACGTCTTCGGGCCGTTGTATGAGACCGACACACTGAAGACATCGCTCCTGGACGGTGTGCTGGGGCCTGTCAATTTTCTTGTGGACGATGTACTGCCCATCGTGGAAGCGGGCCTCTCAGGTGATGAGTTCACACTGATCGACAGCATCCGGACACGCTCCCCCCTCTTTGACGGTAAGGCGCTTGCCGGGCGCGCCGACCAGTTGGATGCGGTCCGTGCCGCGGGCGATGGTGCACGACGCTTGACTGAGCAACTGCGCGATCGCGATCCTCCACTTCGCGAGGTCATCAGCGGACTGCAGGAGAGCGGACTGCTGGCCGTTCCGAATGCACTGCTCCAAGCCCTTAACGCGCAGGAGCCTGGCGACGGGGCCGCCCCCGACCGCCTAGCGCAAGAATTGCACGCCTGGCGTCGAGTGCTGCAAGCGCCGTTCTCCCAGGTTCGGGCCATGGCCCTTTATTCGAGGGGGCTGTCTGCATTCGATACGCACCAAGGGGTAAAGGGGCTCGAGTTTCCGCGAGTGTTGGTCGTCATCAGTGACAACGAGGCGAACGGATTCACCTTCAGCTACGACAAGGTCCTCGGTGTCAAGGCCGCCGAGAAAGACGCCGAGAAAGAAGCCGGAGGGGGCGATTCCCAGCGCGCCCAAACGCGCCGGCTTCTATATGTGACCTGCAGCCGGGCGGAGCACAGCCTTGCCCTCATGGTCTACGCCCAGAATCCTGGGGCCGTCCGTGATGAGGCCATCCGTAAAGGATGGTTCGGTGCGGACGAGGTCGTCCTCATATGACGGTGCGGCGAGCCAAGGCGTGGCGCGGTGCAGGCTCGGTCGTAAACGGCCGAGGACTATCGCAACACAGTTAGCTGCATAGCGGTTTCGTTGGCGAGTCCAGGCACTACTACCAAGGTGAGCCTGCGCGGCAGGGCTACGCTCGCCAATTACTCCGCAGAGCGCGCTGCCGCATGGGCGCGGATGTCCGCTCCTGGCCGATGACTGCCCTTGCCTGCTTGATGACGGGGGCAATACCGGCGGGCAGCAGCTGAGCTAAAACGTAGCTCCCTGCGTGACGCAAAGAAGCGAGCAATCTCAGATCCTCTCTGTCGATGGAGCGCCAAAATCTAGATGACCACCCTAGCTTGCTGTGGTTTTGACTAGATTGACCTCAGTGCGTGCGAATGCGTCGGCGCGTGAATCATCACTTTTCCCCCGAGTTTTTACCCAACGAAAGTTTCACAACATACTGATTTTGCTGTTTTGTTAGTCAAAATCGCAAACGCCATAGTTTGTAGAGCTACCAAAAGCCATAGTTTGTAATCTGATTACAAACTATGTGCCTAGGAACAGCGGTGCACACGTGCCACGACCCCGCCAAAAATTTCTGTTGCACCATTTAGATGCAGTGCCCAATATGGTGCAATGAACGAGGCCGATTGTCCCAGCTGGGCGGAACCGATGACGACCGGGCTGGCTCGGGTCGATGCAACGCTGCGACTGCAGTGGATCAACCCGGCGCTAGCCGAATGCCTGGCGATCGGTTTGCGCAGTGCGGCGGGGCAGCCGCTGGCGCGCTGGCTCGATGATGCGGCGCTGGCCCAGGCCCGTCGCGCCCTGGCTGAGCAGCGACCACTGCAATGGCGCGAGATGCTGCTGGCCGATCTGGCGGGTCGCGAACTCCGTGCCGATATCGCGCTGCAACCGTTCGCAGACGGCTTGCTGCTGGAGGTCCATGTGCTGGCCGCACCGATGCCGCTGGCATCCCCGTTGTCGGCCACCCTGCGCGGCTTCGCGCACGAGGTGAAAAACCCGCTGGCCGGCTTGCGTGGCGCCGCACAGTTGCTGCAACGGCGGGTCGATAGCGACGACCTGCGTGCGCTGGCGGGGTTGATCATCGACGAGGCCGACCGACTCGGCACGCTGGCCAATCGTCTGCTGCATCACGACGGCGCGCCCCAGCTCGGCCCGGTCAATATCCACCAATTGCTGGAGCGGCTGACCGATCTGCTGCAGGCCGATCCCTCGTCGCCGCAGTTGCGCCATGACTACGACCCCAGCGTGCCGGACCTGCAGGGTGATGCGGATCGACTGCAGCAAGTGTTGCTCAATCTCGTTCGCAACGCAGCCGAGGCGGGTGCACAAACGCTGACCTTGCGCACGCGGGTGGAGCACGGCGTGCGCGTAAGTGAACGAATGTTGCGCATGGCGCTCCGCGTCGATGTGATCGATGACGGTAGCGGCGTGCCCGTCGCGCTGCGTGACAGCTTGTTCGAGCCGCTGGTGTCCGGGCGTGCCGACGGCACCGGGCTGGGGCTCGCACTGTCGCGCGAAATCGCCCACGAGCATGGCGGCGAACTGCGCTGCAGCAGTCGACCGGGACACACCGTTTTCTCGCTGCACCTGCCGTTGGAGCGCACGCATGACTGAAGAAATCTGGCTGCTCGACGACGACCGCGGCGTGCGGTTCGTGCTGGCCGAGGCGCTACGTGACGCCGGTCACGGCGTGCGCGAGTTTGGCGACGTCGCCGCGGCGCGCGCTGCCCTGAAAACCGCTCGCCCGGCCGTGCTGCTCACCGACGTGCGCATGCCCGGCGAAGACGGCCTCGCGTTGTTGGCTGAGTTGCAGACGCAGGCTATCGGTCCGGTGATCGTGATGAGTGCGTATACCGACGTGGCCACCACCGCGGCGGCCTATCGTGCCGGCGCGGTCGACTACCTGGCGAAGCCCTTCGATCTCGACCACGCGGTGGCCTCGGTACAGCGTGCGCTGGCCAGTGCGGCGGCTCCCATGGTGGCTCCGGTCAGCATCGCCGCAAGCAGCCATGCGCTGCTCGGCGAGAGCGCGCCGATGCGTGAGGTGTTTCGTCTGATTGGTCGGGTCGCCGCCAGCGATCTCAACGTGTTGATCACCGGAGAAACCGGCACCGGCAAGGAGTTGGTCGCGCGCGCGCTGCACGACGAAAGCACGCGCCGCGACAAGCCGTTCGTGGCGCTGAACACGGCGGCGATTCCCAGCGAACTGCTGGAAAGTGAGCTGTTCGGGCACGAAGCCGGTGCGTTCACCGGCGCGACCCGCCGCGTCTCCGGTCGCTTCGAGCAGGCCGAGGGCGGCACGCTGTTCCTCGACGAAATTGGCGACATGCCGCTGATCCTGCAGACGCGCCTGCTGCGTGTGCTGGCTGGTGGCGAGTTCTACCGCGTCGGTGGGCGCGAGCTGATTCGTTGCAACGTGCGCATCGTCGCCGCTACGCATCAGGACCTGGCCGCGCGCGTTGCGGCCGGGCTGTTCCGTGCGGATCTAATGCACCGGCTCGACGTGGTGCGCATCGAATTGCCTTCCTTGCGCACCCGTCGCAGCGACATCGCCTTGCTGGCGCAGCACTTTCTTGCCGTGACCGCGCAGGAATTGAAACTGCCGCCGAAGCGTTTCTCCAAAAGTGCGTTGAAGCTGGTTGCCCAACGCGACTATCCGGGCAACGTGCGTGAGTTGGAAAACCTGTGTCGTCGGTTGGCGGTGATCGCGCCGGGTAGCGAAATCCTGCCCGCTGACCTCGGCGGCGCGAGCACGCCGGCACGCGGTGGCGAATGGACCGATGCGCTGCGTGAGTGGGCCGTGCAGGCACTCGCCGATGGCGAAGCCGACATCCACGCGCGTGCGCGCGAGGCGCTGGACCAGACGTTGTTGCAGGCTGCGCTGGAAGGTAGCGAAGGCCACCGCCAGAACGCCGCGCAGGCGCTTGGCGTGGGGCGCAACACACTGACCCGCAAACTGGGTGCCTCACGCACCCGGCGCAGCTAGCACCGATCCGGGCGGTGGGTGCTTCGAAGAGCCGGCGGGCGGTGCCCGCCCTACGACCGCTGTGCCGTACGTGGTGGAGGCCGGTCTCCCGCCCGCCACGTGATGCTACGCGACGCCGTAGGGCGGGCACTGCCCGCCGATACCTGACGCGCGGACCAGCACTCAGCCGAGCGTGACGACTACTTGATGCGTCTTTCCGTCATCGGCCAATACCAGCGCAGCACCGGCTTCGTGCGTGTGGCCGTCCATCTGCACATGCGTTACCCCGCTGCAGACATGTTGCGGATTCTCCACGCTGATCTCATAGCGACTGACGTGTTTGCGGCGATGTTGATAGATGAGCTCGAAGCCGTCCCATGCCTTCGGAATGCATGGCTCGAGGCGTAGTTCGCTTCCGTGCAGATGAAAGCCAAGTACCGCCTCCAGCCCGGCGCGATACAACCATGCCGCCGAACCGGTATACCAGGTCCAGCCGCCTCGGCCGATATGTGGCGCCACCGAATAGACGTCTGCACAGACTACGTACGGCTCCACCTTGTAGCGCGCAATTGCCGCGGCGCTGTCGCCATGGCAGATCGGGTTGAGCAGCTTGAACTGATCGCCGGCGCGGTCACCGTCACCGAGTCCGGCCCAGGCGAATACCGACCATGTCGCGCCGTGCGTATATTGCCCGCCATTTTCGCGCACGCCGGGCGGATAGCCCTTGATATAGCCAGGATCTTTCTTGCCGTCCTGATCGAACGGCGGCGTGAACAGGCGGGCGAGCTGATGCGGATGATCCACCAGCAATTGATCGACCGACGCCATCGCTTGCGCCGCATGTGCGCGGTTGTCGCGACCGGCCATCACGCTCCACGATTGCGCGATGGTATCAATCCGGCATTGCGTACTCTGCGCCGAACCCAGCGGTGTGCCGTCGTCGTAATAACCGCGTCGATACCACGCGCCATCCCACGCCTCTTCCAGTGCAACGCGCAAGGCCGCGGCATAGTCACGCCAACCCAGTGCGCGCTTTTGCTCGCCACGTCGTTCGGCCTCCGGTGCGAGCTGCTCGATGGTGTCGAGCAGGAACCAGCCCAGCCAACTGCTTTCGCCGCGCCCTAGCGCGCCTACTGCATTCATGCCGTCGTTCCAGTCGCCGGTCCCGATCAGCGGCAGCCCATGGGCGCCGCGGGTCAGGCTGGAATCGATCGCCCGCGCACAGTGCTCGTAGACGTTCGCGGTTTCTTCCGATGTGCCAGGCTGGAAGAACGCGTCCGTGGCGTCGTCGGGAATGGCCTGACCCGTGAGGAAAGGCAGCATTTCGTCGAGTACCGCGCGATCGCCACTGACTTCGACGTAATGCATCGCCACGTAAGCCAGCCACACGCGGTCGTCGCGGATCTTCGTGCGAATACCCTGGCCCTTGGGCGGCAGCCACCAGTGCTGCACGTCGCCTTCGGCGAACTGGCGGCCTGCCGCACGCAACAGATGTTCGCGCGCCAGGTCGGGGCGCGCTACACACAGCGCCATCACGTCCTGCAACTGGTCGCGGAAGCCGTAGGCGCCGCTGGCCTGATAGTAGGCGGTCCGTGCCCACAGTCGGCACGCGGTGACCTGATACAACGCCCAGTCGTTTAGCAGCAAGTCCATGCTGCGTTCCGGCGTTTTCACCTGCACCGTGTCCAGCAGGTCGTTCCACAGCGTGGCAACCTCGCGCAGCACGCCATCAAAGTCAGTGTCGCGATATTTCGTCACCAGAGCCCGCGCCGCTGCATCGTCGCTGCCTTCACCGAGCAGAAAGTGCAGTTCCAGCGAGGTATTCGGTGGCAGCTCGACGTGCGTTTGCAGTGCACCGCAGGGGTCCATGCCCGCGCCCACGTGATCGTTCAGGGCGGCGTCAACACGTAACGCGGCCGGGTCGATCATGCTACCCAGCGGCCCGAGAAAGTTTGCGCGATCGCCACTGCTTGAATGCTGTGCACCGGCCAGGTCGAAGAACGCCACCCGCTCGCCAAAATCGGCGCGCCAGCGATTGCGCGCGAACAATGCGCCGGTGGCGTCGTCGTGCGAGGTCACCACGAACGGCGCCGGGGTGCTGCCGTTCGGGCCAAGCGCCCATTCGACATAGCCGGTGATGGTGAGTCGACGCGTCTGGCTGGAGTGGTTGCACAACCGCAACCGTGACAGCTTGACGGAGTCATCGGTCGGCACGCACTGGATGAGCTCCAGTTCGATGCCATGCGCGTTGTTGCGAAAGCGTGTCCAGCCCTTGCCGTGGGTTGTCGTGTAGCGTGCGCCGTCGACGCGGATCGGTAGTGCAGTGGCCGTCCATAACGCACCGCTGTCGGCATCGCGCAGGTAGATCGCCTCGTGCGGCATGTCGCTGACCGGATCGTTCGGCCACGGCGTCAGCGGATTCTGCTGGCTGTTGCCGGACCACGTATAGCCGCCACCTTCGGCGGTCGCCAGAAAGCCGAATTCCGGGTTGGCGACCACATTGGTCCAGGGCGCCGGCGTGGGATGTGCGGCGTCCAGTTCGATGCGGTAGGCGCGCCCTGCCTCGCAGAAGCCCCCATGACCGTTGGCGAACTCGAGCGCCTCGTCATCGTTCTGCAGCGGTGCGGCAGCGCTGCTCGCACGGATCGGAGGCGTAGCCGCAGCGTTCCGCGTGGGCGGCTGCGCGGCGTGCTCGTCGTCGACCGGGTTCAACACCAGCCGCGCCACGGCCAACAGGCCGTCGCGCAGGCTGTCATCGATCTGGTCCGTGCGCAGACAGAACAGCTCGGCCTTGGCGGCATCGCCGTCCGCCTGCAGTTGCTGCTTCTGCGTGCTCACCTGCTGGTTCATGGCGCTACGCGTGGTGTCGTCGCTCAACTGATCAAGCACCACCACATCCATCGCCAGCTGATGTGCGCGCCACCAGCGTTGCGCAAGCAGCAGCGTGTCGAGCAGGGCAAGGTCGTCGTGGCTGCGCAGAAACAGCAAGGCAATCGGTCGGTCGCCGGAAATACTGGCGCCCCACAACGTGGGTGGACCGCCCTCACCACGTGCGCGCTGCGTGGCGCTGGCACGCTGACTGGCGTCGCTGATCAGCAAGGCCCGCTGCCAGTGGGCGAAGCGTAGCAACTGCTCGTGGTCGATCGCGAAGCGCTGGCGTTCGGCCTCTGCATGGTGTGCAGCCGCGGCAAACAATTGCGTTGCCGCCGCCGGATTCGTGAGTTGCTGGCGCAACGCCAGCGCACCATCTCGCGTGTCTGCCAACTGGGTCCACAGCAGCAACTGGATACGTTCGCCCGGTGCCAGCGCAAATTCATGGCGCTGGCTGAACACCGGATCGAGTACGCAGCCGACGCTTCCCGACAATGCCGCTCCCGGCTGCATCGCGGCCGCGTTACGCAGCGTGCGACCGCGGCCGAGGAAGCGGGCACGGTCGGTTTCGTGGGTGGTTTGGCAACGGGTCTCCCCTTCGACCTGCAGTGCCTGCGCTGCCCACACTTGCGCCTGGCTGTCGCTGCGCCGCCGCCGCGTCGCCAGCAACAACCGCTGATCTTCGTCCCATTCGGTTTGCACAAACATCTTGGAGTACGCGGGATGGGCGTTGTCATCGCCGATCGGTCCGAGCACCAGTTCGGCGTAACTGGTCAGCGACAGTCGACGGCTGCAATCGCCGTGATTGCACACGGTCAATCGCCGCAGTTCGATGTCGGCGGCCGGAGCCACGGCGACTTCCAGTCTGCTTTCGAGCGCAGCGTGCTGGCGGGTGAAGGTCATGCTGCCGGAGTCGTGGTCTATCGCGTCGCGCGCCGCGGTGACGCCAAACGGTTGCGCGGTGGCTCCCCACACCTCGCCGTTCTCTTCGTCGCGCAACAGCAGAAAGCTGCCCCACGGATCAGCAACCGGGTCTTCGCGCCAGCGCGTAACGGCCAGCCCCTGCCAGCGAACAAAACCCGTGCCGCTGTCGGTCAGAAACGTGCTGAGTCTGCCGTTGGAAAGTATCGGCAGCGCGCTCATGCGGGTGCCGTCGGAGGAACGAGTGGGTTGAGACATGGCGAACGCAAACTCCTGCGATTGTCGTGGCGAGCTGGTGTGGCTCGAGCATCGCGCCACGCTACGGCGGGCCGCAGAAACACGGTGTGAAATCACCGTCGTGCACGCCATGCTTACAGCGCGCTGCGCACACTGGCCGGTGGATGGCGACGAACCACGGCCGGGCACGAATGACAAAGCCGGTTGTCCCAGCCTTGTTTGGCGATGGCATGCAGACAACCGTCCTGGTTGTCGCGCTCCATCAGCCAGCTGATCCCATGGGAGCCCGGATGCAACCGACAAATACCCTGTGCGCGCTTGACGATGACGCTCTGCTGGAGCGACTGCAGCGTGCCGCGTTCGACTATTTCGTGCAGACCATGAATCCGCAGAACGGGTTGATACCCGACACCTCGCGTGACAATTCGCCGGTCAGTATTGCGGTGGTGGGTTTTGCACTGTCGGCATATCCCGCCGCGGTGGATCGCGGCTGGATCGACCGCGCCGAAGCGGTGCGGCGAAGCCTGCTGGCGCTGCACTTTTTTGCCGACAGCGACCAGAGCGGCAGCCCCACCGCCACCGGTTACAAAGGTTTCTACTATCACTTTCTGGATATCCACTCGGGCCAGCGCGTGTGGCAGTCGGAGTTGTCGATGATCGACAGCGCGCTGCTGATCGCCGGCATGCTCACCGCGGCCAGCTATTTTCAGGCTGACAACGCCGCGGAAGCCGAGCTGCGCGAACTGGTCGACGCCTTGTATCGGCGCGTCGACTGGTGTTGGTCACAGGATGGTGGCGACACTATTCGGCAGGGCTGGAAGCCGGAGTGCGGCTACCTGCACTACGGCTGGGAAGGCTATAGCGAGGCGATCGTGTTGTACGCGCTGGCAATGGGTTCGCCGACGCATCCGGTCTCCGCCGACTGCTATGCAGGCTGGGTGGCGACCTATCAATGGGAAAATTTGTACGGTCAGGATTTCCTGTACGCCGGCCCGTTGTTCGTGCACCAGTTCTCGCAGGCGTGGGTCGACTTGCGCGGCATCCGCGATGCCTTCATGCGTGAGAAATGTTCGGACTATTTCGAAAACAGCCAGCGCGCGGTGCACGTGCAGCGCTGCTACACCCAACTCAATCCGCAGGAATTTGTGGGCTACGACCGCAACTGCTGGGGCCTGTCCGCCTGCGATGGCCCCACCGATGAGCAGGTCGATGTGGCGAATGAACAGCGCCGCCTGTTTGGCTATGCCGCCCGCGGCGTGCCGTACGGCCCGGACGATGGAACCTTGTCGCCACCGGCGGTGCTGGCGTCGTTGCCGTTTGCGCCGGAAGCGGCGCTGGCCGCCTTGCGCAACATGCTGGCGCGCTACCCGGAAATTCTTGGTAACGACCGCCTCGCCACCAGCTTCAATGCCAGCGTGTCCGACAAGAACGGGCGACCGTGGGTATCGGCCGGTCACTACGGACTGGATCAAGGCATCGTCTTCATGATGATCGAAAACCATCGCAGCGGCAGTATCTGGCAACGGCTGCAGCACTGTGAGCCGCTGGTTCGCGGCTTGCGCCGGGCCGGTTTCGCGGGCGGTTGGCTGGATGCATCGATAAGGGAGGCAGCGCAATGAATAGCAAGTTCGACGCCAGCGTGCGCACACTCGTCGATGCCGTCGAGCGCAAGCGCCTCGAAGCGGTGAGTCCCGACGCGTGGAACAATCCCGAGCCGACGGTGCCGTATCAACTGGTCATCGTGGGTGCTGGTTCGGCCGGCCTCGCCGCTGCCAGCGAGGCGGCGGCGCTTGGCGTGCGCGTGGCCTTGATTGAACGCCACCAGATCGGCGGTACCTGCTTCAACACCGGCTGCGTGCCCTCCAAGGCGCTGTTACGCACCGCGGCGGTGTATGCGGAAATGCGCGACGCCGAGCGCTACGGCGCGCGCGTCCCGGCCGACGTAGAAGTCGACTTCGCCGCCGCGATGACGCGCTTGCGGCGTATCCGCAGTCACCTGACCAATACCACCTCGGTGCGCCAGCTTGCGGCCACTGGCGTGGATGTGTTCTTTGGCAACGCGCAGTTCGAAGGGCCCGATCGGCTAAGCGTCAACGGTCAGCCGGTGCCGTTCCAGAAAGTGATGATGGCTACCGGCGCGCGCCCGGATGTTCCCGACCTTCCGGGCCTCAAGCAGGCCGGTTTTCTCACCAACACCACCATCTTCGAATTGACCGAGCTGCCAGCACGACTGCTGGTGATTGGCGGTGGTCCGCTCGGCTGCGAACTGGCCCAGGCGTTTCAGCGGCTGGGTTCGAAGGTGACGATCGTGCAGAAGATGCCGCTGTTCCTTGAACACGAGGAACGCGATGCGGCACAGACCTTGTCCGATGCGTTTGCCCGCGATGGCATCGAGGTGCGACTGAATACCATGCCCACGGCAGTTCGCGTGGATGGCGACGAGAAAGTGGTGGATCTGGTCAGCGACGATTACCACAGTAGCATTCGCGTCGATGCGATTCTCACCGGCGTCGGGCGCCGGCCGAACGTGCAGGGGCTGGGTCTGGAGCATGCCGGCATCGACTACGACGAGACCTCCGGTATCCATGTCGACGACCAGTTGCGCACCAGCAATCCGCGCATCTATGCCGCCGGCGATGTCTGCCTGTCTGCGAAGTTCACCGACATGGCCGAAGAGTCCGCACGCATCGTGGTGCGCAACGCGCTGCTCGGCGGCTGCGAAAAGCTGAGCACACGGGTGGTGCCGTGGTGCACCTATACCGACCCGGAGATCGCCCACGTCGGCATGTATGTGCGCGAGGCCAACGCGCTCGGCATTCCGATCAAGACGTTCACCGTACCGATGCATCAGGTCGATCGCGCCGTGACCGACAGCGAGCAGCTCGGCTTCGTGAAGATCCACCTGCGCGATGGCAGCGACCGGATTCTCGGCGCCACCATCGTCTCGCGTGATGCCGGCGACATGATCAGCCAGGTCACGCTTGCGATGGTCGCCGGCGTGGGCATGCGTACGCTGGCGAACGTGGTTCACGCCTATCCAACCAAGACCACCGCGATCCGCATGGCCGCCATGGCCTACAACCAGACGCGATTGACGCCGCGCGTGCTCGCCCGGCTGAAACGTCGGCTGCTGCGGCATGATTGAATCGCCATCGACCGCATTGATACCAGTCACGTCGACTTTCTGTTTCAGCGCATAGACTGTGTTCTTTCCATTCACCACTCACGCAAGGACTTACGCATGCAACTCGGCATGATCGGCCTCGGCAAGATGGGCGCCAACATGGCGCAACGACTTATCCAGGGCGGCCACAAAGTGACCGGCTTCGATCCCAGTGCGGATGCGCGCAAGGGCCTGGAAGAAAAAGGTGGCGGCTCGGCCGACTCACTCAAGGCGCTGGTGCAGGCGCTGCCCGCACCACGCGTAGTCTGGCTGATGGTGCCCTCGGGCAAAATCACCGACGACACCGTCGATGGCTTGCTGGCGCTGCTGGAAAAAGGCGACACCATGATCGACGGCGGCAATTCCAACTACAAGGATTCGCTGGGCCACGCGGCGAAGTGCGCCGACAAGGGGGTCAACTACGTCGACTGCGGCACCAGCGGCGGCGTGTGGGGCCTGGCCGAGGGCTACAGCATGATGGTCGGCGGCGACGAAAAAGTCGTCGATGGCTTGAAGCCGATCTTCGAGACGCTGGCGCCGGGCAAGGACAAGGGTTGGGGCCGCGTCGGTCCGGTCGGTTCGGGTCACTACACCAAGATGGTCCACAACGGCATCGAATACGGTTTGATGCAGGCCTACGCTGAAGGCTTCTCCATCCTCAAGCACAAGGAAGAGTTCGGCCTCGACCTGGCCCAGGTTGGCGAGATCTGGCGCTACGGCAGCGTGGTGCGCTCATGGTTGCTGGAACTGACCACCGACGCGCTGAGCAAGAACCCGCAGATGAAAGGCATCGCGCCTTACGTGGTCGATTCCGGCGAAGGTCGCTGGACCGTCGACGCCGCGATCGAGTTGAACGTGCCCGCGCCGGTCATCACCTTGTCGCTGATGGAGCGTTTCCGCTCGCGCGACGATGATTCGTTTACCGACAAATTGCTGGCTTCGATGCGCAATGAATTTGGTGGGCATGCGATCAAGAACGAATAGGCTCCCGCCATGAACCTGTAAGAGCGCACCCTGTGCGCGATGCTCTTGCTCGATGATCCCGATTCAGGGCGAGCAAGAGCATTCGTCCTCGTTCGGAGGGCGGGGCACCTTCTCATTGATAAAGATGCGCCTGAATCGCGATAAACGCCTCGCGTATCGCCGGTACCGGACCCAGCAAGCGCTTTGCATCGTTGGTGCCGCCGTAGCGGATGCGCAGAAAGTCGGCGATCTTGCGTGAGGCCAGTTCATCGACGCCGTGTTTCTCGTACGCTTCCAGTACGTACTCGAGAAACGCGCGCATCTCGCGTTGGTAGCCATCCAGTCCCGTTGCACGTGCCGTACCCGCGCGTTCATGGCGGGACATCGGTGCCAAGGTAAAGCGCACATAGGCCAGCACGTCGAAGATGTCGCTGTCGGCCGCGTCGATCAAGCGGCGCATATCCTCCAGCCGGTCGGCGTCGTAGCCGAGATCCTTCAGCCGCTGCTGGAACGCTTCGCGGCGGTCGGGATCACTCCATACCGCGCGCAATTCGTCTTCCGACGCCACCAGGTTGCCCAGGTCGCCAAACAACTGCTGCATGAATTCCTGCGCGGTAATCTGCCGGCCCTCATGCCAGTACGTGGTGGCGGCCAGATAACGGATCGAACGTTCCTTGCCGTCGGCCAGCTTCACCACAATCTTCGGTACCGGCTCGCTGGGGTTTTCCACGCCGCCTGCTGCCGAAGGCGCATCTTCTGGAACTGGCTGGCGTGGTCCACGCGGCGTGCCGGGTTCGTCCGGCGGCAACGGTTCGCCATCCCATTCGGGATCGTTGAAGTGCTCGTAGCCCTTCACGAAATCGTAGATGGTGAAGAAATCCTTGCCGTCGAACGTGCGCGTGCCACGGCCGATGATCTGCTTGAACTCGATCATCGAGGTGATCGGGCGCAGCAACACGATGTTGCGCACATTGCGCGCGTCGACACCGGTGGAGAGTTTCCTCGACGTGGTCAGAATCGTCGGCAGCGTCTTCTCGTTGTCCTGAAATTCGCGCAGATGCTGCTCGCCGAGCTTGCCGTCGTCGGCCGTCACCCGTTCGCAGTAATGCGGGTCGGGGTTGTCCTTGATCTGGTTGATGGCATTGCGCACGCGCGCGGCGTGGTCTTGCGTGGCGCAGAACACCAGCGACTTCTGGCGCTGGTCGATCTGGTCCATGAACTCATGCACGCGGCTTTCCTCGCGTGCGTCGATAATGATCCTGGTATTGAAATCGGCCTCGGTGTATTCCCGGTCGGGGTCGATCTCGCCACCGACGACCTCGTCCTCGTCGGAGAACGTGTAGCTATCCATCGTGCTGACCATCTGGCGCACCTTGAACGGCGTGAGGAAGCCGTCGCCGATGCCTTCCTTCAATGCATAGGTGTAAACCGGGTCGCCGAAATAACGATACGTGTCGACGTTCGCGTCGCGCTTGGGCGTGGCCGTCATGCCCAACTGCACGGCCGGTGCAAAGTATTCCAGGATGCCGCGCCAGCTACTCTCATCCTTCGCACCACCGCGATGGCATTCGTCGATGACGATGAAGTCGAAGAAATCTTTGGCATAACCTTCGAAGGTGAATTGCGGTTCGCCGTCGACTTCCTTGCCGGTCATGAAGGTCTGGAAGATGGTGAAGAACACGCTGGCGTTCTTCGGAATTTTCCCTTGCTTGCGAATTTCCTCCGGGCTGATGCGACACAGCGCATCCGGTGCAAACGCGCTGAACGCGTTGTACGCCTGGTCGGCAAGAATGTTGCGGTCAGCCAGAAACAGAATGCGCGGGCGGCGCACCGGATCGCGGCTCAGGTTCCAGCTCGACTCAAACAGCTTCCACGCAATCTGGAACGCGATGGACGTCTTGCCGGTGCCGGTGGCCAAGGTCAGCAGAATGCGCTGCTCGCCTTTGGCAATCGCCTCCAGCACCGCCGTGATCGCGTTGTGCTGGTAGTAGCGCGGCTGCCATTTGCCACCGCCGGTTTCGAACGGCACCGCGCCAAAGCGGTCGCGCCAGTCGTTGCCTTCGGGGAAGCAGCGTGCCCACAGTTCCTTCGGTGTGGGAAACGGCAAGCCGATATCGCCTTCCTTGCCGGTTTGCATGTCGATCGCGTACCAGCCGATGCCGTTGCTGGCGTAAGCGAAGCGTGCCTGCAAGCGCGTCGCGTAATCCTTGGCCTGGCCCACGCCCGCCGTGTGACCAAGGCCAGCGCGCTTGGCCTCGATCACCGCCAGCTTGCGGTCGCGGTAGCTCAACACGTAAT
Organism: Rhodanobacter sp. AS-Z3; assembly: GCF_029224025.1. Taxonomy (NCBI): domain Bacteria; kingdom Pseudomonadati; phylum Pseudomonadota; class Gammaproteobacteria; order Lysobacterales; family Rhodanobacteraceae; genus Rhodanobacter; species Rhodanobacter sp. AS-Z3. The sequence continues at coordinate 638,199 of NZ_CP119392.1, forward strand.
CGGCCGATAGCGGATTGGCCCGGCCGCCGCCACCGGTGATGCGGCCGGGGCAGATCATTTCGCGATTGACCTTCGAGCCTTCGACCACGCCCCAGCCGGCATCGCGCAGCACCGGGTCGATGCGGTTGGCGCGGGTGTCGGCTTCGGTTTCGTTCACGCTCATGCGTAGCCCCCTTCCCGTTGCGCACGAATGGCCAGTATCAATGCCGTATCGATCAACGGCAGGTAGCGATAGAGCGCAAGGTAGCCGTGCGAGCCACGGCCAATCAGCAATTCGCGTTTGTCATCGCCTGCCGGACGGCCGATCAGCGGGTTGTCGGCAAGCACATCCAGCGCGCTGATGATCTCACCCGCACGGGCGTCGGCACTCTCGCTTTCGTGCTGATGCAAGTGCTCGACGATACGGTCGAGATCCTCGATGACGCCGGGTGCCAGCCTGACGCGCGTCACCTCAGCGATCCAGCTTGCGGGCCAGCGGCCGCTTCGCCGACTTGCCTGCCAGCCGATCCATCAGATAAATGCGCGCTTCCTCCCACGGAATGCTCTTTCCGGATTCCAGGAATTGGGCGTAGCGCCGGTCCGCCAAAGCGTGGAAGGCCGCATGCTCTGCGGCAAGATCGGCCTTTTCCGCAATCGCCTCAAGGATGAAGTTGTGCGAGGTCGTGCCCGCCTGCTTCGCCGCTTCGGCGACGCGAGCCTTGAGTTCGTCGGGCAGTCGGATGGTGGTGGTACTCATGAATCGCTCCGGGCGGCGTTACCCTGCAAGAATGTAGCACTTTTGTGTTACAAGAGCGCAAGCGCAGACTCCGGCTTGTTGGCGCTGACTGCGCGAAACAAGATCAAAGGGCTCGTGAGTCTCGGAGGCAGCATGACGACAGACAAACTGAATCGGCTACGCATCCAGATCTCGACGCTTTCCAAGTCGGAGCGAGCCGCGCTTGCCCACGACATCATTGCCGGACTCGACGGGGTTGACGACGATGCCGTTGAACAGGCGTGGGATGACGAGATTTTGCGACGAATGGCGCAAGTCGAAAGCGGCCAGGCCGAGCTGCTGACACGCGACGAATTTCGCCAGCAAATGCGCAGTCGAAGGGGGAGCTGATGGGTGCGCACGGTACGGATACTGGGAGACGCCACCGAGGAGCTAAGGCTCCACTCGGCTGAACCTCACGACTCGCGTGGCTGCCAATAGTCTGGCCGGCGGTGCAGGTGCGCTACCGCTACTACCAGAACAAGCGCCTCGGATTTCCGCAGTTGGTAGATGACACCGTACGGAAACCTTGGTACCAGACAGCGGCGCGAATATGAGCCGATCAGTGGATAGCCGTCGGGGAAGAGTGCGACGCGCGACAAGGTGCGTTCGACTGCTGCCGCGAACTCGTGCCCCAGCCCTCGTCGCTGCGCCTCGTAAAACGCCACCGCGTCATCGAGTTCGGCCGATGCGGGGGCGAGGAAGCGGAACTTCACCCGGCTTTGTACTTCGCGAAAACGTCTTCCGCTGGAACTGATTCGATTTCCCCGCGATCATGCGCCTCGATACGCGCATTCGCCTCGCTCGCCCACGCGGCATCGATGTCGGCATCGGGAACGTCCAGGCTCAACAGCAGCCGTTCCGCGATGGCGGCCCGCTCGGAGGCCTTGAGTTTGAGTGCCTGGTCGATGACGGCGGTGGCTGAAATGGTCATGGTGTCACCCAAACGTTTGCTTTTTGCGAGGATACCACCGCGATTGACGGGCAAGTCTCCGGTCAGGTCTGTTGGCGGGAGAAGGTATTTTGCAGCGTGGGTCGGTGCCGTCGATCAATCGGTCAGCGTGATGCCGTTGTCCGCACACCACGCGCGCAGCGCCTGTTTGGTCTGCTCATCTTCCCACTGGTACCAGCCATCGAGGCTTTGGTGATGCTCCAGCAAATCCTTGAAGCGGGCATAGGCGCCGCGGTGCGAGAAGATTTCGCACGCCTGCTCGTCGCCGGCCGGCAGCTGCGTGCGGGCGAACTCCAGCGCCAGCGGCTTGCCCAGCTCGAGGTCACGCTTGTCCGGAACCGGCACGTAGCGCTCCGCGTCGTCGATATCCTCCGGCAATGGGCCGAACTCGTCGAACTCGTCGCTGTGGCAGAGCTTTTCGCCCGTCTCGCGGCACACCCAGACTGCATTGCCGTACATGTCCCGGCCGCCCAGTAACAGCAGGACGTCTTCGAGAGCATCCAGTGTGACGGGCGTTTGCTTGCCCATGGGAACCTCGAATCATCCGACTATTTGTAGGAGCGCACCCTGTGCGCGAATCACCCGATACCACGCAACGTGTGTTCGCGCACAGGGTGCGCTCCTACAGAAGACCCGGGCGCGACAGGTCGAGACCGCCTCATGTCAGTTCGCCGGAGAACGCTTTTTGCAGGAGGGATTGGCGGAGGTCGGCGAGGTCGGTGAGCTTTGCTTGGTACTTGGCCATCAAGCTGTTGGTCATCTCCAAGCACCGGTCAATGTTTTTGATCGCCCGGGCATTGGTTGTCGTGTCAGATACCGGCATCGGATATGACGCCAACGCTTTGCCGGTGAAATGAGAAATTCCTGTGCCACTGAAGTGACCACTCAATTTGCCGAGCTTGTCGTCGACGAACAACCAATACATTAAAACCTTTGGCAAACTTTCATCGTCAAAGCGAACGCGGTGTAGTGCCTTTTGGAAGTATGTTGAGTCATCCGATTGGTAGATGGATGCTCGTCCGGGATAGCCGCCTTCACAGATGAGAAGGTCCCCTTTGCGGACCTCGTATCTATCAAGCTCACGATCCTCGATACGCATCTCCAGTACATCGGAGGTGTCAATTTCGAACCACCTAATGTTGATGTTGCGGAGATAGGGGCGGAATGTGCCCTTGTTCTTCTGCTTGTCGAGCATTTTTCCGAGGCAGTGCTCCGCGATTTCACCAACCTGCACAAGCTTTCCGCTCTGCGCGATCGTCGTTAGATTGTCATAAGCAACTTTGACGAACAGTGCCTCTGCATCCGCCAGATTGGCCTCGGCATGGGCGCGGGCGCGGTCGAGGGCGGCGAAGGCCTGATCGAGCACCGCAACGATCCGCTTCTGCTCTTCCAGTGGAGGAAGAGGAATCTCCATTCCGCTGATGTGTCGATAGTGCCGTGCGTAACCTAACGATGGAGTGGGATTAGCTTCGAGAAAGTATCGGAGAAATGCCGGGTCCAAGAAGTCCTTTGGCTTGAGAATTTTGACACCGTCAGCGCCGACGACAAAATCGAAGTCGACCAGCTTCAAGACCTGAGTGTGATCCCCAAATACGACGACAGGACTATCGATGCGGATCGCGTCTGCCTCATTGTCCCAATAGCCGTTTATGAAGTCCGATTCTTGCGAAATGATGGGAAGCTTCCCGTCAGTTAGAAACAAGCTTCTCGGAATTTTGGCAGGAACCTTTACGCTATCGAGACAAGCCGACAAGGGTTTCGTTGGGAACGTTTTCGCGATGCCCTCGGGCGCTGGGCGACTGCTCACAACAACCCCCGAATCTCTTCCAGAATCTCCGCCGTCTCCACATCCCGCGCCAACATATCGGCAATGATCTGCTCTGGACTGCGCAGCGCCTCGGCCTCCGGCGCATTCGGATTCTTCACCGACAGATCCCACGTCGCCGTGTCCAGCTCCTTCACCGCCACCGACCAGCTCTTGGCGCTATCGGCCTTGTCCGCCTGCAAGGCCACGAACTCCGCCAGATCCTCATCGTTCAGCGGATTGGTCTTGCCCATGCTGCGGCCCGGATCGAGCTGGTAGTACCAGACGGTGCGCGTCTTCGAGCCTTTCTCGAAAAACAGCACCACGGTCTTCACGCCGGCGCCTTGAAACGTACCGCTGGGGCAGTCGAGCACGGTATGCAGGTTGCAGTTCTCCAGCAGCTCCTTGCGCAGGGCCACGCTGGCGTTGTCGGTGTTGCTGAGGAAGGTGTTCTTGATCACCACCGCGCCGCGACCGCCGGCTTTCAGTTTGCGGATGAAGTGTTGCAGGAACAGGTAGGCGGTTTCGCCGGATTTGATCGGGAAGTTTTGCTGCACTTCCTTGCGCTCACCGCCGCCGAACGGTGGATTGGCCAGCACGATGTCGTGCCGATCCTTCTGCTGGATGTCCATCACGTTGTCGGCCAGCGTGTTGGCGTGGCGGATGTTGGGCGCGTCGATGCCGTGCAGGATCATGTTCATCACGCCCAGCACGTAGGCCAGCGATTTCTTCTCCTGCCCGTAGAAGGTGCGCCGCTGCAGCGTGTCCCAGTCGGCGGCGGACAGATCGTTGCGACGCATCACATCCCACGCTTCGCACAAAAAGCCGGCTGAACCACAAGCGCCGTCATAAATGGTTTCGCCGATCTGCGGCTGCACCACTTTGATCATTGCGCGGATCAGCGGGCGCGGCGTGTAGTACTCGCCGCCGTTGCGGCCGGCGTTGCCCATGCGCTTGATGCGGGTTTCGTACAGGTCGGACAGCTCGTGCTTGGCTTCCTGACTGCCGAAGTTGAGCTGGTCGATGATCTCCAGCGCGTCGCGCAGCGAATAGCCGGAGCGGAAGCGGTTGGCGATCTCGGCGAAGATCTCGCCGATCTTGTATTCCAGCGTGTCGGGATCGTCGGTGGTTTCGCGGAAGGTCTGCAGGTACGGGAACAGCTGGCTGTTGACGAAATCGATCAGGTCTTTGCCGGTCAGCGCGGCATTGAGGTCGGGCGTGCCGTCTGCCGCTTTCGGCGCGGCCCAGGACTGCCAGCGATACGGCTCGTCGAGGAGCGGTGTGTATTCGCGACCTTCCAACCCGGCCTGATCCTCCCACTCCTTCTCCATGTCGTCGAGGTATTTGAGAAACAGCAGCCACGAGGTCTGCTCGGCGTAGTCCAGCTCCGAAGCCAGGCCCTCGTCGTTCCGCATGACGCGGTCCATGTTGTTGAAGGCGTTTTCAAACATGCTGCGAAAGGTTCCTTGAAGTTCGGCGCGCGTACCTACCGAGCCATGCTGATGAAGGCGGCGTCCAGGTAGCGTTCTAGTTTCCTTGGTATGCAAGGACAACACCACATTCGGCGGTGCCCCCCCCGGAATGCGGTCAGATTTCCACTTCTGCACTATGCGCTGATCGCGCCCGGTGAAAGCCAGATGGCATACTCGCCGGCTCCGTACCGCGACCTGCATGCCCATGACAACCATCCATTCCCTACCCGACGCCACCGAACGCGACCTCGCCTTGCTGCAAGGTGCGTGGGAGCAGGTTCGGCTGGAGGCCGACGGGGTGGTTGATCCGCCCGATGATCACGGTGCGCCCGGCGCGCTGACCACGATTGCCGGAACGCATTTCAGCGTGCGCACGCTGGAGGGCGCCTTGCTGCTGGAAGGCTCGTTCATCCTCGACGCCACAACCCGTCCGCGTTCGATCACCTGGGTCGACTCCATGGGGGAGGATCAGGGCGTGCCGTTGCCGGCGAGCTATACGCTGGACGAGGACCGCTTTGAATTCATCGCAGGCAATGCCGGTGCCGCGCGTCCCGTCGACTTCCGTACCGTGCCGGGTCAGACCATGCGAACTTTTGTGCGCCATCGCTGATGCAGAAACGCGTGTTGCCGGGTTGATTCGGCTCGCATGGGTTGTGACGCATGGCGACAAGACACCAGGAAACTCCCTGCTAGACTCGCCCCACCACGCGGCTGATTGCATGCCGTGGCGGGGTGTTGCGCTTTTCAATCGTCTTGTCGGGGATGGGACTTCATGGCTGCACCGTTGTCGTGGAAGCTGGGTGGAGCGGTAGCGGCCGTGATTGTCGCTGCCCTGGCATGGCATGGCGCTTCGCAGTATCTGGCTGGCCGCCACGCCGATGAGCTCACTCGGGAGGTGGCGCACAATACCGAGCTGCAGGCGCAGCAGGCCAAACTGCAGGCGCAGCAGCGCAGTGAACAATTGGCGGCCACCTTGCAGCGCCAGCGCGATGACCTGGCCACCACTTATCAGCAGGTCAACCAGGACGCGGTGGAATACCAGGTAGCGCAGGCGCGGCGCGAGGAAGCGCGGCGGCAGGAAGCGTTGCGGGTGAAGGCGACGTTCCGGCTGAACGCGAACCAGAAATGCGCCGGTGGCATCGTCATCAATCGCAGCGGGTCGAGCTTCACCCAGGCGATCGGCAAGACCGGTGAGCCGATCAAATGCACCGGCGACATGGCGGAAGAGCCGTTGCGCTGAGCGCAGCGCCTATGGCAACTCCGCTTGTGTCGGCGCGTAGCTCAACCGGCCATCCACGATGTGCGCAGGTGAGGTGAACGGGTGCTCGGTGGTATGGCTGGCGTCCAGAATGTGGATCACCTCGATGCCACGCAGTTTCAATACGTCCGAAACAAGCGATCGGTGGCAGCGCCACCAGACTACTTCGGCGCACATCATCGCGGTGCGCTTCTTTTCCGCCAGCTTCAACAGCGCGGCCAGGCCTTCGGCGAATTCCGGCGTGGCGAGATAGTCCGCATAGCCCTGGAACGAAGCATTGCGCCAGGCCGTGTTGGGCGAGCCTGGCTGCACCTTGCGGCGACCGCCGAGTTTGGGTATCCACTGATAACTCACGCCATGCGCAGGTAGCGACTCGGCCAGCGCTTCACTGGCGAAGTGCGGATAGCGACGCGAACCGGGAAAACGCCGCACGTCGGCGATCGCTTCGATACCGTATTCGCCGAGCAGCGCCAGGAATTCTTCCAGCGTGCGGGTGGAATGGCCGATGGTCCAGAGGGTGGCGGGATCGTCAGGCATGGCTCAGTCGATCTTGTGCAGCGCCGAGCCCTTGTGCATTGCCACGTGGTCGGTCTTGTCGCTGGCGATTTCGTACTGGGGATCGTCTTCGCTGCAGTGGCGCGGGTGACCTTTGTACTCGGTGTCGCGGGTATGCACCTTGGTGATCTTGCCGCTGACGTGACCGGCTTCGGAATTCCAGCGCACATGGTCGCCGACCTTGAAGGCGTGGCTCATTGCGATTCTCCTGCAGAGAAGTAAGGCAAGCATTCCAGCACAGGTAGCGTGCACGGAATGTGGCGATCTGCGAGTCGGTGGCGCCCGTCGCTGTGGACGAGCCGCGCGCTGTTACAGCGTGCTCACGTTGCGGCCGAAGATCGCGAAGAAAAGCACCTGCATCACCGCCACCGGTGCAAGCCAGAGCCAGCCGTCATGCGTGAACCCTATTTTGTAGAGTGCCAGCGGGTGCACGAGTAGCAAGATCCACCAGCAGAGGTGTCCCAGCTGAGCGATCAGACCGTGGTGTGTCTTGCGAAAATTCGCCATGCCGACGCCGCCGGGGAGAAAGGCCCAGAACGCGCTGAACGTCAGCACGAACGTAACCACCACTCTCACCAAAACTCCCAAGGGTGCGTCCTTTCTTTGGCGCCGTTGCCAATCTGCCGCCTCAGGTTTTCAGGTCGGCCGCAGCAGCTTGCGTACTGCCGGCAAGTTGCGCCGACTGATCTCCGGCGCCAGTTCGGTGCCGTCCAGCCGAGCCAGCACGCGGCCGTCGGCCAGCGTCTTCAAGCCGAGCAGCCGCGCTGGTGGCACCAGACAATTGCGGTGCAGTCGCACCAGTTGATCGGGGTAGCTTTCTTCCAACTGGCGCAGCGATTCCTCGATCAACAGCTCGCCGCGCCGGTGATGCACGACTACGTACTTCTCGTCGGCCAGCAGGCAAGTGACTTCATCCAGCGCGATGCGCACCTGCTCACTGCCGTGGCGGCCGTGCAGATACGCGGCCGGCTCACGCGGCGCATCGGCAAGCCGGCGTTGCGCACGTTGCAGTGATTCGCGCAGGCGTTCCAGCCGCACCGGTTTCAACAAATAGTCGGCGGCGCCCAGTTCAAAAGCCTGCAGGGCATGGGCCTCGTAAGCGGTGCAGAAGATCACTTGCGGGCGCGCACGACCGGCCAGCCGTCGCGCCAGGCTGACGCCATCGATGCCGGGCATGTTGATGTCCAGCAACAACACGTCCGGTTGCAGCTCGCTGATCGCTACCAACGCCGCTTCACCGTCGGCCACGTTGCCCACCATTTCGATGTCGGCACACTCACCGAGCAGGGATGCCATGCGTGCACGCGCCAGCGGTTCATCGTCGACAATCAGCACGCGGGTCATGGCGGATCTCCGGGCAGTTGCAGCAGCACCTCGAAGCGATCGCCGCGGGCAGCCGCGATCACCCTGGCCTGCGGTCCGTAGCGCCACGCCACGCGCTGGCGCACGTTGCTCAGGCCGTGGCCATTGCCGCCCACCGCTGGCGTGTCCGGCAGGGGATTGATGATTTCGATGCGCACACCGTTGCCTTCACGACGACCGCGCAAAATCACCTCGCCGCCCTCGCGCAATGGCTGGATGCCGTGGCGCACGGCGTTCTCCACCAGCGGTTGCAGCAGCAGTCGCGGCAGCGGGAACTCGGCCGGCAGGTCCTGCAGTTCGCGGGTCACTCGCAGCCGCTCGCCAAGGCGCAGTTGTTCGATCGCCAGATAGCGTTCGACCAGTGCCAGTTCTTCGCCCAGCGTGCCGTCGGCGTTGTCGTGCTGGCCCAGCGCAGCGCGGAACAGATCGCATAAATCCTCGACCGTGCGCTCGGCGGCCGCCGGATCGACGCGGATCAGTGCGGCCACTGTGTTCATGCTGTTGAACAGGAAGTGCGGGCGAATGCGCGCCTGCAGCGCCTCCACTTGCGCGCGCGTTACCGCAGCCAGTCGCGCCTGCCACTGCGCCAGCACGTAGAAGTAACGCAGCATCGCCGCGCCGAGCAGGGCCGCAATCACCAGGTTGTCGCGGGTGAAGTCCGTTGTACCGCTCTTGATCATGCCCATTTGCTGCGCACCGTCGAACCAGTGTGCGACCAGGCTGGCGAGCAACACGATCAGCAGGATCAGCAGCCACACGCCGACATACGGCAGATGGCCCGGCAGCCGTTGCAGCCACGGTCGCAGCTTGCACAGCAGCACGGCGATCACCAGCACCAGCCAGGTGACGAACAACATGCTCACGCTATAGGTCGACCAGTTGCGCGGATTGTCAGCAGCCAGCCACATCACGGTGACGGTCAGCGCGCCGACCACGAACATCGCAAACAACGCCGGCAACCGGCAGAAGTCCGGCAGCAGGCTTTGTTCGGCGGGGCCGCGCAAGGCGCGGCGGGGCGTGATTTCGGGCATGTGGCCAGTATGCCGCAGCCAGCGCCGGATCAGGCCAGTCGCTGGCCGAGCCAGCGACGCAGGTCGCTGATTTCCTCGGCACACACGGCATGCGCCATCGGATAGGTGTGCCAGTCCACGGCATAGCCCAGACCTTGCAGCAGATCACGCGAGTCGGTGCCCCGCTGCAATACAACCACCGGGTCGGCCGTGCCATGACCGAAGAAGATCGGCGTGTGCGCGTTCGCCGCGTGTCGCTCGGCCGCCACGGTGGCGGAGATCGGCAAGTAGGTGGACAGCGCCACGATGCCGCCCAGTGTTTGCGCGTGGCGCACACCGGCAGACAGCGCAATCGCGCCGCCTTGCGAAAAGCCGATCAGGATAATCCGCTCGCTGGGCACGCCGCGTTCGTGCTCGCGCGCAATCAACGCTTCCGTGGCAGCCACCGACTCGCGGATGCCGGCCTCGTCCTGGCGTGAAGTGAGGTCGAAACCGGTGATGTCGTACCACGCCCGCATCGGCATGCCGTTGTTGACCGTCACCGGCCGCACCGGTGCATGCGGGAACACGAAGCGCACGGCAGGCCATGCGGGATCGACCAGCTCGGGCACGATCGGCGCAAAGTTATGGCCATCCGCACCCAGCCCGTGCAGCCAGATGATGCTGTGAGTGGGGTTGGCGGCAGTTTCGTGTTCGACGGCGGGGAGGATCATGCGGTGCTCGGTGCGTGTCAGGGAGCACTGATGATAGTGGCCACCGCACGCGGCTGCAGTGGACTGTCCAGCGCGACGGCCTGTTCCGATGGAAGCGGAATGCCGGGCTGTGCAGCGGCACTTTCCGCTGTCGCGGCTTGCTTGCGTGCGGCTTCGCGAAGAATTTCTATTTGCTGCCGGGTAAACGTCTCGTTATCGATAGAGAAGTCCACCGGTACGCGCACGTGTGTTGCCACTGGTTGGCCTTCCACCTGTTCCGGCGTAGCGTGCCAGCGCTGGGCAGCCGTGAGAACGGCACTCTTGAAGGAGGCCCGCAGCGGCCAGTTCGCAAACTGGCTGCTCACCGACATATCACTCAGGTGGCCGTCCGGCTGCACGGTGGCGTCGAGGATGGCGAACGCGCCTTCGCGCGCGCGAATCGCATCCCGAGGATACCTGGGAGCGACAGGTCGGCTGATATCGGGGCCGTTGCCGAGGAAGCTGATGCGCAGGTTGTACTGCCCTTGCGTGTTCGGCGAAGCCTGCAGCCTGGTATAGACGAACGTATGTGCAGACACTGCGTGGCCATCGCGGGTAGCCGGTACGAATTGCCATTGCTTCACCGCCGCCGAAAGCAGCGCGGCGACCGATGCAGATACCCCTGGGTCAACCTGGGTGGCGGTGAGGTGACCCTGGGCATTCACGTCGGCGCCGATCACGAAAGTCTGTTCGCGCTTTTCGGCGGCCCGAGCCGTTAGCGAACAGACCAACAGCAGGCTGACTGCGACGTAGGTGACGTTTTTCATCAGGACTTCCTTTGGGTGATGGTTGGTTAACGCATCGATCGCCATGCTATGGCGCTTGAAAGATGTCGGCCAGTGCGTCAGGTGATTCTCACGGCATCGTGTCCAATCCCAGTTCATGCGCGAAGAACGTCAGCCCGATCGCCGTATCACCCACCCGCTGACTGAACGGTGCGCCGATGCCGTGGCCGGCATTCATGCGGGTCAGCAGCAGGATCGGTTGGGATGAGTTGCTGGCGTTCTGCAGCGCGGCGGTGAACTTGCGTGATTGCCACGGCGCCACGCGTGCGTCGTTGGCGCCGGTGCTCATCAGCACGGCCGGGTAGGCGGTGTGCGGCTGCACGTTCTGCAATGGCGAGTAGGCCAGCGTGGCCTTGAACTGGTCGGGGTCGGCGATGCTGCCGTATTCGGGGATGTTGTACGGGCCGTTGGCGAAGTTGGTTTCGTGGCGCAGCATGTCGTAGATGCCGACGCGCGCCACCACCGCGCGATAGTCCGCCGGATGCTGCACGATCTGCGTGCCCATCAGCAGGCCGCCGTTGCTGCCGCCGAGAATGCCGAGGTGGGCGCGGTCGGTCCAGTGGGCATCGAACAGCGCCAGGGCGGCGGCGTGGAAATCGTCGAATACGTTTTGCTTGTCCAGCTTCTGGCCTTGCGCATGCCATGCCTGGCCGTTCTCGTTGCCGCCGCGGATATTCGCGTAGGCGAGCACGCCACCGTGCTCCAGCCACGCCAGATTCGAGCCGATGAAGCTGGGCCGGATCGGAATATCGAAACCGCCATAGCTGTACAGAATGGTTGGACGCGTGCCGTTCGCAGTGATGCCCGGCATCGACAGCACGGTGAGCGGAATCCTGGTGCCATCTTTCGAGGTGCCTTCGATGCGCTGCATCACCACCTTTGAATAGTCCGCTGCCGAGGTTTCCTCGAACACGGTTTTCAGGGTGCCTTTGCTGCCGTCGTATTCCACCCAGCGCACCGGCGTGGTCCAGCCGCTGTAGGTGATCAATGCCTTGTTCTGACCGGATTCGGAAGCGATGTCGTCCACGCCGATGCCATGCGCGGGCAGTGGCAATTTGCGGATCAACTTTGCGTTGCCGTCGTACTGCTCTACCCACCAGTCCGGTCCCCAGCTGCGCACGACCAGGAAACCATCGCCGAGTGGTGCCACGCGCTGAATCGCGCCGTCGCGCTGGGCCAGCACCGGCGTAGGCTTGCCATCCTGGCCGATCGCCACGATTTGTCCGCGTGGCGCGTCCAGAAACGAAACGACATACAGACGTCCATCCACCCAGCTCGCACTGCGCACATTGGCCGAGCGGTCAAGCACGCGCACAAACTGCGAGCCCTCGCGCAGGAATACTTCGGCCGGACCGCCGTCACCGGCATAAGCCAGCACGGCGGTTTGCGCGGTGGCCGGTGAGTTCACCAGCACGTACTCGGCGATCCTCGAATACTCCTTGCCGAACACCACCGCATCTTTGTCGGCCGGCTCGCGCAGCACGTGGTGAACCAGCGCCGCGCCGAATTGCTGCACCGCCTGCCCGTCGGCCGGTGGCGGGAAGCGCACGTAGCTGAAGCCGAGGCCGTCGGCGTCCCAGGCCAGACCCACCGGTGAGGTACCGCCGCCGGCCCAGGGCAACGTGTCGGGCAGGTTATCGCCGCTGATCACGTCGAGCACGTGCACGGTGGTCAACTCACTGCCGCCTTCGGCCGTGCCGTAAGCCAGATAATGGCCGTTCGGCGAGGGCCAGTAGGCGGTGATGTTGCTGGCCGTATTGCCGATGTTGGGATCAACCAGGGTTCGTGGCGTGCCATCCGGCCAGGTCTGTGCGATCAGCACGGGCTGCGCCTGCGGCGGGGTCAGTTGCATGTAGAACAGCGTGCCGCCGGCCAGCGTGGGCTGGAAGCGAATCGTCGAGGTGATCGCCAGTTGCTGCACGCGTTTAGTGAGTGCGGTGCCCTCGGGCATCGCAGCCAGGGTGGCTTCGGTGTGCGCGTTCTGCGCGTCGATCCAGCGCTTCACGGCCGGCGCATCGGGATCTTCCAGCCAGCGGTAAGGATCAGCCACGCTGACCCCGTGCAGCGAGCTGGCATCAACGCCGCGCCGGGTCGCTGGCGGCAGGCTTGCCGCTGGACCGATCAGGCTCACCTCACGCGGCGGCGTGGACGAATCATCGGGCGGCAACTGTGGCAAGCCGGTGGCATTGGCTGCCGACAACGCCATCGCAAGAGCAAGGCTGACAAGCATGAGGAGCATTCCCGAGAGCTGAATGATGCAGGGTAACGCCAAAGGCAGGTCGCAGATATTTGCGCCGCAACACCGGCGGTCTCTGCGTGCTGCGGCAACGCGCAGCGGGTTTGATGACAAAGCTCGGCGAGGTCGTCTAGCCCCTGACTTCTGGCACGGTGGTTCGGCCAGCGCGGGTTGCCTCGGCTATGCTGTTTTCTTTTGTCCTGGGGGAACTCCATGCGTCGATTGCTGCTTGCCGGCCTTGTCGCCTTCGCCGTGTTGCCTGCCGCTGCAGCAACCACCAGCACGCCACTGGATCTGGAAACCATCATGGCCAATCCGGACTGGATCGGTCAGGCGGTGGAATCACCGTATTGGAGTGTGGACGGCCGACAGATCTATTACTCGATCAAGCGCGACGGCAGCCAGGTACGTGATCTGTATCGCGTCGATCCGGCCAGCGGTCAAAGCGTGAAGCTGGACCCGGCCGCGCATGCGCAGGCCGACGGACCAGCGGTGTTCGATCGCAGCCACCAGCATGCGGCGTTCGTTCTGCATGGCGACGTGTTCATGGTTGATCTGGCCAGTGGCCGACGCAGCCAGATCACCCGTACGCCGCAGGACGAATCCTCACCGCGCTTCTCCGCCGACGGCCGCGCCCTGCAGTTCCGCGATGGCAACGACTGGTACAGCCATGACCTGAGCAGCGGCGTGACTGCACTGGCGGCGGTATTGACCTTCGCCGACGACCCGCAAGCGAAGCAGCCCGATGCACTGGGCGCGCGCCAGCTGGAATTGTTCAAGACGCTGCGCGATATCAAGGATGACAAGCAGGCCCGCCGCGATCACGCCAAGGAACTTGCCGACGCTGATGCCGGCCGTGCGCCGACGCCGTTCTTCCTCGGCGACAAGATCAAGCTGGTCGACAGCGAGTTGTCGCCGGATGGTCGCTGGATGCTGTTGATCACCGCGCCGAAGAGTTACCAGCCGGGGAAGGCGCCGCAGCTTACCCATTACGTCACCGACTCCGGTTATCCCGTGCAGCAGGAGGCACGTGTCTATGTCGGCCGCAATGATCCGGCGCCGCAGTCGCTGCTGCTGCTTGATCTCGCAAAACATGTGTCCGTGGCGCTGTCCACCGACAGCCTGCCGGGCATCAAGGATGACCCGTTGAAGGAACTGCGCGCACGCGCCGTGGCTGCCCTGCAGAAGGCCGGCAAGGACGACCAGGCCAAGGCATTGAAGGCGCCGGACGTACGCGCTGTGCGCATTGCCGCCGGTGGCGAGGATGGCGGTGGCGGCGGCATTGCCTGGAACGATGACGGCAGTCAGCTGGCGATCCAGTTGCGCGCCATCGACAACAAGGACCGCTGGATTGCCAGTGTCGACTTCAGCAAGCACGCGCTGGTGACCCAGCAGCGGCTCACCGACAACGCCTGGATCAACTGGAACTTCAACGATTTCGGCTGGCTGAAGGATGGCCGCACGCTGTGGTATCTGAGTGAACAGAGCGGCTATTCGCAGCTTTACACCAAGCCGCTTGCCGGCAGTGCCAAGGCATTGACCAGCGGTTCGTTCGAAGTCAGCCATCCGCAATTGAGCGAAGACGGCAAGGCGTTCTACGTGCGCACCAATCAGGTCGCGCCGTACAGCTACGACGTCTATCGCGTGGCTGCCAGCGGCGGCAAGCTGGAGCGTGTCACCAGCTATCAGGGCATGGACGACTTCGCGTTGTCGCCCGATGGCAGCCAGCTGGCCGTGCTGCATTCGTCGCCCTACGTGCTGGCGCAATTGGCGGTGCTGCCCGCCACCGGCGGCACGCCGCTCGAGTTGACCCACACCATGAAGCCGGCGTTCACCGCGCATGACTGGATCGCACCGAAGGTGGTTGAAGTGCCGTCGTCGCACGGTGCCGGCACCATCTACGCGAAGTATTACGGTCCGGCCGACGAGAACACTGCACCGAAGCCTGCGGTGATCTTCGTGCACGGTGCGGGCTACCTGCAGAACGTCACGCTGTCGTGGTCGAACTACTTCCGCGAGCAGATGTTCCACAACCTGCTGGTGCAGCAAGGCTACGTGGTGCTCGACATGGACTACCGCGCCTCGGAAGGCTATGGCCGTGCATGGCGTACCGCGATCTACCGCCAGATGGGTCATCCGGAACTGGAAGACCTGCTGGACGGCAAGGCGTGGCTGGTGAAGAACCATGGCGTCGATCCGCAGCGCGTCGGCATCTACGGCGGCAGCTACGGTGGCTTCATGACCGAGATGGCGCTGTTGCGCGCGCCGGGCGAATTTGCCGCCGGTGCGGCGTTGCGCCCGGTCAGCGACTGGACGCTGTACAACCACGAGTACACGGCGAACATCCTCAACGATCCACAGCTTGATCCGGAAGCATTCAAGGCCAGCTCGCCGATCGAATACGCCGACAATCTGCGCGACCCGCTGCTGATCCAGCACGGCCTGATCGACGACAACGTGCTGGCCGAAGATTCGATTCGCCTGTACCAGCGCTTCATCGAACTGCACAAGAAGAATTTCTGGATCTCGCTGTATCCCATGGAACGCCACGGCTTCGTGCATCCCGATTCCTGGCATGACGAATACCGCCGCATCGATGAATTGTTCGAGACGTATGTGAAGCCGGTGAAGGGCGGCCCAGCCGTTCACTGACCATGGTGTGACGAATCACGGGCCGCCGGCATTCCGATGCCGGCGGCCTTGTTGCATGATCGCTGCGAGTCAAGTTGCATCTTGTTGTCGAATCGAATCGGGGGAACGGAATGAAGAAGCTGCGCTACGCCGCGCTTGCGGCAGCCTTGGTGGTGGCATGCACCGGTTGCACCGTGGTCTCGCCGGATGCCGGCCAGCAGGCCGTACTGATCGACAAGCCGATCCTGTTCGGACATGGCGGGGTGCGCGACCAGGCGGTGACCACCGGGCTGACCTATACGTGGTTCTCCACGCAGCGCATCTACGTCAACATGTTTCCGCAGCAGTACGACGGCAACTTCAGCGACCTGATGTCGAGCGACGGCGTGCCGCTGGACTTCCACGCGATCATCCGCCTGCAGGTGACCGACCCTGTCGCACTGGTGAAGAACTTCGGCCAGGACTGGTACAAGAACAACGTCGAGCAGGAGTTTTTCAACCGGGTGCGCTCGGCGGTGAAGAAGCACGGCATGAACGAGACGGCGATCCAGACCACCGCGATCGACGAGATCGACAGCGAAGTCAGTCGCACGATGAGCGCGTATCTCAGCGACAACAAGCTGCCGATCCGGCTGATCAAGATCACTGTGGGCAAGGCCAATCCGCCGGACGCGGTGCGCAACCAGCGCGTGGAAACGGCGCAGCAGGAACAGCGCGTGCTGACCGAGCAGAAGCGCAACCTCGCTGAACAGTCGCGCAAGGCGGCTGAGCAGAGTCGCGCCGAAGCGGACAATGCCTATCGCCTGGCGATGAACCTCAGCCCGGGCCAGTTCGTCGAGATGGAACGCATCAAGATGCAGACCGAGGTGTGCGCGGCGAAGGATGCCAAGTGCACCTTCATCATCGGCGGTCAGGTCGATCCAGTGGTGAATGTAAAGTAGGCGAAAATCGAGGGCGGCGGCATGCCGCTGCCCTCACGCAAAAACCAAAGGAATGGTTGGTTGATGAATCTTGCCCTGTTCGATTTCGATGGAACCATAACCACCCGCGAAATGTTTTCCGACTTCATGCATTTCGCGGTGACACCGCGACGGCTGGCAAGTGGAAGGTTGCTGCTGGCGCCGGTGGTGATGGGCTACAAGCTGGGCCTGGTCTCCAGCAATGTGATCCGTTCGCGGGCGGCGCGTTTCGGCTTCCGCGGCGTGCCGCTGGCGCGGCTGGATCATGCCGGCGAGCGCTTTGCGCGCGAGGTCTTGCCCGGCGTGTTGCGAACGCAGGCGATGGAACGGATTGCCTGGCACAAGGCGCAAGGCGATCAGGTCGTGGTGGTTTCCGGTGGGCTCGATGTGTATCTGCGGCACTGGTGCCGCCAGCAGGAACTCGGTTTGATCTGTTCCGAACTGGACGTGGTCGACGGCCATCTCAGTGGCCGCTATCGCGGACTCCAGTGCGTGGGCGCGGAGAAGCCGCGTCGGGTATTGGAGCGGTATAACCCGGCTGACTTCGGCTGCGTGTATGCCTATGGCGATACCAGCGAGGATCTTGACCTGCTGGGTATAGCCGACCGAAAGTACTTCAACTGGCAGGAACTGGCCTGAGTGCACCGCACTCGCTTGACCACGAGCTTCCCGGAGGAGCCATGCGCAAACTGTTGATGATGGTGGCGGTGCTGGCCTGCGTGTTGCTGGTTGCCTGCGCCAAGCCGCTGCCGCCCGACAAGTCCGCTTATGCCGGTTACTGGCGCGCGCATGACATGACGTTGTTGATCACCGTGGGTGGCAACGTGGAATACACGCGCCGCGAAGACGGCAAACGCACCTCGATCAATGCGCCGTTGCAGAAGTTCGAGGGTGACAACTTCGTGGTGGGTGTCGGCCCGATGAAAACCATCTTCACGGTATCCACGCCGCCGTATCAGGATCAGGGCGCGTGGCATATGACGGTTGATGGCGTGAATCTGACTCGCGACCAGTGAACTGCTGGCAAGGCACAACGCGCTGCATGCAGCGCGTTGTGCTGATTGCTCAGCGAGCGAAGCGCTGACTCAGTGCAGCGAGGCCAGCTTCACGTTCTTCGCTTTCAACGCCTGCGCCACGTCATACATGGCCTGGTTGAGGATCTTGTGCGTGTTTTCGTCGGCACCATGGCCAAACTTCGCGTCGATGTCCTGCATCACCTGCACATGGATGTCATGCGACAAGGCCTTGTCGAACAGATAGCCCGACCACCACGTGCCATCGGCGGTGGTGCCGGCGGTGACCAACGTGCTGGCCAGCTTCGCACCCTTCAGGTCCGCCGGTGCCGCCGGTAGTTTCACGCCAGCCTCGGTGGCGCGCTTGAGGCCGTCATTGACGGCAAAGGTCATGCCGGCAATGAAATTGTCGGTGGCGGTCTTGCCGTACTGCTTGGTCAGCTTGGCGACTTCGGCGTTGACGGTGTCCTGACCCAGCATGGATACCAGCGCGGTGGCGAAATTGAAGTTGCTCGCGCCACCACCGGCCTCGACCAGCGCGGCAGTGACGTCCAGCGCGGGTGCGCCGTTGTAGGTAACGCCGCCGAACCAGTTCATCGCCGACGCATTCATGGTGTGTGCCGGTGTCGTCTGGGCGGGCTGCGCCTGCACGGCGGTCAGGCCGCCAAAGGTGAGCGCGAGGGCGAGGGCGAAGACAGTCTTGTTCATGGTGATCACTCCTTCGAAAGGGCAGCGTCAGCGAGCGAATGCGCGCTGTAGACGTACCTGTGCGCATGGGATG
Source organism: Rhodanobacter sp. AS-Z3 (assembly GCF_029224025.1). NCBI lineage: Bacteria > Pseudomonadati > Pseudomonadota > Gammaproteobacteria > Lysobacterales > Rhodanobacteraceae > Rhodanobacter > Rhodanobacter sp. AS-Z3. The sequence continues at coordinate 656,502 of NZ_CP119392.1, forward strand.
CAACAGCTCGGCAAGAGGTTCCGGCCGATTGATCCCAACGTGCGGGAACCTCGGACACAGGGCGCACATCCGATGGTTGATCTCCACCGACCAGGGCTTTCCCATGCTCGATTCCGACCCGTCAGTTGACCAGCTCGCCGGCGCCCTGCCACCGGCGGGTGAAATACCTCATCCCAGCCGGGCCGAGGCCGAGGCAGCGGTGCGTACGCTGATCCGCTGGGCTGGCGACAACCCGGCCCGCGAAGGCTTGTTGGCTACGCCGGCCCGCGTGGTGCGGGCGTATGAGGAATGGTTTGCCGGCTACCGACAGGACGCCGCCGGCCTGCTCAGTCGCACGTTTGGCGAAGTCGCGGGTTACGACGAGGCAGTGATTTTGCGCGATATTCCGCTGCAGTCCACCTGCGAACACCACATGGCGGCGATCAACGGCGTGGTGCATATCGCCTATTTGCCGAATGAACGTGTGGTCGGCATCTCCAAGCTGGCGCGGCTGGTCGAGGCGTTGGGTCGGCGCCTGCAGATCCAGGAACGACTGACCGCCGAAATTGCCGATACGCTGACCGAAGTGCTGCATCCGCGTGGGGTGGCGGTAGTGGTCGAGGCCAGCCACGCCTGCCTGTCTTCGCGCGGAGTACGCTTGCATGGCGTGTCGATGCAAACCCGGCGCCTGCTCGGTGAATTCGCGCCGGGGACGCCGCGGCAGGAAATTTTGTCGGCGCTGCTGGGCCGACCCGGGAACCTTGGCTGAGTTCGCTGCATCCCATCGGCGAATTGCTCCGTCGTGCTGCTGGTCTTTCAGCGTGGCGAAGCAAGCTTCGAAACCACCTCGGCTCAAACAGGCGCACAAGGAGAAGCACGATGTCAGCCCATGCCCATGTTGCAACCGTCGACTACGCCGCGCTGGATGACAACGCACTGGTGGCGCTGGTCCGCAGCGGTCAGCGCGAAGCGTTTCGCCACATCATGCAGCGCTGCAACCAGCGCTTGTTCCGGGTGGCGCGTGCGGTGCTTGGCGAAGATGCGGAAGCCGAAGACGTCTTGCAGGAATCCTATATGCGCGCCTACAACAAGCTGGACTCGTTCCGTGGTGATTCGTCCCTGGCGACCTGGCTGACCACCATCGTGCTGAACGAGGCGCGCGGCCGGCTGCGAAAGCGGCACACCATGGTCGATCTGGAACAGGTGGATGCGGCGCCCGACGACAGCCATCAGGTGATCCGCTTCCCGTCGAAATTCGGCAGCGAAGATCCGCTGGTATCGGCCGCCCGCTCACAGATCCGCGGCCTGCTCGAACACGCCATCGACGAACTGCCGCCGGCGTTCCGCACGGTCTACATGATGCGCGACGTGGAAGAGTGTTCGGTCGAGGAAACCGCCACCATGCTGGCGATCAAGCCGGAGACGGTGAAGACCCGGCTGCATCGCGCCCGCCGGCTGTTGCGTGCATCACTGCACGGTCAGTTGGCCAACACCATGAGCGAAGCGTTCCCGTTCATGGGTCAGCGCTGCGCCCGGGTCACTGCTGCCGTGATGGCGCGGCTCGAAGACGCGCAGCCGACCTGACACTGGCAGTAGGGCGGGCACAGCCCGCCGCTGTTGTCGCAACGCCTCGGCGGGCTGTGCCCGCCCTACGCCGCACGATGACGACGAAGCCACAAGGTCGCGAGCAGCAGCCACTCGAGGATCAGCGCGATCACCACGCGTTGTTCCAGCCCACGCGGCATGCCATGCCACAGCACGTCGACCCATAGCGCCACGAAGCTGGTCAGTGCTAAGGCGAAGGCCAATGGAAAGCGTGCTCGCCAACGCGGGTCGGTGCGCAGCCACCACGACTGCAGCAGCATCGCCACGGTGACGCATAGAAAGGCGGCTTGCGCCGCCAGCCCGTGCACGAAGCCTTCCAGGGTCGGTGTGTGTTCGGCCAAATTGCTGTGCGCTACCGCTGTCACGCACAAGCTGATGCCGGCGCAAACGAACAACAGGCACGGCGCCGCACTGCGATGGTGTGCATCGAGCGCGGTAATAACCCGCACCCAGCGCAATCAGGGCGATGGCAAGTACGAAGTACGCCGCCTGCAGTACATGGCCGTACGCATCCAGCAGATAGAAACTCAGCGGCGCGTCGATCCAGTTCAGATCACTGCGCAGCAGCTGCACGACGACTGCGACGGTGATGAACAGCAGCACGCCGGTCAGTGCAATCCGTCCCAGCATGACGGTGATTGGGGCGCGGGAGTCGTTCATTGGCTCAGCGCGGTGCGGAGGTGGGCAGGGCAGTCGATGGCGCCTCTACATCGATCCGCTGCAGGTGCTCGGCCAGCGTCGCGCGCGACAACTCGCCCATGTGTGTATCGCGCAGTCGCCCCTCGGCATCGATGAACAACGTAGTGGGATAGCCGCGCACGTTGTAGTAATTCGATAACTGCAGGTTGGCGTCGATCAGCACGTGCTCCAACGCGAGTTGCTGCACCTTCATGAATTGCTGCACCGCTGCCCCCGATTCGCCCTGGTCAGCGAACACGAAGCGCACCTGCGGCAGCCTGCGCTGCGCTTCGGCCAGCACCGGCATCTCGCGCCGGCACGGTCCGCACCAGGTGGCCCATAGATTGATCACGGTGGGCTGGCCGCGCAGCGTGGCGACGGGGATGTCGTGTCCTTCAAGATCATTCACCACCAGCGCCGGCAACGGCAGTTGTGCCTGCGCGGTCAGTTTGATTGCCAGCAGGCCGGCGAACGCTGCCGCCGCGATGCCAACCGTGACACCAGCAGCCAGCGGCCGTCGCAGCGTTGGCCGACGCCAGCCAATCAGCAGTGCGAGCACGATAACCCCGAGCGCGCCGGCGAGCGGATCGAAACCGTGGTCGCGCACATTCAAAATGCTCAAGGGTTGCTGCACATACTGCGGCCACCAGCCGGCTACGAAGGCTGCACGCGACGCCAGCAGGCCGAGGACGAGAATCAGGAACAGCGGATTGCTCACGTCGGGATAGCCGCGACGATGCAGGAAGCCGGCGGTGGCGAGCCCGGCGATCACGCCGAACAACAACGCCAGCAGGCCGGAGGAAAGCGCGAGTGGTCCGAGATTCACGTGATCAAGTCCTTGTCGGAAGGGCGCGTGTGGATCACGGCGTCCGCGTACAAGAACTACCTTAACCGGTGTCGCCGGAAAGGTGCGCGCTCAGGACAATCCGGCCGCCTCACGCGCCAGCAATTCGATACCGGCCCAGTCGCCTGCAGCGAGCTTGTCTGGCGGCGTGAGCCACGAGCCGCCGACGCAGATCACGTTCGGCAGTTGCAGAAAGTCCGGTGCGCTGGCCAGGCTGATGCCGCCGGTGGGGCAGAAGCAGATCTGCGGCAGCGGGCTGGCCCAGGCGCCGAGCAGTTTGTGACCACCAGCCGGTACCGCCGGAAAGAATTTCAGGTGGCGATAGCCGCGTTCGAGCAAGGCCATCGCCTCACTGGCGGTGGCCACGCCGGGCAGCAGTGGCAGCTCACTGTCGTCGGCTGCGTCGAGCAGGCGTGGCGAGATGCCGGGCGATACGGCGAAGCGGGCGCCGGCCTTGTGCGCGGCATCCAGGTCCTTCGCCGTAAGCACGGTGCCCACGCCGATCATCGCGCCTTCCACTTCGGCGGCAATCGCGCGAATCGCGTCCAGCGCGGCCGGCGTGCGCAAGGTCACTTCAATCGCTGGCGTGCCACCGGCTACCAGCGCGCGCGCCATCGACACCGCCAGCCTGGCATCGTGGATCACCACCACCGGAATCACCGGCGCCAGACGCATGGTGGCTTCGATCTGCTGCTGCTTGTGTTCGATGGTGGTCATGCGGGTGCTCACTGGTTTGCGGTGCGGGTGAGGTAGGGCGGGCACTGCCCGCCGTGTCGCGTGGGGTGAAATGTTGGCGGGCAGTGCCCGCCCTACGCATTCGGTTAATTGTGCGTGCTGTTTGTATCAGACGTCCGCTGCGTGATGGCGGTCGTGGGTGCCGAACACCGTGACACCGGCATCGGCAGCACCGACGGCATTACGCAGGCAGGCGAACAATTCACGGCCCATACCAACATGGTGGCCGGACAGATCAACGTGCGCCTGCGGGCGTGCGGCCCATTCGGCGGCGTCGACCTTCGCTTCCAGCGTGCCGGCAATCGCATCCAGCCGCACGATGTCACCATCGCGCAGTTTGCCCAGCGGGCCGGCGTCAATCGCTTCGGGGGTCACGTGAATCGCTGCCGGCACCTTGCCGGAAGCGCCGGACATGCGTCCGTCGGTGACCAGCGCCACGCGATAGCCGCGCGCCTGCAGCACGGCCAGTGGCGGCGTCAGTTTGTGCAGCTCGGGCATGCCGATCGCCTTGGGACCCTGGAAGCGCACCACCGCCACGAAGTCGCGATCCAGCTCACCGCGATGGAACGCGGCTTGCAGCTCTTCCTGCTCGTGGAAGATCACGGCGGGTGCTTCGACCACCATGCGGTCGTCCGGCACCGACGATACCTTGATCACGGACGTACCCAGGTTGCCCTTGAGCACGCGCACGCCACCGTCGGCGCGGAACGGCTCGTTCGCCGGACGCAACACGGTGAGGTCGCTGCTGTGGGTGACTTCGTTCCAGACCAGCTTGCCGCTCTCGTCCAGCGTCGGCATGCGACGGTAGGCGGCCATGCCCTCACCCCACACCGTACGCACATCGCCATGCAGCAGGCCGGCGTCGAGCAGGCTGCCGATCAGGAACGGCATGCCGCCGGCCTGATGGAAATGGTTCACGTCGGCACTACCGTTCGGATACACCCGCGCCAGCAGCGGCACCGCGGCGGACAACGCATCGAAATCTTCCAGCGTCAGCACGATGCCGCCGGCGCGTGCCATCGCCACCAGATGCAGCAACTGATTGGTGGAACCACCGGTGGCGTGCAGGCCGATCACCCCGTTGACGATGGTGCGCTCGTCGACGACACGGCCAATCGGGTTGTAGTTCTCGCCAAGCGCGGTCATCCCCACGGCCTGATACACGGCAGCGCGGGTCAGCGCTTCGCGCAGCGGCGTGTTAGGGCTGACGAAGCTGGCGCCCGGCAAATGCAGCCCCATGATCTCCATCAGCATCTGATTGGAGTTCGCGGTCCCGTAGAACGTGCAGGTGCCGGGTGCGTGGTAGGAAGCGGCCTCGGCGTCCAGCAACTCGTCGCGGGTTGCCTTGCCCTCGGCGTGGAGCTGCCGCATCTTGGACTTCTCGTCGTTCGACATGCCGCTGGGCATCGGGCCGGACGGCACGAAAATGATCGGGATATGGCCGAAGCTCAGCGACGCGATCAGCAAGCCCGGCACGATCTTGTCGCAGATGCCGAGCATCAGCGCGGCGTCGTAAGTGTCGTGCGACAGCGAAATCGCCGTCGCCATCGCGATCACTTCGCGCGAGAACAGCGACAGCTCCATGCCGGCGCGACCCTGGGTGATGCCGTCGCACATCGCCGGCACGCCACCGGCGACCTGGGCCACCGCGCCCACCAGTCGTGCGGCTTCGCGGATCTGCCGGGGATACGGTTCGTACGGCTGGTGCGCCGAAAGCATGTCGTTGTACGCGGTGACGATGCCGACGTTCGGCGTGATCTTGCCGCGCAAAGCCGCCTTGTCGGCATCGCTGCTGGCGGCGAAAGCGTGCGCGAGATTGGCGCAGCCCAGGCGGTGACGGTAGACACCCTGGCTGCACGCCTCGTCGATGCGCGCGAGGTACGCCGTGCGCGTGGGGCGGCTGCGCTCGACGATGCGTGCGGTGACTTCGGCGACGACAGGGTGCAACGTGGTCATGATTTATTACCGTGTTTTGTAGGAGCGCACCCTGTGCGCGAAAATCAATCAAGAGAGCAGAGCAGCGGACCGGGCAGCGCTCAAGGACACCAGTACACCGCCACCGGCACGCGTTGCTGGGTCAGCACGGCACGCACGGGGTAGTCGCGCGCGGCACCAAGGCCAAGGCGCGCATCGGCGAGCAGGTCGCGTTTCTTCGCGCCGGAAACCAGCAAGTACAGCGAGCGGGTTTCCAGCAAGGTGGCCAGGGTCAGCGTGATGCGCGGCTCGCCGGCACCTTCGGCATGCATCGGCAGCACGCGGGCCGATCGGTCCAGATCAAGTGCTTCGGCAAGATGGTCGCCGCCGGGAAAGAACGACGCAGTGTGGCCATCGTCGCCCATGCCGAGCACCACCGCATCGAACGGCAATGCCAGCGCAGCGATGCGCGCATCCGCGGTGGCCAGCCCGGCTTCCGGCGTAGCGTCGCCGGTGTATAGCGGGACAAACGTTGCGTTGGCAGCGGCGTGTTGCAGCAATAGCGACTGCACCAGTCGCGCGTTGGAGCGCTCATCGGTTTCGGGCACCCAGCGCTCGTCGACCAGGGTGATCTGCACGCGACCCCAGTCCAGTGTCTCGCGCGACAGTCGCTCGAACAGATTCTTCGGCGTGCTGCCACCAGACACCGCCAGCGTGGCATGGCCGCGTTCGTTCAGCGCTGCACGTAGCCGATCGGCAATACGTTCAGCGAGGGCGGCAGCCTGCGCGTTGCAGTCGGTGAAACTATGGGTGGTGACGTTCAGTGATGGGGTCATGGCTGATGATGGCGCTGCGGACAATCAAAGACTGCCGGTGCGCGTCGTGTTGAGGAGAAGGCTGAAGCCTGCGCCACGCGTCGGGATGGCAAGGTGAATGCTCGTGGCGAAGGACGACTCACTCACTGTCTTCATTCCAGGTGCGACCATCGCGTTCGATCAACGCCACTGCGGCGCTCGGACCCCAGCTGCCGGACGCATACGGGCGCGGCGGCTCGTTGCTGTCAGCCCACGCGGCGAGGATCGGGCCGGCCCAGTGCCATGCCGCTTCCACTTCGTCGCGGCGCATGAACAAGGTGGGATTGCCACGCACCACGTCGAGCAGCAGGCGCTCGTAAGCGTCGGGTTGCTGCACGCCGAACGCTTCGGCGAAGCTCATGTCCAGCGGCACGTGGCGCAAGCGGAGGCCGCCGGGGCCGGGGTGCTTGATGGTCAGCCACAACTTAACCCCTTCGTCAGGCTGCAGTCGCAGCACCAGCCGGTTCTGCGCCAGCGTGCCGGACTCGCTGCCGAAGATCGAATGCGGCACCGGTTTGAAGGTCACGGCGATTTCCGACACCCGGCTGGGCAGGCGCTTGCCGGTGCGCAGGTAGAACGGTACGCCGGCCCAGCGCCAGTTCGCGATCTCCGCTTTCAGCGCCACGAAAGTTTCCGTATTCGATTTGTTGTTGCCCAGTTCTTCCGGATAACCCGGCACGCTGGCGCCATCGGCCACGCCGGCGCGGTACTGTCCGCGCACGGTGAGCTGGGCAGCGTTGCTGGCGTCGATCGGCTTGAGCGAATGCAGCACCTTCAATTTTTCATCGCGCACCGCATCGGGTGCCAGTGATGAGGGTGGTTCCATCGCCACCATGCACAACAACTGCAACATGTGGTTCTGCACCATGTCGCGCAGTGCGCCGGCGCGGTCGTAGTACGCGCCGCGATGACCGACGCCGAGCGTTTCAGCCACGGTGATCTGTACGTGGTCGATGTGGCCGGCATTCCACAGCGGTTCGAACAAGGCATTGCCGAAGCGCAGTACCAGCAGGTTCTGCACGGTCTCCTTGCCGAGGTAGTGATCGATGCGGAAAGTCTGCGATTCGCTGAACACCTTGCCGACGGCGTCGTTGATCTGGTTCGCGCTGGCGATGTCGCGGCCGATCGGCTTCTCGAGCACCACGCGCGAGGCGCCTTCGTTGAGCTTGTAGTGACCTAGCCGTGTGCAGATATCGACGAAGAGTTCGGGCGAGGTCGACAGGTAGAACACGCGAATGTGCTCGGGCTGGCTGCCGATCAGTTCCGCAAAATCGTCCCAGCCTTCGTCCTTCCGCGCGTCCAGCGGACGGTAGAACACCTGCTGCAGGAACACGTCGAGCTGGCGCGCATCGCAAATACCGATCAGTGCCTCGCGCAAATGGGCGCGATAGCTCGCGTCATCCAGTGGCTCGCGCGCCACGCCGACGATCCGGGCACTGCCGGGAATCTGGCCGTCCAGAAAACGATGGAACAATGCGGGCAGCAACTTGCGCAGGGCAAGGTCGCCGGTGCCGCCGAAGATCACCAGGTCGAACGGGTCGACCGATTGGGTAGAAGCAGTCACGCAGTTACCTCGACACGATGCCGGATGGCGGGCACGGCTTGTGGGTTCGTTTTGCCCGAGTTCGTGAAGATAGTACCAGTGAAATACCAGAGCGACTAGCCGCCTGCATACGAATTCATTGCACTTACAGAATCTCCCGTAATGCCGGGTTTTGTTGCGTCTGAAACCACTTTCGATGCCGTGGACTTGCGGTTAGTGGTTTGCCATTGGTATCTTTGTCATCATGGAAATTGCCCTGGCCAACGAATACCGCCGGATCTGTGAAGATCCTGCCACCCATCAGCCGCTGGCGTATTTGCGGCTGCGGCGGGCGATCCGCAACATCGTCGAGCACCGCGATATCGAGCCAGGTCAGGCGCTACCCAGCGAGCGTGATCTGTCACAGATCCTGAAGCTGTCGCGCGTCACCGTGCGCAAGGCAATCGCCGGGCTGGTCGAGGATGGTCTGCTGACCCAGCGCCATGGCGCCGGCACCTTCATTGCCGAGCGCATCGTCAAGCCGATGTCGCGCCTGACCAGCTTCACCGAGGATTTGCGTGAGCGCGGCCTGCGTCCGCGTTCGGAATTTTTCGAACGGGTGATGGGCGAGGTCACGCCGGAGGAATCGATGGCGATGAACTTGTCGCCCGGTTCGCTGGTGGTGCGCCTGCATCGCGTGCGTTACGGCCAGGACGAGCCGCTGGCGATCGAGCGCAGCGTGGTGCCGGCCAGCGTATTGCCCGATCCGATGCTGGTGCACGACTCGTTGTACGAAGCGCTGGAAAAACTCGGTGCCCGGCCACGCCGCGCGCTGCAACGCCTGCGTGCGGTATCGCTGAACGCACAGCAGGCGCGCTTGCTGCACGTCAACGTGGGCAGCGCCGGCTTGAACATCGAGCGACGCAGCTTTCTCGACGACGGAAGTGTGGTCGAGTTCACCACCTCCTGGTACCGCGGCGATATCTACGACTTCGTTGCCGAACTGCATACTGACTGAAGGACGCCCATGGCCGCCCGCGACACCTTGATGTACACCGAAGCGCACGAATCAGCGGCGGTGGTTGCACGGCAGTTCGCCGCCAATGAAACCGTAGTTTCCGCGCTGGCGCATGCGCTGCGGACGGCGCCACCGCGCTTCATCATCACCTGCGCGCGTGGCAGTTCGGATCACGCAGCGGCGTATGCGAAGTACGTTTTCGAAACCCGGCTGGGTCTCGCCACCGCCTCCGCATCGCCGTCGGTAACTTCGGTATACGCCGCCGCGCAGCAATGGCAGGGTGCGTTGTTCATCGCCATCTCGCAGTCGGGCAAAAGCCCCGACCTGTTGCGTACCGCCGAGGCAGCGAAGCGCGGCGGTGCCCGCGTGGTGGCGCTGGTGAATGTCGAGGATTCGCCACTGGCGGCGCTGGCCGATACGGTGATTCCACTGCATGCCGGCCCCGAGCGCAGCGTGGCTGCGACCAAGAGCTACATCGCTGCGCTGGCTGCCGTGCTGCATTTGTGTGCGCGCTGGCTTGATGATCCTGAACTGAGTGAAGCGCTGAAGGTGCTGCCGGAGGCCTTGCGCGCGAACTGGGACGCCGACTGGTCAGCGCTGACGGACGGTCTGCTCAAGGCCCACAACCTGTTCGTTGTCGGGCGTGGTTACGGCCTCGGCATCGCGCTGGAGGCGGCGTTGAAGTTCAAGGAAACCTGCGGCCTGCACGCCGAGGCATTCAGTGCCGCCGAGGTGAAGCACGGGCCGATGGCCCTGGTGGGTCCGGACTTCCCGGTGTTGTGCTTTGCGCAGGACGACGACACCCTGGAAAGCACGCTGGCGGTGGCGCGTGAATTCCGTGGTCGCGGCGCTCAGGTTTTCGTGGCCGCGCCAGGTCAGCACGGTGAAGGTACTTTGCCGGTGGCCGCGGGAGTGCCCGCGATGCTGACCCCGTTGCTGATCATCCAGAGTTTCTATCGCGCGGCCAGTGAACTGTCGCTGCGTCGCGGTTTCAATCCCGACGTGCCACCGCATTTGAACAAGGTCACCGAGACAGTTTGATCCAGCGTACGTGGGAGCCCGCTCGCGGGCGATGCTCCTGCATTCCTCGTTCGCCATCGAAGGGCATGCCAGCAAGCGGGCTCCTGCGTGAGGTTTCATGTTTCATGGTTGATCACGGACATTCGAGATGATCCAGTCACTTGCCAACGCCCGCGTCCTCACCCCCGACGGCTGGCGCGACGACCTCGCCGTATTGCTCGATGGCGAGATCATCGTCGACTTGTTGCCGCCATCCGACCCGCGTGTACGCGAAGCGAATCAACATGATCTCGGCGGCGCGATGCTGTTGCCCGGCTTCATCGATGTGCAGGTCAATGGCGGTGGCGGCGTGTTGTTCAACGAAGCGCCCACGGTGGAGACCTTGCGGCGCATCGGTACGGCGCATCGTCGTTTCGGCACGACCGGCTTTCTGCCGACCCTGATCAGCGATGACCGCGCGGTGATACGCGCGGCGCTGCAGGCAGTGGAGCAGGCGCTACGCGAAGGCGTGCCGGGCGTGCTGGGCATTCACCTGGAAGGCCCGTACCTCGCGCCGGCGCGCAAAGGCGTGCATGACGCGAAGTTTTTCCATGTTCCGGACGCCGACGAGATCGCACTGCTGTGCGCACCGCATGCCGGCGTGCGCTTGATCACCCTGGCACCCGATCGGGTGCCGCTGGCCAGCATCGGTGCGCTGGTCGATGCGGGCGTGATCGTCTGCGCCGGTCATACCGCCGCCGACTACGTGACCACGCGCGCCGCACTGGACGCCGGCGTGCGCGGCTTCACCCATTTGTTCAATGCAATGACCCCGTTTGGCAGTCGCGAACCCGGCGTGGTCGGTGCGGCATTGGAAGATGCCGGCAGCTGGTGCGGTCTCATCGTCGATGGCCACCATGTGCATCCGGCCAGCCTGCGCGTGGCGATCGCCGCGAAACCACGCGGCAAAATGTTGCTGGTCACTGACGCCATGCCACCCGTCGGCGCGGATAGCCCGGACTACGTGTTGAACGGCGAAACCATCACCGCCAAAGACGGCATCTGTCAGACCGCCAGCGGCATACTCGCCGGTTCGGCGCTGGATATGGCCGGCGCCGTGCGCAACGCCGTGCAACTGCTCGGTCTGCCACTGGACGAAGCGGTGCGCATGGCCAGCACCTATCCGGCGGAGTTCCTCGGTCTGGGGCAAAGCCATGGCCGCATTGCGCCAGGGTATCGCGCCGACCTGCTGGTGATGGATGACGAATATCGTATCCGGCAGAGCTGGATCGGCGGCCGCTGAGCGACCGGCTGGTGGTCCCTGCGGGCTCTGATCAGTTCGTCATCACACGGCTGTTCGTCCACAGCCCTTGCGTCAAACGGCACCAATAGCCGCCCGCAATGGCTCCAGTTGTTTCGCGTACTGGCGCCATTGATCGAGTCCGCGCGTGTGAATGGATTCGCGCACCTGCGCGCTGCTCGGTGTGGCGACCGGGGACGCGTTGAGCTCCGGATGCAGGCAGCTTTCTTCCATTGCCAGCCCGCAACGCTCAAGCACGGCGCGCAGTGTTGATTGCGGATCACTCACCAGCGCTGCATAGGAAACATCGAGCATCGCGCCCGGCAACTGTTCGTGCCAATGCCGGGTCAGTCGCGCGTACTGGTTGTAGAAATGGGCCAGTGCCTGCAGGTCGTAGCTGTACGACGACACATTGCCAAACATCGCCTTGAAGTTCGAGAAGCAGGTGTCCATCGGATCGCGCACCATGTGCAGGATCGGCGCGTGCGGCAAGGCCCGGCGGATGAAGGCTACCATCTGGATATTGGCCGGCAGCTTGTCGATGTAGAACTTGCGGCCTTGCGCGCGCCACTGGGTCTGTTTCAGGTAGCGCGCGCCCAGCTCGGCATAGTCGATGTCGGCGCTGCGCTGGATGATCTTCAGCAGTCCGTCAGAGCGGGCTGGTGTGACGTCGGCTGACCAGTGTAGCTGCCGCCAGAAGTCCATCAGTTCGCCTGCCGATGCGATCGCGGAATGCCTCGACAAAGCGCGCTCCAGCAAGGTGCTACCGGTGCGTGGCATGCCCACTATGAAAATTGGCGTGGGTTCGTTGCATGAAGAAGGCGAACCGCACTGAATTTCGGCAGCGGACTCCATCGCGATCAAGGCGTCTACAAAAGCTGTTTGTCCGATGGCGTCGTAATGGTTGAGTTCGTGCATAAGCATGTTGCAGCGCTCAAGCGCAGGCCACGCCTCCACGTATTGTCCCAGGTCATCCAGAATCTTGAACTGTGCATACTCGAACTCTGCGCGCACAAACATCGCATCACAATCGTTGTCCACCAGAGGAAGTTTCTGCAGCTGATTTCGCACGGAGTCCAATCGACCAGACTCCAGGTTCTGCTTACCAAGGGTAACCAGCATCACTTCTGCGTCGGCGTAGTGCGGCCAGCGCCGCAAGCATTGATGCAACACGACGCGGGCTTTTTCGAACTCTCCTTGGAACTGCAGAAGCATTGCGTACAGATTAAGTTCGCCGGGTGAATTGACGCCAGCGGAAATGACTTTTTCCATTGCAAGCCTGGCAGGCTCGATCTCTCCCAATGTGAGGCGCAATTGCGCCTGTTCAACCAAAATTTCGGCAGGCAATGTGGGTGCGTGAGAAAGGAGATCCAGACAGCTTCTGGCGGCAAGCACTTCGCCAGTCGCCACAAGTCGCTCGGCAACGGCGACGATGAACGCCGCATCCCGAGGAAGTCGACGGGCAATTTGCAGAAGAACTGCGCTTGAGTTTTTTAGTTGGCCTCGTTTGAACAGAACGTTTGCAAGTTCTAGCCATGCTGCAATGTCGTCAGGAACTCTACACAAGAGCGACTCAAGTGCGCTTTGAGCGGCATCCCACTGCTCACTCTCCATGCAGTGGCGAACCAAGTCTCGCTGCGCTGCTTCTGTGGTGGAAACGATGTCTGAATTCATCGTGGAATAGTAACGTCGGACACTCGGCCTATGTCGGTGTGCAGCTGCGCGCAATCGTGTGAATTTATGCGGTACGCCATTCTGCGGAACAAAAAAACCACCGACCCGAGGGTCGGTGGTTCTGTTGGCCAGTTTCAGCCGGTATCAGCTATCAGTAGTCGTACTGCACCGAGATACGAACGGTGCGCGGCGGTTGCCAGAAGATGCCGTCGCCATAGCTGTTGTTGATGTTGACGACGTCGGGCAGCGGCACCGGCTTTGCGTTGGGACCAAGGTTGTATGCGCTCTCGCCAGCCGCATCGGTCTGGACTGCGCGCTGTTGATTCAGTGCATTGATCACATCCAGATTGAAGCCGAGTTTGTGATCAGCAAACGCCGGCGCGTAATGCACGCCAAGGTTGAGCTGTTCGGTCCACGGAGTGTGGCCAGCCGAGCCCGGTGTGAAGCGAACACCGTGGCAGTAGTGGTAGTTGCCGCTGCCACCGGCATTGTAGCCGGCCGGGTCACCCACGCCATACGCGCCGTAGTAACCCAGGCACTCCTTCGGGGTGCCCGACTGTGCCAGCAAGGTGCCAGACACCAGCCATTCCGGTGTGATCTGGTAAGCACCGCGGAAGCGGATCTGGTGCTTGCGGACGTTGCTCAGATCGCCATCCTGGCCATCCATCAGCTGCCATGCATCCCAGTCTTCGGTCTTGGACACGTCGCCTTGGCCGAAGTCGGAACGCACCTGACCCTCGGTGTTGCCGAAGCCGCGGCTGAAGGTGTAGTCCACACGGCCCATCCACTTGCCGTCGAATGGATGCTCGAGGTACAGGTTCATGGAGCCGATCTTGCGGCGAACCCCGTTGATGAAGCCCCAGTCTTGCTGGGTCATCGGGACGATGACGCTGTTACCGCCGCCGTTTTTGCTGATCAACATGTCGTTGGTCAGGCCGGGGTTGATCAGACGGCACGAAGCCGGGCCGTAGATCGAGTCTGAATAGTCATTCGGATCAAGACCCATGCCGGTCATCTTGGTCGCAATCCGATCCGGCGAGCACTCGTCGTCGATAGCAGTCTTCAGATCACGCCACGAAGCCTTGGCACCGTAGGTCCAGTTGTCGTTGAGCTTCTTGTCAAAGCCGGCGATGAACTCATCCACGTACTCTGGCTTCAAGTTGCGCGCGGTGACTTCCTTGGCATCCTTGGGCAGGCCGTACTCGCCATCGGGCGACGTTGCCGGACCCTGAGAAACCAGACCAGTCGGGACGCCGTTTGCGTCGATGCCGGAATAGTTGAACTTCTCGGTGAGGTAGGTCGACCGGTTCGCAGCACGTTCAGCTGCATTGTCCGGCAAGGCCAGATAGTAACGACCAACGTTGCCGTAGATCTTGAACGAAGAATCGCCGTTCACGTCCCAGCTGGCGCCGATACGGGGCTCCCACTGGTTCTTTTCGTCGACGAAGGCCTTGCCCACATCGTTATAGTTGGTGAAGTGATCGTTGCGCACGCCAATGCTCAGCAACACATTGGACGAGACCTGCCAGTCATCCTGCAAATAGTAGGCCTTCTGGGTCGCAGTCATACTGGTGGCCCAGCCGACGGTGCGCTTCTGCACGTAGGTGGGGTAGTAACGCCAGTAGTAGTTGACCGCCGGGTTGAACGGATTTTGCTGATCCGGACCCTGATGTGCGGCCGCATAATTCATGTTGTCGATACCGACGGCGAAGTCGTGATCGCCAAGGCGATAATCGAAATCGACACGCAAACCATGGGTAGCGTTGGTTGCCTTCGGCGACACCCAAGTGGTGTTGCCTTGCGCGTTGACGATGCCATTCGGGCCGGTACCAGGCGGCAGGTAGGCCGGGTTCTGGTTATACGGACGCGAGATAAACGGCAGCGGGCTCTTGTTGCCGTAGATGGTCGGGTCCTGGAAATGGGCCTTGCCGTACAGGATGCTCAGCGTGGCCGAGTCGGTGATGTAGCTGGTGAAATGACCCAGGTAGAACTGCGCGTTGTCCTTGGTCACATCGTTCGGGTTGGAGAACGCACCCGATTTCAGCGTGCTGTTGTTAAAGACGTAGGTCGATCCGGCACCGTCGGACTCGCGGTTGTTCAGCGCGGTCAGTTCCAGGATGTTGCTGTCGTTGATGTTCCAGTCCAACTTGCCGTAGAACTTGGTGTGCGTGTCGCTGAGGTACTGGACCTTCTGCGAGGCAGCAGATTCCACGTTGGTGACCTGCGACTTGGTGGTTTCGGCGGCCAGGAAGAGGAACAGCTTGTCCTTGATCAGCGGGCCACCCAGGTAGGCGGAGTAGGTGGTGTCCCAACGCTTGTTGTCGTTGCGATACTGGTTCAGCGTACCCGGCTTGCTTGGATCTTCAAGCTCATAATGCGTGACGCCGTTGAGGCTGTTCGGATTGGCGAGGTCAGCGGGGATCGCCGGATTGCCGTAGCGATTGTTGACCGGCGAGCTTTCGAGGAAGCGCGGCGACCACACCACCTGGCCACCGAAGTGCCATTCGTTGGTGCCGCGCTTGCCGAGCTGGTTGATCACGCCGCCGTCGGAACGACCGTACTTGGCGTTGTAGCCGCCGGTCAGGGTTTCCTGCTGGTCAATCGCGCCGTAAGGCAGCGAGAAGCCACCGAGGTTCTTGTACGGTTCGCCGGTGTTGTAGCCGTTCACGTAATAGGCATTCTCCGACACGCTGGAGCCGCCGAAGGCGACGGCGTTGCCGAAGTAGCTGGAACCCTTGACCGTGCCCGGTGCCAGCAGCGCGATGGACTCCGCATTGCGACCGATCGGCAGCCGCTGCAGGTCGGCGGCAGTGATGACGGTGCTTGAATTGACGCTGGAAACGTCGATGGACGGCAGCGCATTGGCCTGCACCGTGACGGCGCTGAGCGAAGTTGTTTCGGCATTGAAGGTGACGTTCGAACCCGCTCCGGGAGCCAGCGAGACATTCTTCGAATCGACAACCGCGCCATTCTTCTTGAGCGAGACCGTGTAGGTACCCACCGGCACGTTGCTGATCTGGAAGCGACCGGCGCTGTCGACAGCCACTTCACGGGACAGGCCCGAGGTGTTGGTGGCAACGACGGTTTCGCCAGCGGCGGCAGGTGCCTGACCGAAGATCGAGCCCGTGGTGGACTGGGCCATGGCGACGCCGCCAAGGCTCATGCTCAGTGCCAGCGCCAGCGCGGTGCGGCGCCAGCCTGGATTGCGATTTTTATTGTGGCTGCTCATTGGTAATGAATCTCCCCGGATTGAAGGCCCGAAAGCCGAGTGACGTAATTCAAAGTAGATAGTTGGACAGCATGCCGAACGCGCACTGGTCAAGCACAGACTGAAATTCGCCGAATATTCCTGGTGGTCAGGCAGATAGCCCATGCCGTCGCCTTGTAGCCATTGCATCCAGCAGCCGGCTGCTCCGAACATAAATCCACTCAATTGCTGGCGTCAACAAAATGTTCAATAAATATTATTAATCAGTAAAAACTTGCGATATTTATAGGCAATAACGCAAGTCCTTGCGTTTATAAGCAAGGCTATCCTGGCTTTCCTCGCGCAAAGCCTTGAATTTCGGAATTTCATGATGAAATGCAGCGGGCATTTGAAAAGAAGTCGTTAAGGATGCTCTGATCAATTAAGTTCAAAATGGCCGTCCAGACGGCCGTGCTAAAAATATGGATTGACTACGACGAAAAGGCAGATTGTGAGGCATATCGCCGCCATCGCCGTGCTGGGTTACCCCCAATCGCCTCGATTTCCCGCCTCACAGGCGCACCTCCCCTGCGGACGCTAGCAACGTTCGTCGCACCATCCACAGATTCGATAGCGCGAACAGCGTGAGTATCTGAGCGGTGTTCTTGAGCAAGCCCTTGAAGCGCACCTTCTGATAGCCGAACTGCCGCTTCACCACCCGGAACGGATGCTCCACCTTGGCTCGAACCGCGGCCTTCATGTGCTCGGTGTGCTTGACCGCATCCTTCAACTCGCCCTCGGGCATCGCCTTCACGCTGCCGCGTTTGGCCGCGATATGCCACGTGCGGCCGCGCTTGGGTGCCCGTTTCTCGGCGCCTTGGTAGCCGGCATCGGCATGCACCGTCTTCTCTTGGCCGTGCAGCAACTTGTCCACTTCCGTCACGTCGCCCACGTTGGCAGGTGTCGTGGTTACCGTGTGCACCAGCCCCGATTCCACGTCCACCCCGATGTGCGCTTTCATGCCGAAGTACCACTGCTGGCCCTTCTTCGTCTGGCGCATGTCCGGGTCACGCTGTTTGTCCGCATTCTTGGTCGAGGACGGCGCCTGAATGATCGTGGCATCCACGATCGTGCCCTGGCGTAGCAACAGGCCCTGGCCGCTCAGGTGCGCATTGACCGCTTCGAAGATCTTCACCGCCAGGCCGTGCTGCTCCAGGAAGCGACGGAACTTCAGGATCGTCGACTCGTCCGGAATCGCGTCCTCGTTCAGCTCCAGCCCGGCAAACCGGCGCATGGACTCTATCTCGTACAACGCATCTTCCATCGCTGGATCGCTCAGTGCGTACCACTGCTGCATGAAGTGGATCCGCAGCATCGTCGATGCCGCCATCGGCGGGCGACCGCGACGACCGGAGGTCGGATAGCTCGGTTCGATCAGCGCCAGCAGGTCGGCCCACGGCACGACTTTGTCCATCTCACCCAGAAACCGCTCACGACGTGTCGGCTTCTTCTTGACTTCAAAACTCAACGAGGCGAACGAACGCTGCTTCATCGGCGATGGGCTTCCTGGGGACTGCTGGCTATGATGCCGCAGACGGGGAATAAATCAGAGCATCCTTAACGCGCAGCGGTCAACCCGAACCATCTCGTCGGACGTTCTCGTTGACTTCGGCAAGGCCCTTCCTGGAGTGGGCTGAATTGTTGCTCGCCAAAACGGATGGCGTTGCACCCCAGCGGCGTTGCCAATACAGTGGCGCGGTTCAGGTGTCCCGCAGGCTTCGTGCCGAGGGATGAAACGGGAAGCCGGTGCGTGGTGTTCACTAACACTGCAAGGCCGGCGCTGCCCCCGCAACGGTAAGCGAGATCCACGACCGGCGAATGCCACTGTGCTTGTGCACGGGAAGGCGCCGTTCGGGGCATGCAGGAAACCGCATGCCACTCGTCAGCCCGGAGACCGGCCCGAACGATTCCTGGTGGCTCGCGGTGGGCGAGGCCGAACCGCGTGTCGGTCGCTGCTGGCTGCCCGTTGTTTCGTCTTTCCTCTGTTTGCTTCCAGTCCATGACATTGATGGGCCGTGCGCGGGTGCGCGGCCGAGGATCGGAAATGAAGAAGACTTTGCTGGCAGCGACGCTGCTCGGTTTCACCGTTGCGGCGCATGCCGCCGACCAGGGCGAGGCGACCAATCCCGGGGCGGTGATTGTCACCGCCACGCGTACCGCGATCACGGTGGACGACGCGCTGTCGTCGGTCAGCGTGATCACCCGCGCTGATATCGAGCGCCTGCAGCCGCTGTCCGTGGCCGACCTGCTGACCGGGTTGCCCGGGGTGAGCTTTGCCAATAGCGGCGGCTACGGCCAGCAGACCTCGCTGTTCCTGCGTGGGACCAATTCGGCACATACGCTGGTGTTGATCGACGGCGTGCGCATCGGCGGCATCGGCAGCGGGCTGGCCGCGTTCGAGCAGTTGCCGGTGGAGCAGATCGAACGGATCGAAGTGGTGCGTGGGCCGCGCTCCAGCCTCTACGGCGCCGACGCGATCGGCGGCGTGATCCAGATCTTCACCCGGCACGGCTCGCCCGACGGCGGTCTGCTGTCTTCGTTCAGTGTCACCACGGGCAGCCACAATCTGTTGCGCGGCCAGTTCGGCCTGTCCGGCGGTAGTGACCACGGCTGGTACAACGTCGCCGTGGGTGCGCAGCACACGCGCGGCATCAATGCCTGTCGCGATGGTGCGGGCACGGTGTTCGCCGGCTGCTATGCGAATGAGCCGGACAACGATCCGTACCGCAACGAAAACCTGGTGGCCAACGGTGGCTACCGCTGGGACAACGGCGCCGAACTCAGCGGCAGCTGGCTGCGCAGCCTGGGCGAGATTCATTTCGACGGCAGTTACCAGAACCGCAGCCGCACCGTGCAGCAGACGGCCGGAACCGCCTTCAGCATCAACCCGCTGCAAGCTTGGAAGACCACGCTGAGCGTGGGCCAGAACCTGGATCGTTACGATAATTACGAGAACCAGAACTTCGTCGGCTACATCTACTCGCGGCGCAACCAGGCTTCATGGCAGAACGATGTCAGCCTCGCCGCCAATCAATTGCTGACCCTGGGCATCGACTGGCAGGGCGAGAAGATTGCCAGCGACACCGGATACCTCGCCAGCCTTCGCAACAACACCGGGAGCTACGTTCAGTACCAGGGCAGCTTTGGCCGCAACGAACTGCAGTTGTCAGCGCGCCGCGATCACAACAGCCAGTTCGGCGATCACAATACTGGCGCCGCCGCGTGGGGTTATCACTTTGATGGCGGTCTGAAATTGTCGGCCAGCTACGGCAGTGCGTTCCACGCGCCGACGTTCAATGACCTTTATTACCCGTATGGCAGTGGTAACCCGACCCTGAAGCCGGAGCAGTCACGCAGCGCCGAGTTGGGCCTGAGCCAGCAACTGTCGTCGTGGAACTGGGCGTTGAATGCCTACCAGACTCGCATCGACCAGCTGATCGCGCTGGACAGCAACTACTTTCCAATGAACATCAGCAAGGTTCGCATCCGCGGTGTGGAAGCCCAGCTTGGCGTGACGCTCGCCGGCTGGCAGCTGCAGGGCTATGCGACGTGGTTGCAACCGCGCAACGACGATGGCGGGGCGAACGACGGCAACGTGTTGCCACGCCGGCCCGAACACACCGCGCGGATTGATCTGGATCGGCGCATCGGCGATTGGGGCATCGGCGCCACCGTCAATGGTGCCGGTCGCAGTTTCGACGACGTCGGCAACCGTCATCCCCTCGGCGGTTATGCCACCACCGACCTGCGTGCGAGCTGGCACTTCGCACCCAGCTGGCAGCTGGAGGCGCGCCTTGCCAACGTGTTCAATCACCACTACGAAACCGTCTGGTACTTCAACCAGCCCGGACGAACGGGTTTCCTGACCTTGCGTTACAGCCCGACCTTGCGCTGAGCGAACAACGCCATCAAGCCGGCAGGGAGGCCGGCACGTGGACACCAGGGAAGGACTGAGGATGCGGAATGAACAGGGACGTTCACTTCCTTGACCGTGCGTGCAATTGCCGACGCCCAGGTTGCCGGCAGCAGGCCCTCTCCCGTTATGCTTGCGCGTCCGGGAGGCCATTTGAATATTTTCGCACCACTGATCCGCCGCCCTGTCGGCACCTCGCTGCTTGCCATCGGGTTGATGCTGGCCGGGCTGTGGGCGTATCTGCTGCTGGGCGTGGCCGCCTTGCCGACGCTGGAATTTCCTGGCGTATTCGTGGCGGCGCAGATGCCTGGTGCCAGCGCACCGACCATGGCCAGCACGGTGATGGCGCCGCTGGAACGGCATCTGGGCCGCATTCCGGGCGTACGCATGATGATGGGGACGGCCAATGACGGCAGCGCCCAGGTCATGGTGATTTTCAATTTCGGCGTGAACATCGACAGCGCCGCGCGTGAGGTACAGGCGGCGATCAATGCGGCCGCGCCCGACCTGCCGTCTGGCATGGCCAATCCACCGCAGTACTTCAAATTTGATACCTCACAGATTCCGGTGCTGTTGGTGGCCTTGACCTCCACCAGCCTGCCGCCGGACAAGCTGTTCGATCTGACTGACAGCATGCTCAAGCCGGCCGTAGCCCAGGTCAACGGGGTGGCACGCGTGCAGGTATTCGGCGGCGCGGCGCATGCAGTGCGGATCGAACTGGACACGCCCGCGCTGGTTGCCAAGGGCATCACCGTCAACGATGTTTCCAATGCGCTGCGTGCGGCCAATGTCACCTCGCCGCAAGGTGTGATCAGCAACGGCTACACCCGCATGACGGTGACTGCCAATGACAGCCTGCATGATCCGGCGGAGTTCGGTCGCCTGTTGATCGCGATGAAGAACGGTATCCCGGTGCGGCTGTCCGACGTGGCCAGGATCAGCAGCGGGCCGGAAGACCAGTATCAGGCCGCCTGGTTCAACGGCCAGCGCGCGGTGACCATGCAGATCAGCAAGCGTGCCGACGCCAACGCGGTGGCCACCGCCAACGCGGTGCGAGCCAAGCTGCCGGAGTTTCGCGCGTTGTTGCCGGCGGACGTGCAAATCACCCCGATCTTCGACCTGACCCAGACCACCCAGTCGGCCCTGCACGAGGTCGAGATCGCGCTGCTGATGAGCATCGTGATGGTGGCGCTGGTGATGCTGGTGTTCCTGCGGCGCCTGCGCCCCACGCTGATTGCGATGCTCAGCGTGCCATTGTCATTGGCTGGCGCGTTTGTGGTGATGTGGGTGCTGGGCTTCTCGCTGAACACGCTGTCGCTGATCGCGCTGGTGCTGTGCATTGGCTTCGTGGTGGACGATGCGATCGTGGTGATCGAGAACATCGTGCGTCACATGGAGCGCGGCACGCCGCCACTGGAGGCGGCCCTGCTCGGTGTGCGCGAAATCGGCTTCACGGTCATCTCGATCACCTTGTCGCTGATTGCCGTATTCGCACCGATGTTGTTCGGCAACAACATGTTCACCATGTTGATGCGCGAGTTCTCGGTCACCTTGACCGCGGCGGTAGTGATTTCCGCAGTGGTCTCGCTGACCCTGACCCCGGCGTTGTGCGGCCGCTATCTGAAACGTGAGCATGCGGTTGACCAGCGCGAGCCGAATCGGTTGCAGCAGATGCTGGAGCGATTCGACAACGGCCTGTTGCAGCGTTACCAGGTTGCGCTTGACTGGGCTTTGCACCATCGCCGGCTGATGCGTTGGCAACCGGCGATCTTGCTGGTGCTGACCGCGCTGCTGGCGGTGGCGGTGGCGATGACCGCGGGCGGCGGCATCATGCCTGACGAAGATATCGGCCTGATGCAGGCCAACGTTCGCGCCGAAGCGAACATCTCGCCGACGCTGATGGCTACCCGTGCGCAGCAGGTAGCCGCGGTGATGCAGGCCGATCCGGCGGTGCTCGACGTATCCACCGTGCTGGGCGGTGGCGGCGGGTCGGTCGGCAACAATGCGCAGATGTTCATCGACCTCAAGCCGTACGGCAACGGCCCCCAAGATCGTCACGACAAGGTCAAGGACGTGATCAAGCGGCTTGATCAGCAGTACAAGCTGTTGGCGGACGTGGACGTCACGCTCAGCGCGGTGCAGTTCCTTGGTGGCGGTGGCGGCGGTGGTGGTGGAGGTCAGGGGCGATTCCTGTTCCAGCTGACCAGTAGTGCGGGCGCCAGCTTGCAGCAGCCGACGCTGAAACTCGCCCAGCAGTTGCGTGCCATGAAGGATTTTCGCGATGTCGGTACCAGCTTCGACAGCATTGGCAAGGAGCAGCTGCTGACGGTGGATCGCGAGACCGCCGCGTCGTTGCAAGTGAGCATGGCGGCGATCGATGGGGCCATTTACGACGCCTTCGGTGAGAAGCCGGTATCCATCATTTATTCGGACACCAACCAGTATCGCGTGGTGCTCACCTCATCGGCGGCGCGGACCCTGACCCCGGCCAGCCTGCTGCAGACCCATGTACGCAACAGTCGTGGTCAGATGATTCCGTTGTCGGCATTGGCAAGCATTGCGCCCAGCATCGCACCGGTCCAGATCAGCCACGTCGACCAGCTCGAATCCGCCTCGATCAGCTACAACCTGGCCGATGGCGTCAGCGTATTGCAGGGCATGAAACTGGTCGACAAGGTGGTTGCCGGCACACTGTTGCCGCCGGGCGTGCAGAAGAAATACGCCGGCGACAATCAACAGTTGCTGGAGGCGGCCAGCGGTGCCGGCCTGATGCTGTTGGCGGTGATCCTGGTGATGTACGTGGTGCTGGGCATTCTCTATGAAAGCCTGATTCACCCGCTGACGATTCTGTCCACGCTGCCTGCCGCCGGCATGGGTGCGTACCTGGCGATGCTGGTGACGCAGACCGAACTCACCCTGATGTCGATCATCGCGATCCTGATGCTGATAGGTATCGTCAAGAAGAATGCGATCCTGATGGTGGACTTCGCGCTGGTCGCTGAGCGCGAACGCGGCCTGTCCGCACCCGCGGCGATCCGCGAGGCGGCACTGGTGCGCTTCCGCCCGATCACCATGACCACGCTGGTGGCGATGGGTGCGGCGATTCCGCTGGTGGTCGGTTTCGGAGTGGGCTCGGAAATGCGCCAGCCGCTGGGCATCGCCATTTTCGGCGGACTGCTGGTGTCCCAGTTGCTGACCCTGCTGAGCACGCCGGCGATCTATCTGTGGCAGCACGATCGACGCGAGCGCAAGGCGGCACGACAAGCCCTGCGTGCCGAGATCCAGCGTCAGCGCCTGTTGCAGCAGCACATGCCGGCCTTGCCGAAATAGCCGTTGGCTCCCGAACGGGCGCGCTCCTGCAGGCGAGATCGGTGCTGTTCTACCCCTGCCTTCCGGCAGGGTGGGTACTTCAGGCACATTCGCCATCGCCTGCAAGCGGGCATAAAGCTCGCATGAACGGAACTCTTCCCTTGCTCATCCCCACGTCGCACCGACGCCAGCTCGCGGTAACCCGGCGATGAATATCTTTGCGCCGTTGATTCGCCGCCCGGTCGGCACCTCGCTGCTGGCCATTGGACTGCTGCTGGCCGGTATCTGGGCGTACATGTTGCTCGGCGTGGCCGCCTTGCCGTCGCTGGATTTCCCCGGCGTCTACGTGGTCGCGCAGCAGCCGGGTGCCAGCGCGCAGACGATGGCCAACACGGTGCTGGCACCGCTGGAGCGGCACCTGGGGCGTATTCCCGGCATCGACGAGATGTATGGCAACGCCAGCGAAGGCTCCGCCTCGGTGATGGTGCGCTTTACCATGGATCGCACCGCCGACAGCGCCGCGCGGGACGTGCAGGCAGCCATCAACGCCGCCGCAGTCGACCTGCCCACCGGCATGCCGTCGCCGCCGCAATACTTCAAGTTCGATACCTCGCAAATTCCGATCCTGTTTCTCACCCTGACCTCGAAGGGCCTGCCGCAGGACAAGCTGTTCGACCTGGCCGACACCCTGCTGAAACCGGCGGTGGCGCAGATTGACGGTGTTGCCCAGGTGCAGGTTTTCGGCGGTACGCCGCATGCCGTGCGGATCGAGCTGGACACCTCCGCTCTGGCGGCGAAGAACCTCACCGCCAACGACGTGGCCAACGCGCTGCGCGCGGCGAATGTCACCTCACCGCAGGGCATCCTCAGCGATGGCAAGACCCAAACCACGGTCAGCGCCACCGACGGTCTGCAGACGGCGGATCAGTTCGCCCGTCTGCTGATCTCGGTAAAGAACGGCACGCCAGTGCGGCTGTCCGATGTGGCCAAGGTCTACAGCGGTCAGCAGGACGAATATCAGGCCGCGTGGTTCAACGATCAACATACCGTAGGTCTGCAGATCAGCAAGCGACCCGAAGCGAACGCGGTTGCCACGGTCGAGGCGGTCCGTGCGCGCCTGCCGCAACTGCGTGCGTCGCTGCCGTCGAACATCACCATGACGCCGGTGTTCGACCTGACCCAAACCACCAAGTCGGCGCTGCATGAGGTGCAGGTGGCGTTGCTGATTTCGATCGCCATGGTGGTGCTGGTGATGCTGGTGTTCCTGCGCCGGCTGCGGCCGACGCTGATCGCCACCATGAGTGTGCCGCTGTCACTGGCTGGCGCGTTCGTGGTGATGTGGCTGCTTGGCTACACACTCAATACCTTGTCGCTGGTAGCGCTGGTGCTTTGCATCGGCTTTGTCGTCGACGATGCGATCGTGGTGATCGAGAACATCGTGCGTCACATGGAACGCGGCGAGCCGCCGATGCAGGCGGCGCTGATCGGCGTGCGCGAAATCGGCTTCACCGTCGTCTCGATCACCTTGTCGCTGGTGGCGGTGTTCGCGCCGTTGCTGTTCGGCAACAACATGCTGGTGATCCTGCTGCGCGAGTTCTCGGTGACGCTGACCGCGGCGGTGGTGATCTCGGCGCTGGTGTCGCTCACCCTCACGCCGGCGATGTGCGCATGGCTGCTCGAACACGAACCGGCCGAGCGCAAGCCGCCGGGGCGCCTCGAGCAGGCGGTGGAAAATTTCGATCGAAAAATGCTGCAAACCTACGAGCGCGCGCTGGACTGGGCGATGCGTCACCGCCGCCTGATGCGCTGGCAGCCGCTGACCTTGTTGTTCCTCACCTTCGCGCTGGGTTTCGCGGTGGCGCAGACCGCCGGCGGCACCTTCATGCCGGACGAGGACACCGGCCAGCTGCAGGTGGATATCCGCGCGGATGCCAATATTTCGCCAGCGGAGATGACCGAGCGCACGCTGGCGGTTTCGAAGATCATGCAGGCCGATCCGGCGGTCGTCGATCAGCTGACCATGCTGGGTGGCGGTAACAGCGGTGGCGCGGTGGGCAACAGCGCGCAGATGTTCGTTGACCTGAAGCCACGTGGTCGCGCACCGGGCCAACGCGACGAAGGCATCAAGCAGGTTGTCGAGCGCCTGTCCAAGCAGTACGACAAATTGTCAGGCGTGAAAGTCTCGGTCAGCGCTGCCCAGTTTCTCGGTGGCGGCGGCAGCGGTGACGGTGGCGGCCAGTACGAATTCCAGCTGATCAGCAACAACGGTGGCGACCTGCAGCCGTGGGTGCTGAAGATGGTGCGGCAGATGCGCACCACCAAGGAATTCCAGGATGTCGGCAGCAACTTCGACCAGGTCGGCAAGCAGCAACTGTTGAAGATTGATCGCGAGGCAGCGGCGCGCCTGCACGTCGGCGTCGGCACCATCGATTCGGCGCTGTACAACTCGTTCGGTCAGCGCCAGGTATCGCAGATCTATTCCGACATCAATCAATATGCGGTGGTGCTCAGTGCCGGTGCCGAGCAGAACGTCAGTCCGGAGTCGTTGCTGAATATTCGCGTGCGCAACGAACAAGGCCGGATGATTCCGCTGTCCGCCGTGGCGACGATTGCGCCGAACATGGCTCCGCTGCGCGTGCGTCATCACAACCAGCTGGAAGCGTCCACCATCAGCTACAACCTGGCCAAGGACGTACCGCAGGATCGCGGCGTGAAACTGGTCGAGCAGGCCGCGTTCGCGGTTGGCTTGCCGGCGGGCATCAAGGTCGAATACACCGGCGCCAACCAGCGCCTGCAGAAATTCAAATCCAACGGCGTGGTGCTGCTGCTCGGCTCGATTCTGGCGATGTACATCGTGCTCGGCATTCTCTACGAAAGCCTCGGTCACCCGCTGACCATCCTGTCGACGCTGCCCGCGGCCGGTGCCGGCGCCTTCCTTGCCATGCTGGTCACGCAGACGCAGATTTCGATGATGGCCATCATCGCGATCCTCATGCTCATCGGCATCGTCAAGAAAAACGCGATCCTGATGGTCGACTTCGCCCTGGTCGGCGAACGCGAACGCGGCCTGTCCGCACCCGAGGCGATCCGCGAAGCCGCACTGGTGCGCTTCCGCCCGATCACCATGACCACCCTGGTCGCGATGGGTGCGGCATTGCCGCTGGCGATCGGCTTCGGCATCGGCTCGGAAATGCGCCAGCCACTGGGCATCGCCATCGTCGGCGGTTTGCTGGTATCGCAGTTGCTGACGCTGCTGAGTACCCCGGCGATCTATCTGTGGAACCACGACCGCAAGATCCGCAAGGCGGCGCGCATCGCACGCAGGTTGGAGAAGAAGCGCTTGAAGGGGTTGGGTGGGACCCAGACGGCGAGCTGAGTTCCGGAAATAGGCTGATGGGTGCTGTCGGGTGGCTTGGCTAGCTCGCCCTGCCTCCCTCACCGGGCTGATTCTGGAAAACAAGCCCGAGCTGTCTGTCCCCAACTTCTTCGCTGATCTAAATGCGCAGCGCCTTTTCGATCACGTCGGCAGCCACCGTTCCACCCTCCTCATTTTGCATTTCCCGTGCAGCCAGATCTGCGGCGTTCCGATAGTGCGGGTGGGTAAGGAGTTGCTGCAACAATGCCGCCGCACGATCCGCACGATCCGCCCGATAGCGGCGTGCCGGCAAGGTCTCGGCGACGCCTAATCGTTGCAGCCGTGCCGCGTTGTCCGGCTGGTCGAAGCCATGCGGCACCACCAACATGGGCCGGCCGCTGCGCAGCGCTTCGCTGCTGGTGCCGATGCCGCCGTGATGGATGATGACCGCGGCGCGCGGGAACAAGTCGGCGTGGGCGGCGTAGTCGACGCAGAGGATGCTGGTCGGCAGATCGTGCGGTAGTTGCGCGCGCATTTCCGGCGAGCCGGTGAGCAAGATCGCGCGTTGGCCGAGTTGTTGCGCCGCTTTCGCGCTTTCGCGCAAAAAGCTGGCGTTCGCATGCACGGCGGCAGAGCCGAGCGTGAAGACCACGGGTGGCGGGCCACTGTCGAGAAAGGTTTCCAGCGCAGGGTTCGGCATCATGGCTTGCTGGTAGCGCGCGGCACCGGTGAGGGTGACGTTGGCTGGCCAGTCCGGCTGTGGCTCGCCGAGCAGTGGCGAAAACATGGCCAGTACGCCACGCGGTGCATGCTGGCCACGATGAAACGGATCGCCCAGCGGCGACTGCGCCGGCAAGCCGAGTTCGCGGCGCAGTGCGCGCACCGGCGCGGTCCACGGATGGGTGATGCGTATGGCAATGCGTGACAGCCAGCGGCCGCGTTGGGGCGAGCTGCGCAGGAACCGATCGAGCCAGCCGATACCGCTGGCCGGCGGATCGTAAGCAGAGACAAATCCTGCGGGTGCAAGTACCGCGGACAACCAGCCCAGTCGCCCTTCGGCATCAGCTTGCTCGCCGATGATTTGCGCGGCGAACGCCAGCGTGCTGGTTACCAGTACATCAGCATCGGCGCAGATCGGAAGCAACTTCTGATAACTGTCGCGCACGTCGAGCGCGGCGACGTCGTGCACGACGAAGCGCGGGCCGCGCCATGGATGGAATGCCTGGGCGGTGAAGGCCGCTCGATCCTCCGGTTCCACCATGCCGCTGGCGTCGGCGAATAGCAGTCCAGACTGTTCGATTGGCAACCGATGCAACGCATGCGTGGCGATGGTGACGCGGTGTCCACGCCGCCGCAGTTCCTGGCCGACGGCCAGGAACGGAAAAAGGTCGCCAAGCGAGCCGACGGTGGCGATGACCACATGAAGATTACGCATGTTGGTAAGCATAGCCTCGATGCGAAGCGGGCAAGGTCAGGCTAGCTTCCACGGCTGGGTTTCGCGCGGTGTGACTTCGTTGCTGCTGCACGCAGCGAAAGGCCGCGCATGTTCAGCGCGGCCTTCTGCTACACACAACGATGAAGCGGTTACGCGTGATGATGCTTGTCAGCGTCGCGTTGTTTGTCCGCCGCCTTGCCGACGGCGTGCTGCACCTTGCCGACGTTCTTTTCGATATTGCCTTCCACCTGCTTGCCGATGTTGCCGGTGACCTTGCCCACGGTTTCCTTGATGGCGCCCTTCACTTCGTGCTTGGTGCCTTCGGTTCGATTCTTGTCCATGCGGTTTCTCCGATTGGTCGACTGCTTCAGCGCAGACGACCTCCGTTTTAGACGTCTGGCAGTGGTGAGACAGTGACGCGAATGTGCTCGGCGCGTTGACATGTTGGTGTTCAGCAAGCGGCTCGCCATAGCGACTTCACGCTGCAGCAACGCGCGAATTGACAGCCTGACGGCGTCACCCGGAGAACGTTCATGTCCCGATGCGTCACCGCCTTTGCGCTCGCCACCGCCATGCTCACGACGGCTTCGGCAGCGTCCGTTCCGGCCAATGCACCCGTGGGCTCTCTCGACCTGCAGCGCTACGCCGGGCAGTGGCATGAAATCGCACACCTGCCGATGTTTTTCCAGCGCCAGTGCGTGGATCAGATCACCGCGACCTATACCGCGAACCCCGATGGCACGATCGGCGTGCACAACGCTTGCCGCACAAACGATGGGAAGATGGACGCATCCGATGGCGTGGCGAAGCGGGTGCAAGGTCAGCGCGGTGCCTTGAAAGTGCGTTTCGCGCCGCGCGTGCTCGCCTGGCTGCCGTGGGTTTGGGCGGATTACTGGGTGGTCGAGTTGGACCCGGATTACCAATGGGCCGTGGTGGGCAGCCCCAGCCGCAAGTATCTGTGGGTACTTTCGCGCAAGCCATCCATGCCTGCGGCGCAGTTCCGCGAAATTCGCGATCGTGCCCGCCAGCGTGGTTATCCCGTGGACAAGCTCGTGATGGCGGCGCCGCTCGACTGAGTTGCGCGGCGGCAGAACAGGTTGCCACGCGAATCTGGAACCAGCTTTGTCACCGCGCGAGCTTTCAGGTGGAGTGTGTTGTCGGCGCAGCGCCGATGCTGCGCAAGGCCGGGTTGGTCATGCAGAGCAGCGCGATGGTGGTGAGCAGCAAGCCGGCGCCGGCGAACAGGCTGGGCAGCGAGATCACTTTCAGCAGGCTGCCCGCGATCGCTGCCGAGATTGGACCCAAACCCATGAAGGTGAACATCAACACGCTCATGGTCCGGCCCATCATCTCGGGTGCCACGCGGCGCTGAATCCAGCTGATGATGGCGATCTGTGCCATGCCGGCGAGCATGCCGGTGCCGGCGAGCAGCGCGGCGCCGGTCCACGTGCTGTGCGCCAGTGCAAGCAAGGCCAGCGCCACGCCGACGACGCTGTCGATGGTCAGCACCATCAGGCCGAGTCGCCCGCGCACATAGCGGCTGGCGATGCCCGAAAGGAAACTTCCCAGCAGCATGCCACCGCCATTGGCGGTCATCAGAATGCCCAGCGAGGCGGCGCCCAGATCCATGCGGGTGTCGGCCAAGACCGGCAAGCCGACCTGGATCGGGCCACCGACAAATACCGAGACTACCGCTGCATAGAGAATGAAGGCACGCAGCGGCAAGTCGGCCCAGATCATCCGCACGCCGCTGGCCACGTTGGAAAGTACGCTGCCCACCGCCGGCTTGGGTTGAAAGTCACTGTGGATGCGGATGAAAAACAACGAGCCCAACGAGAACGCGAAGCTGATCGCGTCAATGCTGAAGGCGAGCCCCAAGCCGTGCGCATCCTGCAGCGATTGTCCGTGGGTGCGGTGCGCGCCCAGACTGATCACCACGCCAGCCAGTGCCGGCCCGACGAACATGCTGAGCTGACGCATGCCCATCACCAACGCGTTGGCGCTCTGCAATTGATCCCTCGGTACCAGTTGCGGCAGGATCGCCGAACCGGCCGGATAGGCGAACGCGGTGGACAAGCCAATCCCCAGCGCGATCGCGTAGACCAGCCACATCTGGATGTCGCCCAGCAATACCAGTACGGCGAGCAGGGCGACCAGCAGGGCGTTCGCGCCGCGTGCGGCGAGCAACACGTGCCGTGGTGACAACCGATCCACCATGGCGCCACCGATCAGCATGAATAACGCACGGGGCAAGGCCATCGTGGCCAGCACCAGGCCCAGCGCTGCGGGGTTGCCGGTGAGCTTCAACACCAGCCAGGGCAACGCCAGCAGGGTGAACTGGTCGCCCAGCATCGAGATCGTGCTGCCGCCGAACAGCAAACGGAAGTTGTGGTTGGCGAGCACTGACTTGGGGCGGACTGTGGACGTCATGAAGTCAGTTCCGCATCGATGGCTGGATGGCGCGGCGGAGTGGCCGCGGCTTCAGGAAACCCGCGCAGTCTCTATCAAGAGGGGCGCAGCAACCGTCTTGCCATCATGCCATGTGAGGTGGTTCCAGAACGCCATCCCGGAGGCGTTCCTACCTGTTGAATACCGCCAGAGTGTTAGCGCATGGAATGCACGGCTGCGTAGGTGATTGTGACTACACGCTCGACGGCTGCTGTGGATGCCGCTGGACTGACGCAATGACCACATTGACCGGTCTTATGCCTCGCCTTCCGCCGCTTTCGGTGCGAACGACTCCAGCGCCGTGGCCGGAACATCCAGGCCGGTGCTTGCAGCCTGCTGGGAGTGACCACTGAGCATGCTCGCGTGGCGCCAACTGCCCCAGCGGTAGTAGGCGGCTGCCAACACCACCGCCACCACCGAGCCCAGCGGGAAGCTCCACCACACCGCATCGGCGCCGTAGTGGTCGCGCAACAGCAGGGCGAACGGTACGCGGACCACCCATAGCGCAATGGCCAGGATGATCAGCGGCGCCATCACCGCGCCGGTGGCACGCACCACGCCGAACAGCACGAAGCTCAGGCCGAAGAACAAGAACGACCACACCACGATGGCGTTGAGGTGCTGGGCAATGCTGATCGCCACGCCGTCATCGGGCAGAAAGATGCCCAGCGCGCCCCGATTGAACAGGTAGACCACGGCCACCAGCGCGCCGGTCAGCACGAAGTTGTACCAGACGCCAGCGCCGGCGATACGCGAGACGCGGTCCCAACGCTGCGCGCCCACGTTCTGCGCGGCCATTGACGACACCGCCGCGCCCACCGCCAGCGACGGCATCTGGATGTACGTCCACAATTGCGAAGCGGCACCGTAAGCGGCGGTGGTCTGCGAGCCGTAGGCGTTGACCATGCTGATCATCACCAGCGCCGAGGACGAGATCACCACCATCTGCAAGCCCATCGGGAGGCCCTTCAGCATCAGCGCCTTCAGCAGGGTGAAGTCGGGTTTCAGATAGTGCAGTTCGCCGCGATACAGACACAGGAAATGTTTGCGACGGTACAGATGAACCACCAGTCCGACCAGGGCGACCGTTTGTGCAATCAGCGTAGCCACCGCCGAGCCGGCAATGCCCATTTCAGGTACCGGTCCCCAGCCGAAGATCAGCAGCGGGTTCAATGCGATGTCCAGGCCCACCGACAGCAGCATGAAGTAGAACGGCGTGCGCGAGTCGCCGGCGCCGCGCAGCGTCATCATCAGGAAGCTGTAGAAATACATCGCCGGCAGTGCGAGGAAGATCACGCGCAGGTAGGCGATGGCGAACGGTTGGGCGTCCGCTGGCGTACCCATCGCGTCGAGAATGTCGCCGGTGAACACGTAGCCGAGGATCGCCACGGTCAACGACAGGACCACGAAGAAGCCGGTACTGGTGCCAACCACGCGTTTGACCTGATCCATGTTCCGCGCGCCCACCGCCTGACCGACCAGAATGGTATTGGCCATGCTGATGCCGAACACCACGCCCAACAGGAAGAACAGGATCAGGTTGGCGTTGGACACGGCGGTCAGCGCCGCCTCACCGAGAAAGTGGCCGATCCAGATCGCGTTGACCGAGGCATTCAGTGATTGCAATACGTTCGCGCCGAGTATCGGCAGCGAGAACAGCAGTAGGCTGCGGGCGACCGGCCCTTCGGTCAGCGCGAGGGCGTTGCGAGTAGTTGACGACATGGGAATCCGGGGGTTGGAGGTCGATGAAGGCGTTCCATGGAAATCGCCATCCATCCGGTCAAATGACTTATCGGTATGACATAGTACGCGAAGTGCGCGCTGGTGGACTCAACCCCGATTTGCGCGGGTGATCAGGCTGGCGCGGTGGCATCTTCCTGTTCATCCCAGGCGATCGCCGCCAGCTGTTGAAGGTGTTCGCGGACATCCGTCGGCCACGCGGCAATCAAGGTGTCGAACAACGCGCGCTCCCCACGGTAGAACGCACGCGAAGCTTCCTCGTAGCCAGCCTCGTCGCCGGCCATCACGCGCATGAAGCGGTCGACTGATTCCACCGCCCCGCGCGCGCGCTGCTTCGCACCGCCCCGGCGAATGGCCTGCTCGACCAACTTGCGCAACACCGCCGAAGCACCGCCGGGTTGTTGGCCCAGCCAGTCCCAATGGCGCGGCAGCAAGGTCACTTCACGCGGCACCACGCCCAGCTTCGGGCGGCCGGGGCCACGGCTGACCGGCTCAATCGCGGCGGTCGCTGGGATGAGACGCGCCAGCACGTCGTCGACGCTGCCGCGCAGGTCGAGCTCGATCGGATGGCTGTCGGCATCGTCGAACACCAGCAAGGGGCCGGAGGTACCCGCGTCTTGATGCAGTTTCGTGATGCGCGCGACCTCCTCCAACGGGCCTTGGGCGATCCGATGTGGACCATCGAACGCGATGCAGGAGCGGCTCGGGTGAAGCGACATGAATTTGTCCGGGTAAAATTGTGGAGCGGATTCTATACCGTTTGAATTCGATGTCAATATCACCCGGGTGAAATATCGCAAGCGCGTCGATTTGACCGCCTACGCAGTCGGCCTTGCTATGGTTGACGCTTTCCACCCGAAAGGACTACGGATGATCAAGCGTCTACGTTCGGCCACCTTGCTGGTTTCCCTGGGCATGCTTGCCGCCACCGCGATGGCGGCCCCGGCCCGCGCGGCGGAACTTGCCGTTCCGCCCATCCGGTATCACCAGCGCACCCTGCCGAATGGCCTGCAGGTGCTCAGCGTGGAAGATCACGCCAGTCCCAATGTGGCCGTGCAGATGTGGTTCCACGTCGGTTCCAAGGACGACCCGCAGGGGCGCTCCGGCTTTGCGCATCTGTTTGAACACCTGATGTTCAAAAGCACCAAGCACATGAAAGCCGAGCAGTTCGACCGGCTGACCGAGGACGTGGGCGGCGCCAACAACGCGTCAACCGGTGACGACGTCACCAATTATTTCGAGATCGTGCCCAGCAACCACCTGCAGACCTTGCTGTGGGCCGAGGCCGACCGGCTGTCCAACCTCAATGTGGACGAGAAAAACTTCAAGTCCGAGCGCGCGGTGGTGGAAGAGGAATACCGCCAGAGCGTGCTGGCCAATCCGTACGGCAAGTTGTTCAACTCGATCGATCCGAAGTCGTACACGGTGCATCCGTATCAGCGCCCGACCATCGGCAGCATCGAAGATCTGGAAGCCGCGTCGCTGCAGAACGTGATCGATTTCCACAGCACCTTCTATCGTCCCGACAACGCCACCTTGATCGTCGCGGGTGACTTCGATCCGAAGCAGCTCGATGCATGGGTCGACCAGTATTTTGCGTGGATTCCGAAGCCGGCCACGCCGATCCCGCAGGTCACCGCGAAGGAGCCGGAACGCCAGAAGGACATGAGCTACACGGTCACCAGTGAAACCGCGCCGCTACCCGGCGTGGCGATGACCTGGTTGATTCCACCGGCGTCCAACAGCGCCGACAGTCTTGCCCTGAAAGTCGCTGCGGCGCTGTTGTCGCAGGGAGAATCCTCGCGGCTGTACCAGTCGCTGGTGTATCGCCATCAGGTGGCCCAGGAGGCCGGTGCCGACGCCGACAGTCGCGTGGGTCCGGGCCTGTTCACCGCTTACGCGATTCTTGCCAGCGGCCATCAGCCGGCCGAGGCGGCGAAGCTGTTGCACGAAGAAATCATCTGGCTGGCAACTCAGCCGATTCCGCGCGCCGAACTGGACAAGGTCAAGACCCAATTGCTCACCGCCGCGCTGAAGCAGCGCCAGACCGCGCAAGGTCTGGCCTTCGCGCTGGGTCAGGCGAGCCTGATCGACGGCAACGTCGAGCGCGTCAACAGCGACCTTGGCGCGTTGCAGAACGTCACCGAGAAAGACGTCCATCGCGTGCTGCAGAAATACGTTACCGGTGCGCATAGCGTCACCATCGACTACCTGCCGCAGGCTGCCGCAGCCACGCCGGCCGCCGCCACGGGAGCAGCGAAATGAGCCGTTCGATGAAGCATCTCCGCCTTACCGTGCTGGCGGCCTCGCTGCTTGCCAGCAGCAGCCTGCTCGCCGCCACGTTTCCGATCGCGCCGCCGGCACCGGGGCCGGCACCGAAACTGACGGTGCCGACGCCGTCCTCGCAAACGCTGGCCAACGGCTTGCGCGTGATCAGCGTGCGTCGTGCCGGCCTGCCGCTGGTTACCGCACAACTGGTGGTACGCAGTGGTGGCGAGATGGACCCGCAGGCTTTGGCCGGTCTGGCCGACCTCACCGCCAACCTGCTGACCAAGGGTGCCGCTGGCAAGAGCGCGCCGCAGATTGCCGCCGCCGCGGAAGCGCTGGGCGGTTCGCTCAATGCCAGTGCTGGCTGGGATGAAAGCGCGGTTGGCATCACCGTGACCACACCGAAATTGCCGCAAGCGTTGAGCTTGCTGTCCGAGGTGGTACGTCAACCGGACTTCAGCGAAGCCGAGTTGAAGCGCTCCCGTGCCCAGGCGCTGGATGACCTGCACCTGATGCTGAGCCAGCCGACCACGCTGGCTTCGTTCGCCGCCAGTCGTGGTGTGTTTGGCGACGGTGCTTACGGCCATTCGCGCAGCGGCACGCCCAACTCGCTGGCGCGTATCACCCAGGCCAGCGTGAAGCAGTTGCACGCGACTTTGTATCGACCCGACAACGCCATCCTGATCCTGGCTGGCGACATCACGCCGGCGCAGGCGCAGCAACTGGCGCAGGCCAGTTTTGGTGACTGGGTCAAGCCGACTACGCCGCTGCCGGCGCGACCTGCAGGACTGCATGCCGGCCAGCTTCCTGCGCTGCTGTTGATCGACCAGAAAGGTGCCGGTCAGGCGGGTGTGGTTGCCGCTCACCCCGCGCCGTCGCGTGCGGACGCGGGCTATTACGCGGGCACCGTGGCCAACGCCGTACTCGGTGGTTCGTACTCGGCGCGGCTCAACGAGGAAATTCGCATCAAGCGCGGTTTGTCCTACGGCGCCACCAGCCGCTTGATGCCATTGCATGATGCCGGCATGTGGCTGGCTTCGGCGCAGACCAAGAACCCGTCGGCGCCGCAGGTGGTCGAACTGATGCTGGGTGAGTTCAAGCGACTGGGCAGCAGCAAGGTTTCCGCCGAGGAGCTCGCCGCCCGCAAGGCCACGCTGATCGGCGGTTACGGCCGTAGCCTGGAAACCACCGCCGGACTGGCCAGCCAGGTCGGTGATCTGGCCGTCTATGGTGTGCCACTGGACGAAATCGGCAAATACATTGCCCAGGTGCAGGCGGTTACGCCGAAGCAGATCGAGAAGTACGCTGCCCAGCATCTGGCGTCCAGCGCCGGCACCGTGGTGGTGGTGGGCGACGCTTCCAAATTTGCCGCGGATATTCGCAAGACGCATCCGAAAGCTGTGCTGCTGGAGTCCACCGCGTTGGATCTGGACAGTCCGACGCTGCAATCCACCGCCGCCTCGAAATAGCCTTCCAAAACCGGTGGTCCCCAACCCCGGCCAACGCGCCGGGGTTTTTCATGCCTGTCTGGCGGAGCGAACGATTCCAGTGGCCGCGTTGTCGTGCGTCAAGCGTTGGATCCAACGTCGCGGTAGTCAGTGGCCGCCAGCGGCCGGGCCGGCCTTGGGGCTGAACGGTGGCTTGGCCAGCCAGGTCACGAAGACCAGTGCGATGAAGATCCAGCCCAATGCGTGGAACACTTCGTTGAACGAAATCTGGTAACCCTGCTGGGTGATCATGTTGTTGATCAGGCTGCTGGCGGTCTGGGTGTCGCCATGGCCGAGCTGAGTCAGTGCGGCCTGCGCGGTGGGGTTGTAGGCACTGATGTGTTCGGCCAGTTGTTCGTGATGAGCTACCGCGCGCCGCTCCCACAGCAGAGTCGTCAGTGATGCCGAGAAGCTGCCACCAAGTGTTCGCAGGAAAGTCGCCAGCCCCGAGCCGGCGGCAATCTCGTTCTGCTGCAGATCCGATAGCAGGATGGTCAGGATCGGCATGAAGAACAAAGCCACGCCCAGTCCTTGCAGCAACTGCACCATGGCGACGCTGTAGAAGTCGATGCCGATGAAGAAGTCCGAACGCATGAAACAGGTCACGCCCATCACCACGAACGCAATGGAAGCCAGCCAGCGCAGATCCACGCGGCTGGCGTACTTGCCGACGAAGAAGGTCAGCAGTACCGGCAGCACGCCGATCGGTGCGGTGGCGAAGCCGGCCCACGTCGAGGTGTAACCCAGGTTGCGTTGCAACCACAGCGGTACCA
The DNA here is from genome assembly GCF_029224025.1 of Rhodanobacter sp. AS-Z3. NCBI lineage: Bacteria > Pseudomonadati > Pseudomonadota > Gammaproteobacteria > Lysobacterales > Rhodanobacteraceae > Rhodanobacter > Rhodanobacter sp. AS-Z3. The sequence continues at coordinate 693,599 of NZ_CP119392.1, forward strand.
GCAGGCCGATCGAGAAAAATGCTGCATAGGCCAGCACCAGCGCAATCGTGCCGGCGGTGAAATTGCGGTGGCGGAACAGCCGCAGGTTGACGATGGGATCCTTGTCGGTCAGTTCCCAGATCAGGAACACCGCTACGCCGATCGCCGAAATGATCGCGGTGACAACGATGAAAGGCGAGTTGAACCAGTCCTCGTCATTACCCTTGTCCAGCACGATCTGCAACGCACCCACGCCGATGATCAGCGAGATCAGGCCGACGTAGTCGATCTTTGGCCGTTCGGTCTTTTCAACCTTGCCGCGCAGCTGGTTGGCCACCACCATGCTGGCGAAGATGCCGATCGGTACGTTGATGAAGAAGATCCACGGCCATGAATAGTTGTCGGTGATCCAGCCGCCCAGAATCGGACCGGCGATCGGTGCCACCACGGTGACCATCGCCAGCAACGCCAGTGCCATGCCGCGTTTGGCCGGCGGATAGATGCCGATGAGCAGGCTTTGCGTGATCGGATACATCGGCCCGGCCACCGCGCCCTGCAGCGCGCGGAACAGGATCAGCATTTCCATGCTCTGCGAGATGCCGCACAGGAACGAGGTCAGCGCAAACAGCAAGGTACACGTGGTGAATAACCGCACCTCGCCGAAGCGCCGGGTGAGGAAGCCGGTCAGTGGCAGCGAAATCGCCATGCTCACCGCAAACGACGTAATCACCCAGGTGCTCTGGTTGTTGCTGACGCCCAGGTTGCCGGCAATCGTCGGCAACGACACGTTGGCAATCGTGGTGTCCAGCACCTGCATGAACGTGGCCAGTGACAGGCCCATCGTGCTCAGTGCCAGATTGGGTGGACGGAATTGAGTGGTCATCGAATGGGATCGTCTGGGTAGGAGCCCGCTGGCGGGTGATGCTCGGGTACCGATGTCCGCATCCGATCGGGATCAGGACAAGGGCATCGCCCGCCAGCGCGTTCCTACGGATTCATTTTCCGCCAGCCATGTTGGCGTGGATGATCTGCTTGATAGCCACGTCGGCGGCAACCAGTTGCTGCTTGTAGACGTCCGTGCTGAAGGCTGCCTGGGTGGGTGATTTCTGCGCCAGGGTCGGGCCGTTCTGGTCGTGCAGGCTCACATCCACCGCCACCGACATGCCCAGCCGCAGCGGGTGCTTGTCGAGCATGGCCGGGTCGTCGAAGACCACGCGCACCGGAATGCGCTGCACGATCTTGATCCAGTTGCCGGTGGCGTTCTGCGCCGGCAACAACGAGAACGCACTGCCGGTGCCGACGCCGAGGCTCTGTATCTTGCCCTTGTACTTCACCGCGCTGCCGTAGACGTCCGACTCGATTTCCACCGGCTGGCCGATACGCATCTTGGTCAGCTGGGTTTCCTTGAAGTTCGCGTCCACCCACACGCCGTGCAGCGGTACCACCGCCATCAATGCGGCGCCGGGCAGCACGCGCTGACCAACCTGCACCGAACGTTTGGCCACATAGCCGTCTACCGGCGCAACCAGGCTGGCGCGGGCATCGTTGAGGTAGGCAGCACGCAGTTTGGCGGCTGCAACCTGCACGTCGGGATGCGACGAGACCACGGTGTCATCCACCAGCACCTTGCTGGTCTGGTATTGCTGCTGAGCAGTGATCAGGCTGCTTTCTGCCGTGGTCAGCGCGTCGCTGGCGTGCGCCAGTTCCTCGGTGGAGATCGCACCGGACTTGGCCAATGCCACGCGGCGGTTGTAATCGGCGCGGGCCTTGTCGACGGCGGTCTTGCGCGCAGCCACGTCGGCCTGCGCACCGTTTACGCTGGAATACAGGCCGCGTACCTTGCGCACGGTGTTGGCCAGGTTGGCCTTCGCTTCGGCCAACGCCACATCCGCGTCGCTGGGGTCGAGCTGCACCAGCACGTCGCCGGCATGCACCAGATCGCCGTCATCGGCGCCAATGCTGACCACGGTGCCGGGAACCTGCGGGGTGATCTGCACCACGTTGCCGTTGATGTAGGCGTCGTCGGTACTTTCATACCAGCGGCCATCGACGAAGTACCAAATGGTCCAGGCGATCGCAGCGAGCACCACGACGGCACCGAGCAGGCGCAACAGGATGCCGCGTGAATTCTTCGGCGGCGCGGAGGGCGTCGGGGCGGCCGTATTCTCGGCCGGGGTGGAAGTCTGGCTGGACATGGGGCTGCCTCAGGAATGCGAAGAAGTGGGGGATGCGGAAAGAGCGGGCGTGTCAGCTTGCGGCTGGAAGCCACCGCCGAGTGCCTCGATCAGCTGTACGGAAAGGTCGACCTGTTGCGCTTCAAGCGCGGCCACGCCGCGGTTGGCGAGCAGCAATTGCTGCCGCACCACCAACGCTTCGAGATAGCTGCCAATGCCGGCTTTGTAGCGCTGCTCGGCCAATTGCCAGGCCTCGCGCGCCGCCGTCTGCGCCCGCCGCTGGGCCTGCAGTTGTTGCTGCACGGCGTGCGCGGCGGATAGGTCATTCGCCACTTCGTTCAGCGCGCCAACCAGGGTCTGGTTGTACTGCGCCACGGCGAGGTTGTATTGCGCATCCTTGCCGGAAAGGTTGGCACGCAGGCGACCGCCATCGAAGATCGGCAAGCTGAGCGATGGGCCCAGTTGATAAAAGCGCGAGGGCAGGGTGAGCGGGTTGCCGCCACCGAGCGCGATCACGCCAGCCATCGCGCCGAGGCTGATGTTCGGCAGAAACTCGGTCTTTGCAGCCTTGATGTCCTTGCTTGCCGCTTCGACGCGCCAGCGCGCGGCGACCAGGTCGGCGCGATGGCCGAGCAGATCCAGCGGCAGGTTTTCCGGTACGGCGAGCTGTGCAGGTGTGAGCAACTGCGGACGACCGATCTGCAGGCCGCGATCCGGACCCTTGCCCAGCAACACGGACAGCGAAGAACGGGCAGCATCGACTGCGCGTTCGGCCAGCGCGGCGTCCTGCTGCGCGCTTGCCACTTCACCGTCGGCCTGCTTCAGCGCAATCTGGTTATCGATGCCGGCAGCTACGCGCTGACTGGTCAGTGTGCGCGCCTGGTTGGCGCGCTCCAGCTCACCTTTGGCCAGGTCCTGCTGGGTGAACGCATAGCCGAGTTGCGCATAGGCCCGCGCCACGTTGCCGGACAACTGGATGCGTGCGGCGCGCGCATCGATCTGCGCAGCACGCGTGGCGCCCAGCGCGGCCTCCCAGGTGGCGCGCTTGCCACCCCACAGATCGAGGCCCCACTTGAAGCTCACGTCGGCATACTTGGCCAGCGCAAAGTGACCACCACCGGCATTGGCCGGCAAGACTGAAGTTGGAATGCGTGCGCCGGAAACACTGGCGCCCACGCCCACGCTGGGCTTGCGCGCCGCATCGGCCAGGCCTGCGTCGGCCTGTGCCGCGCGTGCCCGGGCATCGGCGACGCCAAGGCCGGGGTTGTCGTGCAACGCTTCGTCGATCAGTGCGTCGAGCTGACTGTCGCCCAACGTGCGCCACCAGTCCTGCGCCGGCCACGCCGCCGAGGAAAGGTCGAGTCGGGCGAGGCTGCGGTCAAGCTTGAGTGAGCTGGCATCGATCGCGCGCCCGTCGGGCTGCAGGCTGCCACTGCTGGCGCAGCCGGCCAGGGCCAGGGTCAGGGCGGTTGCAGCCGCTAGTAAATGCAGACGCATGGAAGATGTCCGGGGAAGGAGTGGGGACGGTCAGTTCTTGTCGCGAAGCGCGCTCAACACGCGCTCCAGGTAGTCGTGTAGTTGTGACTGTTCTTTAGGCGTCATCGTGCGCTGCGCCGCGTTCATCACCCGCTGGCTGCAGACGGAGGCGACTTCGCGCCAGACCTTTTCGCCATCGCTGGTCAGCTCGATGCGCAGCGCGCGCCGATCCTGCGCATGCGGCGTGCGCCGAAGCAGCTGCTTGCGCTCCAACTGGTCGAGCTGGCGCGTCATCGCGCCGCCATCCAGTTCCACAGCGCGTGCCAGTTCCGTGGCCGAAACTGCACCCAGGTGGTGCGCCTTCTTGAGAATCAGGAACTGGGTAAAGCTCAGATCCACTTGCTGCGTGGCCAGCTCGGCCTCGATCGCGCGCACGATCTCGGAGCGCACCATGGTCAGCAACATACCAAGGCTCGGAGCATCGCTGGCGTTGTCAGGCGGGGGAGTGGCGGAAGCGAGGCGCTGGTTCATGCCGGGCATTCTATTGCCGGCAATATAATTGTCAAGGCAAATATCTATGGGTCCATGTTTGCCCTTGCACCTTTGCCCGGACGCCGAGGGGCCGGGTACGTCAGCGTCAGCGCATTCGACGCGATGTTCCGTGGCAAGTGCGGTCAGCGCCCCTGCTGCCCCGCCTAACGAGCCGTGCCAGCCAGCCGGAATGCTGATTGAAGGTGACACTGCCTATAAGCAGCTTTTATCGGTGCCATCACAAATGCGCTCTTGGCTTGCCGGATGACGCAGACATAGCATGCAGGCACGCCATTCCGCGTTGCTGCGTGCGAGGAAACTCATGAACCGTCCACTGTTGTCTGTGCTCTTTGTGCTTGTGCTGGCTCCCCTCGCCGCCTCCGCCTCCGATGGTTTCTGGCAGACCCCGACGATCAACGGCGCAGGCAAGATTCATCCGATGCCGCAGGCCGCCTATCAGCCTGATCGCCAGGCTACCTACAAGGTCGTGTTCAGCCTCAGCAAGCCGGGCGCCAAGCCCACCGAGGTGAGTCCGTCACTGGATCACGTGGCGCGCGCGATAAACCTGTACGTCAACGCTGGCGTGCCGCTGTCGCATCTGAAGTTTGTGGCAATCGCCGCCGGCCCGGCCACGCCGATTGTGTTGAACGACGAACAGTATCGGGCGAAGTACGGCGTAGCCAATCCGAACCTGCCGCTGATTGCGCAATTGCGCAAAGCCGGCGTGGACGTTGCGGTTTGCGCGCAGGCCGTGGCCGAACATGACTTTCGGTACGACTGGGTCGACCAGCAGGTTACCGTCGCGTTGTCGGGGCTGACCACGATCATCGACCTGCAGCAGCAGGGCTATGCCCTGAGTCCGCAGTAAGTCAGGGAGAATCCTCATGCGCCATCTCATTTCGCGGTTGCTTCTGGCCGCCGCCTGTTGTGCCGCCAGTCTTGTCGCCAGCGCCACCAGCCAGCCCGACTATCTGCCGCCATGGAATCCGCCGCCGGCTGGCCTGCAGTTCAGCGTGCCGCCGTTCGACGCGATCGCCGACCTGCATGGCGATATCGTCGATCCGCAACTGGTGGTGTTCTTTGCCGGCAATCAGTTCATGGTGGTGCATGACTTGATGGATGCGTTCAAAACGGCCTATCCCGCTTATCAGCGGATTTTTGTGGAGACCTTGCCGCCGGGCATTCTGGCCAAGCAGATCGAGAGCGGATCGTTGGTGATGGGCAACCTGCGCATCACCCACAAGCCGGACGTCTATACGGCCGGAAAAGGGGCTGTCGCGGAGAAGCAGAAACAGCACGGCTGGTTTGCCGATACCTATGACTACGCCCGCAACCCGCTGGCGATTCTGGTGGCCAAGGGCAACCCGAAGCACATCATGGGGCTGGCCGACCTTGGTCGCCGTGATGTGCGAGTGAGCATGCCGAATCCGGCCTGGGAAGGTATCGCCAGGCAGATCGAGGCCAGCTATCGCAAGGTCGGTGGCGATGCGCTGGATCACACCATCATGCAGACCAAGGTGGCCGATGGCAGCACCTTCCTCACCCGTATCCATCACCGCCAATCACCGCTGCGCGTGCTGCAGGGTGAGTCGGATGCGGCGCCGGTGTGGTCTACCGAGGCGTACTTCCAGCAGCAGATCCTGCATCATCCGGTTGAGACCGTGGTGATTCCGGACGCCCAGAATGCGCTGGCAACCTATACCGCCGCGCGCCTGAAGAATGCTCCGCATGAGCAGGCAGCAAAGGATTTCATGGCCTTCCTGCAGACACCTGCAGCGGCTGCGATCTACCGCAAGTACGGTTTTCTATCCGCCCACTGAGGTTTCCGCCATGCGCCAGCCCAGCCTGCGTCATCCTGCTACACGTCGATGGATTCCCGCCTTGTTGCTGGCCAGCCTTGCCTTGCCTGCCAGTGCGGCGCTGGCAGTGGATGCCGCCGCGATTGCCCAGGCTGGCAACGGCAAGGGCGCCGTGCCCTGCATGGCGTGTCATGGGCTTGATGGTGCGGGTCAGGCTGCCGCCGGCCATCCGCGACTGGCTGCCCTCGACGCCACCTATCTGCAGAAGCAGCTTGACGACTTCGCCGGCGGCGCGCGCAGCAACGCGATCATGCAACCGATTGCCACGGCGCTCACTGAAGACGAGCGCCAGGCGATGGCGAACTACTACAGCAAGATGCCCGTGCCGCCTGCGCTGGCAAAACCGACCGTCGACATGCCGGCGGCGGCTAGTGTCGGTGCGCTGCTGGCCACCCGCGGGGACTGGAGTCGTAACGTACCCGGCTGCGTGCAATGCCACGGTCCCGGCGGTGTCGGCGTGGGCGCGAACTTCCCGCCGCTTGCCGGTCAGCCTGCTGCCTATATCGCGTCGCAACTGAAGGCCTGGCAGGATGGCACGCGGCATAACGATCCGCTGCAATTGATGCAGCATCTGTCCAGCGCGCTGACCGCGCAGGACATTCAGGCCGTAGCGGCATGGTTTGCCGCGCAACCGTTGCCTGCGCCGGAGACCGCGCCATGAAAAATCTGCCCGTATGGCTCGTCATGGCGATCGTCATGGGTTTGCCGGGTTGCTCGCAAAAGCCGGTGGAACCCGCCGCGTCCGCTCCGGCCAACGCCAGCACGGCGGCAAAGCCGGTAGTCACGGCCACGCCAGCGTCGAGCGCATTCAGTCCGCCGGCCGAATCGGCCATTCCCGACGGGCCACTGGGTGATGTGATCCGTCAGGGCCGCGACATCTTCATCGACACGCCGAATCATGCAAAGGCATATGTCGGCAATGGCCTGAGCTGCAGCAACTGCCACGTGGATGCCGGGCGCCAGGCCAACTCGGCGCCGTTGTGGGGCGCGTACGGCGTGTATCCGCAATACCGCAAGAAAACCGGCAAGGTGAACACGTTCGGCGAGCGCCTGCAGGGCTGCTTCCGTTTCAGCATGAATGGCAAGGCGCCACCGCTGGACAGTGCCGAGATGGTCGCGCTGGAAACCTATGCCTGGTGGATGAGCAAGGGTGCACCGGTGGGCGCGAAGCTGGCCGGTGCCGGTTATCCGAAAGAAGGTTTCAAACCGCCGCAGCCGCCGGACTATGCGCGTGGCGAGGTGGTGTTCAAGAAGACTTGCGTGCTGTGTCACGGTGACGACGGCCAGGGTCAGCAGGTTGCCGGTCGTAATGTGTTTCCGCCGCTGTGGGGTCCGCAGTCATTTAACTGGGGTGCCGGCATGCACCAGATCGACAACGCCGCCGCCTTCATCAAGGCGAACATGCCGTTCAGTCGTGGCGACACGCTGAGCGATCAGGACGCGTGGGACGTGGCGATGTATATGGATGCACACGAGCGTCCGCAGGACCCGCGCTTCGAGGGCGACGTCAGCGAAACGCGGAAGAAGTATCACGACAGCCCGCTGTCGTTGTATGGCACCGAGATCCAGGGGCATGTGCTCGGCACGCCAACCAGCAGGCGCTGACCTCGAACGACCAGGAGCAGTACCGCGGTCGATGATTGCGCTGACCCGGTGACGCACGCCGGACAGTATCAACCGTGCTTGCCGCAAGAGTAGAGTTCGCCAAGGGTGAGGCGGCCGTTGGTCAATGCGGCATCGACGCTGGTCACAATCAAACGGGGACTTGCAGATGAAGGTGGTGCTTTCGATTCTTTCCACCAGCCTGGGCATGCTTGGGCTGTCACTGCTGCTGACTCCGCCGGTGCTGGCTCAGTCCGGCGACCGCTCCACGCAGCAGCTCATTGCCCAGCGCAATGCCACCGAACAGGAGCTCGAAAAGATCGCCATCATCGACCGCAAGGTGATGGTGAAGATGCGCGATGGCAAGTTGATGGCGGCCGACGTGTATCGACCGAAGAACGCCAGTGGCAAGGTGCCGATCATCTTCGAGCGCACGCCGTACAACTTCAATTATTGGGATGTGAAGCTGGGCGCGCCGGCCAACCTGAAGCGCGAGCTGGAAGCGGTGAAGCATGGCTATGCCTACGTGGTGATGAACGAACGCGGGCATTTCTTCTCGCAGGGCAACTACGACATCCTCGGGCCGCCGTTGACGGACGGCTCGGATGCCATCCAGTGGATGACCTCGCAGCCATGGTCCAGCGGCAAGGTCGGTACCACCGGCTGCTCCTCCACGGCCGAGTGGCAACTGGCCGTGGTTGCGCGCGACGATCCCGGGCTGGCTACGTTCAACGTGCAGGGCTTCGGTGCCGGCGTCGGTCACGTTGGCCCCTACTACGAGCAAGGCAACTGGTATCGCGGCGGTGCGATCCAGATGCTCTTCATCGACTGGATTTACGAGTACGGCATCCAGAATCAGGTGCGTCCGATGTTCCCGCCTGATACGCCGCAGGCCAGTCTGGTGCGCGCGTCGCGCTTCTTCGATCTGGAACCGCAAATGCCGTCGGTGGATTGGGACAAACAGTTCTGGCACCTGCCGCTGAAGGACATGATCACCTCGGTGGGCGGCGCACCCGGCATTTTCGAGACGCGCATGCCGGTTGCCACCGGTGGCAACATGATCGCGCGCACACCCAATGATCCAGCCTGGAACAAAGGCGGGCTGTGGAACGACAGCATGAAGATCGCCAAGCCCGGGCTGTGGTTCATCAGCTGGTTCGACGTGTCTGTTTCGCCGAACCTCGCCGCCTACAATTTCGTGCGACGCACGGCGCCGAAGCCGATCGCCGACCAGCAATACGCCGTGATCGCACCGGTATTGCACTGTGCGTATACCCGCGCCACCGAGCACACCATGATCGGTGATCTCGACGTAGGCGATGCACGTTTCGACTACAACAAGCTGGTCTACGGCTGGTTTGACCACTTCCTCAAGGGCGAGAACAACGGCGTGCTCGAAAAGCAGCCCAAGGTGATGTACTACCTGATGGGCGCCAACGAATGGAAGCACTCGGACACCTGGCCGCCGGCCGGTGCGACCACGCAGAACTTCTATTTCAGCAGTGGCGGCCATGCCAATACCTTGTACGGCGACGGCAAGCTGGTCGCTGCTGCAGACGGCTCGGATCACCCGGACACGTTCGTCTATGATCCCGGCAATCCGGTACCCACCGTCGGCGCCGGTGGCTGTTGCCTGGGCAAGATTCCGCTGGGCTCGTTCGATCAGTCGGCGCACGAAGCGCGCAACGACATCCTTGTCTACGATACCGAGCCGTTCAAGCAAGGCATGGAAGTCAGTGGCCCGATCACGGTCACCTTGTATGTGTCGTCCAGTGCGAAAGACACCGACTTCACCTTCAAGCTGATCGACGTCTATCCCGATGGCAAGGCCTATAACCTGGTCAGCAACATCCAGCGCATGCGCTGGCGTGATGGCTACGACAAGCCGGTGTGGATGCAGCCGGATCAGGTCTACAAGGTCACCTTCCAGCCGATCGATACCAGCAACTACTTCAAGCCCGGGCACAAGATGCGGGTGGCCGTTTCCAGTAGCAACTTCCCGCGTTTCGATCGCAACCTCAATACCGGTGGGGATAACTTCAGCGAGACGAAATGGGTGGTGGCGAACAACGCCGTGCACCATGACAGCCAGCATCCGTCGTCGATCACCCTGACGATTGTTCCAGCGATCAAGGCGGAAGTGCCGGTCGGGCGGTAAAGCCAGCCGCATGTGATCAGCCGCGAACCCCGGCGGTGAGGCTGGGGTTCGCTTGGTTCCTGCATGCCCGAAGGCAGGCCCTTGGCAATGAAGGGTAAAGTCTTCGCGCCAACCTTGACGGTACCGGCACAGGTATCCGTTTCACCTCCAGCTAACAGTGTTGCGCGCAGCTTGGCGCGAGGCGCCGCAGGGCCACAGCGCCGGTTGCAGACTCGGGCCCCAATCTGGAGGCAATCAATGAAAAGGCTGCTCATCGCGGGCTTCGTGCTCGCGCTGCTGGTTCCTGCGTGCGCGTTTGCACAAGATGCGTTCACCGGCACCTGGACGCAAGACGCCACGTCAGTGCATGAAACTGGTGGCAAGCCGATGGTCATGTCCCTCAAGGACGGCGTTTTTACCGACGATTCCGTGCCGCCGATGAGCGTCAAGGCGGATGGCGAGGATCATGCGGTCACCGGTCAGAAGCGCTTTGATATGGCGGCAGTCAAGGTGGTCGATGACCATGCCTTGCAGTTGACCCAGAAGAAGGATGGCAAGACGACGTGGATGGGTGTGTTCACGGTCGCTCCTGATGGCAAGACGGCGGTGGGTGAGTACACCAGCTACCGCGAAGGTTCTGCGCCCATGACGGGCAAGGTGGCGTTCGACCGCGTCGGCAAGGCGCCGAAGGGTTTGAATGCAGCATCCGGCTCGTGGCATTTCGACCACGTGATCAGCGAGGGTGGCCCTGCCAGGACGTATACCTATCATGTCGACGGCAACAAGATCGACTACAAGAGCGAGACGATGTCGTATACCGGCACCATCGGCGGCAAAGCCGTACCGTTCATGGATGGCGACAAGCAGGACGGCACCGTGTCGGTGAAGCGCGTGGGGAAGAACGTCTTGCGTGAAACCTTCCTGGACAAGAGTGGCAAGATGCGGGCCACCAGCACCATGACGCTGTCGACCGATGGCAAGAGCATCAAGTCGTCAAACTATTCGGCCGAAAGCAAGGTCACCAGTACGGCGGTCGCCAACAAGGAATAGTTGAGTCAACCGTGCCACGTTGTTGAGCAAGGAAAGGCCCGGCGTGCCGGGCTTTTCCTTGCGTGGTGAGCGTGCTTTTGGTGCATGCCCTGCCATACCCTCCTGCACAAATGGGCGTGATGTGGTCGATTCGGCCGAACTGGAGTGGTGTGCAACACAACACGATCCAGTTGTCGGTGTGGATCTCGATGGCGACCATGACGAGTTCATCAAGCCCGAGCGCACCGCGCACCTCGCGGCCACGACTCCCGATTCCGGCTTGATAACCGTGTGCACCGTCAGTCACTTCGTACCGTTTGCAGGCGCCTGCGCTGCTCGGTGCCGCGGTGCGGCAGTCTCACGATGGCGAATCGACTCTCCGTGGATGGCTGACCGCACAGGCAGCCCACGTCGGCATCAGCCGTGCCGGCGACCTATCGAGGTGCTCAGGAAGCTGTCAGCAGCAACCTCAACGTCAAACACTGCAGTAGATATCGTGCAAGGCCAGCATGATCCGCTCGGTGGGCCCCTTGGTCAGTGTGTACCAGATGGTCTGCGCTTCGCGTCGCGTATTGACCAGACCTTGTTCGCGCAATCGCGCCAGATGCTGCGACAGCGCCGACTGGCTCAGGTCGGCCAGCTCTTCGTTGATCTGGCCTACGGTCATTTCGTGATCGACCAACAAGCACAGGATGCGCAGTCGATACGCGTTGCCCAGTGACTTCAACAATTCCGAAGCCTCTTCGGCGCGCTCCTGCATGGCACCCATGTCCGGCAGTGCCGGCACCGGCTTGCGGCTCTTCACCGCCACCGTTCGGGCTGGCTTGCGAGTTGACTTCTTCATATCCATGTATATAAGATATTTCTAAATTAGATAGCTGTTATGTTCCTGCGCGGGCCGCATGCTGTCAAGTCGGCGCGCAGTACCCGATTCAATGGTTGCGTTGGTTGGAGGGTTGGCTCATGGCAAACATCATCATTCTGGGTGCAGGGTTGGGCGGCATGTCGGCGGCGTACGAAATACGTGCGCTGCTTGGCAGTGAGCACGACATCACGGTGGTCGGAGAAGGGCCGCAGTTCAACTTTACCCCGTCCAACCCCTGGGTTGCGGTGGGCTGGCGCGAGCAAAATGATATCCGGGTGGACGTGAAGCAGCCGCTGGAACATCGCGGCATCCACTTCATTGACACGCGTGCTGACAAGCTGATGCCGGCCGACAACCAGCTTCTGCTGCAGGACGGTCGCAAGCTGGACTACGACTATCTGGTGGTGACCACCGGTCCACGTCTGGCGTTCGAGCGGGTTCCAGGCAGCGGGCCGTCAGGTTATTCGCAGTCGATCTGTACCGGACCTCACGCGCACGCTACCTGGCTGGCGTATCAGGAATTCCTCAAGCATCCCGGTCCGATCGTGATCGGTGCCGTGCAGGGTGCGAGCTGCTTCGGTCCGGCCTACGAGTTCGCGATGATCGTGGATACCGATTTGCGCCGCCGCAAACTGCGCGACCAGGTGCCGATGACCTATGTCACCGCCGAGCCGTACATCGGTCACATGGGTCTGGGCGGCGTCGGCGATTCCAAAGGCCTGCTCGAATCCGAACTGCGCCAGCGCCACATCAAATGGGTGACCAATGCGCGGGTGACTTCGGTCGAGGCCGACAAGCTTCATGTCGAACAACTCGATGACAAGGGGCAGCTGCAGCAGACCCACGACTTGCCATTCGCCTTCTCCATGTTGCTGCCTTCGTTTGCCGGCGTAGATGCGCTGCAAGGCATTGAAGGCTTGGTGAATCCAGGTGGCTTTGTGCTGATCGATGAGCACCAGCGCAATCCGAAGTATCCGAACATCTTCGCGGCCGGCGTCTGCGTGGCGATTCCACCGGTCGAAGTCACGCCGGTACCAACCGGTGCGCCGAAAACCGGCTTGATGATCGAATCGATGGTGACGGCCATTGCGAAGAACCTGCACGCCGAACTGGCCGGTAAACCAATGCGGGCACGCGCCACCTGGAACGCGATGTGCCTGGCCGACATGGGCGACAGCGGCTTCGCGTTCATCGCGCTGCCGCAGATTCCGCCGCGCAACGTGACCAAGTCGATGACCGGAAAGTGGGTGCATCTGGCCAAGGTGGCCTACGAAAAATACTTCCTGCGCAAGATGCGCAAGGGCCAGGCCGAACCGTTCTACGAGAAAACGCTGATGCATGCATTCGGCATTGATCGATTGAAGAACGATGTGCAGGACGACGCATGAGCGCGCTTGCCTCAAGGTATCTCTGACATGAACGCCAATCACAACAGCGAGCGTTATCACACGCTTTCCATGGCAGCGCACTGGCTGACGTTGGCGCTGCTCATTGCTGTATATGCCTTGATCGAACTGCGTGGAATCTACCCGAAGGGCACCGCAGCGCACGACGCAATGAAGACCTGGCACTTCATGCTGGGGCTGTCCGTGTTCGCGGTGGTGCTGGTGCGCATGGTCTTGCGTCTGATCTATCCGGCGCCCTCCATCCAGCCGCCGCTACCGGTCTGGCAGCATCGGCTGGCGGCACTCATGCATCTGGCGCTGTACGCGTTCCTGCTGGTGATGCCGCTGCTGGGTTGGTTGACCTTGAGTGCCAAAGGCCGGGTGATTCCGTTCTTTGGTCTGGAGTTGCCGGCGTTGATCGGACCGAACAAGGCATGGGCCGGATCACTGGAAGACATCCACACCACGATCGGCACGATCGGCTACTACCTGATCGGACTGCACGCGGCCGCTGCCCTGTATCACCACTACTTCATGCACGACAACACGCTGATGCGCATGCTGCCAGGTCGCAAACGGGCTGCTGGCACCTCGCGGCGCAGCTGAACAGCCTGCAGTGGCCCGACCATTTCAAATTGCTGGAGGAATATATCCATGAATATCGACCGTGCCGTCTTCGCGTTTGCTGGAAGCATAGTGCTGCTGAGCGTGCTGCTTGGTCAGCTTGTTTCTCCCTGGTGGCTACTGCTGGCAGTATTCGTCGGCGCCAACCTGCTGCAATCGGCGTTTACCGGCTTCTGCCCACTGGCCCGAATCCTTGCCAGGCTGGGTTTGAAATCCGGCTGCGCTTTTCGATCCTGATCCACCCATGCCTGTAGCGAGTTTTTTCATGAAGTCAAACCTGCGCTTGCTTGCGCTATCTGCCGCCGCCACGCTTCTCGCCGCCTGTGGCGGCACGTCTTCGACGCCGAGTGCCGAGTTGTCGACCACGGCCTTGGTTGCCAGCGTGGTGCATGCGCAGGCGTCCGGCCGCGAACAGGTGTGGGATGGCGTGGTCGAGGCGGTGAATCAGGTGACGATCACCGCACAAACCAATGCGCGAGTGACTGCGCTGCCGCATGAAGTCAATGACGTGGTGGCCAAGGGCGACGTGCTGGTGCGCTTCAGCGATGTGGAGCAAAAGTCCGCGCGCAACGCAGCGCAAGCCCAGGTTGCCTCGGCGCAGGCCAGCTATACGGATGCGCAGGCATCCTACGAGCGCATCGCCGCGGTTTACGCGAAGGGCTATGTTTCCACCGCGCAGCGGGATCAGGCGCGTACCGCCCGTGATGCGGCGAAGGCTGCGCTGGAAGCAGCCCGCGCCCAGTCAGGCGCGGTCGGTCAGCAGCTTGATTACACCATACTGCGCGCACCGTTTGCGGGCGTGATCACGCAGCGCTTCGTGCATGTGGGCCAGGCGGTGCAGGCCGGCCCGCCGTCGCCGCAGCCGCTGATCCAGTTGCAGGCGCTGGATGATTTGCGCGTCAACGTGCAGGTGCCGCAGAGTGCGGTCGACGCGATCCGCAAATTCCACGTCGCCAAGGTGATACCGGCCGATGGCCAGCCGATTGCGGCCAGTTCGGTCGAAGTATTTCCGTATGCCGACCCGACCACGCACAGCTTCAACGTGCGCCTGCAGTTGCCCGCCGGTGAGACGGGTTTGTATCCCGGCATGACCGTGAAAGTAGCGTTCGCCACCGGCGATGCGAAGCGCTTGCTGGTGCCGGCCGCGTCGCTGGTGCAGCGCGGTGAGCTGGTTGCGGTGTACGTGATCGGCGAACACGATGTCACTTTGCGGCAAGTGCGTTTGGGCCAACGCGAGGGTGGCGAGGCAGAAGTGCTGGCCGGGCTGGACGATGGCGAGCGTGTGGCGCGTGATCCGCAAGCGGCCGTCGCCTGGTTGGCCAAGCGCAACGCCAAGGCGGGCGCCGCTCATGAGTGAGCCGACCAGGCTGGGTATCTCCGGCCGCATCGCCCGTGCGTTTCAGCTTTCGCAGATCACGCCTTTGCTGGCGATTGCCGGGCTGTTGCTTGGCATTGCCGCGGCGATCATCACGCCGAAGGAAGAAGATCCGCAGATCGAAGTGACCATGGCCAACGTGCTGGTGCCGTATCCCGGCGCCAGCGTGCGCAGTGTCGAGAATCTGGTCAGTTTTCCGCTGGAGCAGAAGCTGTCCGAGATCAAAGGTGTCAAGCACGTCTACTCGATGAGCCGCGCCGGCATGGCTGTGGTGACGGTGGAGTTTGATGTCGGCGTGCCGCGTCAACAGGCGCTGGTCAATCTGTACAACAAGATTTATTCAAACGCCGACTGGATTCCGCAAGGCCTCGGTGTCGGCCAGCCACTGGTGAAACCCTACGGCATCGACGACGTGCCGATGATGGCGGTCACCTTGTGGTCCGACCGCCCCGAGACCACGCCCGAGCAATTGGCGAAAGTGGCACACACGCTGGAAACCGATCTCAAGCGCGTACCGGGCACGCGCGATGTTTACACGCTCGGCGCACCGGATCGTGCGGTGATGGTCGAAATCGACCCGGCCAAGCTGGCCAGTTATCAACTCAGCGTGGGCGATTTGTCACGCGGCCTGAAGGCGGCGAATGTCGCCGCCGATATCGGCAGCGAGATCGGCGGCAATCAGGACTTGCCGGTGAAAGCCGGCAGCCTGCTGATGAATGCTCAGGACGTGTCGCAACTGGTGATCGGTCTGGCCGGTGGTCATCCGGTGTATCTGTCCGATGTATCGCGCGTGGCGTCTGGTACCAATCACGCCACCCGACTGGCTTCGTTTGGTACGCCGCCGGGTCGATCCGGCCCGCTCACCGGGCTGGTTCCTGCGGTGACTCTGGCGATTGCCAAGAAGTCCGGCAGCAACGCGCATTCCATCGCAACCAGGATTCGCGAACGGCTGGAGGCGCTGCGTGGCGTGGACATTCCCGAAGGCGTGCACGCCACGGTGACCCGTGACTATGGCCAGACCGCGAACGACAAGGCTGACGAGTTGCTGCTGCATCTGGCCTTGGCCGCGTTCGCGGTGGTGCTGCTGGTGTTGTTTGCGCTGGGCTGGCGCGAAGGCGTGGTGGTTGGTGTGGCCGTGGTAATCACCCTGGCGGTGACCTTGTTCGCCTCGTGGGCGATCGGTTTCACCATCAACCGCGTGTCGCTGTTCGCGCTGATCTTCTCGATCGGCATCTTGGTCGACGATGCGATCGTGGTGGTGGAAAACATCCACCGGCACATGGCGCTGGGTGAGAGGAGTTTGATCGAGGCGATTCCGCTGGCCGTCGATGAAGTTGGCGGACCGACCATTCTGGCCACCTTCACGGTCATCGCCGCGTTGTTGCCGATGGCCTTCGTCGGTGGCTTGATGGGGCCGTACATGCGGCCGATTCCGATCAACGCTTCCGTCGGCATGCTGATCTCGCTGGCGGTGGCCTTCGTGGTCACGCCGTGGCTGGCGTATCGCTTGCTGCGTGGTCATATGCCGCCACCGAGCGCTCAGTCGGCCGACCAACGGGTGATGGAGGAATCGAAGATCGACCGTTTCCTGCATCGCCTGTTCATCCGCGTGATGACGCCTTTCCTCGGCAATCCGAAGGCCGCGCGCAATCGTCGCCGGTTGTTCATCGGCATTACCGTTGTGGTGTTGCTGGCGGCGGGTCTGGCCGGGGTCAAGCTGGTGATCTTGAAGATGCTGCCGTTCGACAACAAATCCGAATTCCAGATCGTGTTGAACATGCCCGAAGGCTCGACGCTGGAGCAGACCAACCGCGCGCTGGTCGACATGAGTCAGGTGCTGAACCATGTGCCTGAGGTGAAGGATTACCAGTTATATGCCGGCACCTCGGCGCCGATGAATTTCAATGGTCTGGTACGCCAGTACTACCTGCGCAACCAGCCGTATCAGGGCGACATCCAGGTCAACCTGGTCGACAAGAATGAGCGCAAGCGGCAGAGCCATGAGGTGGCGATGGCGGTGCGTCCAGCGCTGACTGAAGTGGCCAAGCGATTCCATGCGCATCTGGTGGTGGCGGAAGTGCCACCCGGGCCGCCGGTGATGGCGCCGATCGTCGCTGAAATCTATGGCCCGAACTACCAAGGTCAGCGTGCAGTGGCGTTGTCGATGGAGAAGCTGTTCGCACAGATGCCGGGCATTGCCGACATCAACCTCAGTGTCGAAAACCCCCAGGCCAAGCGTCAGTTGATCGAGATTGATCGCGCACGTGCCGCGGCACTTGGCGTCAGTCAGGCTGAAATTGTCGACGTGTTGCGCGCCGGCATGGGTGGTGATCCGGCCAGTTATGTCGCGGATGAAAACGCCAAGTACGCGGTGCCGATCATGCTGCGCCTGCCACCGGCGGCGCTCGGTTCCATGGACTCGATCCTGAGCCTGCGCGTGCGCTCCAGCGCCGGCCAGTTGGTGCCGATCTCCGAAGTGGTGAAGGTGGTCGAGCAGCCATGGGCCGACGCGATTTACCACAAGGACCTGCTGCCCTATACCTTCGTCACCGGCGATGACGTGGGTGCGGAAGACAGCCCGGTTTACGGGATGTTCGGGCTGGTCAGCAAGATCAGCGACACGCGCCTGGCCGGCCAGCAACTGGCCCAGGAATTCACCGGCGCGCCCGCCAGCGACACGGGCTATTCCGTACGCTGGAGCGGCGAGTGGGAGATTACTTACGAGACCTTCCGCGACATGGGCATCGCCTATTCGATGGGCCTGTTGCTGATCTATCTGTTGGTGGTCGGCCAGTTCAAAAGCTATGTCGTGCCGCTGATCATCATGGCGCCGATTCCGCTGACGGTGATCGGCGTGATGCCCGGTCACTGGTTGTTCGGCGCGCAGTTCACCGCCACCTCGATGATCGGCATGATCGCGCTGGCCGGCATCATCGTGCGCAATTCGATCCTGCTGGTCGACTTCATCAACCACTCGCTCGCGGCAGGGCTGAGCCTGGAACAGGCGGTGGTGAAGGCCGGCGCGGTGCGCGCCAAGCCAATCATCCTCACCGCGCTAGCGGCCATGCTGGGTGCGTTCTTCATCCTCACCGATCCCATATTTCAGGGTCTGGCGGTGTCGCTGGTGTTCGGCGTGATGGTGTCGACCGTGCTGACCCTGCTGGTGATTCCGTTGTTGTACTACGCCTGGTTGTCGCGCGGCGACGGTCGCCATCTGCCGGGTGCTGCAGGCCAGTGATGACGAAGCCCGTCACGGTGACGAGATGACTCGTCACCGTGACGGCCGCATACTCAGTACCTTGCGGTGTTCAGACGACGGCTGTACCTGCCGTCGGAGGTAGCCGAGGTGATGGAGAGTTGACCATGCACCATCCCGAAGTCAGGGCATTCTTTCACGAGCCCAGCAATACCTTCAGTTACGTGGTGTGGGATTCGATGGGCCTCCAGGCGGCGGTGATCGATGCGGTGCTCGACTACGAGGCCGCTTCAGGCCGCAGCAGCCATCACGCGGCCGATGAGATCGTCGCCTTCGTGCAGGCGCAGGGTTTGACCGTTGAGTGGGTGATCGATACGCATGTACATGCCGATCATTTGTCGGCTGCGCCTTATGTGCAGTCCAGACTCGGCGGCAAGCTGGGCATCGGCGAGCATATCCGCACGGTGCAAAAGACCTTTGGTGAATTGTTCAATGTCGGGAGTGACTTTGCTCCTGATGGCAGTCAGTTCGATCATCTGTTTGCCGATGGTGAGCGCTACATGCTGGGCGGGATCGAAGCGGTTGCGCTGCATACACCCGGCCATACGCCGGCCTGCATGACGCATGTGATCGGTGATGCGGCCTTCGTCGGCGATACCTTGTTCATGCCCGACTACGGTACCGCCCGTTGTGATTTCCCCGGTGGCGATGCGGGCATCTTGTATCGCTCGATCCAGAAGATATTTGCGCTGCCCGCGGCCACGCGAATCTTTCTGTGCCACGACTACAAGGCTGCCGGTCGTGACGCGTTCGCGCATGAAACTACGGTAGCCGCCGAACGCGCGGGCAATATCCACGTGCACGACGGCATCAGCGAAGCCGAGTTCGTGGCCATGCGCACGGCACGCGACGCCACACTGAAGATGCCGCAGTTGATCCTGCCTGCGGTGCAGGTGAACATGCGCGCAGGCCGGTTTCCGCCAGCCGAGAGCAACGGCGTGCGCTATCTGAAAATCCCGCTGGACGCGCTGTGAGCGTCCACCGAACCTTGCCATCCAGAGGACCTTCCCATGCAAATTCATCCCCTTGTTGATCAACTCAGCGTGGCGCCGCAAATCGAAGTTGCCGACATGACCGTACTGGCTGCCCAGGGCTTCCGGGGCGTCATCAACAATCGTCCCGACGACGAAGAGCCCGGCCAGCCGAGCAACCGCGAGTTGGAACAGGCAGCACAGCAAGCCGGCCTGGGCTGGCGCTATATCCCGGTCACCCCCGGACAGTTCACCGAGCAACAGGCGCACGGTTTTAGCCAGGCACTGAGCGAATTGCCCGGTCCGGTACTGGCGTTCTGTCGCAGTGGTACTCGTTCAAGTTCATTGTGGGCGCTGCAGGCCGAGGGTTCGGTCGATGCCATACTGGATACTGCTCGCGTTGCCGGTTACGACTTGTCGATGCTGCGTCCGCTGCTTGAGCGAAAGCACGGCGCCTGATCGACCGGTACAGCCTGCGCACACTTCACACAGGCCGGCCGTGGGCAACGCCTCCACTCGGGATGACCCATGCAAGATGTATTGACGCTACAGGCCTTGCTCGCTGTCGTGTGCGGATCACTCGTTGGCTTTTCGCTGGCGCTGATCGGCGGCGGCGGCTCGATCCTAGCGGTGCCGTTGTTACTGTACGTGGTCGGCGTGCACGACCCGCACCTGGCGATCGGCACCAGTGCACTGGCGGTGTCGTTCAATGCGTTTGCCAACCTGATTCCGCATGCGCGTGCCGGTCATGTGCGCTGGAAGGTGGCGTTCACCTTTGCCGCCACCGGCGTGCTCGGTGCCTTCGTGGGTTCCAGCATCGGCAAGGCGGTCAACGGCCAGCACCTGCTGGTGCTGTTCGCGATCCTGATGATGGTAGTCGCCGGTTTCATGTTGCGTGGGCGGCGCGGTGGGGAAGATCGCTACCCGCTGCCGGGGATGTATCCACGGCTCGGTGCGGTAGGTCTGGGCACCGGCAGCCTCGCCGGATTCTTCGGTATCGGCGGCGGCTTTCTGATCGTGCCCGGGCTGATGTTCGCCAGCGGCATGGAGATCATCTACGCGATCGGCACCTCGCTGTTCGCGGTTGGCGCGTTCGGCCTTACCGCGGCGGCCAACTACGCGATCTCCGGCCTGATCAACTGGCCGGTGGCCGCTGAATTCATCGGCGGTGGCATCGTTGGTGGCTGGCTCGGCGCGATGGGTGCCAGCCGGCTGGCGAAGACGCGCGGCGCGCTCAACATCATCTTTGCGCTGGCGATCATCGCGGTGGCGATCCTGATGCTGGTGAAGAGCCTGCGCGCGTAGTGCCGATGTCATGGCGTGACTTCGTCCGGCGCTGCGGCACAATGCGCGCTGGTCGTGTTGGAACTGCCCGATGATTTTCGTGTTGCTGAGTGTGCTGTGCAGCGTGCTGGTTTCCGTCTTGCTGAAACTGGCGCGCCGATTCCAGCTGGACGTCGGCCAGGCGATCGCCTGGAACTACGTGGTGGCGAGTGTGCTCACGGCGCTGCTGTTGCAGCCTGCGCCAGCCAGCCTGCGCGAGCCGGGTGTGCCGTGGCCCGCGCTGGTCGCGCTGGGCCTTCTGTTGCCGACCATCTTCCTGGTGCTGGCCGCTGCCGTTCGGCACGCTGGCATGGTGCGCAGCGACGCGGCGCAACGGTTGTCGCTGCTGCTCTCGCTGCTGGCGGCATTCGTGCTGTTCGGCGAGCAACTCACCACGCTCAAACTGTGCGGCATTGCGTTGGGCTTGCTCGCGCTGTTGTGCATGGTCTGGCGCAGCGGGTCTTCATCGACAAAGGACGGTTTGGCTGGCTGGTTGTATCCGTTGCTGGTGTTCGCCGGCTTCGGCGTCATCGACATCTTGTTCAAGCGCGTGGCGCAAGCCGGCGTGCCGCTGGGTACGTCGCTGCAGGCGATGTTCGCGCTGGCGCTGCTGGTTGCGTTCGTCATGCAGCTATGCCGACGCCTGCGCGGAACCACCCGTTTCACCGCGCGCAGTGCGGTGGCCGGACTGCTTCTGGGCCTGGCCAACTTCGGCAACATCCTGTTCTATCTGCGTGGTCATCGCGCGTTGCCGCAGCATCCGGCACTGGTGTTTGCCAGCATGAATATCGGCGTGGTGGCGCTGGGTGCGGTAGTCGGCTTGCTGCTGTTCCGCGAGCGCTTGAGTCGGCTCAATCTGGCCGGCGTACTGTTCGCGGCACTGGCCATCGGCGTGCTTGCCTGGCCGTAGCGCGGCGGGGTGGGCGGCTTCGCTGTCGACGATGACTTCTGGCCTATGGAGGGCATCGCCCACGCGCCTATGCTGGAGCTTCAACTCGACCACTCAGGACCACCCATGCGCAAGCTGCCCCTCGTCGTAGCACTCACCGCCGTGCTGCTTAGTTCGGTCGCCGTGGCCGGTACCGACAAGAAAGATGAGAAGGCCGCTGCCGCGAAATCCGATGCCGCCGTAATGGTGCAGCCGCAGACCTCGACCAGCGAGGGTTCGGTAACCGTCGAAGGCAAGAAGATCGACTACAAGGCGGTGGCCGGCACACTGGTGCTGCATGGCAGTGGCGACAAGGAAGACGAGCCACAGATCAGCATGTTCTACGCCGCCTATTTCAAGAAAGGCGTGAACGCCAGCAAGCGTCCGATCACCTTCATCTACAACGGCGGCCCGGGCTCGGCAACGGTGTGGTTGCACATGGGTGCGTTCGGCCCGAAGCGGGTAGTGACCGCCGACGATACGCACACGCCGGCAGCGCCCTACCAATTGGTCAACAACGACTACAGCCTGCTGGATGCCTCCGACGTGGTGTTCATCGACGCGCCCGGCGCGGGTTTCAGTCGGCTGATCGCCAATGATGCCGATCACGGCAAGCGTGCCGAGCAGATGAAGGAACGCAAGAAGGATGTCTATGGCGTGGACGGAGACGGTCATGCCTTCGCCCAGTTCATCACCCAGTTCATGTCGCAATACGGCCGCTGGAATTCGCCGAAATATCTGTTCGGCGAAAGCTACGGCACCACACGCTCGGCAGTGGTGGCGAACATCCTCGAAAATGAGGACAGCGTCGACTTGAACGGCGTGATCCTGCTGTCGCAGATCCTCAGCTTCGATACCAGCGTTGATGGCCCGGAGTTCAACCCCGGTATCGATCTGCCGTACGAGCTTGGCCTGCCGACCTACGCCGCCACCGCGTTCTACCATCACAAGTTGCCGCAACAGCCGGCCGCGCTGGAGCCGTTCCTCAAGGAAGTCGAGCAGTGCGCGATGGGCGACTACGCGCAGGCGCTGATGCAAGGCTCACGTCTGGGTGCGGCGCAGAAGCAGGCGGTCGCCGAGAAGCTGCACCAGTACACCGGCCTGCCGGTGGCGTATCTGCTGAAGGCAAACCTGCGTGTCAGCGGTGGCATGTTCGAGCACGCACTGCAGGCGGATACCGACACCACCACCGGCCGACTCGACACCCGCTTCTCCGGCCCGTCAATGGATCCGATGGGCAAGAGTTCCGACTACGATCCGCAGTCCTCGGCGATCAGTTCGGCCTACGTAGCGGCGTTCAACAATTACGTGCGCACCGAGCTGAAGTTTGGCCAGAACCAGCCCTATCGCCTGTTCGCCGATATCGATCATTGGGATTTTTCGCACAAGGCGCCGGGCGCGCATGGCGAGGCGCTGCAGTCATCGACCAACGTGATGACCGATCTCGCGGCGGCGATGAAAACCAATCCGAACCTCAAGGTCTACGTCAACGGTGGCTACTATGATCTGGCCACGCCGTATTTCGCGGCTGACTACGAAGACCACCACCTGCCGATCCCGGCCAGCCTCGACGCGAACATCAGCTACTCGTGGTATCCGTCCGGGCATATGGTGTATGCGCATGAGCCGTCGTTGAAATTGTTGCATGACAACGTCGCACGGTTCATTGATCAGACTGACAATCTGGGGGCGCACTGAGGCGTTGATCCGCGGGACTGCGAGACGCGAGATAAAGGGTCGGTTCCAATGATCCGAAGGTGGTAAATGAACCTGGCCGAACCTGCCCCCTTTGTTTTACGACGACCTGCAGCGACTCTGTACCCATCTTCCACAGGAACGCGCCTTGGGCGCCGCCAAGTTCCAGAACATGGTTGAAAGGCCCTGAGTCGCTCAGTAATGGTGAGGCCTCACGGGCAGCCTGCGTCACAAGCACAAGACGGCTGATGGTCTGACCTAATTGCCTCCGTGCCTCCGTGCGTCCGTCACCCTTTAGTCTTTTAGTCCCATGGCTTGAAGTCCATGCCACTGATCTTGTTTGAAACGATGCGTTCTTCCAACTCGATCTTGGCCGCATCATTCACGAAGATGCGTCCGTGTATGGAAGGTTCGACAAAAATCGAGGGTGCGCACGGAACCAGTTGCTCCAGAAAAACCGGCACCTCGACATACGGCCCATCGAACTCGGAGTGCTCACGGTCAATGCACGACACTACGTTAGTGACGTTGTAGTAGTACTCGGTGTTAGCGTCGACATTGATCTCCAGAAGCTGCCCGAACCGTGCCAGGAAGTCGCCAAGAACGGTGCGCACCTTTCCGTTGATGACAAGCCCCGTCGCGGTAAACGGGCTGACATCCGCGCGAGCGGGTAGCTTTTTTCGCCCTTCCTTCGCCAACACCGCAAGCTCGGGACGGGCCTCCCAGTGAAGCAGCTGCCCCGGAACCTTGTTCTCGAATTGAGCCCAGAATGATTCCGACAAATCCGGATCGAACTGCATCTCGAGCGAAGGACCGACCATGGCGGCGGTGTTTGTGTGGAAATTGGTGATTTCCCAGACGCTCATCGTTGATGCTCCCGCAGATACGGAAAGGTG
Organism: Rhodanobacter sp. AS-Z3; assembly: GCF_029224025.1. Taxonomy (NCBI): domain Bacteria; kingdom Pseudomonadati; phylum Pseudomonadota; class Gammaproteobacteria; order Lysobacterales; family Rhodanobacteraceae; genus Rhodanobacter; species Rhodanobacter sp. AS-Z3. The sequence continues at coordinate 717,704 of NZ_CP119392.1, forward strand.
CCGTTCAATATCTTCCGCTTGATCGACTTCAGTGCTTCCCGACCTACTGCAGTATCAGTTCCGTCGGTCTTTGCGTAGGTATCAAGCCGCCGAAAAACAGCCATATGGTAGACGTCGGTATGAACCGGTCGATGCTTGAGCGCATCGGGAATGGAAACCACCACCGAACGTTTGAACGCTGGAAGGTGGACTCCATTGTCTTTGTCGTTGATTGCGACGCGCCACCGGAAGAGCAACCTTCTGGATGCGTGAGCACCTTGGGCCTTGAACGCCACGATATGGTGAGCCTCGGTTTCACCCTCCGGCTTCGGATCGCCGGCAGCTTTCATATTGCTGGCGAGCACCTTGGACGGATCATGACTGGTCGCAAGCTCTACCATTGCCGCCACCAGAAACATCCTTTCCGAGAGTTCGGAAATGGTCTCTCCGTTCTCGTAGCGTATGCCCTGCTTCACTTGATTCAGCCACTCCATGTTGCCTACTTTATAGGCCAAGGCTGGGTTGATCTGGTTCAACGCGACCCGCATGTCGGCCGAATGCGTGCCAAATTTCTTGAATGGATCGCCTTTGTTTGCTGCCACTTCCTTTGTCATGCCTCATTCCTTGATTCCATTGGCGCAGGTGATGAAGTTCAATGAACCCATCCTCATCTTTACACTATTGGCGGCAACGCGGACAAATCCCAGGAGCACGGGGCCAAACTGGGGCAAGGGGAATAGGCAAAGGGGTCGGAGGCTGAGGTTTCCCCAAGAATTTCCTAGTTCCATTAGAAGCTTGTACATCGATCGATGGAACAGTGCGCCCATGAAGCGGTCTTACCTCACGGGTTACAAAGCCAGAGGCGACCGCCCCATGCGCGCCACCGAAGTATTGAAGTTGTCTGGGAGAACCACTGCAAGTACTTCACACGCAGCGCTCTGGTGTGCTGATGCGTGCCGTCGAAGCCACGATCGCCGGTCGTCGTTTGACTCTGATCGAACTAGCCAGCGCGTGGACCGATGCGCAAGGGGTTCGTGCGCCGCTGAAGGCTTTGGATCGTTTGCTCGGTGATGAGCCTGCCCCTTTGCTTCCTTGCTTGCTCACCGCGCACAGACCTGATTTCTCCCTGCCTGTTTCGCGTGGTACATGCGCTTGTCTGCAGCCTCGATGGTGGCTTCATAGGTATCCCCATCGAGACCGTACTGTGCAACGCCCAGACTTGCGGTGAAGCGTATGCAGGTGCCTGAAAACGACACCACTTCGTTTTCGGTGATCTGACGTAATCGTTCGGCCACCATCGTGGCGGCTTCGAGTGGTGTGTCGGTCAGCATGAGGGCAAATTCCTCACCGCCAATGCGCCCCATCAAGTCGCTGGGGCGCAAGATGCTTTTTGCCAAGGTGACAAAGTCCTTGAGTACCTGGTCGCCCGCGGCATGGCCATGGCCATCGTTGATCTGCTTGAAAAGATCGAGGTCGATCGTCACAAAAGAGAGTGGCGCCGCACTGCGTTTGACGCGGGAAATTTCCTCCACGCTCCGAGCCTCGAAGCTGCGACGATTTGCGCAGCCCGTGAGTGCGTCGGTGGTAGCGAGGATTTCGAGTGCTTCGTGTGCGCGTTGCAGTTCAAGCAACGCGTCATCAGTTCGCGCCTTCTCCGCCCGGACCTGATCAAGCAGTTCCGTCTGACTGTAAACCCGGGCAAATGAGCCTGTCGTCAGGAACGCATGGATCACTCCATAGCTCAGCGCCGTGAAGCCCGCCGCGAAAATCGCGTGTGCCAGCCACCACATGTGATTCCAGGAAGGTCCCAGCAGGAAAGCGAAAGAGGATTGTGCAAAGAACACGACCGACAACACGTAAACCATCATCAGTGGCGAACGAATGCGCCGGACGAGGATGATCAAGGCGCAGCTGAGCATGATGCCCATGGCTGCTATTTCCATCGCCTGTTGGGCCAACTTCGCCCATGCGGAGAAAGCCAACGGGGCAACCAGGACGTCGATGAGCGCGAACACGCCAAGCCATGCCCACCAAAAATATCCGGGTCGGGCCTGGAGAGTGGGTGGGGCTTGTTTCCCATAGGCCAACAAGCCGGACAGCAAACAGCCCGCCATCACCAGACGGGATGCTGGTCCGTACAGGGTAAACAGCATGGGGTGGTCATGCGAGAAGCCCGTGAATAAGCCGTGCACCCCGTAAATAACGGTAAATCCCAAGAAGCCCAACGTCAGCCATTGGAGAAACGATTCTTTGGTGCGGAGGTAGCAACGGTACGTGACATACGCGATGAATCCGCTCTGCAGCAGCGAAATACCAATGGCAATTTCGTGCGCGCCATGATCTTCGAAGCGCAGCGGAGGGATCTGAAAGAAATACAGATAGGCGATCGCGAGGCTAGGGAGCAAACCCACGAACACAAGGATCAGCACTACGTACCCTTGGGTCAGGGTACGGAGAAACTCTGGGTGATCGGAGTAATTCGAGAACGCCATGGCCTTAGCCTTCTGTTCGTCACCGGCCTTGGTGTCCAACATACCCGTGGATGCATCCTGCTGTCGACTCTTCGTACAGCGGCAGCACGCCAAAAGAGAGGCACCGGGTCATTCTTGTTGAGTGCTCCCTGCAGGCCCACGCCAAGCGTCAACACATGGCGGGCGCAGAGTGTCTGTAGCCGTCATACGCCCGGCTTGCGCCGACCGGTGCCACTCCGTCCGGACTGCGCAACATGCCGTGGCGCCGTCGACCCACGCACCACCAGCTCCGGACTGAAACCTTCGTTCGCCAGCTGCGCCGGCTCGCCGTTCGCCTCACGCTGCAGATCACCAATCAACCGCTGCGCTGCGTGTCGTGCGATTTCCTCCGTGGCCTGACGCGCCGTAGTAAGTGCAGGCCACGACTGCTTGGAGAACGGGCTGTCTTCGAAGCCCGCGATCGACAATTCGTACGGCACGTTGATGCCATCGGAGTGGGCGGCAGCGAGTACACCGGCGGCGATTTCGTCGTTGGAGCCGAAGATGGCAGTGGGGCGATCTTTCAGGGCCAGCAGTTTGCGTGCGCCGCGAAAGCCGTCGTCGAAGGTGTAGTCGCCGGGCAGGATCAGCTTGCGGTCGAGCGGGATGCCGTAATCCTTCAGTGCATCCTCGTAGCCCTGGTAGCGCTCGGGGCTGGAGCGATGCTCGTGCCCGCCCCACAGGAAGCCGATGCGTTGATGGCCAAGCTGGATCAGGTGTTCGGTGATCGCGTAGGCAGCGTCACGGTCGTCGACGTAGATGCACGGCATGCCGTCTTGCGGGTCCTTGCGTGCCGAGATGATGCGGATGAATGGCACTTTTGCATCGCTTAGCGCACGCAGCAGTTCCGGTTGCTCGGACATCGGCGGCGCCAGCACCAAGCCGGCCAGCCGCGAGCGCTGCGCCAAGGTGAGCAACTCGTCGGTCAGCTTGGGCGAGGCGGAATCGCAGGGATGGATCTGCAGGCCGAAGCCGCTGCTGCGGCACACCGACAGCACGCCGCGCTGCAGGTTGATGATGTAGTGCGCGTTCGGGTTGTCGTAGACCAGTCCGATCGCATAGGCCCGCGTACTGCGCAGGCTGCGTGCGGAGGGATCGGGTTGATAGCCGAGTGCGTCGATTTCGCGCTGCACCTTCTCGCGCGTGCGCGCGTGTACCGAGGGCTCGTTGTTGATCACCCGCGACACAGTCTTCAGCGATACGCCGGCCCGTTCCGCAACATCCTTGATGGTGGCACTGCGCACCCGTTGAACCTCATGCATCGTGAATGGTGGCGTCTCGTGCCGGCGACCCGGCGCGGAGCGGCGCCGGGTTGCGCGGCAGCGTATGCATCCTAGCTCATGTGCCTTGCGGAGCGCTGGACCTGGCCGCCGTCTGGCCTATCCGGTGGCCGGCCACGCCGTAGTACAGGATGTACAGATAGCACGGCACCATCACGCACAGGAAGGCGAGCTGGAAGTCGATCACCTGCTTCAGATGCACGAAAACCTGCGGAATCAGCGCGCCGCCGACGATGCCCATGATCAACAACGCGGACGCGGCCTCGGTGTGCTTGCCCAGCCCCTTGATCGCCAGCGGGAAGATTGCCGGCCACATCATCGCGTTGGCGAAGCCGAGTGCGGCAACAAAGGCGACCGACGCGTAGCCGTGGGTGACGTAGGCGCCGATCGCGAAGGCCACGCCGAGGATCGCCGACACCGCCAGATAGCGTTGCTGCGAAATGAAGCGCGGGATCACCAGCAGGCCGACGCCGTAGCCCGCCAGCATGCCGAGCATGGTGTACGAGGTGAAGTGCTTGGTCGAGTCCAGCGGCAAGCCGAAGCCCTGGCCGTAGATGCCGATAGCATCGCCCGCCATCACTTCGACGCCCACGTAAAGAAACAGGCACAGCACGCCCAGCCACATGTGCGGAAAGCTGAAGATGCTGCGGCCGGAATGGCCGATCGCCTGCTCGTCGTTGGCGCCGGCCGGCTTGATCTCCGGCAGCGACGAGCGCACCACCCAGATCGCCAGCAGCACCAGCAACGCGGCCATCGCCATGTACGGCCAGTACACGCGCGCAGCAAAACTGTTGAGCAGCAGATCGCGTGCTGCCGCAGTGGGTGCGGACTTCACCTGCTGGTCGAGTGTGTCGATGCCGTTCAACACCAGCGCCCCAAACACGAACGGCGCCAGCGCGCCGGCCACCTTGTTGCAGATGCCCATGAAGGCAATCCGCTGTGCGGCGCTGTCGATCGGTCCAAGAATGCTGATGTACGGATTGGACGCCGTCTGCAGCAACGACAAACCCGCGCCGATCACGAACAGGCCGACCAACGCGCCGTGATAGATGCGGATGTTGATGAACTCGCCGAACAGCACCGCACCGATCGCCATCACGAACAAGCCGAGCGCCATGCCTTTCTTCATGCCTGTACGCCGCAGCACCATGGAAGAGGGCAGGGCGAGGCAGAAGTACGACAGATAGAACGCCACTGGAATCAGGAAGGCGCTGACGTCGTCGAGGTTGAAGGCCAGCTTCACGAAGATCGTCAGCGGGCCGTTGAGCCAGGTGACAAATCCGAAAATGAAGAACAGCACGCCGATGATCAACATCGGGCCGAGATACGAAGTGTGCTGGGACGGCGTGGCCGTCTGCGTCGTTGCCATGGAATCCCCCGGAGTTGCCGCGCCTGCCGGTCGGGTGACCGGGACAGGCTGGAATGTCTCTTTATTCGCGGAAAAGTGCAACGTTGTCAATCATGGCCGCAAACCGGTGTCTGTTGTTGCGCCCCGCAGCGGACTTTCAGACGGCCAAAAAGACGACCTATGCGGCGGTGCGTCACCAGGTAGTCGGAAACGATAAGCGCACGGATATGGTGCATTTCAAGCCTTCAAGCGCCCATCTCGACTCAGCCTCAGGAGTGTCACGACAGCTTTTGTGCGCTGCCGCAGTGACCGCAGAAAGTTTCGTGAACTGTCCTGTTGACAACGTTGTCATTTTGACAGCAGACTCGGCCCCACTCAGGCCAGACCGCGTGCGGCAGCACGTCAGAGTCGCCAACGGGCCAGACACGGGAGAGGTGAAGTGGGGGAACGCGCCAACCAGCGCCAGGCATCTGCGGCAACGACTGCGTCGCTGATGACGGGTTTGTCGTCGCACGGTCTCGGCCAACTTGGCCAGGATTCGGTACGACCCTTGCTGGCCGCCGATGTCGGCGGCACACATGCGCGCATCGGTCTGGTGACCGCAGCGAAGGACGGGCAGTCGGTCAACGTGCTGCACTACCACCGTTACAGCTGCGCTGACTGGTCCGGCCTTCCGGCCATGCTCAAGGATTTTGTCGAACAGCTTGCCGGCACGCCGCACGCTGGCATGCGTGTACAGCTGCGCGAATGCGCGGTCGCGTGTGCCGGCTATGTGGTGGACGATGCCATCGTCAATCAGAACCTGCCGTGGTCAGTGTCCATCGCCGAGATTCGCGCCGCGCTCGATATCCGCCAGGTGGCGGTGATCAACGACTTTGAAGCGGTGGCCTATGCCACCCAGCTCATTGCTGCCAACGACGCGCGCTCGATCATCGAAAGCAGCCAGCCGGCGTCGCGCGGGCCGGTATTGGTGATGGGTCCGGGTACCGGCCTGGGTTCGGCGGTGCTATTGCCGGGCAGTTCCCGCGCGCAGGTACTGGCTACCGAGGCGGGGCAGATTTCACTGGCGCCGGGTAGCGAGCGCGAGATCGAGATCTTGCGCCTGTTCCGCCGCGAGCGCTCGCATGTGTCGTTCGAAGATGCCCTGTCCGGCCCCGGCCTGCTCAAGCTTTACGGCGCGCTGTGCGAGTTGCGTGGTTGCGCGGCACGGCAGCTCACCCCGGCCGAAGTCACCGGCGCGGCACTGGCTGGCAACGACGCGGCTGCCGTCGAGGCGCTGGAAATTTTCTGCGGTCTGCTGGGCAGCTTCGTCGGCGACCTGGTGCTGCTGTATGGCGCGCGCTTGGTCTATCTGGCCGGCGGCATCCTGCCGCAAATCCAGCCGTTCCTGCTGACCAGCAGTTTTTCCGAACGCTACTTCAACAAGGGCGTGATGCGCGCCTGGTTGCAACAGGTTCCGGTTCGATTGATCGAGCACGGCCAGCTTGGCGTCATTGGTGCCGCAGGCTGGTTTCTGGACGAACAGCGCGACAGGGGGCAGGAAGCATGACATGAGCCCGATCCAGCACCACGGCACCAAGCGAACTGCGGCACCCAACGTCTTATCCACCTGATCAAAACCAGCCATGACCGTCACTACGCCGGTCCTGATTCGAGCCAGCCTCTGAGGGGAGGAACACCATGAATTACCGCAAGACACTACTCGCCGTAAGCATCATTTCCAGCTTGTGCGTATCCAGTGCGATCTATGCGCAGGACAGCACGGACACCAGTTCGACCCAGCAGCAGAAGAAGGCTCGCGCTGATGACGTAAAGAATCTCAGCACCGTCGTCGTCACCGGTATTCGCGGCGCGGTGGAAAAAGCGCTGGACATCAAGCGCGACGCCAACTCCAACCTCGAAGTGGTCACCGCCGAGGATGTCGGCAAGCTGCCGGCGCACAACGTCGCCGATACGCTGCAGCGGCTGCCGGGCGTGAATATCAGTTCCGCCAGCGCCGATGAAGGCGGCTTCGATGAAGCCGACCGCGTCAGCTTGCGTGGTACCAGCCCCAGCCTGACCCAGACCACCATCGACGGCCATGCGGTCGGTTCGGCCGACTGGTTCGTGCTCAGCCAGGGCAGCAACATGGGACGCAGCGTGAGCTACACCTTGCTGCCGTCCGAACTGGTCAGCCGCGTGGAAGTGCACAAGTCGTCCGAAGCCCGCCTGATGGACGGCGGCACCACCGGCAGCGTCGACATCATCACGCGCAAGCCGCTGGACTTCACCAAGCAGTTCACCACCAATCTGACGGTGGGCGGCGTGCATTCAAGCACGGCCGGCAAGACGGACCCGCAGCTTTCGGGGCTGTTCAACTACAAGAATGCCGACAGCACGTTCGGCGTGATGGTGCAGTTGTTCAAGCAGAAGCGCAGCCTGCAGCGCGAAGCGCAGGAGCTTCCGGCCGGCTTCACCACGATTGCCCCGGGTTCGGCGCTGGCCACCAGCAACCCGGATTTGTCCGGCGTGCGCGTGCCCAGCTTGCTGGGCTCCACCTTGTTCACCCAGGTGCGTGACCGCAAGGGCGGCCTGCTCGACGTTCAGTTCAAGCCCGCGGACAACCTCACGCTGGACTTCAACGCGTTTCGCTCGGACATGTCGGCGAACAACTACAACCGCAACTTCATGTTGTGGGGCGGCAATTTTGCCACCACGCAGGCGCCGCAACCCGGCTACGTGGTGAAGAACAACGTGCTGACCGACGCCACCTATGCCGGCGTGCCCGGCACCAATTACATCGTGTACGACATGATCAGCCGCGATGCCACCTCGAAGGCGTCGTATTACACCCTCGATGCCGACTGGCAGGCTTCGGAAAACATCGAAGGCAAGTTCCAGGTTGGCACCACCAAGGGCACCGGTGAGACCTCCGCGCAGTACATCGCCGAAGTCACCGCGGCCAATGGCGGCGGCGCCAGCTGGAGCACGCACGGCATCAGTGCGCCGGTGGACTGGACCGTGGGCGGCGACATCAGCCCGGCCGGCGTGACCGGCTTTGGCACCTGGGGTAACCAGCAGGTCAAGGCGATCGACAAGGAAAAATGGGGCACGGCTGACTTCACCCAGTACTTCAACAGCGGTGTACTGACCTCGTTCAACTATGGCGTGCGATTCGCCAAGCATGACCGTGAAGTGCAGTCGCCGGAAGGCGCCAGCCCGGGCAACATCTGGCCGGCACTGCAGGGCGCTGCCACCGGCAATTACCCGAGCAATTTTGCGGCGGGCATCGGCGGCAGCTTTCCGACCAACATCTGGTACTTCACCCCGGGTGCGTTGAAGAGCGCGATCACGGCCAATTCCACCTGGTTGTCGAACAACGATGGCCCCACCGGCCGCCACAACTACGGCGCCGAGTACTCCGTCGACGAAAGGAATATGGCCGCCTATTTCCAGGCCAATTTCCAGGGCGATAACTGGAGCGGCAACGTTGGCCTGCGCTATGTCAACATCAAGCAGGACATCAACACCTACTTCGCCGTGGCCGCGCCGGTGGTACCTGATGTGTCGAGCCTGTTCGGTGCATGGACGCGCGTGAATACCAAGAACAACTACAGTCGCGCACTGCCGAGTGCGAACCTGAAGTTCAACCTCGCCAGCAACGTGCTGTTCCGCTTCGCCGCGTCACAGACCCAGACCTTGCCTGACTACTCGGCACTGGGCGCGTCGTCATGGGGTTCGGATCTGAGCAAGACCGGCGGTGGCGGCAACACGCATCTGAAGCCGGTGTTGTCCACCAACTTCGACGCCGGCATCGAGTGGTACTTCATGCCGCGCGGCCTGTTGGCGGCGACCGCGTACTCGATGAACATGAAGAACTATGTTGCCTACGGCATCCAGACCCAGATGTTGTTCAGCGAACTGACCCATCAGCTGGAGCCGTATCAGGTGTCCATGCCGGTCAACGCCGATGCGAAGGTGTCGGGCGTGGAATTGGCCTATAACCAGCCGATTGGTGACAATTTCGGTGTCGATGCCAACTACACCTATGCCGATGGTTCCTCGGCCTTCACCTGGTCCGACGGCAGCAATCACTTGCTGGGTACCTCGAAGAACACCTACAACGTGGGTGCCTACTTCGAAAGCGACAAGTTCGGTGCGCGGGTGAGCTACACCGCCCGCTCGTCGTTCCTGATCGGCCTGTCCGGCGCCAGCCCGTACTACCAGGACAAGTTCGGCACGCTGTCGGCCTCGTTGAGCTACAAGGCCACTGACTGGCTGAGCTTCAGCCTGGACGCGATGAACCTCAACAACCCGACCTACAAGTACTACGAGACGGTGAACATTCCGCACGCGTTCTACGAGAACGGCCGCCAGTACTACTTGAACGCGCACCTCTCATTCTGATTGCTGCAAATACATGGCAGGCCAGGGATGGCCTGCACTCCCCCAAGCGGGCCCGGCGTTGTTTTGCGGGTCCGTCTTTTTATCCGGGGTGGCCACGACGATGGCATGCTGGACCGACCGACCAGGAGAGCTCCATGAACCGCCGTAGTGTTTCGTTCCGAAGCCGTTTCTTGCTGGTTTTCGTCGTCTTGCTACCCGTGCCAGCGCTATGCGCAACGGGGCCGACGACGCCCTCGTTGATTCCGTTGCCCGCGCAGTTCCAGTCGCAGCAGGGCAGTTTTACCGTGGATGCGCACAGCGCCATCGTGCTGGCCGACCACGACGCGTCAACCCGAAGCACCGCGAACTATCTGATTGATCTGCTGGCGCGCACGCGCGGCCTGCAGCTGCGTATTTCCAACGCCGAGCAAAGCAAGCGCGCCATCACTTTGCAGCGCGACCCGCAAGCGCCGGTAGCGCAGGCCGGTGGTTACGCGCTTGACGTTACGGCGCAAGGCATCCGCATCACCGCACGTGACGATGCCGGCTTGTTCCACGGCGCGACCAGCTTGTTCCAGTTGCTGACGCCGGATGCGAAAAGGGGCGCGGTCGACGTGCCTGCGCTGAGCATTCGCGACTGGCCGCGCTTCGCCTGGCGCGGCTTGATGCTGGATTCTGCGCGTCACTTTCAGAGCGTGGCCGAGATCAAGAACGTGCTCGACCAGATGGCCCAGCACAAGCTCAACACCTTCCACTGGCATCTCACCGATGACCAGGGATGGCGGATCGAGATCAAGCGCTATCCCGAGCTCACCCGCATCGGCGCATGGCGTACGGCGACGGACGCCGGTCAGGCCGGCGAGCCGAAGCGTTATGGCGGTTTCTACACCCAGGCGCAGATTCGCGCGGTGGTGGCGTACGCCGCCGCGCGCTTCATCACGGTGGTGCCGGAGCTGGACATGCCCGGCCATGCGCAAGCGGCAGTGGCGGCTTACCCGCAGCTGGGCGTCACTGGCCAGCGACCCCAGGTGTCGGTGGATTGGGGTGTCAATCCGTATCTGTACAACGTTGACGATGCCACGTTTACCTTCATCGACAACGTGCTCGACGAAGTGATGGCGTTGTTCCCGTCGACATACATCCATGTCGGTGGCGACGAGGCGATCAAGGATCAGTGGCAGGCCTCGCCCGCGGTGCAGGCGAAGATGCGCGCGCTGGGCATGACCAGCGAAGACGCGCTGCAAGGATGGTTCATCGACCGCATCGGCCAGTACCTCGACCAGCACGGCCGCAAGCTGATCGGCTGGGATGAAATCCTCGAAGGCGACCACTTGCCGGCCGACGCGACGGTCATGTCCTGGCGCGGCACTGACGGTGCGATCAAGGCCGCGATGCTGGGTCATGACGTGGTGCTGTCGCCGGCGCCGGGTCTGTACTTCGACAATGTGCAAGGCGGGCTAGCCGATGAATATGCCGGCCGGCTGGGTGTGCAATCGCTGAAGGAAGTGTACGGATTCCAGGCCGTGCCAGGCGTGCTGAGTTCAAGCCAGGCGGCGCACGTGCTGGGCTTGCAGGCCAACATCTGGACCGAGCACATTCCCACCGCAGCGCACGTTGAACACGCGGCGTTCCCGCGGGTGGCGGCGCTCAGCGAAGTGGCGTGGTCGCCGGCTGCCCGCATCAACTGGTCGAGCTTTCTGGCCCGTTTGCCGGCCCAGTTCGAGCGCTATCGCGCACAGCACATCAAGGTGGCCGACAGTGCCTATGCCGTAGACATAGACGCCGACCGCAACCTCGCCCTGGCCACCGGAAAAACCACCGTGACGCTGGCGAATCAGGTCGGTGTGGAGGCGATCCACTACACCCTGGATGGCAGCGCCCCGACCACCACGTCGGCGCGTTACCAGACTCCGTTCAATGTGGATTTGCCGGTTACCGTGCGTGCCGCCACCTTCGCTGTCGACGGCTCGCAACTGGCCACCGCGCGCGAACGCGTGCTGGATCGCGCAGCCCTGCTCAGTCTGCCCGGCAACGCCTTGCCCAACTGCCCGGGCAGCGACTTCCGCCTGCGCCTGCAGCCCACGCCGGATGCGCAGAGCACGCAGCCGGTGTATGCGGTGAACGTATTCGACAGCTGCCAGCAAACGCCTTCGCTGTGGATGGATGGCGTGGCTTCGCTTCAGGTGAATGCGGTGCGCCTGCCACGCAACTTCGCGCTGGCACATGAGCAGAAGCTGGTGGTTTCACGCCCGCATGCCACGCCGTTCGGCGAGCTGGTGGTGCACCTGGATAGCTGCGCCGGCCCGTCCGTTGCCAGCATCCCTTTGCCTGACCCGGCGCACAGCGCAACTGACTTCAGCTTGCAGGCGGCGCTGCCAGCGCAATCCGGTGAACACCGCTTGTGCCTGATCTATACGGCGCCGATCGATGGACCGCTGTATGCGATCGGCGCGGTGGTGTTGACGCCATGAGCACGCGCGCCGCATGAAGCGACTGACTTCACTCGACGCGCTGCGCGGCTGCACCGTGGCGGCGATGCTGCTGGTCAACGATCCCGGCGACTGGAGTCATGTTTACTGGCCGCTGGAACATTCGGCATGGAATGGCTGCACCCCGACGGATCTGGTTTTTCCGTTCTTCCTGTTTGTGCTGGGCGTGTCGGTGGCGTTGTCGGTGCTGCCGCGGCTGGAGCAGGGCGCCGACCCTGGTGCGCTTGCCCATGGAGCCATGCTGCGGGCGTTGCGCATCATCGGGCTGGGTGTGCTGATCAACCTGCTGGCGTGGTGGTTGATGCCCGGCGCGCACCTGCGCCTGCCCGGCGTGCTGCAGCGCATCGGTGTGTGCTTTGCCGGTGTGGCGGTGTTCGCCATCTACACGCAGGCGCGCACGCAGTGGGCGGTGATCGTGGCGATGCTGTTCGGCTATTGGGGTTTGCTGGTGCTCGGCGGTTCGCTGCAGCCGTGGACCAATCTGGCCAGTCAGGTCGACAGCGCCGTGTTTGGTCGCTTCGTTTACATGATCAATCCGCAGACCGGTCAGGGCCACGACCCCGAAGGCTTGCTGGCCACCTTGCCGGCCTTGGCGGGCAGTTTGCTGGGCCTGCGTGCGGGTTGCTGGCTGCGCGAGCAACGGCGGCAGCGGTTGTTCGTCGCCGCGTTGCTGTCGCTATTGCTCGGCGTCGTATGGTCGCTGTGGCTGCCGCTGAACAAGAACTTGTGGACACCCTCCTTCGTGATGTGGACGACGGGTTGGGCCACGCTGGCCTTGTTGCTGTTCCATGTCCTGATCGATCGCCACGGCTGGCCGGCGCCGGGTCGCCGTTTCGGCTTGAACGCGATTGCCGCCTATGCCGGTTCGGAGTTGCTGCAGATCGTGTTGTCGTCGCTGGGTCAGGATGACTGGTATCACACGCTGTTCGCCGACTGGATGACACCGCGGTTTGGTGCGTACGTGCCGTCACTGGTTTTTGCGCTGGTCTTTGTCGCCCTGTGGTGGTTGATCGTGTGGGCGATGGATCGCCGTGGCTGGTATCTCAAGCTCTAGTGGCAACGGCTATCGGAACGGTTCGGTGGTCTCCCCACGAGGCCGGTTACCGTGTTCTGCGCCAGCCTGTCGGTTGCGCTGATGAAACCGGCCGCAGGGTTCACGCAGCTTGTCATGCATGGCGCCAGCGCTCATGGCAGTATTGAGCTTCGGTCGTCATGGCCCAGGGACCCGAGGGGGGAATCTGGTGGCGGCGTTCAAGCGAAGGACATTCATGCACGTAATGGAATTGCCGCGGCGCCGGCCCGGCTTCATGCGCACCGTTGCCAGTCGACTCGCGCTGGTCTCGATGCTTGGTCTGTTTGCGCTGGCCACCAGTCACGCCGCCAGTCTCGATCCGTCGGTGCTGCCGAAGATCCAGGCGGCCACGTTCGAAGTGGTGGCGGCCAAGCCGGTCAAGGACCCGCTGACGTACGAGAAACCGCTGCCGCTGGACTTGCTGCCGTTCCAGGAGCGCAACGACAAGTATTACTCGATCGGCACCGCCTTTGCGCTGGGCCATAACCGCTACGTTACCGCCGCGCACGTGCTGCAGATTGGCAATAACAGCCTGTGGGGCGAGCCGGCCTTGCGCGACGCCAGCGGTCACGTCTACGCGATCGACAAGGTGCTGAAATTCTCGCTGGAGCGGGATTTCGTGGTGTTTTCGCTGGCTGAACAGCCGGCCTCGGCGGCCGCGTTCGAAGTGAATGCGACACCGGTGCTGAACTCGGTGGTCTACGCGGTCGGCAATGCGCTGGGTACCGGTGTGGTGATCCGCGATGGGCTGTACACCTCCGACACGCCGGAAGATCAGGATGGCCGCTGGAAGTGGATGCGCTTCTCCGCGGCGGCATCGCCCGGCAACAGCGGTGGTCCGCTCCTGGATGCATACGGCAAGCTGATCGGCATTGTGCTGATGAAGTCGGCGAACGAGAACCTGAATTACGCCTTGCCGATCCGCGACGTGCTGGCGGCGCCGGATAATCTGGCGGAAATGGATTCCCGCGGCGGCTATCAACTGGATCTGTTCGATGCGCGCCAGACCGCGACGTTCAAGGGGCAGTTCAAGTTGCCGCTGAGCCTGGCCGCGTTCTACGGTGAATACCAGAAGCGTCTGCAAGCCTTCAGCGACGAACAGATCAAGGCCTTGCTGGCGAAAGAGTCGGCGAACCTGTTTCCCCGTGGCAAGGGCGCCGAACGCCTGCTTTATCAGCAGACCCAGTTGAATTCGTTCCCCATGCTGATCACGCGTGGCAGCGACGGCGAGTGGGGCTATACCGGCAGGAGTACGCGGCACCTGCCACTGGATGGCAACGGCTATCTGGAAGTGGGCGCTGCCGGGCGCAACGGCTTGTCGCATCTGCGTCGCCCGGACACCGTGGACGCCGCCAAGTTCTACGACGATGCGTCAGTACGGATGGATCTGATGGCGCAGACCGGCATGTTCCAGCGCCAGGTCGGTAGCGAGAAGGTCAAGGTCACCTCGCTCGGCAAGCCGAGCTTCGAGACGGTGCACACCGATCGCTGGCAGCGTCCGTGGCACGTCGAAGTCTGGCCGTTCCCCTATGCCAACGGTTTCATGGTGCTGTATTCGCTGCCGGTACCGGACGGAAGCATTGCGATGACGCGTTTCGTGCAGGCCTCCGCTGTCTACGACGCCCGGCTGGACATGGACGAGCTGAGCAATTTTGTCGTTGTCACCTACGAAGGTTCGCTGGCGCAGTGGAAGCAGTTCCTCGCCATGCCGGCCTTGCTGCCGGCCGCGTTCAAGACCATCCACCTTGGCCTCGACGACGAGCACCGCTTCAGCTACGCATCACAGCGAGTGGCGTTCTCGTATACGCCCGAGGTGCAGGCGATCAAGCCAGGCAACCTGTTGTATCTCGGCTTCCGCTTCCTGATGGACAAGGAAACGCCAAGCTGGGATGTCGGCGCCGTGGTGGTCTGGAAAACCCAGTCCTCCGATGATCACGCCCATGTCGCCGTCCAGCGTTTCGTGGCTCCGCCAACTGGCCTGGACGAGGACATGATGAGCCTGTGGCAGAAGGTGTCGCAGCACAACTATCCCTACAATGGCGTCGCGCGGCAGGATGAGGGTCTGACCAAGATCAATGGCGTGGTGGCTGCAGCTGCCAAGCCGACCCGCGTGGTGTACAGCGCCTTCGTCGGCGTCGAGGGTGCTCAGGCGCAGCCAGGCATGAAGCACAAGCTGGATCTGCTGACCAAGAACCTGCGCGTCATCGAGCCTTGACGGCCAGCACTCGCCACCGGTCTCATACGGTGGCGTGATGCGTTCAAGCCCACCGTAGCCGCGCCGTACTCAGGGCAGTCCGTGGAATGGCAGATGAGGTCTGAAGTGCAGCAAAGCGAACCAGCGACGCCGTCGCATCGCGTCGAAAGCGTCAAACAGGGTGAGTCCTGGCTGAGCATGGCGGACGGCCAGCGCTTGTTTGTGCGCGACTGGCCGCTGGCACAGTCGCGTGGTGCGGTGCTGATCGTGCATGGCTTGGGCGAGAACAGCGGACGCTACCAGCGGCTTGCTGCGTGGTTCAACCAACGCGGTTACGCGGTGCGCGGTTATGACCAGCGCGGCCACGGCCGCACGCCGGGCCGGCGTGGCGGTTTGCGACATGCGGATGATCTGCTGGAGGATCTGGCCACGGTCTATCAGAACCATGCCGACAGCCAGCCGCATGTGCCGCTGCTGCTCGGCCACAGCATGGGCGGGCTGGTGGCTGCGCGAGCGGTGCTGGATGGCCGGCTCACGCCGCCGGCGATGGTGTTGTCATCACCGGCGCTGCGCAGTTGGGAGTCGCCGCGGATGATCGCGCTGGCGCGCCTGCTCAGTCGTATCGCGCCGAACCTGCCACTACGCAACGGGCTGGAGGTCGACAAGCTTTCACACGACGCTGCCGTGGTCGCCGACTACCGCAGCGATTCGCTGCGTCATGGCTGGATCACGCCGCGGCTGGCTGATTTCATTTTCCACGCGGGCGCGGCCTGCATCCGCGATGCGGCCAAGCTTGCCGTGCCAACGCTGCTGCTGGTTGCCGATAGCGACGGCCTGGTTGATCCTGCGGGTAGTCGCGCGTTCGCTCGCAAGGCAGCCAACAGCGGCCAGCTGACCACGCGTTTCTTTTCCACGCTGTATCACGAGCTGTTCAACGAGGCCGAGCCGGGGCGTACCCAGGTGTTCATGCAACTGGGCGACTGGCTGGGGCGACAGGATCTTGCCGCGCCCCGGTAAGCTTGCGTTGACAGCAAAAATAATCGGCCGGCCCGATCCGTGCCATCAGACCGCCATGAATGGTGGTGATACTTTCACGCAAACCTATAGGGAGAAGGTTGCATGCCATCTCGATCGACTCAGCATTCCCGTCGCCATTACGCGTGGCGCGTTCTCGCCAGCCTCTCGCTCGGCCTGTTGCTGGCCGCCTGTCATCGTGGTGGCGACGACGGCAAGCCGGCCTTGCAAGCGGCGGCGCCGGCCAGCGCGTCAAGTACGCATGCCGGCGACGATGGCAAGGCCGGCTTTGTGCTGGTCTCGGCCAGCTCGAAAACCAGCGACTCGCGCACTGCGCTGACCTTGCGCTTCAACGCGCCGCTAGCCTCGGCCCAGTCGTTCGACAGCCTGATTGCGGTGACCGGTCCGAACGGCGAAGTGGTCAGCGGCAGCTGGAGTCTGGATGACGACGGCAAGACGCTGAGTTTTCCATTCGTGCAGGCGAACACGCGTTACGCGGTGCAACTGAAATCCGGCGTGCTGGCGGCCGACGGTCGCACGCTCGGTCACGATGTGAAACACGACGTCTACTCCGGCAACCTGCCGGCGGCGGTGGGCTTTGCCTCGCACGGCAGCGTACTGCCGGCGCGCGGCACTCGCGGCTTGCCGCTGGTGTCGATGAACGTGCACGATGCCGACGTGGAATTCTTCCGCGTGCACGACGATGCGCTGTCGGACCTGTTCTGCGCCTATCCGCGCAACGGTCATCGCGACAGCTACGACCTCGATCACGACGTCAACTCCTACAACCGCTGCGGTGAAGGCGACGACCAGCGCAGTCGCCAGCCGATCACCGACATCGCCGACTCGGTCTACGCCAACCACTACACCCTGGGTGGCGACGCGAACGAGCGCACGGTGACCTATCTGCCGGTGCAGAACATCAAGGAATTGTCGCAGCCGGGCGTCTACATGGCCGTGGTCAAGGCCGGCGGCACCTTCAAGGACGGCTACGACACTGCCACGTTCTTTGTCAGCGACCTTGGCCTGCACCTGCGCGTCTATCGCGACAACGTGCTGCTGCACGTCGCCTCGTTGCGCGACGGCACGCCGGTCCAGGCCGTGGATGTGGACGTGCGAGACGAGAACGGCCACAGCAAGCTCAAGGCCAGCACCGATGCCGACGGCAATGCGCTGATCGCCTACAAGATCAAGCCGTCCGACGTGCTGGTCGCGCGTCACGGCAAGGACGTCTCGGTGTTGCCGTTCAACCGGCCGGCGCTGGATGTGTCGAACTTCGACATCAGCGGCCGCCGCCAGGCGCCGTTCGAAGTCTATGCGTGGTCGAGTCGTGATCTCTATCGCCCCGGCGAAACCCTGCACGCCTCCGCCTTGCTGCGCGATTACGACGGCAAGCCGATGAAGCCGCAATCGTTGTTTGTGCGAGTCAAGCAGCCCGACGGTCGCACCCTGGTGGAGAAGCGGCTGGAGCCGCAGCAACTCAATTACTTCGAACTGAGTCAGCTGATTCCGGCCGACGCGCCGACCGGTCTGTGGCAACTGGAATTCCGCCTCGACCCGGCCAGCAAGGAAACCGTGCAGGCGTTCCCGTTCCACGTCGAGGAGTTCCTGCCGGAACGGCTGAAGGTCGAGCTGTCCAGCCCGCAGAAGCAGCTGGCACCGGATGAACCGCTGAAGCTGAAGGTCGCTTCCAGTTATCTGTATGGTGCGCCCGCCGATGGCAACCGTTTCACCGGCAAATTGCTGGTGGCGCCGGAAGTGCACCCGCTGGCGAACATGAAGGACACCTTCTTCGGCGACCCGCTGGTCGAACTGCCGAAGAGTGCCGACGACGTCGTCGACGCGAAGCTCGACGCCCAAGGTGTGCTGGAACAGGACGTGCCGCTGCCGGATGACGTCAAGCCGGTCGCGCCGCTGGCGGTGACGTTGTCCGGCAGCGTCTATGAAACCGGTGGTCGCGCGGTGACGCGCCTGCTCAAGCGCACCTACTGGCCAGCCGACGCGCTGGTCGGCGTGCGCCCGCTGTTTGATCCGAAGCAGGGCGCGGAAAGCGAAAGTCCGGTCGGCTTCGAAATCGTGCGCGCGAATGCGAACGGTGATCTCGTTGCCGGCGCGCACCTGAAGGTGCGCCTGCAGCGCGAGCTGCGCGACTTCTACTGGCTGTACGAGCAGAACGGCGGCTGGCAGTCCAACGCCAACCAGCACTTGCAGTTGATCGAAGAGAAAGACGTCGACGTGGTTGCCGGAAAATCGGCGCATGTGGAGTTCCCGGTAGAGTGGGGCAGCTACCGCGTCGAGGTCTATGACCCGGCCACCAAGCTGACCACGGTGTTTCCGTTCTTCGCCGGCTACAGCTGGGACGACGAGAATCTGGGCAAGGAAGCGCGCCCGGACAAGGTGAAATTGCAGCTGGACAAGGCACGCTACCGTGCCGGTGACACCATGAAGGTCACGGTGACACCGCCGCAAGCCGGACCCGGCGTGCTGCTGGTGGAATCGGATCATCTGCTCTACACCAGGAACATCGACGCAAAGGCTGGCGCGACCTTCGAGATTCCGGTGACCAAGGACTGGGAGCGTCACGACGTCTATGTGTCAGCGCTGGTGTTCCGCGGTGGCGAAGCGGCCGAGCACACCACGCCGGCACGCGCGCTGGGTGTGGAATACGTGGCGATGGATCGCACTGACCGACGCATTCCGTTGAAGCTCGACGCGCCGACGCTGATGCGTCCGGGCAACCCGCTTGATGTCAGCGTGCAGGCGACGGGCCTGGCCGGGAAGACGGCGTTCGTCACCTTGTCCGCGGTCGATCAGGGCGTGCTCAACATCACCGACTATCCGGTGCCCGATGCGTGGGCATGGATGTTTGCCAAGCGCGCGCTCAGCGTGGATGCGTACGATCTGTACAGCCGCATCATCGAAGCGATGGACGGTGAGCAGGCCAAGCTGCGCTACGGCGGCGACATGAGTGCAGCCGCCTTGCCCAAGGCGACGCGGCTCAATCCGAAAGTGCAGATTGTCGACCTGTTCACCGGCCCGGTCGCGTTCGATGCGCAAGGCAAGGCGGTGCTGCATGTCGATGTGCCCGACTTCAACGGCAGTTTGCGGCTGGCTGCGCTGGCCTATACCGACAGCCGTTACGGCAATGCCGACGGCAGCGTCACCGTGCGTGCGCCGCTGGTGGTCGAGCCCAGCACGCCGCGGGTGATGGCGGCCGGCGACAAGGCGATGATCAGCCTCGATCTGAAAAACCTGTCCGGCAAGGACGGCGTAGCGAAGGTCAGCGTCAAGGGCAGTGATTTGATCGTCGTCGACAAGGCGAGCCAGAGCGTCGCGCTGAAGGATGGTGCGGGCACCACGCTGCACATGCCGGTCACCGCCAAGGCCGGTGCAGCGGTGGCGACCGTGGATATCCACGCGGAACTCAACGATTACAAGGTGGACCGCCACTTCGAGTTCTCCGTGCGTCCGGCCTGGCCGGAAACCGTCACCACCACGCCGATGGCGCTGGAAGCGGGCAAGAGTGAACACCTCGGTGGCGCCGCGCTGGCTGGGCTGTTGCCGGCCACGGTGCGCGCACGGATCACCCTGAGCACCTTGCCGCCGTTGCCGTATGCGGCGGCCTTGCGTGACGTGCTGAAATACGCCTACGGCTGCATCGAACAAACCACCAGCAAGGGCTACGCGGCGCTGATTCTGGACGGCCAGACGGCTACCGCGCTGGGCGCTCCGGTGATGACTGACGAGGTGCGCAAGGCGGCGGTCGAGGGTGCGCTGTCACGCATTGCCTCGTTCCAGGCCAGCAACGGTCACTTCAGCTTCTGGGGTGGCACCAGCCCGATCGTCACCTTCACCACGCCGTACGTGGTCGACTTCATGCTGGACGCTCGCGACGACGGCTTCGCCGTGCCGCAGGATGTGCTGCAGAAGTCGTTGCAGCGACTCAACGACGACCTGCTTGCCGGCGGCCATCCGTATTACGGCTACGAGCAGCACGACCACATGCGGCTGGCCGACGAGGCCTATTCCGGCTTCGTGCTGGCGCGGGTCAACCGGGCGCCGCTGGGCACGCTGCGCGCCATCTTCGACAACGAGCGGCAGAAACTGGTGGCGCCGTTGCCGCTGGTGCATCTGGGTATCGCCTTGAAGTTGATGGGCGACAACGATCGCGCCCAGAAGGCCATCGATGAAGCGTTCGCGTGGACCAAGGAGCGGCCCTGGTACGTCGGTGATTACGGCTCGGATCTGCGCGACCTCGCCCTGATGGTCTCGCTCACGCATACCTACGGCATGAACAAACCGGCTTACGACGCCAAGCTGGTGGACTGGGCGCGCAATGCCACCGCCAACGTGCGCGAGCGCCAGCAGCAGGACAAGAACTACCGCTGGTCGTGGTCGTATCTGAGCACCCAGGAGCAGGCGGCGATCGCCCGCGTGGCACGCGCGTTCGATGCCAAGAGCAAGGCGCCGCTGGCCGTTTCGATCACGGCAGGCGGCAAGACCGAGCAGGCGCCGGACCAGCGTGTGTGGAGTCGCGAGCTCAGCGTGGCCGAACTCAACGCCGGCGTGACCCTGCAGCCGACCAGCAACGCGGCGATCTTCGCCACGCTCGATGTGGCCGGTATTCCGCAGAAGGCGCCGGCGGCCGATGACAGCCAGATCGATGTGCGCCGCAGCTACTACACCACCGATGGAAAACCGTGGGACGGCGATACGCTGAAGGAAGGCGACACGCTGATCGTCGAGCTGGATATCGAGGCGCGCATGGACGTCCCCGATGCGCTGGTCACCGACCTGCTGCCGGGCGGGCTGGAAGTGGAGAACCTCAACCTCGGTGGTGCGCAGACCTGGGCGGGCGTGGTGATCGACGGCATCGACCTGGAGAATCACGCGTCGGCTGCCGATACCACGCACGAGGAATACCGCGACGACCGCTACGCCGCCGCACTCAACTTGCGTCGCGGTGACAAGGCCCGTGTGTTCTATCTGGTGCGTGCGGTGACACCCGGCACTTATGTCGTGCCGCCACCGCTGGTCGAGGACATGTATCGCCCGGCGGTGCGTGGCATCGGCAAGGTCACGCCAGCAAGCATCACCGTGATCGAACCCTGAGGTTTGCTGCCCGCCCTGTTTCGCAGGGCGGGCACTTTCCGCCAGCGCTTTCGCAGATTCATGAAGACCTCAATCATCGCAGCGACCACAAAACCGCGGCGCTCCCGCGGATGGCGCTGGTTGCGTGGCAGCTTGCTCGCCTGCGCAGCAGTCTTCCTGCTCGCCTTTGCCCTCGACCGGCTGTTCCCGCTGCGGCTACCTGCACCCGACACCGGCAGCACCGTGGTGCTGGCACGCGATGGCACACCGCTGCGCGCGTTTGCCGACAGCGATGGTGTGTGGCGTTATCCGACCACGGCCAAGCAGGTGTCGCCGCTGTATTTGCAGGCCTTGCTGACTTACGAAGACCGTTGGTTTTATCGCCATCCCGGAGTGAATCCGTATGCGCTGTTGCGCGGCTTTGCCGGCGGCATCATCCACGGCCACATCGTCTCGGGCGGTTCCACGCTGACCATGCAGGTGGCGCGGATCATTCACCCGATCCCGCATACCTTTCGCGGCAAGCTGGTGCAGATCTTCCGCGCGCTGCAATTGGAGGCGCATCTGAGCAAGGCGCAGATCCTCGACCTGTATCTCAACCACGCGCCGTTCGGTGGGCCGATCGAAGGCGTCGAGGCGGCGTCGTGGGCGTATCTCGGCAAGCCAGCGACGCGGCTTTCGCATGCCGAGGCCGCGTTGCTCGCGGTGTTACCGCAATCGCCCAGTCGGCTGCGTCCGGACCGCCGCGCCGAGGCAGCGCGCGTGGCACGCGACAAGGTGCTGCGGCGCATGCGTGATCTGGATGTGTGGAGCGCAGCCGAGGTTCGCGATGCCGAGATCGAGCCGGTGACCGCGCGCTCGCTGCGTGCGCCGCTATCCGCGGCGTTGCTGGCCGAGCGTCTGCAGCGGCAGCAGCCGAAGTTGCGACGTATCACCAGCACCATCGACGCGAACCTGCAGCGGGCCGCCGAGGAGCGTGTCAGCGCCTATCTGTCGGGCTTGCCGCCGCATACCTCGGCAGCATTGCTGGTGGTCGACAACGCCACCCTCGAAGCGCGCATCTATGTGGGCACCAGCGATTTCGCCAACCCGCAGCGGCACGGTTACATCGACATGGTGCGTGCGCCACGCTCACCCGGTTCCACCCTGAAGCCGTTCCTGTATGGGCTGGCGCTGGACGACGGGTTGATCAATTCGGCCAGCCTGCTGGTCGATGCGCCGCAGGATTTCGGCGGCTACAAACCAGGCAATTTCGATGAGGCATTCTCCGGGCCGGTCAGCGCCGCCGAGGCCTTGCAGCGTTCGCTCAACGTGCCGGCCGTGGATGTGCTGGATCGGGTCGGGCCGAGCCGCTTCGTGGCGCGCTTGGCGAACGGTGGAGTTGATCTTGGCTTGCCTGCCGGTGCGCAGCCGAACCTGTCGATCATTCTTGGCGGCGCCTCGACCCGGCTGGAGGCGCTGGTCGGTGCCTACACCGCATTCGCCAACGGCGGCATTGCGGGTACGCCGCGCTATACCGCCGACGAACCCGCACACCCGCGACGGCTGCTGTCGCCGGGCGCAGCGTGGATCATCCGCGACATCCTGGCGCACAACCCGGCCGACGTTGAAGGTGGTCCGCTGGCCGGTGCCATCAATCGTCACGCCAGCGTGGCGTGGAAGACCGGCACCAGTTATGGCTATCGCGATGCGTGGTCGATCGGGGTCACCGATCGCTGGACTATCGGCGTGTGGATTGGCCGTCCGGATGGCACGCCGTCGCCTGGTCAGTACGGCGCGGTCACCGCGCTGCCGCTGCTGTTCCAGATTGCCGACATGCTGCCCTCACGTGGTGGCCATGTTGCTGCGCAGCCGGCCAGCGTCAGCCAACGCGAAATCTGCTGGCCGCTGGGCGGTGCGATGGATGCCACCGATCCGGCACTGTGCCGGCAGCACCGTACGGCGTGGCTGCTTGACGACGCGCTGCCACCCACGTTTGCCGAACGTGGACTCGGTGCGTGGTCGGCCGGACTGATCAACTTGCGCGTCGACCGCAAGGGGCGTCGACTCAGTGGTGTCTGTCATGCGCCGCATGAGCAGACGATCCCGTTAGCGCGCTGGCCCGCGCTGGCCACGCCGTGGCTGAATCGCGATGATCGGGCAAGTTCGGCGCTGCCTCCGTTGGCACCCGGTTGTGCCGCCGATTCACTGGATAGTTCGAATCCCATTCGTATCAGCGGACTCACGGATGGCGTCACCCTGCGTCAGGCGCCCAACAGCGACAAGCCATTACGCGTCAACCTGCGCGCGCTGGGTGCGCAGGGTCCGGTGCAGTGGTTGTTGAACGGGCGCCTGCAAGGCAGCAGCGATGCCGATGCGCCCATGGCGATCACGTTGACACAAACCGGCGAGCAGCAAATCACCGCGCTGGCCGGCGACGGCGCGTTCGCCACGTTACGCGTGCGCGCCCTGGGCCTGACCGCCGAACCGTAGTTGCCGGGTCAGTCCGGCTTTTGCTCGGCCAACAACACGGCCATCGGCTTGGCCTTGCTGTACAGCCAGCCCTGCGCGAAGCCCACGCCGTGCCCGCGCAGGAACGCAGCCTGCTCTTCGGTTTCCACGCCTTCGCTGACCAGGGTGAGGTTGAGCGACTTGGCCATGTCGATGATGTGCAGCACCACTTCACTGGTGACCGAGTCGGTACCGATCGCATCGACGAAAACCTTGTCGATTTTCAGATAGTCGGCGCTGAGATTGTTCAAATGCGAAAGGCTGGAAAAACCGGTACCGAAATCATCGATCGCCACGCGGATGCCCATGGCACGCACCTGGGCAATCGCCCGGTTGGCAAGCTCGGGATTGATGAACGAGTGCTCGGTAACTTCGATCAGCACATTCCTTGCTTCGATGCCGCGGGTCTGCAGCAACTCACGCAGCAGTACGACCGTGTGTTCGTCATGCAGGTCGGTGGATGACAGGTTGATGCTGATATATGCGTCAGGATGCTGGCGAAAGTAGCTCGGTGCCTCGATCGCAACCGTGCGTATCACGTACTCGGTCAGCCGGTGGATCAGGCCGCAGTCCTCCGCGGCGGGGATGAAAACATTGGGACGCATGCCGCTGCCATCGCGCCGCTGCCAGCGCAGCAACGCCTCGGCGCCGACCATGCGGCCGGAGTCCAGTGCCACGATGGGTTGGTAGTGCAGGGCGAACTCGCGCTTCTTCAGCGCCAGCCGCAGCATCGCCGGCATCGAGGTGCGTTGCCGTGCCAGGTGCATGAGGGCCAGCATGGCGGCAAGGCCAAGGATCGCACCGATCGGCACCAGCACCACGGCGGATTCGCGCAGGCGCGTGTGCAGGTCACTCACCGGTATCGCAGCGTAGGCGGCAACATCGAACCGGCTGGACGAGCGGATAATCGACACCAGGTTGTCGCCGTCAAAGAAAGTGACTGCGTGCGCGCTGCCCAGGCGGGACGCCCAGTCCTTTCGATACTCGCCGTGGCCGCGCAGCCAGTTCCCCTGACTGGGGATATAGGTACCAAACGCAATCGCGGAGTCGGATGGGCGGATGTCGAGCAGCGACTCAGGATCGATGGCTACCGCCAAGTGCCCTTGCTGCAAGACCACAAATTGCTTGCCGGTACCCAGATCGACCGCGGGGCGAAACTGGATACCGCTGGGGCTGACGAACGCGACCGGCCCCAGTGAGTCGCCGGCGCCCGCGGTGCCGCCGGAAGAACACAGCACCCTGGTGTCGACGATATAACCCACCGCCTTGACGTAATGAAGGTCGAGGGCCGTTCGCAACATCAGCAGTTGACGCGCAGCCGAACAGGGGTCGGCCGTCGTGGTTGGCGTCAGTCGGTCCACCGCCGTTTGCGCCTGCTCGGCCACGGCTTCTGCACGACCCAAGGCGTCTGCCGCCACTTCCATCGACTGGCTGCTCGCCTGTTGCATGCTCTGGTGATACGCCAGATACAAGGCGGCGCCGGTTGGCAGGCCGATGGCCAGCAGGCTGACCGACACCGCGACAATCATGGCCTTACGACTGCTCATGTCACCTCGCTGATACTGCGACTCGCCAGGCTCGATGGGTGGCAGCCAGATCGAATCATGCCCGATTGCGCGGTCTGCGGAGCAGCGGACGTCTGCAGCGCCGGCGCTTTGGCAGCGCTCATCTTGCTTCGTATTCGCGCAACAGCTCAGCCAGCGGCAACGCCTTGCTGAACAGCCAGCCTTGCGCAAAAGTCACCCCGCGTTGGCGCAGGAAGTCGGCCTGACTGCGCGTTTCCACGCCTTCGCTGATCAAGGTGAGATTGAGTGATCGAGCCATCTCGATGATGTGCAGCACCACTTCACTGGTCACCGAGTCCGTACCGATCGCGTCAACGAAGACCTTGTCGATCTTCAGGTAATCCGCGCTCAGGTTGTGCAGGTGGGAGAGGCTGGAAAAGCCGGTGCCGAAATCATCGATGGCCACGCGGATGCCCATGGCGCGAATCTGCTCGATGGTTTGCCCCGCGCGAGTGGGCTCGACGAACGAATGCTCGGTCAACTCCACCACGATGTTGTAGGGCGCGATACCCGGCGTCGCGATCAGTCGACGCAGCCACTCCACCACGCGGACCGAACGCAGGTCGACGGACGAGAGGTTGATACTGATATAGACGCCCGGGTGCGCACGGAACAAACGCGGGCCGTCGAGCGCCACCCGCTCCAGCGCGTACTCGGTAAAGCGCTGGATCAAGCCGCATTCCTCGGCAGCCTGGATGAACAGTGCGGGGCGCATGCCGATCTGCTTGTTCGCCGGCCAGCGCAACAAGGCTTCAACGCCTGCCAGACGGCCACTGGCCAGTTCCACGATCGGCTGGTAATACAGCACGAATTCCTTGCGCTTGAGCCCGCCGCGAAGTATCGCCGGCAACGAAATCCGCTGGCGAACCAGAAACACAACCGCCACCACCAGCGCCGCGCCAACGCCCAGCCCGATCGGCAGCAGGATGACCACGAATGATCGCAGCCGTGAATTCAGATACGCCAGCGGAATGGCCACGTAGGCGGCCATGTCGAGCGACTTCGATGGCTGGACGACCACCAGATACTGCCCGTCGAAGAACGTCGCCGACGCGGCGTCGCCCAGCCGGGTCAGCCAGCGCGGGTCAAAGTAGCCTGCATGCGCCCAGACCTGTCGTGCGCTGCGACCGTATATTCCTTGGGCAAGCCCGGGGATGTTGGTCGAAGCGTTGAGCAGTATTTCTGGATGCGTCGCGGCGGCAAAGCCATTCTTTTCCATCACAACCGACGGTCGGTTGCCGTGGATGGTTACCGCCAGGTGGACCCGCGTGCCCAAGGCACTGGTATAGCTGGGCGATCCGATATCGGCGTTGTCGAAGTCGGAGCTCACCGCCGAGCAGGTGATCCGGCTGCCGGAGACATAGCCGACCGCCTGCAGATAGTCGTAATCCATCAACACCGTGCGCAGTTGTGCGCGCTTGGCCGTGGAGCAGGGTTCCGGTGTGTCGGTCTGGCGCAGTCGCTGGTAGGCGCCATTGGCCTGCACACCCATGTCGTCCACCCGATGCAAAACGCCGCCGACCAGGCTGGCAGCCTGCTCACTGGCGCTCTGCACGCTCTGGCGGTGCGCCACGTACAGTGCCGCGGTGGTCGGCACCACGATGGCCAGCACGCACATGGTGAAGGCAGCCGCCATCGCGATCCGGTTACGCATCACTTCCCCTGCGTGGACCTGACGCCTGAATGCGCGGTCGCTATCCCGGATCATGCATCAACGACACCCGTCCTGCCCAGCACCTGTGCCGGAAGCGTCGGGCGTCGGGCACGCTCGGAAGCGCAAGCGCACGAGCAGCGATGGGCCATCGAGCTTGATGTCGAGGTCGCCGCTGCAGGCCTGCTTCTGCGGGTGCAGCACGCTGCGACTGAAGAAGTATTCGGCACCCACGCCGACGTTTTGCCGGGGAAACCACTCCGCACCGAGTACAGCGTGGACGATATGCCCGCTCAACGACTTGCCGTTATTCACCACGCCAGCCGCGTCGACGCGCAATGGGTGGAGAAAGAACCATCCGAAAAGTCGTCAGGATCGTGCGGCGACCATCATTCCGACAACTGAGATGCCTGCTGCGGCACCTTGCGGATCTTGTCCAGCGGATAACCCAGCGCTTTTACCCGCTGCAGCAAGGCGTCGTAGTCAGCCTGCGGAATGGTCGGTGTTCTTGCCATCACCCAGGTGTAGTCGCGCGCATCGCGCGCCACGATTACCTGGCTGTAGTCATCCTTCAGATAGGCCACGATGTATTGCGCCCTCATCGGCCAGAACACCTGCACCCCCCATACCGCATTGCCGGTACCGTCCTTGACGATGCCGGTGGAATGGATGTCCTTCTTCTCGCCATCGAAACTGCCGTCGCGGAAGTGGAACGAGGTGGCCACGTCGCCATTGGGCTTGAGCGTGTAAACCTCGAGCGCGTTGTAAGCGGTCTTCTCGAAGCGGGTGGGAATGGTGGCGATCACGTACCAGTTGCCCATGAAACGGGGCAGGTCGACGTGCGCCACCGGCTTGATCGGTGGCAGGGTGCTGGCGCAGGCGCTGGCGTTCAGCAGAACGGCACAAGCCAGCAACAGGGTCTTGGAGATTTTCATGAGTGTTATCCGGCGAAAGTGGAAAGATTGGTGATCAGCTCAGGGCCGCACGAAGCGGTAGTGCGCCACCAGCCATTCCTGGCCATCGGCGTAACCGAACAGCTCGGCGCAGGACATCCAGAACATGCGCCAGCGCTGGAACCACAGCGGTGCGGCCTTGCTGCCATAGGCCAGCGTCAGCACCTTCATCACTTCGTCGCGGTGGGCATCCTGGTTGGCCAGCCAGTGATTGGCGGTACGCTGGTAATGCGTGCCGTCGACATGCCAGCGCTGTTCAATGTTCAGGGTCGACTGGAACCACAGCAGCGTGTCGGAAGCGGGCATCAAGCCGCCAGTGAAGAAGTGCCGGCCCATCCAGTTGTCGTCGCCGGCGGTCTCGAACGGATACATCGCGGTCTTGTGCGCGAAGATGTGCACGAACAATTTTCCGCCCGGTCGCAACCAGCCACCGATGCGCTTCAGCAGCACGTCGTAGTTGCGCATGTGCTCGAACATCTCGATCGATACACAGCGATCGAACTGGCCCGCGTCCAGTTCCAGTTGATTCACGTCGCAGGTGACCACGCGCACGTTGAACAGGCCGCGCCGCAGACATTCCTTCTCGATGTGTTTGCGCTGTGGCCGGGAGTTGGATACCGCCATGATGCGCGCGTTTGGATAGCGTTCGGCCATCCACAACGTCAGCGAACCCCAGCCACAACCCAGCTCGAGAATCTGCTGACCGTCGGCCAGTTCGGCGCGTTCGCCATACAGCGCCAACATCGCCTCCTCGGCCTGGTTCAGCGACTCGTCGCCGCGCGGGTAGTAACAGCCGGAATACTTCAGCCGCTTGCCCAGGCACAGTTCGAAGAACGCCGGCGGCAGTTCGTAGTGCTGCGCATTCGCCGCGTCGGTATGGATCGCCACCGGGCTGTGTCGCAACATGGTGATGCGTTCGGCATAACGCTCGGCTTGCGCGTCAAGCCCACCGGCCTGTTCCTCGCGCAGGCGCTGCGCGCACAAGCGGCGAATACCCTGGCGCAACAACGCATCGGGAATGTGGCCGCGCTCGGCCATGCCCAGCAGGCCCGTCGCCGGGCGCTCAATAGGCAATTCAGTGGAAGCGGGGGCGGCGGTGTTCATCGTTCGGACCTCTTGGGAAACCAGGGAATCAGCATCGAGGTGGTGCGCTGGTATTCGCGGTAGTCGTCGCCGCGGCTGCGCAGCGCTTGTGCCTCGGTATAGGGCACGCCGCTGATCCAGCGCAGAAATACATACATCACGATCGGCCCGGACCACGCCAGCCAACTGATCGGCGAGCCGATGGCCAAAGCGACATAGGCGAACCAGTGCAGCCACTCGAAGAAGTAGTTCGGGTGGCGCGAGTAGTGCCACAGACCCCGGCGGCAGGTTTGCCCCTTGTTCGCGGGGTCGACGCGGAAGTGCGCCAGTTGCGCGTCCGCAATCGACTCGCCGATCACGCTGAGCAACCAGATCGCTGCAGCTGCCGGAAGCCACCGACTCGATGACTGCGGGTTGCTTGCGACGGCTGCAAACGGCAGCGCGAACAACACGATCAGCAAGGCCTGAAACTGGAAAAAAGCGAAGAATTTCCACTGCGCGCCCTGCCAGTGCGCGCGCAGGTTTTGATAGCGACCATCCTCCGCTTCGCCGCGCACGCGCTTCCACAGATGCAGCGCCAGTCGCGCGCCCCAGGCGCCACCCAGTACAGCCAGCGTCACGCGGGTCCAGGCCGCGCCACTGCCGGTGAGCGCCAGCAGCACGGCGCTGCCGCCGAGACCGGCCGCCCACAACGCGTCGACGATGCCCGCATTGCTGCGCTTGCGCTGCCACTGCCAGCCCAGCGTCATCATCAACGCGGCCAGCAGCCACACGATCAGCAGTTGCCACCACGGGTTCATGCGGATGCTCCTGTTGACGCCCGCGTTGACCACGCGTTGCTGCGTCGCGCCAGCCATGCCAGCGCGGGTGTGGCCAATGCCCAGCCGATCGCCAGCACCAGCAGCGCCCGCCATGTCGGGTCGGCAAAGCTCACTACCTGCCAGCCACGCGCCGCGCCGAGGTAGGCCAGTGGCCCGCCGAGCAAACCCAGCAGTGCCGCCAGCACCAGCCGGCTCTGCAGATAGCGCAGCGATTGGCTGAAGGTCAGCGCAAAGGTCACCCACAGCGCGAGAATCCAGCCCGGTGCCAGCGCCAGACCCGGCCAACCGGCGGCATAGTTAGCCAGTCCGCTGCGGATCAGCGTGCCGTCGAGCAGGAAGCCGAACACCAGCGCGGCGGCGATCAGGCTGAGGTCGGTGCGCCAGTTGCGTGCGCACGTCAGCTGCACCAGCGCATACACCAGCATGGCGAGAACACCCGGCCACGCAACGCCGTGACCGGCACCGATCACCGCGGTAAACCACACCGCCTGATAACCGATCAGGCTGAGCCAGAAGCTCACGCGTGCAACTCCGGCAGCAGTGCAGCACGACGGTTGTCCGGCTTGGCCATCAGCAAGTGCGCCACGCCGATCGAGCGTTCGCGGAAGCCACCTTCGCAATAAGCCAGATAGAACTCCCACATGCGCACGAAGCGCTCGTCGAAACCCTGCGCGCGCACGTCGGCCAGCTTGGCCATGAAGCGCTCGCGCCAGGCCTTCAAGGTCAGCGCATAGGAACTGCCGAAGTCTTCCAGTTGGGTCAGCGCCAGATCACTGGCGCGGGTTTTGGCGACCAGCAACGCGTTGATCGACGGGATGAAGCTACCGGGAAACACATGGCGCTTGATGAAGTCGACCGACTTCAGCGCCTGCGCATAACGGTGGTCTTCAATCGTGATCGCCTGCACCAGCGCCAGCCCATCGGGTTTCAACAGGCTGCCAAGCTTTTGAAAATAGACGTCCAGATACGGCGCGCCGATCGCCTCGACCATCTCGATCGACACCAGTTTGTCGTACTGGCCATCGAGGTCGCGATAGTCCTCCAGCAGCAACTCGACGTGTGCGCGCATACCGGCTTCGGCGACGCGCGCGCTGGCCAGTGCATGCTGCTCGCGCGAAATCGTGGTGGTGGTGACATGACAGCCATAGTGCTGCGCCGCGTACAAAGCGAAGCCGCCCCAGCCGGTGCCGATCTCGATGACCCGATCGGTGGGCTGCAAGTCGAGCTTGCGGCAGATGCGTTCCAGTTTGCGTTCGGAAGCGGTCTCCAGCGTGTCCGCCGGGTCGGTCCAGATCGCCGAGGAATACATCAAGTCCGGTGACAGGAACAGGCTGAAGAAGTCGTTGCCGAGATCGTAGTGCGCGGCGATATTGCGGCGGCTGCCGTCGCGGGTGTTCCGGCGCAGCGCGTGCCAGCCACGCATCGCCATGCCGCCAAGTCGGGCCAGCCCGCTTTCCATGCCGTCGAGCAGGTCGCGGTTGCGCACCAGCAACTGGATCAGGCCGACCAGATTGTCGCAATACCACTGGCCGTCCATATAGGACTCGCCCGCGCCGACGCTGCCGTTGCGTGCCACGGCGCGGTAAAAGTCCGGATCCAGCACGTGCAGATGAATCTGCAGATCGGAGTGCGCGCTCGCTGGCTCGCCCAGTTCGACGGTGCCGCACGCGTCCTGCAACACCAAGCGGCCGTGGCGCAGGCCGTGCATTTGATTCAGTAATTGCTGGCGCAGGAAGCGATCCAGTCCACCGAGGGTGACCGTGTCGTGCGACATATGCGTGGCGATCTCGTTCATGGCAAACCTCGGGGAGTCGTGTCAGTCGGCATCGCGTGAAGCTTTGGCGGGGTGGTCATGCACCGGGTTGCGCTTCAGCCACAGCCTCAGTGCCTGCCAATGGATGGCGCCGACAACCTGCAAGGTCATCAGCGGATAGCGCCACAGCACGCCGGCCAGCGATGCCGCCGTGAGCGGCCGGCGTTGCAGGTTCAGCGTGGCGTCGAACGCGCGCTGGCCTTCACGCAGCACATTCATGTGCACCATCAAGTCTTCGGCGGGCACGGTGAAGCGCCAGTCGTATTCGCAATCCATCGGCATGAACGGCGACACGTGGAAGGTCTTGGCGAAACTCCAGTGCAGCGCGCGGCCGTGGATGTGCGCGCGCTCGATCGGCAGCACGTAAGCGTGGCGTTCTTTCCACGGCGTATTGGTGATCTCGGCAACCACGGCCACCAGCGTCTGGCCATCTTCCGCAAAGCAGTAATAGAAGCTGACTGGATTGAACACCATGCCGAAATAGCGCAAGTGCGTCAGCAGATAGATCGGCCCGGTCGGTCGCCAGCCGGTGGCCTGCTCGACGCGTTGGCGCACCGCTTCGGCCAGCGGCAGGTCGGTCGGCCCCAGATAGTCGCTGCGGCGGAACTCGGCCACATTGCGACGGTGGGTCGACCACAGCCAGCGCTTGGCAAATACCTGCTCGACTTCATCCAGATCCAGGTACAACTGCGCCATGCGATAGCTGAAAGCGTGTGGATGGGGCGCATGCCGACGATGACGCACCACGCCCTCGTAGATGGCGCTGTTCAACTGCAGCTTCATGCTGGCCGGCTTGATGGTCATGTCGCCAGCTCTGCCTCACGTGCCGTCGCTGCCAGCAGCGGTTCGGTGCCCAGCGGCCAATGCACCCCAAGCGCGGCAGCCACATCGACCGCGCTGCGCATGCCGTCTTCGTGGAAACCCCAGCCCCAGTAAGCGCCGGCATACCACGTTCGACGCCAGCCCTGGATTTCCGCCTTGCGCGCCTGTGCCAGCACCGACGCCTGCGTATACACCGGGTGGTGATAGCTCATCCGTGCCAGCACCTTGGACGGGTCGATCGCCTCGCTGCGATTTAGCGTGACCACGAACGGCTCGGGCGACTCTATGCCTTGCAACAAGTTCATGCAGTAGCTGACCGTGCATGCCGCATCAGGATCGCGCGGCAACCATGCGTTCCACGCCGCCCACGCCTTGCGCTGGCGCGGCAATACACTGGCGTCCGTGTGCAGCACGGTTTCATTGGCCTGATAGGTCATTGCGCCGAGGATCGACTGCTCACGTCGGTTCGGGTCGCCCAGCAGGCGCAGTGCCTGATCACTGTGGCAAGCCAGCACCAATTGATCGAAATGCTCGATCCCGGCCGCGCTGTTCACTTCGACGCCGCCAGCGTGGCGCAGGATCGACTGCACTGGACAGTTCAATCGTTCGTGCACCGACCAGTTCGCGCGCAATGCCGCCACATAGGTCGAGGAACCGCCCTTCACCACGCGCCACTGCGGCCGATCGCTGAGCTGCAGCATCTGGTGATTGGCCATGAACTGCACCAGATAACGCGCCGGGAATTGCAGGATCTGCGTCGGCGGCGACGACCACAGCGCCGAGGCCATCGGAACCAGGTGCTCGTCGCGGAACGCGGCGCCATAGCCATGTTGCAAAAGATAGTCACCCAGGCTGGTCATGTCGTCGCGCGCCAGCAGCAGTGCCGGCGCCTCGCGATAGAACCGCGTGAGATCGCGCACCATGCCAAGAAAGCGCGGCGACAGCAGATTGCGGCGCTGGCAGAACAACGTATCCAGCGTGGCGGCGTTGTATTCCAGCCCACTCGCCTCGCTGTGCACCGAGAAGCTCATCGTGGTCGGCTGTGACGCCACGCCCAGCTGCGCGAACATTTGCGTCAGCAGCGGGTAGTGCTCCGGGTTGAGCACGATGAAGCCGCTGTCGATGCGATAGCGCTGGCCGGCCTGCTCCACGTCATGCGTGTGCGTATGCCCGCCGAAATAGCTGTTCGCCTCGAACAAGGTGACTTCGTGCTTGCGCGACAGCAGCCAGGCCGAAGCCAGCCCCGCGATACCCGATCCGACCACGGCAATCCGCATGGCTCAGGTCCTCGCCTTGGCCAGCACCCAGGCCGGCACCGGTTTCAGTCCACGCACCAGGCCCAGCATCGACATCAGTTTCAGCCCGTACCAGGTCAGGTCGACCTCATACCAGCGGAAACCCTGCCGGCTGGAACCGGGGAAGAAGTGGTGGTTGTTGTGCCAGCCTTCGCCGAACGTCAGCAGGGCGAGCCACAAATTGTTGCGGCTATCGTCTTTCGTTTCGTAACGACGCTTGCCGAAACGATGCGCCAGCGAATTGATCGTCACCGTGGCGTGGAACAGCACGATGGTGGAAACAAAGAAGCCCCACACCAGCATCTGTCCGCCGCTGGTGCCCAGCTGTGGCGCCACGTGTTGCAGCAACACGCCCAGCCCGTACATCGCAACGGCCAGCAGCACCGGCACGGCAATGTCGAAACGATCCAGCCAGCGCAGTTCCGGGTACTTGGCCAGATCCGGCACCCGCGCCAGGTCGGTGCGGAAATTGCGCGGGGTCAGAAACCAGCCGACGTGGCTCCACACAAAACCGAATACCCTCGGCGAGTGCGGATCGCTGGGGGTGTCCGCATGCCGATGATGATGCCGATGATGCGCCGCCCACCACAGCGGCCCGCGCTGCACGCACGATGCGCCGATGGTGGCAAACACAAACTGCACCACGCGCGAAGTCTGGAAGGTGCGGTGCGAAAAATAGCGGTGATAGAAACCGGTGATCGCAAACATGCGCAAGGCGTAAAGTGCTGCCGCCACGATCAGGGCAATCGGCGACACGCCGACCCAGATCACCGCCAGACATGCCAGATGCATCGCGAGGAACGGTGCGGCGCGCAGCCAGTCGATGCGGTCCTCACGGCTTTCATCCACCACCACGGCTGCACTGGTATCAAACCAGCGGCGCAACGTGCGGCCCAGCCACGAGCGGCCGCCACTGGCCGGGGCGGCAAGCGGCGCGGATTGCGCGCTGGAGATGGCGGGTGGTTGAGGCATGCGGCGTACCTGTCGATGGTTCGTAGAAGCGGGGTGTCACTGACAGATACGGGAGTTCGGGTGTAGCGGATGCATTCGGCGCCGTGGAGTGGCGAATGATTTATCCGACCGCGAGTGCGGCGGACCGCCTTGCTTTGGCGGGTATTGCAGCAGGGCTGTCCCGGCGCCACGGTCGAAAAGCGTGCGCGCCGCTGCAGCACGCCGTTGATCCAGGTTCTTCACTTTTTCAACAACCATCCGCTGGCAGACTCAGCGCGTCGCCGACGGCATCGTGCAGGCCGAGCGTGCGTTGGCAGACGTGGCGATGAGCGGGCTGGCACCGTGGACCGACAGTATTGCAGCGATGCACACGCTCCAGATTTCCGTGCGACGGCCGAAAAAGTGGCCTGGGGGTGCACCACTGGAACCGGGTTGGGGGCGACGTTGTTGAGAGTTACATTCAACCAGGTCATGGATGTCGTGCTCAGTCGCAGCCCGCAGCGCCGAGCCCGTCTTGTTCAGTGGACGATCGCCAGCGGCGTCTATGTTGGCGCCGCTACCTTGTTGATTACCGGCGTCGGACAGGGCTGGATGAACACGTCCGCGCTGATGCTGTGGCTGGCGTTCGTGTTCGCGGTGCTGGCAGCCGGTTATGCCGCACTGCGCAGTGGCTGGACCGAACGTTTTCGCGATCCGTCCGTGACGGTGTGGCAGCTTTCCATGGGGGTGCTGGCGGTCAACTGGGGCTACCTGATCTGTGGGCCGATGCGAACATCGGCACTGTTTCCAATCATGGTGATCTTTGCGTTTGGCGCTTTCACCCTGCGCTGGCGCCAGATCGCTTATCTGACGGTGCTGGCCGTGTCCAGCCTGATCGCGGCGGTAGTGCTGCGCTACATTTTTCCGTCCTGGGTTCCCGCCCGCGGGCAGGTGCCGCCGCTGCGCCTGGATATCAACAACGTGCTGATGCTGGTCGTGGTTTTGCCGGCACTGGCGGCTATCGCCGCACGCCTCTCGGGTATGCGACGGAAGCTGCGTAACCAGCGTGAGGCGCTTTCGCGCGCGCTGGCGGAGGTCGAGCGGTTGGCCGTCAGCGACGAACTGACGGGTATTGCGAATCGCCGCGCAACACGAGTCGTGCTGGAGCGGGAAGTGGCCATGTCATCCCGCGAAGGCATGCCGTTTTGCGTCGCCATTCTGGACATCGATCACTTCAAGCGCGTCAACGACACGCTGGGGCACGCCGCCGGGGATGACGTACTGAAGGCCTTCGCCAGGCATGCCAGCGCCCAGTTGCGCAGTTTCGATACGCTCGGGCGTTGGGGCGGTGAAGAATTTGTCCTGCTGATACACGGCAACAAGGAGTGCATCTGTCGGGTGATGGAACGTATTCGCCATGCGGTCGCAGACGCGTGCCTGGCTACCTGCCAGGTCACCTTTTCCGCCGGGGTTGCACAACATCGCCGCGACGAGACCGCAGAGCAGTTGCTGGCACGGGCGGACGCGGCCCTCTACGAGGCCAAGCATTCCGGCCGGAACCGTGATGTCATGGCTGACGCCTGACCCGGGTCAACGTGAAGCTTTCTCTTGAGCTTCCCGGCATGGCTGCCTGCGCGCGCTGCACCTCACAGCGGATGCTGCCGATAGAACTGCTCCAGCTGCCGATACACCTCTGGCAAGTTCTGGCGCAAGGCTGCCGGCGTATCGAAAAACTGCTCGCTGAGCACGGCGAAAAACTCGGCATGGCTTTCCAGCGCATACGGGTCGATCGGCAGGTCGATGCCACTGCGTTGCGTGTCCTTCAGCTGATTCCATGCGCTTGAAAACACTTTCGCCCACACCTGCCGATCCATGCGCCGGTGCAGCGGTGGATAGCCGTCGGCGTCGCCGTTGAGCATGTCGAGTTTGTGCGCCATCTCGTGGACTACCACGTTGTGACCGGGCCGCTGGCCGATGTTCTGCACGTCTTCCCACGACAGAATCACCGGCCCGCGGTTCCATGCCTCGCCGGCCATCAGGCTGTTGCTCTGGTGCACCACGCCTGCCGCATCGATCTTTTCGCGATGCGGCATGAAAGCCGCGGGATAGACAATGATGCTGTGCCAGCCGTCGTACCAGTCCATGTCCAATTTCAGGATCGGCAGACAGGCGTACGCGGCCAGCAGCACACGGTCGGCGTCGCTCAATTCAAGGCCTTGTGCCGGCTCCAGTGACTTGCGCTCCAGGAACAAGGTGGCCAGCACGCGCAGCGTGGCTTGGTCGGAAGCGCCGAGCCGTCGCGCGGCCGGGCAACGATACAGTGCTTCACGCCAAAGCGCTTCGGCGATCGGGCGGCGCGCGACAAGACGTCGTATGCGCCAGTTTCTGATTTTGTCGAACATGGGCACACTTCGAAAGGAGATAGACGGTCGCGCATCGCGATGCCAGGTTTGCCGCCCGTCGCGCCGGCTTGCGCGTGACGGGTGATGAGCGATTCACCGGCGAGCAAAGCCTTGGCTGCTGGCCGCGATCATGAGATGGAGATGGGGTGAGCGCGCATCTTTCACAATCCCGCTGAAGTCACGCAGGACGTTGGCTAAGCCCTCAGTCTCGACAAGGCTGCACGATGGACAGGCCTGGATCACTTCCATGCCGTTGTTGAGCGTGCCGGTCCCTGCTCGTTGCAAGCAGGTCGGTCACGTCTGCGCAATCACCACCCCCGGGTGATCGCTGGCCTGGCTGCGGCGAGGAGACTCAGATAGCCGTCCACACGTACAAGTACATCGTGTCATTGCCGCTGGCTTTGCGTCCGGCACCATCGACGTTATGTACCAGCCCACTGAAGCGGGTGTACACGGTGTATTGCAGACCCACGCGCAGGTTGGCCCAAGGTTGATGCCATGAGGTGGCCTCGCCGAACGGGTTGTAGTCCAGTTCAACAATGCCGCCTTGTGTATTGGGTGAACCCTGGTTGCCATAGAGGGTGAGGTCGCTGCTGCCGTTGTCGGCAAAAGCGGCGACGCTGGCGCCGTAGGTGTTGCGATACCAGTAGCTGCCCTTGATGTTCAACGACCGCAAGCTGTTGTGCAGGCTCGACGAGCCATCATCGGCATACGTTGCGTTGAGGGTTTGCTGTTCGTCGACATACAGCCCCGCCACGGTCACGGCGTGATCGCCCTTAGCGTATTGGTAGTTGGCGTCCAGCCCGATATCCCGGAAGTGATCCGACGGCCCGGCCTGCGCTATCGGATTGCCAGCGAGGTCGGCGCCAACCAGGCCGCGGCGCACGTCGAGGCCAAAGCCGCCGAGGGAGAACATGCCGGCTGGCAAATTCCAGGTGTAGTTCACGCGCAGATAGGGCGCGGCGCCGATCACCCGCCCGTCATAGCCCGCATTGACGTGGTTGGTGAAGGCAACCGAGAGCGAACGGTACACGCCCTCTTCGAAGTACCACTTGCCATCCAGCTGGGTATAGCCGCTGACACCGATCACCTGCCCAGCCAGACCACCGATGATGATCGGCTGCGCGGGCGCACCCGGGGCCAGATCTGGCGCCATGTACGGGAAGCTCCATGCCGGTGCGGTATTGAATACGTCGCTGACCGTGGGGTTGTTGTTGAGCGAGATGCCCCAGATACCCGAGTGGTTGCCGCGGGTGAAGGTGCGCGCGTAGCGCAAGTCGGCGTTGTCCCAACCGAGCACGCCGCCATTCTGGGAATACGTGGCTTGCGCGAAAATCCCGAGGTGATCGCTCAGCCGGCCGGCAAGAAACAGCGAGGCTTGCTGCAGTTCGACGTTGTTGTTGCTGCCGAAGCCGCTGGCGGGTGGTGAGGTCTGCGCTTTCTGCGTATGCGTGAAGGATTCCACCAGCATTGCCGAGAGTGGCACGTTGGTGTCATCGCCTACTTTCATGGTGTATCCCATCAGTTTGAACTGACGTCCGAAAGCAGTCAGTTCCGGTCCGAATCCACCCACGTGGCATGCGGTGCATGGCTGTTGCGTCTGACGCGCGTAGGAAGGTATCGCCAAGGCTGTCCCGGAAAGCGCCAGCAGGCTGATCAGCGTCAGCAGGCGTAACCATGGTGATAAACGAATTGCAGGTGCGTTGCTGCCCGCGATATACGTCACCATGTTGGCACCCTCGGCTCCCGAGATGGGAGCTGGCTACAGTAGGCACACGGTAGGGGAAAAGCGCGTGAGGGTTGTTTATCGTAGTCAACAGCACGGTGAAAAGCAGCTATCGCGGCCCTCACGTCGATGATGTGCCCCTTTCTGGAGGGCCGCCCGCACGTCGGCAGATCCAGCGCCCCACGTTCAACGTATCGATAGTGATCAGTCAAGGAGACCAGCATGTCGCACGCGAAACAAATCACTGGATTGATCGGCTGGCTCGTGTTGAGCTTCATCGCCGCTGCCATCGGCGCATTCGCCTCGGTGCAGGCGGCCTCGTTCTACCAGCAGATGGTCCAGCCCTCGTGGGCACCACCGTCATCGGTTTTCGGCCCGGTATGGTCATTGCTGTACGCGTTGATGGGCGTGGCTGCGTGGCTGGTCTGGCGTGAAGGCGGCTGGCGTCGTCAGCGTGGCGTGCTTGCGCTGTTCATTGTCCAGTTGGCGCTGAATGCTTTGTGGAGCTGGTTGTTCTTCGCCTGGCATCGCGGCGCGCTGGCGTTCGGCGACATTGTGTTGTTGTGGCTGCTGATCGCGGCAACCCTGGTGGGCTTCTGGCGCGTGCGGCCGCTGGCCGGAGCGCTGCTGTTGCCGTATCTGTGCTGGGTGAGTTTTGCCTCCGCGCTGAATTACGCCGTGTGGCATTTGAATCCGCAGATCCTGGGTTGAGAAACGTCGCCTGCCTGCGGCGCATCAGGGCAGCCAGGCACGCCGATCATGGTTTGACTCAGGCCGAGTGCTTCTTCGGCGCTTTAGCGCGCGCTGACTTCTTCGCGGGAGCCGGCTTGCACGACTTGCCGCTGGCGCTACAGCAGTTCGCGGTGAGGTAATCCATCAAGTTGGCCATCGTAGCCATGACCGGCGAGTAATAGATGAAGCGGCCGTCCTGTCGACTGGTGATCAAACCGGCGTGAACCAGTTCTTTCAGGTGGAACGACAGGGTGGCGTTGGCCAGCCCCAGGGCTTCGGCAATCGCGCTGGCCGCCAGGCCTTCGGGTGCGTGTTCTACCAGCAGGCGATAGACGGCCAATCGCGATTCCTGGGCGAGCGCGGACAGCACCGCGATCGCTTGTTTGGTCTGCATGATCAAGTTGGCCATTTCACGATGATCTCTGGTGAATCAGTACCAATGCCGCTTTCGGCGGCGGAGACGGCGTCAGCGCTGTGGCGCTTCGTACCACTGCTTGCTGCGGTTGACGATACGCACTACCGAGAGCATTACCGGCACTTCGATCAGCACGCCGACCACGGTGGCCAGAGCGGCGCCCGAATGCACACCGAACAGACCCACGGCGGTCGCCACCGCCAACTCGAAGAAGTTGCTGGCGCCGATCAGTGCCGAAGGACCGGCCACGCAGTGCGCCACGCCGAAGTGGCGATTAAGCCAGTACGCCAGCCCGGAGTTGAAATACACCTGGATGATGATCGGTACAGCCAGCATCGCGATGACCGCTGGTTGCGCCACGATCTGCTTGCCCTGGAAGCCGAACAGCAGCACCAACGTGGCCAATAGTGCGCCCAGCGACAGCGGACCGAGCTTTTGCAGCCATGCCTGCAATTGCGCGTGGCCGCCGCGCGAAAGCAACTGGCGGCGCAGCAGTACGCTGATCGCCACCGGCACCACGATGTAAAGCAACACCGACAGCAGCAGCGTGTCCCATGGCACGCTGATGGAGGAGATGCCCAGCAACAGCGCCACGATCGGCGCGAACGCCACCACCATGATGGCGTCGTTCAAGGCGACCTGACTCAGCGTGAAGTTCGCATCGCCGTGGCACAGGTGGCTCCACACGAACACCATCGCCGTGCACGGTGCGGCGGCGAGCAGGATCAGCCCGGCGATGTAGGAGTCGAGCTGGTCGGCGGGGAGGTAGCCGGCGAACACATGGCGGATGAAGAGCCAGCCCAGCAAGGCCATCGAAAACGGTTTCACCGCCCAGTTGACGAACAGGGTGACGCCGATGCCTTTCCACTGTCGGCGCAAATCACCCAGCGCGCTGAAGTCGATCTTCAGCAGCATCGGGATGATCATCAGCCAGATCAGCGCGGCCACCGGCAGGTTCACTTGCGCGAGTTGCAGCTTGCCCAGTGCTTCGAAGCTTCCGGGAAGCAGCTGACCCAGCACGGTGCCAGCCACGATACACAGCAGCACCCAGAGGGTGAGGTAGCGTTCGAAGAAGCTGATCCCGCTGAGGGAAGTCGCCGACGTTGCTGTGGGGAGCTGACTCATGCGTTCTCCCCGTCGTTGCCGGTGATCATGGCGATCTGATCCAGCGCTTCCTGCAACGCATTGCGTGGCATCGTTTCCACTGGCAGCTGCAGCAGCGCCGTGATGCGACGCACGATCAGCGCGTGTGCCTGACGAAACGCCTCGGTCAGAGCACGGTCACCCTGCGCCGCTGCCGGATCGGGCAAGCCCCAGTGAGCTTTGACGAAGTCGCCGAACAGCACGGGGCAGGCCTCGTTCGCGGCGTTGTCGCAAACGGTGATCACGATATCCAGAGGCGGCGCACCTGCGTCGGCAAAGCGGTCCCATGATTTGCTGGCGAAGCCCTCGCCGGGCATGCCGGTGGACTTGAGTTGTTCGAGCGCATGCAGATTGACCCGGCCGGTCGGTTTGCTGCCGGCGCTGAAGGCTTCGAAGCGGCCTTTGCCCAAATGGTTGAGCGTCGCTTCGGACAGGATGCTGCGGGCGGAGTTGCCGGTGCAGATAAACAGAACGCGGCAGGGGTACATGTCAGCCTCGGATTGAATTCTATATTTCCATTATTATAGAATCGTTTGATCAACACAATGCCGGACCGTAAACTCCATGATGCAGAACCTGCCCAACATAGATCCCGCTGTGCTGCAGACGCCCAGCGTGGAACGGCTCGGTTTGCCGGCGGATTCCCGCCATCCGCCACGCATCCTGATCCTGTACGGCTCGCTGCGGCCGCAGTCCTTCAGTCGCAAGCTGGCGCTGGAGGCTGAACGCCTGTTGCGCCAGTTCGGTGCCGAGACGCGCGTGTTCGATCCGCATGAATTGCCGCTACTGGATAGCGTGCCGGCCAGTCACGCCAAGGTGCAGGAACTGCGTGCGCTGTCGCTATGGTCCGAAGGACAGGTGTGGGTCAGTCCCGAGCGGCACGGCGCGGTGACCGCCGTGTTCAAGAACCAGATCGACTGGTTGCCGCTGGAAGACGGCAGCGTACGACCGACCCAGGGCCGCACGCTGGCGGTGATGCAGGTCTGTGGTGGGTCGCAGTCCTTCAACGTGGTGAACAGCCTGCGACTGCTCGGCCGCTGGATGCGCATGGTGACCATTCCGAATCAGTCATCAGTGGCCAAGGCGTGGCAGGAATTCGATGACGCGGGCCGGATGAAACCTTCGCCGTACTACGACCGCGTGGTCGACGTGATGGAGGAGTTGTTCAAATTCACCCTGCTGGTGCGCGACCGCAGCGACTATCTGGTCGATCGCTACAGCGAGCGCAAGGGTGCCGAAGCGGCGCGCGCCTTGACGGCGGCGGCTAGCGTGGCTGAAAGCAC
Organism: Rhodanobacter sp. AS-Z3; assembly: GCF_029224025.1. Lineage (NCBI taxonomy): Bacteria > Pseudomonadati > Pseudomonadota > Gammaproteobacteria > Lysobacterales > Rhodanobacteraceae > Rhodanobacter > Rhodanobacter sp. AS-Z3. The sequence continues at coordinate 760,170 of NZ_CP119392.1, forward strand.
GCCGACCCCGGCGTAAGTTCTGCTCACGGCCACGGCCATAGTGACGGCTGCAGCCTGCGCCTCGCCGCATGTCAGCAGGACGGGGCCGTCGATGGTGGTCGCGGCCGCATGGCAGAGACGCCGCCTAGCGGCAAATCACTCCAGCCATTCACCTGCTGCATCTGGTTCCAACAACGCGCGCAATAGCGGGTTGGGAAAGCGTCGCTTCAGGGTGACTGCGAAGAAGGTCTCGCTCAGTTGCGGCAATTGGTGGACTTCCACCAGCAGTCCGCTGGCGAGCTCATCCTTGACCACGATCGGCGGTACCACAGCCACGCCGATGTCTTCGCGCGCGAGCAGTCGCATCATCGCCATGTCGTCCACTTCCGCAGCCACACGTACGCGCAGTCCCATCCGGTCGATCAGCGCATCGAAGCCAATACGCACGCTGCTTTCCATGGTCGGCAAGACCAGCGGTTCGCGCGTCAGCAAGCTGGCCAGCGTGCCACCCTTGCCGATGCGCGCGGGCGTACCGATCAGACTGACTGGCTGCTCGGCAATCGGGTGGGATATCCACGGAGTGGCGGCATCGCGCGGCGGCGCCACGTTGACCAGCACCACGTCGAGCCGGTGTGCTTCGAGACTTTGCAGCAGGTAGGCGGTGGTGCCGGAACGCACGATCACTTCCACGTTCTCGCGTGACAGCAGTGGTCGCAGGAAGCCGATCTGGAAATTTCGTGACAGCGTGGCCAGCGCACCTACGCGGAGGATGGATCGGCGCTCTTCGCGCCGACCGTTCAACGTTGCCAGCAACTCCGCGCCGCCGGCAAAAATGGTCTCCGCGTGGTCGAACGCGATGCGGCCCGCTTCGGTCAATAGCAGCTGTCGTCCGGTTCGCTCGAACAAGTCGTGCCCCAGTTGCGTCTCCAGCTTCTTGATCTGGATCGAAAGCGCAGACTGCGACACCAGCAGCTTCTCAGCGGTACGCGTGAGATTGCCCTCGCGCGCCACGGCCCAGAAATAACGCAGGTGGTTGTAGTTGAGACCGGCCATGCAGCATTCTATTTCATGTATGGATAAGTTTCATACAATGAATTTTATAGAATGATTACTCTGGCGTACCTTCTCCGCGGATCACTTGACCCACGGAGAACCCGATGCCATCCACGCTTGCCACCCTGGTGCTGCTCGCCCCGGCAGGATTGTTGCTAGCCGCGCTGCTGCCACTGGGTTCGCCGCGCCGGCAGCCGATATGGCGGCTGCGCATCAGTCGTCTGGCAACGTTGTCTGCGCTGTTGCTGGCGATCCTCGCCACGGCGCTGACGGCCGGTGTCGGGGCGATGACCAGCCCGCTGCTGGGGCTTGCCGGCATCGGCCTGTCGGTTCGGCTCGACGCGATCAGCTGCAGCATGTTTCTGCTGGTCGCCTTTGTCGGCGTGATCGTGGTGCAGTACAGCCGCAACTACCTGGACGGCGATCCGCGGCAAAGTGAATTCATGACGGGGCTCTGCCTGACCCTGGCCGCGGTGATGCTGGTGGTCGTGGCCGGCAACCTGAGTCAATTGGTGCTGGCGTGGATGGCCACCAGCTTGTCGCTGCATCGGCTGCTGGTGTTCTATCGCGAGCGCCAGCCGGCACGCATCGCGGCACGCAAAAAATTCATGGTCGCGCGGCTCGGCGATGCGTGTCTGATCGGTGCCAGCGTGCTGCTGGTCGGCACGTTCGGCAGCAGCGATATCGCGACGATTCTGGCGCGCGCGCAGAGTCTTTCACCGACTACGACGCCGGGCTTGCTGCAGCTGGCTGCCTTGTTGATCGGTATTGCCGCCTTGCTGAAATCGGCGCAGTTTCCCAGCCATGGCTGGTTGCCCGAAGTGATGGACACACCTACCCCGGTATCCGCGCTGCTGCATGCGGGCATCATCAACGCCGGTGGCTTCCTGATGATTCGCTTTGCCGACGTCATGCTGCTGTCGGCACCGACGCTGCACTTCATCGCGCTGATCGGCGGGTTCACTGCGCTGTTCGGCGGCGTCGTCATGCTGACCCAGACCAGCGTGAAAGGCTCGCTGGCCTGGTCAACCGTGGCGCAGATGGGTTTCATGACCTTGCAGTGTGGCCTCGGCGCGTTCGCCATTGCGCTGCTGCATCTGGTCACGCACTCGCTGTACAAGGCACACGCCTTCCTCTCCTCGGGCAGTGTGGTCGAGCTGCAGGCGATCCCCCGCCACCACCAGCCGCGCGTATGGCCGGTGGTGTGGAGCCTGCTGCTGGCACTGGGCATGTACGGCCTGCTGGGCTGGCTGTTTGGCGTGTTTGCCCGCGACGAGGCGGCGGTGCTGACGTTGGGTGCGATCCTGGTGATGGGCGTCAGCATGCTGATGGCCCCGACGCTGCAGGGAACGCGCAGCACCAGCCTCGTCCTGCGCACCCTCGCTGCCGCGGGCGCCACCACGATCATCTATTTCGTACTGGAAACCGCGGTGACCCGGCTGACCGCCACCTGCCTGCCGGCGATACCCGAAGCGGGTCCGGCAGGGCTGCTGATCATGGGGCTGGCGATCATCTCGTTCGCCACGGTGACCTTGTTGCAAAGCCTGGCGCCACGCTGGATCCATCGCCCGGCCTGGCGCGCCGCGCGCGTGCATCTGGCCAACGGGCTGTACGTCAACGCGTGGTTCAATCGCTGGATCGGTGCACTGCGCCAGCGCGAACCCCTCCGTCAGCCCACCCATGTCGCTTGAGGAGTCGTACCCGATGAATGCCACCGCCCTGAAGTTGCATGAAACAGACGCCACCGTGTTGCCGGCTCTGGCCCCTGCCGCGAACGTTGCGCGCGATGCTGCCGAGCGTGCCGGGCGCCGGCTGGCTCCGCTGTGGCCGCTGAAGCACTTTGTGGCAGTCAATCCGTTTCTCGGGCTGACTGATCACACCTTCGTCGATGCGGCACGCGTGATGGGTCAGGCAGCCGGCGCACAGATGACCATGCCGCGTGCGTTCTATCTCGATGCCATCGCCGAGGGCCGGATCAGCGAGCGCGACATTGCCGAGGCACTGCAACGTGCCGACGGCACCACGACATCACTGTACGACCTGGCCGCGTTTCGTCGCGAACTGCGCAGCGTACCCACGCCGGTGCCCGAGGCACACCCGACGGTGGCCGACGCCGCCAGCCGCGCGACCGGATACGACTGGGCTGAACTGGCAAGCGAACGCATTTCGCTGTGGGCAGCGAGCCACTTCGACGAAGGGCAGGCACCGTGGCTTTCGCCGTCGCGGCATCTGGGCCCGTATGCCGCCTGGCGACAGGACGCGCTGCTCGATCGTACGCCGCAGGTCATGGGGCTTGCCGGCTTTTGTCGCAGCGTCCAGGCGTTGCCAGAGACGGCCGAGGCGATGATCAGCGTGGGTGTCGCGCGTCTGCAGATCAGTGAGTCTGGCCTCACCGCCTACTTCCACCGCTTGCTGATGAGCGTGAGCGGATGGGCGGGCTATGCGCGTTACCGCGTCTGGCAGAGCGAATTGCGTCAGCGCAGCGACAACACCTTGCTGGAATTGCTGGCGGTGCGGTTGGCGTGGGATGTGGCCATTCTGGACGCCTTGCGTGGCGATGATGCGGTGGTTTCCGCGTGGCAGCAGGCGCGCCGGCAATATGACGTCACACCAACCGTCGATCGCGGCCTTGCACTGGATCACCTGTTGCAATCGGCCTACGAGATTGCCTGGCAACGTGGCTTCATCGCCACGCTGGGGCAGGCACGCGCGCCGATCACCACGCAGCGAAAAGCGGTGCAAGCGGCATTCTGCATCGACGTGCGATCCGAGGTGTTCCGGCGCGCGCTGGAGAGCGCGTCGCCCGACGTGGACACGATCGGCTTTGCCGGCTTCTTCGGCATGCCGATCGAGTTCGTGCCGCTGGGGCGCACACACGGTGGCGCGCAGTGCCCGGTCTTGCTGGCGCCAACGATCACCGTCCGTGAGCAAGTGAAGGCCGCTTCACCGCAACAGACCACCGATATCGTCGCTCTGCGGCAATTACGACTGCGCGGCGCGGCTGCCTGGCGCTGGTTCAAGCTGGCTGCCGTGTCCTCCTTCGCCTATGTCGAAGCGATGGGCTGGATCTATGCAGGCAAGCTGCTTACCGACAGTTTCGGTTTCACCCGGCCGGTGCCGCCGCCGAAGACCGACGGCCTGGACGCTGACGTAGCCGCCCGGCGGGTGCCCGGCATCGAGCCGGAGTTTCTCGGCAGCGTAGCGACGGGTCTGGCGCTGGATACCCGTGTGAAGCTCGCCGAAGGCGCCTTGAAGGCGATGTCGTTGCGCGCAGACTTCGCGCGGCTGGTGCTGTTTGCCGGACACGGCGCCAGCTCGATCAACAACCCGCATGCCAGCGGACTGGATTGTGGCGCCTGCGGGGGTCATTCCGGCGAAGCCAATGCGCGCGTGGCGGCTGCGGTACTCAACGACCCCCGTGTGCGTCGCGAGCTGGGGCGGCGAGGGATCACGATTCCGGCCGACACCTGGTTCATCGGCGCGCTGCACAACACCACCACCGATCAGCTGACCATCTTCGATCAGGACCAGTTGCCCGCAACCCACGCAGACGATCTGGCGCGTCTGCAAAGCTGGCTGGCAGCCGCCGGCGAGCGGGCCCGTCTGGAACGCGCCGGTTCGCTGAATCTGCGCCGTGGCCAATCCATTGATGACCAGATCATGGCGCGCAGCGCGGACTGGAGTCAGGTGCGTCCCGAATGGGGTTTGGCCGGCTGCGCCGCCTATATCGTGGCCCCGCGCCAGCGCACGGCTGGACTGGATCTGGCTGGCCGGGCCTTCCTCAACTCCTACGACTGGCAGCAAGACGAAGGTTTCGCGGTGCTGGAATCGATCATGACCGCACCGATGGTGGTGGGGGCGTGGATCAACCTGCAGTACTACGCTTCGGCCGTGGACAACCGCGTATTCGGCTGCGGCAACAAGGTGCTGCATAACGTGGTCGGCAAACTCGGCGTGCTCGAAGGCACCGGTGGCGACCTGCGCACCGGCTTGCCATGGCAGTCGGTGCATGACGGTGAACGACTGATTCACGAGCCGCTGCGCATGGCGGTTTTCATCGCCGCACCGGTTGCCGCGATCAACGCCATCATCGCCAAACACGAGTCCGTCCGTCAGCTGGTTGACCACGGTTGGGTGCACCTCTTCGCGCTGGCTGAAGCCTCGTTGCCGATGCAGCGCTACCGCGGCGCGCTGCAGTGGGAGAACGCGGCATGAGCGAGCCGGTCGGCGGGGCAGGCGAGCGTTCATCGGCAGCGGTCGCGGCTGAGGTCATGGACGCGGTGCGCGCGCTGCGTCGTGGCGGTTTGATCGGGCTACCCACCGAGACCGTCTATGGCTTGGGTGCGGATGCCAGCAATCCGCAGGCGGTTGCGCGGATCTTCGCGGCCAAGGAGCGGCCCGCCAACCATCCGCTGATTGTCCATCTGCACCGCCCTCGCCAGATGGCGGTATGGGCCCGCGCGGTGCCGCTGGCCGCGTGGGAACTGGCCGAGGCGTGCTGGCCCGGTCCCTTGACCTTGATCCTGCCGCGCAGTTCGATGGTCGCCGATGCGGTCACCGGTGGACTCGACACGGTGGCCCTGCGCGTTCCGGCGCATCCGCTGGCCTTGCAAGTGCTGGAGGAATTCGGCGGTGGCATCGCCGCGCCTTCGGCCAATCGGCACAAAAAGATCAGCCCCACTACCGCTCAGGACGTGCGCGACGAACTGGGTGACAAGGTTGATGTGCTGCTGGATGGTGGACCCTGCCGCGTAGGTATCGAGTCCACCATCGTCGACCTGTCCACGGGTACACTGCGCGTACTTCGACCCGGCGCGATCGCGGCGGCTGAGCTGCAGCAGATCACCGGGCTTGCGGTGGATCAAACGATCGAAGCGTCGCTGCGCTGCCCTGGCAGGATGGATCTGCACTATGCGCCGCAGGCCATGGTGCTACCGGTACCGCTCGAGCAAGTGCCGCACGAGCTGGCACAGCAGATGGCGCGCGGCGCGCGGGTAGGCGTGCTGTCGGCGCAGCGCGGACCGGCCTGGCCGGGGAATATCCCGTGGCTGCCGCTGGGCACGTCACCTGCCGAGCAGGCGCAGCAGTTGTATCAGCGCCTGCGCGAAGCGGATCGCATGCGGCTGGACGTACTGATCGTGGTTGCGCCGAGCGATGACGGACTGGGCTGTGCGCTGCGCGATCGCCTGTGGCGGGCGGCCGGCCGTGGCGCGGCGCCGGCGTGAACGCACCGACCCAGGCTACCCGCACGCTCGACCGCGAGCTTGAAGAGCTGGAGAACGAGGCGATCTTCATCCTGCGTGAAGCGATGAGCCAGGCACGCCGACCGGTGTTGCTGTTTTCGGGCGGCAAGGATTCCACCGTGCTTGCCCATCTGGCCGCGCGGGCTTTCTATCCGGCCCGGCCACCGATGCCGCTACTGCATGTTGACTCGACCTGGGAATTTCGCGAGGTATTGGCGTTCCGCGACCGCTTTGCGCGCGAGCATGGGTTTGAGTTGCGCGTGCATGCCAACGAACAGGGGCGTGCGGCCGGCATCAATCCGTTCGATCCCGGGGATACCTATACCAGCGTGATGCGCACGGAGTCACTGAAGCAGGCGCTGGACGTCGGCAACTATGACGTGGTGTTTGGCGGTGCCCGTCGGGATGAAGAGAAATCGCGCGCCAAGGAAAGGGTGTTCTCGGTGCGCGAGCGCGGGCACACGTGGAACCCGCGCCAACAGCGCGCGGAGTTATGGCGCCTGTACAACACGCAACTGGCCAACGGGCAGTCGCTGCGCGTCTTTCCGCTGTCGAACTGGACCGAGATGGATATCTGGCGCTATGCGGATCAGCGCGGTATCGCGCTGGCCTCGCTGTACTTTGCCGCGCCGCGCCCGGTACTGGAACGCGACGGCATGTTGCTGGTTGTCGACGACGCCGCGCGCATGCGCCTGCAGCCGGATGACGTGGTGATGACCCGCACAGTGCGTTTTCGCACATTGGGTTGCTGGCCGGTGACCGCGGCATTCGCGTCTGCAGCTACCGACCTGCAGGAGGTGGTGCGGGAGACCGCGCAGTCCAGAAACTCGGAACGCCAGGGTCGCATCGGCGACCGCGAGGGCGGCGGCAGTCTGGAGCGTCAAAAGCGCGAAGGCTATTTCTGATGGAGGCTCGTGTCGCGCCCGTGGCGACCCCTGACTGCGTAGTGCTGGCCACCATGCACGGCAAGGAAACAGCGATTGCGCCATTGTTGCGCCGTGCGCTGGGCTGGCAGTGTCACGTACCAGCCGGCTTCGATACCGACCGTTTCGGTACGTTCAGTCGTGACATCGCTCGCCTGGGTGCGCCGATCGATACGGCCAGGGCCAAGATTGCGGCGGCCTTTGAAAGCGTGCCGCAGGCATCGCTGGGCATCGCCAGCGAGGGCAGCTTCGGCCCCCATCCGCAGATACCTTTTCTGGCGGTGGACCGCGAAATCGTGGTGTTGGTGGATCGCCGCAACGGGCTGGAAGTGGTCGGTCACCATCTCAGTCCGCGCACCAACTTCGCGCAGGCCCTGGTCAGTGACGCGACGGCGGCGATCGCGTTTGCGCGCGCCGTCGGGTTTCCCGAGCATGGCGTCATCGTGATCGGTACGCGCGCTGGCAAGCCGGCTCCAGATCGGCTGTTGTGCAAGAACATCCAGCACATGAGTGATTTGCTCGCGGCGGTGCGCGCGGCGATCGCCTTGGGCGACCCCGCCCATCTGGAGACCGACATGCGCGCCTCGCACAATCCCACGCGCATGCGTGTGATCAAGCGGGCCACGGTCAATCTGCTGCGTCGCTATTGCTCGCGCTGTCCCCGATGCCAGCGTGCAGGCTTTGTCGTCACCGAGGTGCTGACTGGCCTGCCCTGTGCCCTCTGTGCCGAGCCTACGGACACGCCCCGCGCCGAGGTGATGGCTTGTGCGGGCTGCGCGTATCGGGTTGAAAAGCCGTTTGACGCATTGGTGGCCGACCCCGGTCGCTGTGACAACTGCAATCCCTGACGCATCCTGGTGGTGCATGGAGATAACGCGTGAACAAGCCCAAGACGCCAGCCGAACAAGTGCAATGTGCCGAACAGCGCATCGACTGGGTGTTGTCGCACCCGCACGTGAGTGAGTGGCTGAAGGTCAGCCTGCACATGGCGCACAAGCGCGACCCGATCGACATGATGAACGACCTCGAGCTGCTGACGAGGCTGCTGCAGGATCGCTCTCACGCGCTGGTCGATGACCTTCTGCTGCAGACGACGAACCCCTCGACAGATCACACTGATCGGAGCGACTGAGGCGAGCGTGGGTGTGGTGTCGGCGTTACTCGCGCGGCTCCGGCGTGGTCTGCGGGCTTTCGCCGAACTCGGCCGTTGGCGCTGCGACCGCTGCCGCGGACGCCGTCGGCTCGCCCCGCGCCATGCTCGGAAACACCTCGTCCTGTCGCACCCAGGCATGGTAGAGCGCCGCGGCCAGATGCATCAGCACGGTGGCGAACAGCAGCAGCGCCAGCCAGCTGTGGGCACCCCGCAGCACGGCGTACACGGTGGCATCGTGCGGCGCGATCGGCGGCAGGTTGAAGCCCTTGATCATCGTCACCGGGTAGCCGCCGGCGGACAGCATCGACCAGCCGATCAACGGCATCGCGAACATCAGTGTGTAGAGCACCCAGTGCGAGGCCTTCGCTGCCAGAACCTGCACCGCAGGCAGATCGGCGGGCAGGGCCGGCGGCCGATGGCGCAGGCGATTGATCAGACGCACGATCACCAGCAGCAGGATCGCCATGCCGAGTGGCCGATGCAGGCTGACCAGGCTGGGACGCAGGCTGATCGACGCGACCATGCCGATGCCGACAAACAGCATGGCGAGGATCGCCAGCGCCATGCTCCAGTGCAGCACGCGGGCGGTGAGGTTGAAGTGCTTCGCGCTGTTCATGGCTTGGCCTCCGCTGCGGTGGCCTTGCCGGTGGCGGCGCCTGCGCTGCCGCTAGCGATGTCATGTTCGCGGCGGTTGAACGATACCGAATAGACGGCCGAACGTGCGGCCAGGATCGGATCGTCCGAACCCTGCACGCCCGCGGGCAGCACCAGCGGGTCGTAGTTGATGTCGCGGCAGGCGCCCGTGGTCTGTGGCGTGCTGCGCTCGATCACCACCGTGCCGACCGTGACGCGCCGGCGATCTTCGGGCCAGCTTTGCGACGGATCAACGGTGGAGTCGCCCGGCTGCGCCAGCGTGACCACCATGTCCCAGCGCAACGGCCCCTGGCCCAGTCGCCCGACCAGATCTTCACTGAGGAAATTGCCATCGACGGCGGCGCGCTGTTCTGCGGTCATCGCCACGAACGGGGTCTGCGGTTGCATCGACCAGCGCACGTTGCGAGTTTCGCCGGCGCGATTGGTGAAGCGGAAGGTGTTGACGCCGTTGAAGGTAGTGTTGGCCCAACTGGTCGACCACGGTGCGGTCTTTGCCCAGTTGGCAAAGCGTGCAAACTCCGGGTGCGCTTGCGCAAACGCGGCTTGCTTTGCTGGGTCGGGTTTGCCGGTGGCCGGAGCGGGTGCGTTGGCTACGGTCTGCTCGTAAAACGCCTGCACCGATGACACGCCGAAGAACGGAAAACTGTTCATCGCCATGCGCCATTGCTGGCCGTCATCGCTGTTCAACTCCAGCGCCATGCTGCGCACGCGCGCCTTGTTGTCCAGGCCGTAGGGTGAGCCGCCGCCTACCGACAGGCGCCCCACAAACGGGGTACGCCCCGCAGCAAACAGGCGTGCGCTGGAAAGCGCCGCGCCTTGTCCATTGCCCTCGAAATAACCCGCCACACAAACACCCTTGGCGTGCGCGCGTCGATAGCCGCGATAGATCTGCCCGTTGCCGATTTCGATGGCGTTGGTGAACCGCTGGGGGGTGAGTCGGTTGGGCGCGAGCCAGCCGGCAATCCATGCAAAGGCCAGCGCAACGGCCGCGACGATCAGCGCAATAGCCAGCAGCGCTGGCCATGCGCGATGGTGGTTCGAAGAAGGTGTTGTTTCGAGATCAGGCATGCGTGGTCCGTGGCTTGAAGTAGCGTGTGAATAACTTCATTCGCTGGAACCCCGGCGGCGGTTACCTCCATATCACGGTGACTGGATCAGCGGGGGAGTGCACCGTAAGCGTCGAGCGCTTGCTGTCTGGACAACCCAAGCTCGACCATCGGTGCCGGATAACCGCTGCGCCTGAGCAGAGCCTGGTCTTTCCACGGTTCCTGCAGCAGTGCCAGCGGCGCGTCGGACAGTTCCGGCAACCAGCGGCGCAGGTACGCCCCTTCCGGGTCGAATCGCTTCGCCTGGGTGAGTGGATTGAAGACCCGAAAATACGGTGCGGCATCCGCGCCGCAACCAGCGATCCACTGCCAGCCCAAGGTGTTATTCGCCAGATCGGCGTCGACCAGGGTATCCCAGAACCAGCGCGCACCGTGCTGCCAGTGCTGGCGCAAATTTTTGGTCAGGAAGCTGCCGACGATCATGCGCACGCGGTTGTGCATCCAGCCGGTATGCCACAACTCGCGCATGCCGGCATCGACCAGCGGAATGCCGGTGCGGCCGCGCTGCCAGCGCTCGATCAAGGCCTCATCGGCAGCTGCCCACGAAAAGCTGTTGAAGCGCGGATTGAAGTTGTCGGTGGGCGTATGCGGAAAGTGGAACAGCAGGTGATGGGCGAACTCGCGCCAGCCCAGTTCACGCAGATACGGTTCAATGTCCGGGCGGCGCTTGGCGTCGACGGCCTCGGCGCGCCGGCAGAGTTCGAAATGGATTTGCCGTGGCGAGATCTCGCCGAAGTGCAGATGCGGCGACAGTCGTGAGGTGCCGTGCCGCGCGGGCAGGTCGCGCGCGTGGGCATAGTCGCCGACGGCGTCGTCGGCAAATATATCCAGTAATTCGTGCGCGCCGGCTTCACCGGGTTGCCAGCTTTCGGCCAGGCCGCCGGCCCAGCTGATGCGTGGCAGCAATTCCAGTGCGGCGAGTGCAAGACCGCCGGAACACGGCTGCCAACCCGGCACGGATGGCGCGGGCAGCGGCGCGGTTGGCTGCAGCTGCTGCCGCAGGTTGCGCCAGTACGGCGTGAATACCTTGTACGGCTGGCTTTGCTGGGTGGAGATCTGCCAGGGCTCACACCACAGCGCGGCGTTGTGGCTGTGCACGGCGATCCCGCTTTCCTGCAGCACGCTTTTGATCTGTGTGTCGCGAGCGACGGTGGCCGGTTCGTACAGCCTGTTCCAGTACACCGCGCTTACCTCACTTTGCGCGATCAACTCGCGCAGAACCCGCAGCGGTTCACCGCGACGCAAATGCAGCGCGCCGCCGGTGTGGCGCAATTCCTGATCCAGCGCAGCCAGTGAATGATGCAGCCACCAGCGGCTGGCCGCGCCGGCCGTCCAGGGGCCATCGTCATCGGGATGGATGAACACGGGCAACACCTGGGCGTGCTCGGCGCAAGCGGCGCTCCACGCCGGGTTGTCGGTCAGGCGCAGGTCGCGCCGAAACAGCACCAGCGCCGTGCTCATCGGCGGGAGTTCCGTCCAGGCAGCATGTTGGTCAGAAGCCGAACAGAGGTTGCAGCGTGCGGGCGAACCAGCCGGAGAACTTCAGCGGCCCGTCGGTGGCGGCCACGCAGATGCAGGGCACGCCCGGGGAGGTCACCGGCTGGTGCAGGGTTTCGCCGTCCAGATCGGCCACGTCGCCCGGGCCGAAATGACCGAGCATGTCGTCGTAAGCACCGTCCAGAATCATCGTCAGCTCATTGCCGGCATGACTGTGCAACGGCAGCTTGCTGCCCGGTGCGATGCGCAGCAGCATCAAGTCGCCGCCGCCGATCCCGATGGCAAGGATGCGCTGCACACCCGGCGCCACCCGGCGCCAGCGTAACGCGCGCATGGAGTTGCCAAACCATGGATGCAGCGCACTGGGCAGGCGGTCGGGATCGCGCTGTTCCAGCACATCGACCGGCAGCGTGATCTGCTCCACCGCCGGCTGGTCATCAAGCAACGCCAGCATCGCGGCGCGCGCATCCTCCGCAGGCGCGTCTGCACGCTGCTGCTGCATCAGCACGCCGCCGATCTGGTCGGCGTCAAGCAGATGCTGACGGCATTCGGCACAGCGCTCCAGATGCGCCGAGGCAACCACCGCCAGCGCTGCCGGCAGCGCGCCGGCCGAGTAGCTGACCAGGGTGGCGTCGTCCAGATGGTGGTTCATCTTCATGCCACGGCCCTCATGCTGGCCTGCAATTTGACGAACGAACGCCGCAAGGAGGATTTGACCGAGCCCAGGGGCATATCAAGTTCACGAGAAATTTCACTGTGGCTTTTGCTTTCGAGGTAACACATGCGAACCAGTTTGGCCTGCACGGGTGGAAGGCGATCGATCGCCTGTTTCAACAGGTCCTGGTCGAAAGATGACTCGGGTTGCGAATCACGTCGATCCGACTCGCCAAGGTCGAGCCGGTCCAGACCGTCCTGAATCGGCAACCAGTGCGGTTGCTTGCGCACATGGTCGATGTACAGATTGCGCGCTACGCGATACAGCCAGGTGCTGAGGCTGGCGCGGGTGGCATCAAACAGGGCGGCCTTGCGCCACAGCGTCAGCAGCGCTTCCTGCACCAGTTCGTCGGACATCGACTCGGGCACGCCAAGGTTTTGCAGGTAGCGCTGCAGGCGTGGCGCGAAGTAGTCGTAAATGCGCATGAAGCAGGCGCGATCGCGCTGTACCGACACGCCGACCATCTGCGTCGCCCAGTACTGTGCATCGGGTGCGGGGTTGCTGGTGGAAGCAGACACGAATCGTTTCGCCCGGAAGGGCGTGACCTCGGCGACAGATTGATCTTGACCCATCATACGCAACTTCCTGCCCACGGCCTCGGCGGCACGCCCAACCCAGGGTGTGCCTTCTAACGCTGTCATACGGCAGTTTTCGGCGTTCGGATGCATCGGCGACCGGGCAGGTCACCGGCCCGCAGAAGCCGGCACCTGCCTCAGATCGGCAGGCTGGTAGTCAGCTTTACGCACTTCAGCGCGAAGCTGGAGCTGATCGACGCCACCCCGGGCAGGTGCAACAGGGTCTTCTTCAGAAATTGTTCGTACTGCGCCACGCTCTGCATGACGATACGGAAAATGTAGTCGCGGTCACCGCTCATCGAGAAACACTCGACGATTGGCGGGCAGCTCGCGACCGCATCTTCCAGCCGGCTCAGGGTGTCCTCGTCATGCTGCTTCAGTTTGACTTCGGCGAATACGGTGATCGGGAGGTCCAGCGCGGCTGCATCGAGCAACACGGCGCGGCCCCGAATGACCCCGCTGGATTCGAGCCGCTTCAGCCGCCGCCAGCACGGCGTGTGCGACAGGTTGATGCGCTCGGCCAGTTGCTGGATCGACAGCTCGGGCTCGGCCTGCAGCGCGCGCAGCAGAGCCAAATCAATATCGTCCAGCATGGCGCTGATCTCGTCCTAAAGTTGCTGGATTCTAGAGGATGAATTTCCAGATAGGCGCCGTGGCCTTCGCAAAACAGCAAAACAATTCCTGCGCGACGGTGCGATCATGAGGATTCTTGTCCAGCGCGACAGCGGCCACCGGAATGCCATGACCCAGCCCGCAGATCCCTCCCTTGAGCAGGTGCCCGCCGATGCGATCGCGGTGCCGCAACCGCACTGTCGCCCCGGTGATGAACCCGATTTCAGCCGGCTGAACTTCCCCGGCGTCGATAGCGCGCGCCGCCCTGCGGTAGACGAGTCGCCCGAGCACATGCGCGAACTGGCCTACGGGCTGATCCGCGTGCTGGACGAAAACGGCGATGCCGGCGGTGCCTGGAATCCGGGGCTGGATGGCGACACGCTGCGCCGCGCACTGCGGGCGATGGTGCTGACGCGTCTGTTCGACGATCGCATGTTCCGCGCCCAGCGTCAGGGCAAGACTTCGTTCTACATGAAGTGCACCGGCGAAGAGGCGATCGGCTGCGCGCAGGCGATGGTGCTGACCACGGACGACATGTTCTTCCCGACCTACCGCGTGCAGGGCATCCTGATTTCCCGCGGTTATCCGCTGGTGCAGATGATGAACCAGATCTACTCCAACGCCAGCGACCCGTTGCAGGGCCGCCAGCTGCCGATTCTGTATTCGGCACGGGAATACGGCTTCTTTTCGCTGTCCGGCAATGTCGGTACGCAGTATTGCCAGGCGGTGGGCTGGGCAATGGCGAACGCGTACAAGCAGAACGGTCATATTGCGGCGGCCTTCATTGGCGACGGCTCCACCGCCACCTACGACTTCCATCACGCACTGAATTTCGCCGCGGTGTATCGCGCGCCGGTGATCCTCAACATCACCAACAACCAGTGGGCGATCTCCAGCTTCCAGGGCATTGCCGGTGGTGAACAGACCACGTTTGCCGCGCGCGGCATCGGCTACGGCCTGCCAGCGCTGCGGGTGGACGGCAATGACTTTCTCGCCGTGCATGCGGCCACCGACTGGGCGGCGCAGCGCGCACGACGTGGCCTGGGCGCAACGGTGATCGAGTTCTACACCTATCGCGCGGAAGGCCATTCCACCAGCGACGATCCCTCGAAATACCGTCCCAAGGACGAGGCCGCGCACTGGCCGATGGGCGATCCGGTGGCACGCCTGAAGCAGCACCTGTTGAAGCTGGGCGAGTCGTCCGAAGAGCAGCACCAGGCGATGGAAGTGGAGTTGACCGCACAAGTGCGCGCCGCGTCGCGCGAAGCCGAAAGTGTCGGCACGCTCGGCCAGTCCAAGCCGCCGGTGGGCGAGATGTTCGAGCAGGTATTCAAGTCGCCCGACTGGCGACTGCAACGTCAGCGTAAAGAGGTGGAAGGCTGATGGCCACGATGACCATGATCCAGGCGCTGAACTCGGCGATGGACGTCATGATGGAGCGCGACCCGACCGTGCTGGTGTTCGGTGAGGATGCCGGCTACTTCGGCGGCGTGTTCCGCGCTACCGACGGGCTGCAGCGCAAGTACGGTGCGTCGCGTTGTTTTGATGCGCCGATCGCCGAAGGCGGCATCGTCGCCACCGCCATCGGCATGGGCGCGAACGGCCTGCGCCCGGTGGTGGAAATCCAGTTCGTCGATTACATCTACCCGGCCTACGACCAGTTGGTGTCGGAGGCGGCGCGCTTGCGTTATCGCTCCGGCGGCGAGTTCTGGGCGCCGATCACCGTGCGCTCGCCCTACGGCGGCGGCATCATGGGTGGCCAGACGCACAGCCAGAGCCCGGAGGCGATCTTCACCCACGTGCCGGGCCTGAAGACGGTCATTCCATCCAACCCGTACGATGCCAAGGGCCTTTTGATCAGCGCAATCGAAGACGATGATCCGGTGATCTTCCTGGAGCCGAAACGCATCTACAACGGCCCGTTCGACGGTCACCACGACCGCCCGCTGCAACCGTGGCAGAAGCATCCGGCCAGCGAAGTACCGGAAGGCCACTACACCGTGCCGCTGGGCGTCGCGGCGATTCGTCGCCCCGGCAAGACGGTCACCGTACTGGCCTACGGCACCATGGTGCACGTGGCGCTGGCAGCGGTGGAAGAGAGCGGCATCGATGCCGAAGTGATCGATCTGCGCAGCCTGGTGCCACTGGATCTCGAAACCATTGTTACCTCGGTCAGCAAGACCGGCCGCTGCGTTATCGTGCATGAAGCACCGCAGACTTCGGGCTTTGCCGGTGAGTTGATGGCGCTGATCCAGCAGCATTGTTTCTACCATCTGGAAGCGCCGATCGAGCGCGTTACCGGCTGGGATACGCCGTATCCGCATGCGTTCGAATGGGACTATTTCATCTCGCCCGCGCGGGTGATCGCCGCGCTGCGCCGTGCCGTGGAGGCCGTCTGATGGCTGACTACATCTTCAAGCTTCCCGACGTGGGTGAAGGCACCACCGAAGCGGAAATCGGTGACTGGTACGTCAAGCCCGGTGATCGCGTCGAGGAGGACCAGCGACTGGTCGACCTCATGACCGACAAGGCGGTGGTCGAGATCACTTCGCCGGTGGCTGGCGTGGTGGTATCCACGCACGGCCAGGCCGGAGAAATGGGCGCGGTCGGTGCGCCGCTGGTGATCTTCCGGATCGACGGTGAAGCGTCCGAGTCCGCGCCGGTTGCCGTTGCAGAAGCCACGGTGATGACGTCGGTCGAGGCACCCGCTGAGGTGGAAGCGAGCGAACCGGAGCACGCGTTTGGCCGTCCATTGGCCTCGCCTGCGGTACGTCGCCGCGCTCGTGAAATCGGCGTGGCGCTGAAAGCCGTGGTTGGCAGCGGCCCGTCCGGACGCGTCACGCATGCGGATCTTGATGCACACACGGCTGGCGCCGTCGTCGCTCCCGTGGCAACGCGCTCGCGGCCGACACCGTCGCCGGGCGGCATCACCGAAACGCGCATCGTCGGCGTGCGCCGCAAGATTGCCGAGCGCATGCAGGAAGCCAAGCGGCGCATTCCGCATATCACCTATGTCGAAGAGCTGGACCTCACCGAGCTGGAAGACCTGCGCACGCATCTGAACGAGCGTCGCCAGCCGCAACAACCCAAGCTCACCTTGCTGCCGTTCTTCATGCGCGCACTGACCTGCGCGTTGCCCGAATTTCCGAAGATCAACAGTCATTACGATGACGAGGCCGGTATCCTGAGCAGCTACCAGCAGGTGCACATCGGCATCGCCACGCAGACCCCCAGCGGCCTGCTGGTGCCGGTGGTTCGCGATGCCGGCGCACTCGACCTGTGGCAGAGCGCTACCGAAGTAGCGCGACTCGCTGGCGTGGCACGCGAAGGCAAGGCCGTGCGCGATGAACTGTCCGGTTCCACCATCACCATCACCAGCATGGGCGCGCTGGGCGGCATCAACGCCACCCACATCATCAATCAGCCCGAAGTAGCCATCATCGGCCCCAACAAACTGGTCGAGCGGCCGGTGGTGTATCGCGGCCAGATCGCGATCCGCAAGGTCATGAACCTGTCCTCGTCATTCGATCACCGCATCGTCGACGGCTACGACGCCGCGCAATTCGTGCAACGGCTCAAACAACTGCTGGAGCATCCGGCCACGCTGTTCATAGAGCAGAGCTGATGCGAGTGGCACGGTAGCGGGAGTCGCGGTGTGTCGGCGCAATGGACGACTTTGGACTGCCAAATGGTGCCCACCAGCAATCGAATAGTCGATGCAAGTCGTTGTAGAACGGATGGATTCACCAGAGGTGTTGCGTATTTGACTCGCAATCTGACTCACTTCTGCTGAGCCTTCAGGTCGGGGAGGGCTGATGCCGACGAGGCCAGTATACTGAGTCGCCCTGAAACACTCCCAGCGTTGAATGTACAGGTTCCTGCCTCGCCCGACGTTCACCGGAGTTCATCGCCATGTCGAAGAAAAAGGGCAAGGCACGAGAGAAAATAGACACTCGCCAGGTACCCAACGGGATCCTAATAACAGTTAGACGTGGTGAAAAAGTGGTCAGTAAAACCGGGGTCTACGGATGCGAGCAACCACAACGCACCTTGGCTGAGGAAATTGCGCACTTTGACTGGCGTTTAAGTGGCGATTGGTCGCCGTCGTTCGACAGATCCTACAAGGCTAAAGCTATCGAAGCCGCGTGCACCTTAGAGAATCATCAGCAGCGCGAATGGTTGATCGAGCACTCCGCTCTGCGCGAATGCTTCGACGATCACCACCTGTTCGAGCAGGATGCCGATGTATGGATCTTGCTTGCCCGCGCCAAGTTCGCCCTTGATGAAGGTAATCAAGACGAGGCTAAGCACTTCTTCAATGAAGCCTGCGGGCTCCGTGGGGCGATGAACGATTCGAGGCCTAAAACGAAAGCAGTGAGCGAGGCAACTAGCAAAGGCGGGCGGACTACCGCTCATAAGGGGCAGCCCGTCCTGGACTACTGCGCCGGCCTTATTCTTGGGCCGGGCATCACCAAGGCCAAGCTTGCTGCACAGTTCAAGCTTGCCACGTGGCTAGCCCCTGATGTCCGGAACTACATTCGTGATCATCCCGATGAACTGAAAGGCTCTCAACTAGCGAACCATGCTGGGAAAAACCTCACGAACACGATTAAGCGATGGCTCGGAAAAACGCAGAGCAACGTGGTCAGGAAAGCCTACGAAGAACGGCTGAAACGGGAAGGCCTTCCCCTGCGCTAGTCACAGGACAAAGGGGCGCTTACGAGGCCGGCCACGCTTGTTGCCCTCTGCCTTGGGCAACCCACCTTTGCCGAAGATGCGTCCTTTGCTGACGAGCCGCACGAAGTAGTCGACTTTCGTCAGATACGGCACGACTCGCTCCTTCAACGCCTTGATCTTGACGGTGTCGTAGTCGTTGATGATGCCGACACCCTGATCCCAGTGCTTCGAGGCGTTGCAGTTGTGAAACCGCCCCTTGCTACCAGTGATGGCATCGACCCAGTGTTCGCCGATCTGCTGGCCCACGCTGAACCCGTCGTGGGCTACGCTGCCATCGAAGAAGAGGAGTAGTTGATAGCAGTTCGACGTGAACTGTAGCTGCTCTTCCTTCCACGCATACGTCAGGAGGGGAACTTGATACTCCCTCTTCAAAAACCGGATGAGCGCGTCGCGGTGATCGCGAGCCTGCCGCTCGCTGACGTGGTAGAACAGGTCGTTAATCGAGCGCGGTACAAGCGATGTCGTGCCCTTACGGTAAGACAGTTCAAGGCGCACCACGAGAATGCGGCTACGCCTGCGGAACAGCGCGTCGATAAGAGCAAGGACTCCCTTGGTCGCCTCACGACTCGCACGCAGGTGACGATCACGCCTATTTTGAAAAACCGCGGTTCGAGCCTCCGCACGCATGGCTTCGACGCACTCATTGAGCTTGGCACACCCCTCCTCTGTCGGCACCCCGACGTATGAATCGATCTGGCGGGCGTACCGGCCAAAGAGTTCGATGATTGGATGAAACTCGTGCTTGGGAAACTGGAGACGATTGCCTTCCATGTTCTCGTTCGCATACTGCAACAGTTCCTTGCCGAGCTGCGTGGGCGCAACATGACCCTCGGTACAGCCATGGATGCCAAACAAACGAAGCGGCACGCGCCCCGATTTCCAACGAAACAGCGGTGCATTTCGGCTCACTACCTTCGCCACCATCTTGTAGAGCTCCATCAACCGGACAACGGTGTCGTAGGCAGGGAACGTGTAAAGGTGCTCTTCATACTCACCTTGCTCATTAGGCTCATCCTGCCGGAGGCGCATTGTGTATTTCGTGGCTTCGATAGCCATTGCCTCATCACGCGTTTTGCTCATAATTTTTTCCCTTCGTACACCAACTCCTTCCACGAGACGGAGTCAGCAGAAGGGTGTGCAATTTGATTGTGTTATCGCGCATTGCTATCGCGCATAACACTCTTACAAAAAGAGCGAGAACCCGCCCCCGTGGTATGGCCGGGGGCGGGCGACTGATTCCCAGCAAATGCTAGGGGATGCCGTGCGTCGCGTTGCGGGAAGTCAGCGCCTCGACGCGAGGGCATTTATTTCTAGTTACGCGCGTTGGTGACGATGGCTCGAAGCCACTCATCGATCTCCGCAGCGACGAAGTACGTTCGCCGACCCCGTTTAAACGGGTAGGGCATGGGCGCCAATCCGCCCGACTTCTTGCTTCGCTTGATTTCTTCGTACAGCGTTGATCGCGAGCACTTGCGACGAGCGCAGACCTCGAGCACGGTCATCCACTCCATCGGCGTCTCGCACGCATCTTTCATTGGCACCTCGGTCGCTACTTGGGAGCGCCAAGGTTAGTCACACGGTGCCCTGGCTGCCGTACACCCGCTGCCAGTAAACTTCTACTGGCAGGAAACTTACCGCCGGAAATCCTGACCATCCCAGCAATGACGCGGGTTTCACCAGCAAAAGCCTAGCCCGGCGTGCGATGCCAGTGACAGGAATAAACAGTCGATTGGTGGTTACTCCGAGTCGCCAGACCATTCTGGATAGCGTGAGGAAAAGGCCGAGTCGCCTGCAAGTTGCAACGCAGTCTGGCCATCTCATGCGAGCGCCCCAGGTTGGGGGTGGATCCGAGTTTGCGGCAAGAGGAAGAGGGCAAGCGCCATAAGGAGCAGATCCTTCTGCTCGACGAAACCCCGCACCAGAGGTGCCGTGTGATCGACCGGCAGCAGGCTTTCCAGGTCGACCGGACGAAACTCCATCTGCGCGCGGTTGGGCTGCTGCACGCGCGCCCCGCGCTTTGTTTCCTGCCTTGCCTGCGGCGCGGGGATGGGCAACTCGTTAAACAGTTCATCGGTCGCTTTTCCAGCACCCGTGTCCCTGCGCAGCGAATGGTGGAGATGGTCGTCGATTTAACGCGGTAGGGGAAAACTCACGGACTCTCAGGGCTAGCCCGAACGATTCTTCCTCGCATACCGAGCGGCAACGTATTCATGCTTAGCCTCAACGGGCATTTTGCGAACTCTCGCAGGCCCGAGATGACGCTCAGGCTGTCGATTCACGCCTTGCTCCTTCAAGGATCGATGATCCACACGTGCTTCGTGCCCGTAGCGAGCCAGAGCGTCGTTCTGGACCATCGCTGTTTGCTTCTTCAGTCCAAGCACCGAATCTCGCAACTCCATCCGGTTCATGCCGCCGCTGTCCTTCCGGCAACCGCCCCGTTCCGGATACTTCGGGTTGTATCGCCGGAACATCTGTTCAAGTGAACGTTCGATGCCATCCGGCATGCGATCAGAGACCATGAGATGGAGATGAGTATTGACGATGCCTTCCAGAGAGGAGAGCTTTTCGTGGATGGCGTACTGAAACGGCTTGATACCGGCAATGTCAGCGATGTGTCTCGATGCCAACTCGATCTGTTGATCCAAGGTCAACTCGCAGGGAAGCGTGATCTCGTGTTCATGATAGACCGAGCCATTCTTGCGCTCGTAGGTGTCTGCCTCCTTCCAGAACCACCACGGATCGTTCTCCACCCAGTTCGGCATGTTTCCGTACCCGGTCTCGATGACATCTTCACGGCTACTGTGTCGCCCCTCACCGGCGATGTAGTCCGACTGTTGCGCTCCCTTTCCCTTCCCACCTGATTTTAGTTGATGATGAAAACTGGCCATGGCGTACTACCCTTTTTTCTCAGCTAATAAAAAGGCCAGCGAAGTCACCTTCGCTGGCCTGCCTGTGAGTTGATTTCGCCCTATTTCAATCCATCAAAATGCGGAAACGGTATGTGCGCTTACCAAGCGCATTAGGCACGACCACCACTGCACAGTGGCCATCAGCGATCTGATGCATGGACATTGCGAAGGACGATCTCCTCATACTGTAGCTATCAGCAACGTAAGCTTTTACCGATAGATCGGGCAAGAGATACCGTCAGCCTTTCGATATCAGGAAGCAACTCTTTCAAAAGCAACTCTGACTTGAATGATGAGATGCTGGCCAAGGTACGGCAGATGGAGTGCCTACCCATGAGGAAGCTGCTCCGCCTCCTCGCGATGTCCGACCAGCCACGATTTGAGTTGAAGATGTGCAGACAGCTAGTCGTTTGCAAAAAAATAAATGGACGTATTTTGAATCGCATGGGTGAGGCCGTGATGCCTCACCCATGCGATGTCAGTTGCCTTGCAATGGCGCATCAGGCCGCGGTGTCCTCCTCGTGAGGCGATGAACCATGCGCCGATGTACGTGCTTCGAGTGCCCTTACCAGGCCGAAAATGGCAAAGCTGTACACCACGACGGCACCGATGATCTTGAACATGACGGTCTCCTTGAGGGTTAGTGAGTGGAAGCCTGGCCGACCTTCTCGGCCAGGCGATTGCGCAGCGTGTCGGTCTTCGGTTCAACTGTATTCGTGGGCGGCTGGCTGGCTGTCGAGTAAAACTCCTCCACCACGGCCGGTACGTCTTCTTCCAGCTCCTCGAACGCACCGTTGGCGAAGCCCCTGCGTGCCGACTCGTCCAGCGCCGCCTGGTCGAACCCACTGACACGCCGTTGCTCGTCCAGCTCCTTCGCCTGCGCGATGGCCTGTGCCAAAGTCATTCCGGCGCGTACCACGAGATCCACGTAGTAGATCGGCGTGCCATAGCTCATCGTGGTGGACTTGCCGCGCAGCTTCAGCTCCAGCGGCAGACAGGCTAGCCGTCCACCCGATACGGCACGGAGATACTCCAGCCGTGCCGCCAGCGTACGGATGGTGTTGTAGGACGTCGTTCTGAGCACGAAACTGCCCAGCGCATCGTCCTCGCCATCGCCGATCACCACGTTGAGGCGCGCGTAGGCCTTGCAGGCCCCATCGGCGAACGAACAAGCCCCCGGCCCCGGACAGGGCAAGCTGGTCACACCTTCCTTGCTTGTGCGTCGACACGTTTCGCCGTTGCCCACGCACAGCGGCCGACCGGTCATGCGATCGAATAGCGAGTAGTCCGCCCGCAGGTTGAGGCTTGGGTCGTTGAACAGCAGCCGCACCGGGATGGCACGCAGCTTGTGGCCTTCCGCTTCCTTGCGCAGCTTCTCGTCCAGCGGGTGCAGCAGCCAGCCGTCGCGTCCCTGTACCTGGCTGGTCAGGGTGAACTGGTCGTCCTTCTCTGGCAGGCGCTTGCCGTTGCGCTCCACTACACGGCCAATGGAAATCCGCCCCAAGACGGGCGGGGTAATAGCCAAACCTTTCAACATGGGGAAACTCCTTCAGTGGCATCGGGTGAGAGAGACAGCACAAACCGCCGTGAACCGGCGCGGGGTACGGTGTACTGCGCAGCCAGGGCGGGGTGGTCGGCTGCCAGCCGTTTGGTGTCGACGCTGGTGCCATCCTTTGATCGCTTGTAGGTCACCTCGCCGTGAGCAAACAGCGCCTTGCTGGCGTCCCCCATCGCCTGCTGGATGGCTTGCTTGAGCTGCTCGGCCACCTGTTCTTTCTCGTCCAGCTCGGTCTTCAGCGCCGACAGCGATGCGAAGGTCTGGCACAGGGCTTCGTCGTCCGTGAAGTCGAGTGACGTGTCGTTGCCGGGATAGAGCTGGCGTAGCGCCCGCGCGGATGACTCGCTGCCATCGGAAGATGGTTCGATGTCGTGCTGCACGCTCTCCCAGAACTTCGTCTCCAGCACGATCAAACGGGCGATGACCTCGTCGTCCCGCTCGATTCGATGGATCTCCAACTGCTGCCCGCACAACAGCACAGCCACGTCCGCTGCTTGCTGGCCCGTCACAGCCAGTTGGTGCTGCACCTGCAGCTGGACGTATTCCGGCACCCCGTCCTTCCATAGCCGCGCGCCGAACTCACCGGCCGTCTTGCACTCCAGAATCTGCACGTCCGGAGAGCCCACGACCTCCCGGTCGATGTTGGCCAGCATGAAGTTGAAGGTAGGGTGCTGGAGCACGGCGTTGACGCGCCTGACCTTGCGCCCGGTCTTCTCTTGGTAGGCGGTAGCCACGAAAGGTTCGAGCAGCGTGCCCCAGTAGCGCGGATCCTCCATGCCGGGACTCTCCGCATGGGCGACAACGCGCCCGGTTTTCTCCGCCCACAGCTCCAGCGGGCTCTTGTAAGGATTGAAGCCGACCGCGGTGGCGGCATCGGAGCTGCCGATACCGCCTTGACGTACTTCCAGCCATTGGCCCCGGTCGAGTGTGCGTGTATCGATCAATCGCAAGGCAGATCGCTTTTTCATCGTGGTTCTCCCAAAAGAAAAAGCCCGGCCAGAGGGCCGGGCGTTATGTCGTTTGCATCAAGGATGAATCTCCTGCTTGTGCGGATCTCACCAATTGGCGCGGTAGGTGATGTCCCAGCCTTGCTCCTGCAACCGCCTGGCGTGATGAAGGACTTTCAGCGTGTAGTCGACATCACTTTCCTCCAGCGTTTCATCCTCTTCGGCCGTGAAATACCCACTGGCACTCGCAGGGTCATCGCCGACCTGTTCGAGCTGTTCCTCCAGCTCCATCAAGGTTTCTACCGAAACGTAGGCGGGGCGGTCGTCATCGTGTCCTCCCTGGACGTTGCCCACGAACCATTGATGCAAGGCCACGAACTTGCGCCAGTAGCCGACGCGCACCGTGACGCCACAGACCTCCAGCAAAGAGGCGTCGTATTCTGGTTTGTCCTTCGGTGGCACATAGCCGATGGCCGCGCCAATGGCACGGCGCATCGGTTCCGTTCGGGGATCGCTGGGCGCCACGTGTCGCTGGGCTTCCAGATACATGTCCAGTCCCATGGCACGCCCCCTCAGGCCACCAGCTTCATCGCTTCGTCCCAGGCATGCTGCTTGATCTGCGCCCCTTGGCCGAACCAGGCCGCATCACGACGGTGATCGTCGCTGCGCGCCCGGCGGTGGTGATCGACGAACTCGGTCACGCTGTTGAGCAGGCCCCACGCCGTACCCCGACTGGACGCCATCAGCGCGCCGCGACCGCCGCCTTCGTACAGCGAGCGAACCGTGGCAAGTGCCTGTTCGTTGACCACTGGGGGTTTGCCGTCCGGTGCCGCGTAGGTGAGCACCCGGCGCAGCAGACCTTCCACCGAGTCGGGATCGACTGGGAGATCGACCAACGCCTTCATGTGGACCACGAAGCCATCCCAAGACGACACGGTGATCCCCAGCTGGCGCTTGACCGCGTCCGCGTCGAACTGGCTGCGGTGCGGCACCTTGATCGCGCTGCTGGCGTTCCCCAACGCGATTTGCAGCGTGTTGTTGCAGACGACGCGAACCGAGGTGAACTGCGCCGTGGTGGCCAGTGTCCCGTCGCAGGCTGTGGCCAACAGCAGGTAGCCATCTACCCGGTCGCGGCCTTTGAGCGTCGTGCTCTGGCCCGTCTTCGCCAGCGCCCAGAACTTGCGGCCTTCGCGCAGCACGCCTGCCGTTTCCAGCTCGAAACCGTTGCAGGCGGTCAGGTCACGATAGAACTCCAGGATCTCGCCCGGCTGCACCACGTGAAAGCGCTTGGATACCACCGCCAACGGGGCCTTGGTATCGGAGCGGTACAGCACCTTCTGTTCCGGGAAAGCGTTGATGACGCCGACGTTGTTGCTGCCGGAGATGTAACGGACTTCAGACTGTTCGATCTGCCAGTCCATGCCCGCGTTCTTCTTCCAGACCTCGATAGGCTGCTGCGGGGCGAGCTTGTTGCCCAGCCCATGCCACGGCTTCTCGCCGGCATAGGCCATGGTTTCAACCAAGTGCATTGTCGTTTCCTCGTAGGTGGGTGGCATAAAAACGCACAAGGCGCGGACATGCCGGGCCTTGTGCGCTGTGCTTGTGACGCGTTGGATCAGGAGGCTTTGAAGTCACTACAGCGGGTGCATCGGGCGATGCCCACCAGAACCGCAGTAGCCACCATCAGGACGCAGTAGATCGTGTCGAGTTTTCCTGTCATGAGTCAGGTTTCCCTTGCGAACGCTGCGACGCGGAGCGTCCAAACGCGAAGCCGATGACTACCGGCTTCACATGAGTAATATGGATCTAAAATTCCTTTGATCGAAGTGCCCGCGCAGGAACAAGTGCGTCACCTGACCGATCGAAAATTACCAACTCGTCGACCACCATGATCTTTAGCGAGCACAATCGAACGGCGGCAACCGGCCGGCCAGAAGCGGGCGTTTGCGACCGACGGCTTTGCGGCACGCTGCTTGGTCTCCCGTTGCGCTATGTGGTCCGTGTATGAGAGACCCGCAATAAGGCGCAGCTACAGCGCAGATATGTGCCGCCTGCGGATCGCCAAAATTTACAGACCGGCAATCATCGATCGATGCGCGCAGGCGCCGGTCCTGGCGCTGTCACCCGCAGAGATAGCCACGTTGCCGAACATGGGCGTCAGCCTATTCCACCGAAACGAGCGGCTCGTCCGGCTCTGGTGGCCCGCCCATGGCGCTAAGTTGTTTCTCGACGTCACGAGCAAATTCCCCCCACTCAATACCAGCCGCCGTATCGCTGCCATGGGCACTGAGGCTCTCGAGTCCTCGAAGAAGCCAAGGGAGAAAGTTTCCGACAACGCTGTCGATGAACGAGACGAAGTCCTCAAACATCGTTTCCACAGTGTCTGGTTGAGCCTTAGACTTGGGGTCACGCAAATCGTTAAAGACCTGCCTCCTATCCATCGGCGCCAGGAGTTTTGTGAGCATCCCTTCAAGATTTTCAGCGGTGAGTACGTTTCTGTGCGAGTTGCCTGAGAAAATCTTGCGGAGAACCTCATTTGATTGTTCGGGAACGGCATTGAAGCAACTTAACAGCTCGGCGAAAAGTGGTGCCCCGTGTTTGAACTCGTTCAAGGAGAGGAACTGAACCATCAGGCGGCACGTCTTCGGCGAAAAGCCACTGAGGTTGGCGGCTTGCCCAAACTCCGTCAGTCGAATCGGACTGTTCATGACGGCTAGTGCCCCGCCGGACTGAGCGTTGTCCAGAACATCGCCAAGCGTGGCATCGAAAATTCGGCGGATGTTGCCCGCGCCATCAGTCTTTCCCGCGTAGGAAGCTCCCACGAACTCGGAGACGATGTCGTCACCATCAGGGTGTTCACCGATGCAAGCAAGCAACTGCGAGCTGAACGTCGCCTCCAGGAGCTTCTGACCAAGCTCTGGCGTGTCAGCCCAGTCGCTGCCTAACGTCGACGCAAGCGGAGAAGACGAAAACATGACTCTTTTCATGCTGCTTGCGTTGGAACGATGAGTGGTCGTCGACGGAGGACCCATTAAGTTATCGAAAAGGACCGTGTCTCCTTCTGAGAAGGCTCCCGCACGCCCACAGCGTCCGGCGATATTACGAAATGTCATCGACTTCATGGGCATGCCGCTTCCCTGCATGCTGATGAGCCAGTGCGAAACGATGGTCCAACGAAACGGCAGGTCGGCTCCTTCGGCCAGCGTTGTCGTCGCGCAGACGACAGACAGTTTTCGGGCTCGCGTTAGGCGCTCGATATCCCGCCGAACGTCGTACGGCAGCGACGCGTTGTGATAGGCCATTCCGTGTCGCAAGCTGTTGACCAAGGAGTCCAGATATGGATAACGCTCCAGAATGCTATTTGCCGTAGCCTGGACATCCTCATCAAGGGCGTATTCAAGTCCCTCAATAAGTGTTCTGGCAAGCAGTCTTGTGTCTACCTTCCGGGGACAGACCACCAACCCAGGAGAAGCCAAGCGTTTGAGCAGGTCTTGGGCGAGGGATGCAACGTTCTGCGCCGCGCTCTTCTCGTTGACTTTAGCGAACAAGCCGTACTTAATCTCCCCCGGCAGTGAAACCTTAACGGGCGCAGATATGACTGCCGTGGCCTCCACAGTGGATGGCCTCAAGGCGTCGTTGCCATGAATCCAATACATGTCTCCGTTCGCCATGCACATCGCCAGTCTGCGAGCTGTCGGTCGCCAGCCAATCTGATGCAAGTCGCAAGCCTCGACACCAAGCCAGTCGCATACCCTCTGAGGCTCGGTCAATACGGCAGAAAGCCCCATGATTCGTATCTGAGGATTGTTTCGCTGTAAAAGCCTGAGCCGAGATATCACGCCTTCGACGCGAGCACCACGAACGCCGTTTTCGAGAATGTGAATCTCATCGAACACAACGGTGCGGAGCCTGCCGACGTCCTCGCCGGAACGGAGCCAGCCGTCAAAGCGTTCGGGCGTGGCAACGACGACTTCGCTATCGGCGAAGATGTTCAGGCGCTCCGATTGGAATCCGCCGAACATCGGTACGACTTTCACTTCCGAGTCCAAGCGCCTCTTGAGTGATTCCTTCACCTGCTCGCCAACTGCTACATAGGGGGCAACGTAAACGCAAAGGCCTTCGTCGGCCAAGCTTGCCGAAATGCAAGCTTCAGCGACAAAAGTCTTGCCGGTACTAGTGGGCAAGGTAAGCAGGGTGTTGCGCCCATGTGCGGCAATTCGCTTGATGCTCAGGAGCGCATGCTGCGGGGGCAACAGCGTCACCATGCCCGACTTGATGGAGTTGTTCACGAACCATGCTGGAATCTCGGGCGCAACATCGAGCAAGTTAGCGACTGCCAGTCGCTTCGCCTGATGTGCCGCCATGCGCCCACCAAGCAGCAACGCCCCCTCCTCCATCGTGCCCGCCATAGCGGCCTTCGTAAAAGCCTTCAGTGCACGCTGAAAGGCTGCCACCCGTGCATCCTTCTGTGGATCGCGAAGGGAGTGCGCCCACGGCTCGCGAAACTCCTCAAATCCTTCCTTGGTTGGCGTGCGGGCCAGTTCGCTGCACGGGTCACAGATTACGGCCACCATGCGGACGATGGCACTCGAGGCGAGATACGCTTCCGAGACGTCCGAGAGAGCCGCACGAGCACTGGGAAAGTTGCCGTGCATCGCGAATGCAAGCGCCGCTTGGAAAGAGAGCTCGTCAGCCTCTACAGTATCCGGAGGCACCTCCGAACGCCGAACGTGCTGTGAGGTCGACTGCAAGATCCTTGCGGCGGCAACGAGCGGCGCGGCATTTTCCTCGCTATCAAGAAGTCCGAGGGACTTCTCATCCACTCGAATCTGGTAGGCGTTCATGCACTTGAGGGCAGTGGCCACATCGAGCGGGTCAGGCGTAAAAAGCGTCGGAGTGACGCTTCTCGCCTTCGCCGCGGACGAGGCAGCACTCCTCAGAAAGTCGACCGAGCTTGGCAGAGCACTCACGGGTTAAAGGCGGCGTTATTCGAAAGGTGGAGAAGGCAATCGGTAAGTTTAGTTATCGCGATGCTCCACGGCTCGATGCATTCCTTCCGCCAGCCGAGGCCTTCGATGTCCCTTGCAACCTCATCCAAAGCAACGACGGCCGCCATGTCCCCGGAGCCAAGGTCATGGACCAGAGTAGGTAGAAGCCTTATCCCTTTGCAGTGCTCCGCCTTGGGCTGGAAGAAGTTTCCAACTCGTTCCAGGTGCTCAGCGGAGAACTCATGCACCTCCATGAGGTAGGCCTGAAGCCAGTTCATTCGTTGCCCCAACGACCCTGCAACCTTAGTTTTTCCTAGTAGCTTGTCGTAGTCAGCAATGAGCGCTTTGGCATACGTCAACTTGATGGCGCCAGTGGTTTTCACCTCCATGATAAAGAGGCAGTCCTTGTTCGGATCTCCACCTGGGTCCAGATGCAAGATGGTGGTGTCTAGCCCCGTTGGTGCCCCGTCTTGCAGAGGTGTCAGCGCGCCCATGATGGCGATGGTGTAACCATTGCTCTTGCCATACAGTCCACTGGCCCGCGCTATTTTGTACGATAGGAATTCGCCGAGGTTTCCTGTTCTTCCGCTTGGGAGCTTTGTGATGGGTGGCGGCCAGTGCTTGGTCGCCGCTACAAGTTCGGCATGTATCCACCGGTAGAAGGCTGCACAGTCGGGGTCGCCCCGCACAAGCTGTATCGCGCGACCGCTGGACGAGGTAGAAGGCTTCTTTCTAAATGTCACCGCAGATTTCTTTTTTCTTGGTGCATGGCCTCTGATCCTCGAGCAACACGTCCCAGTATGATGTTAGCAAGCCTTGTCCACATCTGACCAAGCAGGCGCGATCTATCTGCGTCATGCTTGATGAGCACCGTATTCTCCCATGACAGGAATGGCTTCTCTAGATTGTCCTTGTCTTACTCATTAAGCTCGATGAATCTCAGGAGATACGAAGCGACGCACCACCCTACAGGGGGACATGTTCTTGTAGTAGGGCATAGACACCATGGGTTAATGCGCACCGTCATTTTGCACACGGATCGCCCGAGGCGGTTGAGCGTCCGCTTTGCGGCGACCAAATGAGGAAGGTGGGAGCCAGCTTAGGGTCGGAAGCCGACATCCAGTTAGAAGCTCACTATCGGCCGATAACAGCCCTTGCGGGCTTTACAACGACCGCGCAGCTGCGACTGGTAGAAACTGGCCCGAAGCGGGCATATATTGAAGAACGCCTGACACCCATGCCATGGCATCATCAACCACATCTACTTCCGGCTGACACGGAAGAACGAGGACGCTTCAGAATGTGGAAGACTAGAGTCTCGGTGGGTGCGATAACATGGTGCTTCCATATGGCCCCACTCCGCCTCGCAAGAGACGCCCATGCTGGACGATGACCGCTACGTTTTTCGCATAGATGCCTTCACCCCCGAGACCATCCCGATGGCTCGGTTGGCGGCGTACATGGCAGAACTGGCCGCCATGCTGGGTGAAGAGGACAACGTCCACTTCGAGAAGGTCACGAAGGGCAGCGCCAAGCTGGCCGTGAAGGTGGAGCGGCCTGCCGTCATCAAGGTTCGCAACAACGTCAACGAAGCGCGCATGGGCGTTCGGGGCACGAGGGGGGACCGCTACCGGAAGCTCAATGAGATGCTCCGCAGCGACAATGCCGGGGGTACGCTCAAGCTCAACAACAGCAACATTCTTGTGTTCCCTGGACGCAAGGAGTCGCGCCCCCCGAAGCTGGGGCCGTTCACCCAGGCATTCTCTCGTGACGGACAGCTAGTCCGTATCGGCGGAAAAGACAAAACCGCACATGCCTCGATCCAGGATGCTGATGGACAGACCTGGAGCTTCGAGGTGTCCAGGGGACTGGCGCGTGAGCTTGCGCCCCACCTCTTCGAGGGAGTGATTCGTCTGACTGGTACCGTGCGCGCAACCCGGAACGATGATGGTGAGTGGTCCTACGATGCGCTGAAGGCTCACCAGTTTGAGGAACTTCGCGCGGAGACTCTGATGGAGGCGCTGGGTCGAATACGGGCCCTGCCGGCCTCGGAGACGTGGCTTCCTGATGCATGGCGTCGGATCGCGCAAGAGAGGGATGAAGACTGATGGTCGTCGCTGACACCGCAACCCTTCTGTTTATCCTCCAGCCTGATGCCAGCGCCCCGCTCGGGAATGATGGTGATCCCATCCCGAAGTGCCGGGAGCGCGTAGAGTTGCTGCTCAAGAACCTGAGCGAAGCGGGTGTCCGTGTTGTCGTGCCCACCCCTGTACTCGCAGAGCTAATGGTCAGCGTGGGGCCTGGAAAGGTCCAGCTGTTGGGCGAAATCAATCAGTCGGCCGCCTTCTCCATTGTCGCATTCGACCAGATTGCGGCTGTCGAATGTGCCTGCCTGAACGATCCAACACTGGGGAAGAAACTAGGCCCGAAGGACACCAAGGCGAAGGTGAAGTTCGACCGCCAGATCCTTGCAATCGCCAAGGTGGCCGGAGCCCACACGCTGTATACCGACGACAAGCGGTTGATCGCTAGAGCAACCGCTAATGGTTTAAAGACGGTGCGGATGCAGGATCTTCCGTTGCCGCCGGAGCCCCCGCAGGGCGAGCTGGAATTGACCCAGACCAAACCGGATGCAACGGCGAAGGAGCCCCACCAGCCTTCCCCGTAACCAGCACGCGACGTGCCTGCGAGCTAGGCACTCCGAACATTCTGCGCACGATGCAGATGCTGGCCGAATACCCGGTTTGGCGCGCCCTTTCGGAGGACCGCTCCCGCCGATAGCAGTCTATCGAGCCAGATTCGATCAAGTTGCGGGCGAGCTGATCATTGGCTTTTGGTTCGGATGATCAACCTCATTGGTGCTGCATCCAAGTTCTTGAACCGCCGCGGGCCTTCACAGAAGACCACGCTCCGCCATGCTGACGCACTCACTTCCCACCACGATGTGGTCAAGAATACGGACACCAATGAGCCTCAGTGCATCACGAAGCTCGTGGGTGAGCATCCGATCGGCCGCACTGGGCTCGGCTATGCCACTGGGGTGGTTGTGCGCAAGGATTGCCGCACTGGCGTTGATGACCAGCGCCGCTCGCACCACTTCCCTGGGGTGAACACTCGCCCCATCGACGGTGCCGGTGAAAAGCTTCTGGCAATCGAGGATACGGTGGCGGTTGTCCAGCCACAGGACGTGAAACTCTTCGTGCAGGAGCGCGCCCAAGCGCATACGCAGAAAGTCGCTGGCGTCCATCGGAGTGCCAATGCTCCCTTGACGTTCCAGCCGGCACTTCAGGATAGCTTCGGCTGCGGCGAGTACGTCCTGTTCGGTGGTCTCGCCCGTGAGCTTGTAACGGGTGTGAGTCAAAGATTGCGCGAGTTGCATGACGAACTCCTTAATGACGGCATAAACGCATAGAGCCCGGCCGTGAGGCCGGGCTCTATGCGTGGGGGCTTGGGAAGATTAAGAAACGAACGGAGCCAAATAGAGGCAGTAACGACGTGGATGTCGGCAGCCGTAGCTTGATTGCGGCTTCGCAGGACGACGAAGGCAGCGTTGGAACAGGCGCCTGATGCGAGTCGCTTAGAGACCCAGATTTTCGATGACCTTCCCGCCGCGGTCGCTACCAGCAAACAAAAGGCTGGCACGCAATCGATAGCGAAGCTTGCGGCGCCAGCTCATGCGCGAGGACTCTCTACCGCTCTCCGTGGAGTGGTATAGATCTGAAAATAATTCCGATCGACAATTTGGATGCGTACGTCGACCAGGATGGTGACCATGCGAAAATCTGCCGATTCCTAGAAAGTCCAGTGTCAACATGCTCGCCGAAGGCCGCTGGGGGCACGGCTCTCTCCACAACCTCTCACTTATGGACGGGAATCCAGAAGCTGCACGAATCTAATTTGATCGGACCCACATCTCGTCGGTTACCCTTGTAAGACGACCGTATAAACCGCCAAGCTGATATGCGCCCGGAAGGGCCTGATTGATGCGACTGACTTCGCAGGGGAAGTGATGCATAAGTATCCTGAAGGATTGTTGGATTGGTCTGGAGACAGGGCCGGCGGCGTGAAGAAGCTCTTCTACAAGGGGAGTGGCCGCCCCTCCGGTGACGTGATCACGACAAGGTTGCTCAAGCGCCTATCCGTCTGGGCCCAGAACATAGCGAGCGGCAAGGAAGGCACGCCCAGAGCGGTGCTGTTGATCGGCGGGCCTGGCAACGGCAAGACCGAGGCTATCGAGTACACGATTCAGGAGCTTGATGCCGCGATGCAACTAGATGGGGCACTGCGCGAGGAATTCGCAGCGCAGTATTCCGGGGAAGGCGACCTTACCCCGCGGCTCGTCCAAACTAACAAGACGCAGTTCCCGAAATGTAGCCGAATCTCGACAATCGCCCTCGTCCAAGATGGCTCCGAGGGCGAACAAGGAGATAGCGCCACTCCTGCGGAGCACGTGTGTAACGACATGCGCATGCTGCTGGAGGGGAATGAGGGATATGTCTACATGGCCTGCGTCAATCGTGGCGTACTGGATGATGCCTTGATCTTGTCCACTGAGCGGGGCGACTCCAAGGTGGTGGGATTGATCAAGCAGGTAGTCCAATCCGCTTCATTGGTAGCCAAGGGGATAGCTTGTTGGCCTCTTGATGGTTACCCGGGCTTCGGGGTCTGGCCAATGGATGTGGAGTCGCTGGCCGAGGAGACAAATAGCGTTGCATCGGCCGCGCGACAAGTGCTCAATGTGGCTACGAGGGAAGAAATGTGGCCTGAATTCGCGAGCTGTGAGGCCGGCGACCATTGCCCGTTCTGCATCAACAGGAAATTACTCGCCGGTGAGCCCCATCGGTCCTCGTACATCCAGATACTGCGCTGGTTCGAGATTGCCAGCGGCAAGCGGTGGAACTTTCGGGATCTCTTTTCGCTAACGGCCTTCTTGCTAGCCGGCACGACTGAGTCGGCTGGCGTTGGCACTTACCACCCCTGCCGGTGGTCGGCATCGTTGCTGTCCCCCAAAGAGCGGGACCCGGTGAAAGCAGAGGCGAAGAGAGTGCGAGGCCTATTCAAGCTAGTTGCGGCCCAATACCAGCATGCATTGTTTGGAGCCTGGCCAGTGGAGAAGGCCTCAGCACTCAAGCGCGATATAAAAGAGTTGAAGGTGGATACGCAACCGGCGCTGGTTGCGCTGCAGCAGTTCCTCGCGTTGGACAAAAGAAAGGAATCAACATCTACATTGCGCACGCAGCTGGCTGGCATGGGCAGCTACCTGGACCCCGCCTTTGCGAGTCCCGCACTGGAAGTAGCCGTTAGCGCCAACACCACCATCAGGTTCGAGGACCTAGACCGACGCTTCAGCCTTTCAATTCAGGAGGCGCGGAGGTTCCTCCAGAAGTACCAATGCCTATCGTCGATCGAGATTGATCTCCTTAAAGCGCTAGAAGTTGCCGACGTGATGCTCTCGGACGAGTCCACCAGGCGCCGCAAGCCTGCGGTGGCCGAAAGGATTCAGGCATTCGTTAGGCTTATTGCATGTCGCATCGCCCGTCGATCCATCGGAGTCAGGTGCGGAATTACCAAGGACTCGGATGTCCTGGCTGAATTCAACCAAGTCCTCAATGGCGACGCGTCCGCGTTACAAGTGGCAACCCAGCAAGTCGAAGGGCTGCTCAACAGCAAAGATCGTCGTTTTGTCGTTAGCCTGAACACGACATTTGGCGAGCCGCTACCTCCCCCAGAACGCCGGGTGATACTGACGACTGACATACAAAGGGTTCGCCCCATGCCTCAAGTATTGGATGACAGCAGGCCAAGGTTTCCTGTTCGTTTTCTAAGCGTAGGGTCTGGCACCGCAGCACAACCAGTCGCCCTGACCTACGAATTGTTCAAGGCCACAACGTCCCTGCGGAAAGGAATGGTTCCTGCGTCGTTACCTCGATCCGTCGTCGCACTCCTAGATACCACCCGCGCAAAACTGGCTGGATCGGTAGTGCGCGATGAGGAGACACTCGAAGGAAGCAAGATCCACCTTGGTATACGGGATGACGTGATCGTGCGTAATTTCGGGACTTTCCTGATTCGCAAGGAGCAGGTCTGATGTCAGAACAAGAGTTCCTCAAGGAGCCATGGGGGCAGGGCAAATCGCATCAAGCGTTCGAAAAGTCCATGTTCAATATCCGGCCGGCCCCGGAGTTCTCGACCGGCGAAGTAGTGTTGTCCTCGCTCTATCGAGCATCGGGCTTCAGGGATGTTTCTGAGAAACAAGTAAAGGGACTTGGTGACGAACTTAGCAAGGCTGCGGACAAAGCAAAAAAGAAGGACGCAACTGTCGGCGCGATCCAACCGGATACCTGGCGGACGGTTCTGGATCGACTCGTCCAGAGCCCCAAGGTTTCGCAGCAATCCTCGAAGCGGTTCATGTCGCTGTCCCCGGTTGTGCCGGATACAGCGCTTTATTCGGGCGCGGCTAGATTGAGCGGCAACCCTTGGAATCCAGGCCAGCTCGTGAAGCGGATCGTGCAGATGGGGGCGTCTTCCGATGAGGCTGCCGCGAAAGCGTGGCAACACCTACATGAGGCACTGGATGTCGGCACCACCGATGATGTATGGGCGCGCTGGCTTCAAGAGGAATTTGAGCTACGCCGGAAGGCGGGAGCGGAATGGCAGCCCACGGCATTGCCTGCGCTTGGCGGATTTCCACCGGCCGACCGATCGCGATTTCAATACCCTGCAAAGCAGTTCGTCGCCGATTTGGACGGAATCATCCAAGCCAAGCCTGCAATGACCCGACGCCAATGGATCAGCTTGCTGGAAGCGGTGCTACGGCTCGGCACCGTGAGCCATGTGCTTTGGCTGTGCGATGTAAACGACAGGATATGGAAGATTGCCCGTGCAGTGCTGGAAAGCGATGGCGCCAAGGTGCCAGTTTCCGAGGACGAAGTTGTATCCCAAGTGCTTTCGGTGAAGAAAAGGATGCTTTCCTTTGGCCATCCAGCGATTCCCATGCTTCGGGATTACACGTCCAAATATTTGTCCGCGCGACTCGGCTTGAATCGGGTGCTTTGGGCATTGGACGAGATGAAGATCCCGGTAGCCAATTTGGATTCCATATCAGGAATTCGTGCTTTTCTAACGACCGTTAAGGCTCGGCGGAAGGGACTGGTAGATGCAGGGGTTATCGAGTCACTCAACGAACTGTCTGACCGTGAGACCCGCACCATAACCTGCAAGAAGGGGATTGGTGCCAATTTGATGGAGTTCGCCCAATACACACTCGGTCAGCGCCAGACGATGGACGAAACCCTGCGGGGATACGATCAGGGATATTTCCTCAGGAAGCGCGGCGCGGCGCGAAATGCTGCATGGGTGCTTGCGCTCGGACCTGCATCAGTTCTCGCCATGACTCATTGTTGTCTACATGAGGTCAAGGGTCCGCGCTCGGTGCAGCGGCTTGCCAAGCATCTAGGGTCGTATGGGATCGAATTCGACCTTCATGGCTTGAACGATAGCGACCTTGGCCGCCAATTGCGCATGCTTGGCTTAGTGCTAGATAGCCCGGACGCCGAGAGTGGGATGCTGCTTGTCCCTCCTTTTGCAAACTGAAGTGGTGGTCTCTTGAGCAAACTCGCACACGCAATGGCAACTTGGGTCAAGGATCGGATGGCCACGGAGATTCTATCGCTCTCCGATGGAAGTCGCGAATGCCGGGCCGTGTTCTGCGCCCCGCCGGCAATCATGCTCAGGGAAGTGTTCGAGTTACTTGCGGGCGATGGTCACCTGCTTGAGGCGATGACGACCGATGACACGAGAATTTCCTACCCCGTGGTGCTCCAAGTCGAGGACGTCCCAGACGGTTCCCTCGTAGCCGGGGTTGGCCAGTCGGGCCTTTGTTCATTCCACGGCTTGGCGAGTATCCGAAATGCCCCTGGCTGCGGGACCTTCCTCACGCTGATTGCACCCGACGGGCAAATAAGCGACACGCATGAATCCACCCGCAAGGCATTTGGTGTCGCTGCTATAGCCCATAAGGGCGGCACCCCTATTTCCACTTGGTGGCATGACCCATTTGTCCAGGAAATGGTGGAAAAGGGCCTTGGGGATGGCGATTCCATGCAATTGGACCAGGCGACGCGACTGGTCCACGAGGCCGTCGTCGCAGCGGATGCCGCCAGCCAGCATGAAGTAAGCAGGAGCGGGGCATGGAAGGTGATCGAGGGACTGTGGGAACTGCGTGATTCCGGCATGGCCTTGGATGCTCGTATCAGTCTTGCTGCAGGGTTTCCTCTTTCCGAGGATGGTCAGGTGGATGCAGATCGCAAGTCATCCGTGCTTGACGCGCTGGTCGACAAGTTCGAAAGCGTGAATCTGGGAACTGGCATTGAGCAGCTAAAAGCTCGCGCAAGGGATGAAGCGGAGTCGGAAAGTCTGGATGCATTCCTAGCGCACATTCGCCGCAAGTGCGAAGTGGTCACGGCCCTCAAGCGGTCAATGCCTTATTTCTACGCGCCGGATGACATTGAGCCCCCACCTGCATGGTGGAAGGCACTAACGTTGCAGCGATGGGAGTCGCTGCTAGAGGAGGATGCGCCCAACGCCGAAATTGAGGTTTCGTGCGCGAACCCGCTAGCCATCCAAATGAAGGGCTTTGCGCCCGTGGTAAAGGATGTAGCCCGCATTCGGATACACGTGCGGTTGCCCGAGGATGCTGAAGTGCCTCAGGTCCGTGTGACACGGGAAGGCCCGGGTGGCGTAGGCAACAGGAGGGAGTGGATCCTATCCGGCAAAGGCGAATTGGAACTAGAGGATGACTCGATTCCCCTGCACAAATCGCCGGTGAAATATGCCGTAGAGGCCATCGGTCTCGATACAAGGAAGGCCACGCTCAAACTGATCTCACTCGCTACGTGGGAACCTGGCCTGATCGTTTTCTCAAGGACGGCTACGAAGGGAAAAGTTCCGAAGCTCACCCCCGGAAAGCCCATTGAGACAACCTTGGAAATGTCTGGGACAGGGCGCCACTATCTGGACATCTATGCCCGGCCGGGCGTGGAAATAGCTTCCATGGAGGCTCTAGGCAGCAGCCAGGATGAAGACATCGAGCCGGTCCGGATCGGCCGCGTGTCCGAACATGAGTACGGCATGGAGGTAGAAGCAGGCGGGGAGAGGTTCTACGAATTCGATGTAGTCAACACAAGTACTTCCAAGAAGGAGAAGTTCCGGATTTACCTGTTGGCGAACGAATCGGCGGCCGAGGAATGCACCAGTTACTTCGAGTTCCACTTGGCACGAAATTCCCGGCGTGAGAGCGGGCGATTGCCCAGGGCAGTGCATGCGAACAGCCAAGCGCGAAGCGCTCAGCTACAGGGGTGGATGCTCGACGAGTCGTGCGTAGCGCGCTCGTACTATCCCTTCGTGCTTGCCGCAGACTATGCATCTGAATGGCGGCGACGTGATTGGTCCTCGCCAGAAGAAACCATCTTCTCTGCGGCTAGGTTCTTGAACGACCCCCGGCCTGCCCCAGCTGATATGCAGCCGCCGATGTCGTTTACTACGGCAAGGCAGGCAATTGCAGCCAAAGTTCGCGGTGTGGAAGGGAATGACTTGATCGAATCCGCCAACCTCGGCGAATTGTTGGTGACGGACAAGGAGTTCGAATCGGCGGTTGACGCCTATATTCGGTCGTACCTGGATTGGCTGTCTTCATCCCCGGCGGAGGCATGCTGGTGTGATATCGGCTTGGTCATTGAGTTGGAGAGCGATGGTGAGACCCTCGCGCAGGTGCCAAACGCAATCATAGTTTCACCGCTCCACCCCATCCGGCTTGCCTGGCAATGCCTCGCGCAACGCGCAATGTACCTTGCATCCAGAAAGTTACCATGCCCGGCGGCAAGCATCATGGACCCTGATTGCGTGCCGGATACCATTGTTCTGCCATTGCGAGATGCCACCGGTGGCACGAACGATGTCACGTATTTTTCCGTTGAATGCAGTTCTGATTATTGGAGCATCCTTTGGAATACCAGCCGTCTGGACAAATTGGCGAAGCTCGGGGCATCGGCCCCGCTTGACCGCGAAATGGGCCTTCTGGTGGGTGGCATTTCCAGTGGCTTCAGCGTCTCCCAAGTCCATCGCGCAATGGACGATGTCTGCGAGATGCTGGTGGCGAAGCCTGTCATCGGGGTGCTGGTTTCCAGTGCGGCCGGGCAAAATAACGCCTGCAACGAAGGCATCCTGTCCTGGGGACGAAAGCATTTCTCCGAAGATGGGAGTGACCTTCAACACGCACTACGCATTGGTGCCAGCGAGGTCCATATATTCGACGAGCGTGGCGAGGACGTGCGCCCGGATGATGCGGAAATCTCGAACCTTGCCGAAGATACCTCCAATGCCGTCCAGTGGTACTCGGCTCCCGAGTCCACCGATTCACACGACCTCGCCATCATTGCCCAGTTGGAGACATCCAATGCAGCAGCGCTGCCAACGAGGTTGACCTCACCCCTCGGGGTGGGGGGATTGGTACGGGCCAGGATTCGAGAACAGCAAAGGACTGGCGGCGGCCAGTTCCTGTGCGAGTCGCGGATTGCTGGCCCCGCGCGCGTTTCCGGTGATGGCATTGCCGACAATACTGCCAAGGCAATCGCAAGGCTCGAAGGCTGGGCATCCAGTCCGATGGGATATGTCTTCGCCCCAAGCATCAATGCGGTCAAGAAGGCGCTGGACAAGGCTGAATTTGCGGCCGTTTCATCGTCTGCGGTGGATACGGCCTGCTTTCTCGGCAACTGGCTTGAAGGCACTTACTTGTGGGACTACGAGCTGCCCTCGTATTCAGGCAGGTCCGGCGATAGCAATGGGTACTACCTGCTCTCTCGCATCAAACCGCTTGACCTTGAAACGATGAAGATCGTCCTTCAGCGACTGCCAGACTGCAGCACCCTCCCGCAGGAAGAATTGTCCGCCATCGTCCAGGAAGTGGCGCGACGCGGCATACCAACCGTGCGCGGCTTGTCCGCTGGAAATTCGGGCGCCGCGGGTGACCTTGGGTTGTTCGTTGCCACGCGCCTACTTCAAGATAGCTTCAGGGGATCCGGCGCGAATGATGGCCTGCTGCAACCTTGGGTGGAGAATGCAGGTGAACATCAAATTACCTTGGTCATTCCCGTTGACCCGTTCCAACGATACCTAGAGGATCTGGGCAAGGCTATCAAGAAGCCCACCATGCATCGCCCGGATCTAGTCGTGGTCGGACTGTTGATCAGTGACTCATCGGTCAGGTGCAAATTGACCCCGATAGAGGTGAAGAATCGCAGCGGAAATGCACAAATGACATCTGCGTTGCGCTTGGATGCCTTGTCACAGGCAAAATCCCTCTCCGCACTGTTGCAGACGCTACGCCAGACATATACCGACGATCAAGAGATGTTGCTCTGGCGGTTGGCCTACCAGAACCTGCTTAATTCGATGATTGGCTATGGCTTTCGCGTCTACAGCCAGCATCTGGCCGAAGGTGGCCGTGCGTCCATATGGTCAGGCCTGCAATCAAAGGTCATGGAGGCCGTCCTTTCCTCCGAAATGGTTGTAGAAGTGGATGAGGCTGGGCGGCTTATCGTGATCGATGGGTCCGCCGTTAGCGGCCCTCGCGACACGGACGGTGATGGTTTCCGGGAGACCATTGAGCTTTCGCAGGCCGATGCGAGTTTGATCGTCCAAGGGAAGACCGGTGCTCTTTACAAATCGATGAAGGAAAGTTTGGCTGACTGGGCTCTACTCCCCTCGACAAAAGCCTTGGAAGTCGTAGTACCGATAGTCGTAGCACCGATAGAAGCCATATTCACCGATGCAACGAACGCTTCGGCTGCTACGACGACGGCTACGGGGCAAGAGGGACCTATGGGAGAACCACAGGCAGAAGTCGTTTCCGCCGTGGGAACCCTGAAGCTGGTACAGGACGACAAGGATATTGTCCCAGTAATGCCATCGGAAGCTCCGGCCACTGAAGATGGCTCCGCACAGACAGGTTTGAATCTAAGGGTCGGGGAGGCACTGGACAGTTTTCAGACTCACATTCGCCACCTCAACCTTGGTAGTACCGCCCTTAACCAGATGAACATGGGCGTAGTTGGTGACCTTGGCACCGGGAAGACGCAACTTCTAAAATCACTTGTGTTCCAAATCGCAGATGGCGAAACAGGGAACAGGGGCATCAAACCCAATGTCCTCATCTTCGACTACAAAAAGGACTACAGCACCGAGGATTTCGTTCAGGCCACTGGCGCGCGCGTCATCAGGCCACAACAACTGCCCTTGAACTTGTTCGATCTCTCGGCCTCCTCGCAAGCCATAACCCCTTGGCTGGAACGCTACCGTTTCTTTGCAGACGTATTGGACAAGATCTACCCCGGCATCGGGCCAGTGCAGCGTGATAGGTTGAAGAACGCCATCAGGGATGCCTACAAGGGATACGCGGACGGAGCCTATCCGACTATCCATGATGTCCACCGGAATTACGTGGCCGCATTGAAAGGCGGGGCGGACTCTCTTTCCGGCATCCTTGGCGACATCGTTGACATGGACCTGTTCGCTGAGGATCAGGCTTCGATCGTGGGGCCTGACGAGTTCCTGAAAGGCGTGGTTGTGATTGCCTTGAATGACCTCGGCCAGGATGACCGGACGAAGAGCATGCTCGTAGCGATCATGCTCAACGTGTTCTACG
Organism: Rhodanobacter sp. AS-Z3; assembly: GCF_029224025.1. Lineage (NCBI taxonomy): Bacteria > Pseudomonadati > Pseudomonadota > Gammaproteobacteria > Lysobacterales > Rhodanobacteraceae > Rhodanobacter > Rhodanobacter sp. AS-Z3. Next base: position 801,519 of record NZ_CP119392.1, read on the forward strand.
AGCGCATGCTCAGGATCCCAAAGCGCCCATTCCTGGGAAAGAACGGGGATATGCGCGTCGTGGATTCAATGTTGCTCGTGGACGAGGCAGACAACATCATGCAATACGAGTTTGATGTGCTGCGCAAGGTATTGCTGCAAGGCCGCGAATTCGGCGTGGGCGTAATCTTGGCCTCCCAATACTTGAGTCACTTCAAGGCCGGAGCCACGGATTACCGCGAGATGCTTCTGACGTGGTTCCTGCACAAGGTGCCGAACATTTCCGCAAAGGACCTAGGTCCATTGGGCTTGAATGATCCATCTGCCTTGCAGCAAGTTGCGGAGCGCATCAAGGTTCTGGGCTTGCACGAGTGCTTCTACAAGACGCATGACGTGGCCGGGGAGTTCATCAAGGGATCGCCGTTCTACCGCCGGAACGAGTGGAGCTAAACGTCATTCGAACTCAGGCGCGCACTTACTAGGCCCTCATGATGCGTTCGTTCGGTCTCGTAGAAGAGAAGCTGAGAGAAGCCGAGTATTTCTTAAGCCTTCTGTCGGAATCCGGCCGGCACTCGCAAGAAGCCAAATATTGCTTCAGCGCTTTTGTATCAGCATCACGCAGCGTGACTTTTGCTCTGCAGACAAGCCTCACGGGCGTTGATGGATTCGATGTGTGGTATTCCGTCGCACAAACTAGCCTGAAAGCAGACTTGCTTGCCCCGCACTTCGTTGAGTTTCGGAACTCCACCCAAAAGACGGGGGAAAATCCCATTGGCAAGGTCAACCCGGAAAACCTTCGCCACTACTTGTCGGCACAGCTAAACGGTACTGCCCCAAGGCATGTCCTAGTGCACCCTGCTTCCCTAAAAATGATGGATGCGTCAGAAGCATGCGCGGCTTACCTGACATCCGTTACTCGCATCGTCTATGACTGCTACGTCAACTTTCGTACGGTAGTCGACCCTCAGTGGCATTTCACCAAGGAGGTGTTTGATGACGCTGGCATGACATTTCAGGATGCGCTCCAAGAACTCGGTTACCCATCATCGTGGAGTGATGCCGTGTCGGTTGATTTAGATGGTTGGTCGTTGCTCCGGAAGCTGAAGCCGGGGTGTGCCATCAACGACATTTTCTATGCACGGCTTGGGCAAATTGTCCTTGGTCCCGATGAGCACCAGAAGCATGCTGAGGCCCAATAATTCGTTCAAAGCGAACTAGATCAACAGCCCAGTTTTCAGAACAAAACATCCGGCTTCGGTAGTTAATTTCTTTCTAGCAACCCGCTACGAAGTATTCCTGCCAGATGTTCCCCAATTGCCTTGGCCATCGGCACGGCGACCGCATTTCCTATTTGCGTGTATTTTGGGAGCTCGCGAAAATGGAGTCCTTCGAGCGGATTGCCTGCACGGCGGACACCACCAGTGGTGCGCTTACCCTTGAATTGGTACCAATCCGGGAAACCTTGCAGGCGCGCCCACTCTCGGACACTCAACGTACGGGGTTGCTCGAAATGCACGTAGTCGTCAGGCAGCGACGTGGCGGTGATCGTTGGTCCAGACAGCCCCCACTCCCTAGGAAGGACGCGCTGCGCGAATTTCTTCGTGGCTTCGACCTCATCCCCATGGATCATGGCGCGAAACTTTTCGATGATGTCGGAGCGATGTTTGCTGTACTCGTGCTCGGTGATGGGATCGCCTTTGCTGGCAACCTTGGTGCCGTCGGCCGATGTCCTGAAGTGCCGTTGCACCTCGCACATGGCTCTGGAGGGGTACCCCAGCGTCACGCCACCATTTTGGTGGAGCGGATCGACAAGGTCACCAAGGAGATCAATGATGCTCGGGGCCGAATCTGGCTGACCCCTGGGCAAGAATCCACCGGAGATGCCAGTCCCGTCGATTGTCTCGACTTCATCCTTGTAGGTTACGGATCCGGCGATGTCCCGCCGGATTCCAACCAGCACGATGCGCGGCCTGTTCTGCGCCACCCCATAGTTCTTGGCGTAGACCAATTCGGCAGCCAGCTTGTATTCGCCAATGCCTGCGAATGACTCCTTGACAGCCTTCCATATCTCTCCACTCTTGCCACCCTCTGTCCAACGGCCTGTCAGCAATCCTCGGACGTTCTCGAACACAAAGGCCCGGGGACGGAGTTGCCCGATGATCCGTGCCATGTCTTTGTATAGGTGGTTTGAAGGCAGGAGCTTCTTGTCCACGGCATACGAGCGCCGGTGTCCAATTCCGGAAAAGCCCTGGCAGGGTGGCCCGCCGACGATGAGGTCGATCTCGCCATGGTGGATGCCGAACTCAGATTTGAACCTGTCCTCAAGTTTCTGAACATGGTCCTTCTTGGCGATTCGCCGCGCGTCGGATGAGCTGAATGGATTCAGCCAGGTCTCCTTGTTCAGGTCACGCGCAAACCACTCATGTCGATCCATGCGGTTGGAGATGTATGTACCCCGCGCGTCCTTATTGAGCTCGTTGACGTAGATGGGTGTGAAGCCTGCCTGCTCGAGGCCCAGCCCAAAACCACCACATCCCGCGAACAAATCGACTACGCTTAAAAAGTTCTTCTGCAAGCGAAGGATCCCAAAGCTTTTTATTTTGCCACACTTGTCGACCTGGCTCGGATCTTCGATGCCAGCCGGGTGAGGGCCTTGTCCCGCGCCATCTTCGTCGACAGCTGACACTCCCAGATCTGGATGACCCGCCAACCACCCCTTCTAAGCGCGCGCCGGTTACGCTGGTCACGATCCTGATTGGCAGAGATCTTGTCCTTCCAGAACGAGGTGTTAGTAGCCGGCACCCTTCCACCCTGACAAGAATGGCCATGCCAGAAGCAGCCATCGACGAAGACAGTTGTCCCGTATTTTGGCAGGACTAGGTCCGGCCGACCAGGCAGCTCCTTTACATGTAAGCGATAACGAAAGCCCTGCTGATGGAGAAACTTGCGTACCAGCAATTCGGGCTTGGTGTTCTGGCCACGGATCCGCGACATTCGTTCGCTTCGTTCCGCAGCAGTCAGGAAGTCGGCCATCAAACTGTCTCTCCGCTAATTCACCGTCATTTGCTGGGGACGTCATTTGTGCGGCGGAGCTACTGCATTCATCAAGCCAGATGGTCGATCGGCAACATGATCTGGTAATCCCCCCGAAAAGTAGCTCTCAGTCCATCCAGATAGTCCGCCCATGCCTGCATCATCTTTCGGCGCTCGGCGAGATGCGCAGTGCGGTTGTAAGCGCGGCCGTTCGGGTCGCGCACCGCGTGGGCTAGCTGGTGCTCGATGTAATCTGGGCGAAAATGCAGCACTTCGTCCAATACCGTCCGTGCCATCGCGCGGAAGCCATGCCCGCTCATCGTCTCGTTGCTGAAACCCATGTAGCGCAGCGCGGCAGTCACTGTGTTTTCGGACATGGGGCGCTGCACACTGCGAACACCAGGAAATACGTACTCATGGCGTCCGGTAAGCGGGTGCAGCTCGCGCAGGATCGCTACCGCTTGCTTGGACAGCGGGACGAGGTGCGGTGTGTGGGTCTTGCTGGCGGTGTAACGCCATTCGGTGGCCTCTAGGTCAATGTCGGCCCATTGAGCCTTGCGAAGTTCGCCTGGACGCACAAACACCAGTGGGGCAAGTTTCAATGCTGCAACCGTAACGGGCGAGCCACTGTAGTTTTCGATGGCGCGCAGCAGTTCACCGATCTTTACCGGTTCGGTGATACTGGCGAAGTGCTTTGTCTGCGGTTGTTCCAGAGCGCCCGCAAGATCCCCGGCTGGGTTGCGTTCGAGGCGTCCGGTGGCGATGGCGTAGCGGAACACCTGCCCGGCGAGTCCGCGTGCGCGGTGAGCCGTTTCCACTATGCCGCGTTGTTCCAGTTTGCGTAATGCGGCCAGTAATCCGACGGCGGTCACTTCAGTTATTGGTAGGTTGCCGATGCTGGCCAGGTCTTTCTCGATCAGGCGGCGGGCGCGGATGACGCTGCCGGCTCCCATGCCCTCCTTCTCACGTTTGGCTAGAAACTCGGTAGCGATAGCTTCAAAAGTGTTCGCCGTATGTTCGGCCTGCAGGGCGCGCTGGGCGCGCGCGACATATGCCGGGTTTGCTCCACCTCTCAGCAAGGCACGTGCCTTGTCACGTTCTGCCCGTGCCTCGGCGAGCGACATAAATGGGTATTCGCCCAGCGTGATGATGCTGGCGCTGCCGGCGTGCCGATAGCGATAGCGCCAAGCCTTTGCTCCCGTGGGGCGAACTTCGATACACAGCCCGTTGGTATCAGCGATGCGGAAAGCACTTGCACGGGGCTTCAGTGCGCGCAGCTTGGTATCGGTCAACATGTGGAATCCCCGGTGTGAGTCAGTGGATTGTGAGTCAGTAGGGCTGGAAACACTGTAATGACTCACAGCCTGACTCACGTTTAAGTCGGATGCAATCGGATTCTCTCGGACAGTCAGAGACAACAAACCCCGCATTGCGCGGGGCTTTAAGAGGTTTCTCGGACTTACCCGGACACTCTAGGACATGTATTTGGTGGGCCCACCAGGACTTGAACCTGGAACCAGCGGATTATGAGTCCGATGCTCTAACCAATTGAGCTATAGGCCCTTGCAGGAGCGGCAGTTTAACGTAGCGGGCGCGGGTGCACACCACATCTTGTTCTTCTCTTGTTGCCGATAACGAAAAGCCCCGCATTGGCGGGGCTTTTCGGTCTTGCGATGCGCTGACGTTTACTCGACGTCGAGGAACGAGCGCAGCTGTTCGGAACGGCTGGGGTGACGCAGCTTGCGCAGGGCCTTGGCTTCGATCTGGCGGATGCGCTCGCGGGTGACATCGAACTGCTTGCCGACTTCTTCCAACGTGTGATCGGTATTCATGTCGATGCCGAAGCGCATGCGCAGCACTTTCGCTTCACGCGGGGTCAGCCCGGCGAGCACGTCGCGCACGGTTTCCATCAGGCCGGTCTCGGTGGCCGAATCAACCGGCGAGCTGGCGTTGCCGTCTTCGATGAAGTCGCCCAGGTGGGAGTCCTCGTCGTCGCCGATCGGGGTTTCCATCGAAATGGGTTCCTTGGCGATCTTCAACACCTTGCGGATCTTGTCCTCGGGCATCTCCATTTCCTTGGCCAGTTCTTCCGGCGTGGCCTCGCGGCCGAACTGCTGGAGCATCTGACGGGAAATGCGGTTCAACTTGTTGATCGTCTCGATCATGTGCACCGGGATGCGGATGGTGCGTGCCTGGTCGGCGATCGAGCGGGTGATCGCCTGGCGAATCCACCAGGTGGCATAGGTCGAGAACTTGTAGCCGCGACGGTATTCGAACTTGTCCACGGCCTTCATCAGGCCGATGTTGCCTTCCTGGATCAGGTCGAGGAACTGCAGGCCGCGGTTGGTGTACTTCTTGGCGATGGAGATGACCAGGCGCAGGTTTGCCTCGACCATTTCCTTCTTGGCGCGGCGGGCTTTCGCCTCACCACTGGCCATGGCGCGGTTGATGTCCTTGATGTCGATCAGCGGCAGAAACAGCTTGCGCTCGATGGCAGCGAGCTTTTCCTGCTCGGCGTCGATGGCTTCGCGGTGATTCTTGATGTTCGGCGACCACTTCTGACGCTTGCGACCCAGCTCGGCCGCCCACTCGAGGTTGCCCTCGTTGCTGGGGAAGGTCTTGATGAACTCGGCCTTCGGCATCTTCACCTGCTTGACGAAGATGTCGAGCAGCACACGCTCGTGGTGGCGGATGTCGCCGACCACTTCGCGCAGCTTGCGCACGAAGCCGTCGATCAGCGCGCTGGGCAGCTTGAGCTTGAGGAATTCCTCGGCCATCTGGTCGCGCAGCTTGACGATCTTCTTGTCGAGGATGCTGTCGGCTTTCGGCGCGGCCTTCTGGAACTTGCCGTAGTACTCGCGCAGCAATTCCATGCGGCGCTTGACCTCTTCCGGGTCCGGACCGGTCGGGCCGGCTTCTTCCTCTTCTTCGGAAGCATCGTCGTCGTCTTCCTCACCCTCTTCGCCTTCCTCGACTTCAGGGGCGAGCAGGGCGGCGGCTTCCTTTTCCTTGCGGGCAAGGTCGGCGGCTTCTTCCAGGTCGAGGAAGCCGGCCAGGATTTCGCTGAGGCGGCGCTTGCCGTCCAGGTGCTGGTCGTATTCTTCCAGCAACAGTTCGATGGTCAGCGGGAAGCTGGCCAGCGCGGTTTGCACCTGGCCAAGGCCTTCTTCGATACGCTTGGCGATGGCGATTTCGCCTTCGCGGGTCAGCAGCTCGACCGTACCCATCTCGCGCATGTACATGCGCACCGGGTCGGTGGTGCGGCCAACTTCGGCGTCGACGGCGGAAAGCAGGGCAACGGCTTCTTCGGCGGCGGAATCGTCATCGCCTGAGCCGCCACCTGGAGCGGCGCCATCGGAGATGGTGTCGGTATCGGGGGCGGCGTCATGGACTTCGATGCCGACGCCCTTGAGCACCGCCATGATGTCTTCGATCTGCTCCGCATCGACGACGTCGTCGGGGAGGTGGTCGTTGATCTCGGCGTAGGTCAGGTAGCCCTGTTCCAGGCCCTTGGCGATCAGCGCCTTGATTTCAGACTGTTGCTCATGGGGAGCTTTGCTATTCATTCACCGACCGCCGCAAGGTTCAAGAACCGGACATTATAGCGATGTGCTGCTTTTTTAACCAGTTTCAAGTAAGAGTAAGGATGCAATTCGGTACGCAAAAATCGCGCCAAATCGCGTAGTTGCCGAGTATCTGCTGGCATCAAGCGTGTTCGCGCCGGACGCCGGTGACTTAGCCGGTGTCGAGCCAGAAAGTGACCGGGCCATCGTTCACCAGTTGCACCACCATATGGGCACCGAAGCGCCCGGTTTCCACCCCCGGATGCGCGGCGCGTGCCGCTGCCAGCAGGTGGTCAAACCAGCGTCGGCCATGTTCGGGCGGCGCGGCGCGGGTGAAGCTGGGGCGCATGCCGGAGCGGGTGTCGGCGGCGAGGGTGAACTGGCTGACCAGCAGCAGGCCGCCGCCGGTGTCGCTCAGCGAACGATTCATCTTGCCGTTCTCGTCGGCAAATACACGGTAGCCAAGCAAGCGTTCCAGCATGCGTCTGGATTGCGCTTCGCCGTCATCCGGCTGCACGGCCACCAGTGCCAGCAGACCGGGGCCAATCGCGCCGACCACGTCGTCATCGACGCGGACGCTGGCGGACAGAACGCGCTGGATCAGGGCAATCATGATGGCGTGCGGAGGAAGGAGCGCCTGGGAGTGTGGGCGGTAGAAACCACGCGTGCGAGGCAGGGAGGATTTGAGTCTGGTTTTTCGATCATGTGAGGCGCATAGCCTTCGCTATTTAACGAAAAAGAGCGGAAAAGCTGGCCAAAATCGCGATGCCGCAGCCGCTTGCGTTTCTGCCGCCCACACGCCTAGCTTACGGTGCCGCCGCGAACGGTGAAAGATGCGCGGGTGCTCCCGTACACTGCGCGCATGCGTATCGACATGTATCTGATCTACCTCGTGCTGCGTCTCCTCGCGCTGCTGCCTCTGGGCATGCTGCATCGCATCGGCGCCGGTTTTGGGCGGTTGCGATGTCGGCTGCGTGGTCGCAGGGTGCGCATCACGGCGACCAATCTGCGTATTGCACGACCGCTGTTGACCGACGCCGAGCAGGCCAGCCTGCTGCGTCAGGCGATGGCCGAGAACGGCAAATCGGCTAGCGAGATCATCAAGATCTGGGGTGGTGGCGCGGAGTCCGCGCTGACGCTGGTGCGCGAGGTTCGCGGCGAGCCATTGTTTGATGCCGCGCTGGCGGCAGGCAAGGGCGTGATCATCGCCGCGCCGCACCTGGGTTGCTGGGAGCTGTTGAATTACTGGCTGTGTCGCAAGACGCCGATGGCAATTCTTTACCGGCCACCACGCATCGCGGCGATCGAGGGGTTGCTGCGCAAAGTGCGGGGGGCGCTGGCGCCGGAACAAGTGCGTGCCGATGGCGCGGGCGTGCGCACCTTGTACAAGCGGCTGGCAGCGGGCGCCACGGTAGGCATTCTGCCGGATCAAAAGCCGCGCGCTGGCGAAGGCGAGTTCGCACCGTTCTACGGCCGCAATGCCTTGACCATGGTGTTGCTGCCGCGACTGGCGGCACGAACGGGGGCCACCGTGCTGTACGCGTTTGCCGAGCGTTTGCCGAACGGCGCCGGGTTTCGCATCCATCTGCTGCCGGCACCCACCGGGATTGCCGATGCCGACCCGGCGGTTGCCTGTCGTGCGCTCAATCAGGGAGTGCAGAATTGTGTGGAGCTGGCGTTCACGCAGTATCAGTGGCAATACCGGCGTTATTCCGCGGTGGGCCTGGTCAATCCCTACGATGGAGCAGGGTCGTAGGGCGAAACCGCAAACGTGGGACGTGCCGGAGCAGCATCACCGGCAAGCGGGCCAGGGCGGTTTCGTTCGGCGGGAACCGTCCGTCGGCTTTTCGGTACGCTGCGATGCGATGGGCTCGGAAGAGCGGCGGGCACTGCCCGCCCTACGGTTTGCCAATGCTTGATGTTGAGTCGTGGGTCTACGACAGACGACGCAGAAAAACGGTCATTTCCTTTTCGGCCTGTTTGTCGCCGCGCTGCGCTGCCGCAGCGATGCCGCTATGCCAGGCCGCTGCCGCTGCGCCGTCATCGCCGCTGGCCTGGCAGGCTTTGCCCAGCAGCTTCCAGGCGGCCGAGTACGTTGGGTCGAACTCGGTAGCCTTGCGCAGTTCTTCGATCGCAGCGGCGTGCTCGCCTTCGGTGAGCAGGGCGCTGCCCAGGGAAAAGCGCAGCAGCGCGCCGTCGCGTGGGCCGCCACATTGCTTGCGCAAGTTGGCGAGCTGCGCGTTGCTCATGGCTGGGATTGTGTGCGCCGACCGTCGGCCGGGTAGACGCGGGTGGGTTGCGCGGGCTCGGGTGGGGTTTGCCCGCTACGCAGGTCGGCCAGTGCAACGGCAGGCCACACTTCCAGCCAGGACGAACGGAACGGCTGCACCAGCAGTGCGTAGCGCAGTGCATTGGCGTCGGTCTGGTCCACGCGCCGTACGATCAGGCCATCGGGGTGGGCGCGGGAAAAGGCCAGGATCTCCTGGTCCTGCACGACCGGATTGCCGAACAGTTCCTTGATGGGTCGCGTCAGCCGACCTTCAAAATGGAACTGGCCCTCGTAATTGCCGAGGAAGGCAATCGCCCGACCCGCCTGGTCGGCGGCGCCGAGCAACTGCGACGTCGGACGTACGTCGTAGCGCGGCCAGATGGTCAGCGTGATCAGCGTATTGATCGCCAGCACGCCGATCAGGCCAGCCACGGCCAGTCGGCGCAGTTCACCGCGACCACGCAGCAGCACCAGCGCACCCAGCAGCAGGAACACCACGCTGAAATAGCGACTATAGGGTGCAGCGACTGCCAACCAGGCGCCCAAGGCACCATGAAAGTGCTGGCTCGCCGCCAGTTGCGGCAGCACGAACAGCGCCACCGCGGCCACGAAGCTGCCTGCTGCCAGTGGCCACGTGCCCAGCCAGCTGTTGCTGGCCAGCAGCGGCTGGCGCTCGCGCAGCAGGGCGATTGCGGCGGCCATCAGCAGTGCCATGCCGCCCAGTTCCGGCAACGGATAGTAGGGCTGTTTGCCGCTGATCAGCGAGAGCACGATGAAGGTCGGCAGCAGCCAGCACAGCGCGAAGCGCAGACCGGATTCCAGCGGCCGGCGCAGGCTGGCTACGGCAACCCACATGCGTGGCCAGCCGGTGAACGGAAACAGCATGCCCGGCAGCCACAGCAGGTAGAACCAGAACGGCTCCGCGTGGTTCTGCAGGTTCTTGCCCTCGGCCAGTTTGTCGACCACCCGGCCAGCGGTCTGGGTGAAGAACAGTCGTTGCCGGTATGCCTCACCCCCGGCGAATCCGGCCGGCAGCGCCCATGCCAGCAGCATGGCACCGCCGAGCAACACCGCCAGCACACCGCGGCCGTACCAGCGACCGCGATGCAGCCTGGCCCAGTCATTCCACAGCGGACCGAGCAGCCACGGGAACACGATGTGCAGCAACATCACCGGACCTTTGGTCAGCAGGCCGAAGCCGATGCACAGGCCGAACAGCAGCCAGCGCGGTTCGGCCCGCTGCGGTTTCGGCGTCAGGCACAACAGCGCGGCCAGCACCCACGTCGCCAGCAGTACGTCGTACATGATCTGCAGGCCGAACAGGAAGGCGAAGCCGAACGCCAGCAGCATCCACGCCGCCGCCTTGGCCATCCACGGCCGATCGGGGAACAGACGCCGCGCGAGCAGCGAGATCAACACCAGCTGGGTGCCACCAAACAGCACCTCGAGTACGCGCGGCCAGACGTCGCTGACGCCGAAAGCCCACCAGCCCGCCTGGATCATCCAGAACAGCAACGGTGCCTTCTCGCTGTACGGTTCGCCATTGATGTGTGGCACCAGCCAGTGCCCGTGGCACCACATGTCCCACGCCACCGCCAGCGTGCGGGTGGAGTACAGCGGCATCGGTCCATGCGAGAAGATCGCCAGCAAAGCCACCACGGCCCATAGCGGCAGCCATGGCCACAGCCCACGCAGGTGTTCGAAGCGACTGTTGATGCGCGATAGCGGCACGGAGGACTCTTGGTGTGGAGGCGACGAGGCCATTCTAGCGGCTGCCGCCCACCCTGCGGATCAGTCCGGCAACCAGTAACGATGCGGCGGTAACGCGCTCAGCGATCCAGTTCGTGTTGCGTCAGCTTGCCGGCAGCGAGCTCCATGGATTCGGGATTACGGCACATCTCGTAGTAACGCATGCGTTTGTAAACCGCATACGCGGCATTCGTCTGGGCGACCACGAAGCCACGCCAGCCATCCAGCGCGGCCAGACGGAACACGTAGTCCTTGATGAAGCTGCTGGCGAACACCAGTGGGCAATCCCACATCCGTGGCGAACGTTTGTGCTGGTGCCAGTCGCGTGCCTTCAGTTCGGCATAGCGCAAGACCTTGAGTCCCTTGTGCACCAGGGTCGGGTTGTTCACATGTTCGAACGGTGACTGCAGCAGCGCTTGCGGGCCATTCCAGGTCAGCGATTCGTGCACCCGCACATCACGCCAGCGCGCCCGCTCGCGGTGGTATAGCCGATTCAATTTCTCGCCCACCATCGGGCGATACCAGCGCATCGGTGCGCCCATGTACAGGGTGCGTCGGCGCAAGGTGACCACGGCGGTGTCCGAGGCCATGACCTCGGGAAGTCGCCGCTCCATCTCGCTGATCAACTCCGGCGAAAGGTATTCGTCGGCATCCAGCGCCAGCACCCAGTCATGCTGGCATTGGGTGGTGCCGAAATTGCGTTGCGGGCCGAAACCCAGCCAGTCCTGCTGCACCACGCGCGCGCCGTGCCGCATGGCAATCTCGTCGGTGCCGTCGGTGCTGCCGCAATCGATTACCAGTTTCTCGGCGGCAAACGGCACGCTGTCCAGGCAACGAGCAATGCTGGCAGCTTCGTTGTGGGTCATGACCACGAGGCTCAACGGAAGTTTTGGCATGTATCCACCTGGTGATGCTGAATTTCGTTGCTCGCGGGAAAGCGGTGTGGGTGCACGGGCCTGGCTTGCTAGTCGAAGCGGTCAATGATTGTGGAAAGGATGCCCAACGCCTGCTTCAATTCGTCGATATGGGTCTTGTCCAGCACGCTCAACAGCTTCTTCATGCTGGTGCTGGACACGTCGTCGGTGCGGGGCAGATAGACGACCTCGCAACAATCGCGCAGCGCGTCAAACTTGCCAGACCAGTCGTTGCCCATGCCGAAGATCGACACATCATGCTTTTCGATGTCGCCGCGCTTCTGCTCCCAGTGGGTTTCCGGAATGGCCAGATCCACGCACTTGATGTTTTGCACGATGCGCAGCCGGTCCTCGAAGCGAACCACGGTCTGCTTGCCTTTGCTGGCGTTGAATTCGTCAGTGGACACGCCCACCAGCAGGTAGTCACCCAGATCTTTCAGCCGCTGCAGAAGATTCAGATGACCGATGTGGAACAGATCGAACGTGCCATAGGTGAGTACCACTTTGTTCATCGTTTTGCCTTTGGATGCCGCGCAATAACCGGCCTGAACATCGACGCAGAGCCTACATGGTCTGGTGCGTCTACCGGGGCAATTCGCGCCAGTACTTGAAGCGCCGCAACAGACTCCACGGCTTGCGCCGCAAGCCAGTCCGCCCTTCGACCAGCATGGCTTCGACGGCGTCGAGCACCCGCTCACTCGAACGGCCGTCGCGGTAGGGATGCATCTGCTCGGCGTAATGGTCGCGCGCCTGCCGCGAGGGATCTCGTCCCTCCAGCACATCCCGCAACGCGCGCTCGAGCTCCTCCGGCGTATCGACGTTGACCAGATGCGGCCCCGGCATGCGGTTGCGGAAGGCGACGACCGGTTTGCCCAGCAGCATGAATTCTGCGGCGGCCGACGAGGTATCGGTGAGCATCACGTCAGCCTGGTGCAGCAGCGGCAACAATGCCGTGCTTGACGAGATCTCGAAGTTCTTTCCGTGGATCGCCCGGATCGGCGCGGCGAATTCACTGGCCATCTTGGGATGGAACTTCACCGTCCAGTGCCAGTCCCGTCGAGCCACGATGCCGGCGATCGCTTCGGCCAGCGCGGGTGCCGAGGTCATCGATGGACTGAACGTTGGCGCGTAGAGAATGTGCTTGCGCTCATCGGTGGTCGCGGCGACTGGAAAGTTGAACAAGGTGTCCATCTTCGGCCAACCGGTTTCGACCACCTTGAACCATCCGTGCTGCTCGGCCAGTCGCAGGAAGGGATCAGTGGTCAACGGGCCGAACGTGCAAAACAGATCGAACATCCCGCGGATGCGGAAGTGGCCCTTTTTCTCGATACCAAAACCGTGGAACACCTGCACTTTCAGGCCGGGAAACGACAACGGCACTTCATTGCCCGGAGCAAACACCGCGTCGGGCTGGAAGGCCTGCACCTCGCCCACGGAGCGCAACTGGCGCTCGTCCTGCTGGAGTGAGTCGACCGACAACCCATTCAGGAACCAGGCCACCTCCGCACCACGTGCCCTTGCAGCCTGTTGCAGCGGCCGCAGGATTTCAAAGGCATAGGACTGTTCCACGAAAAACAGGTAATGACGCGGTTTCGACATGAGACATCCATAGCGCAGTGCAATGCCAGTGGCTGGTTGTTGGTCCGTCCGGACGCGTCGATTCTAGTCGGTCTGCTTTTGCTCGATCACGGGAGGCGTGCCGTTCGGCAGGGCGAGTCGACCGCCATGTGCTCTCCCCCAATGAGCGTTTTCAGGTCGGTCCGTGCGCATGTTCAAGCGCCGCGCGATCAGCAAGGCGAGGCCGCTGATGGTGAAAAAATAGAAGGATTGCGGCATCACCCGATAGAACACGCTATCGGTCAAGGCGCATAGTACGTAAAGACCAATCACGGCCATGCCGGCAGCGGCAGGCAATCCCACGCCGTCGTCGCTGTCGCGCACGTGTCGTGCGAAGTAGCGTAGTGGCACCAGGAAAACCAGCAACAGCACCAGAACACCCGGAATGCCGCCGCTGGACGCTGCCTGCAGGTATTGATTGTGCGGCTGGTTGTAGCCCGCAATGATCGGGCTGCTGCGGCCAGCCTGGATCTCGGTGCGCGCATATTCTTCGAACTGGTTTGGCCCGATGCCCGTCAGCGGGTGTTCGACGAAGGCGTGGCTGGCAGTGCGCCACATGGCCAATCGCTCGCGCACGGCACCCGGGGTCTGGTCGTGGTGCTCGAACGTAGCCACTTCCGGACGGATCGACTCGAAGCGGGCAAGCAAGCTTCCATGCAGAACGAAGGCGGTGACACAGGCAAGGCAACAAAACCCGCCAACCATAAGCAGGGAGCGGCGCCAGCGGCCCGTGCGCCAGCTCTGCAAGAACAGCAAAAACACCGCCATCGGGAGGAACGCCAGCAAGGGGCCGCGGCTTTGTGTCAGCAAGGCTCCGAACAAGCTCAGCAATACCGCTGTTGCATGCAGTATTTTTTCCGCCGTGCAAGCCATGCTGTGGAACAACTGCGACATCGCCAGCAGACTCAATCCGAGCAGTACCGTGGCCAGCGCAATCGAAGCGGACGCGCCGCCATTCAAACCATACGGACGGTCGATATCCAGCACGCTGAACTGAATCACACAAATCAGGCCAAGCGTCGCCGCGGTCAGGCTGAAGCCTGCCCAGACCAGGGACATTCGCAAGGGTAGGGCGAACGCAGCTGCCGCGACCAGATACAGCAGCAGATGGGCGGGGCTATCCAGCGGTCGCCAGCCACTGTGGTGCAGGGTGGCGTTGATGATCATGAAGAGTGTCATCGCCAGGATTGCCCACACGACGGACGACGCGCTGCGATAACTGTCACGTACCTGACGAAAACGCGCGATGCTCGCCAGGCCGGCAAGAAAAAGGGCTGCTGCCGGGAGTGCCTTGAGGCGTATGTCGATCGAAACCGACAGTGGTACCAAGGCGACCAGAATCGACAGGGTCCAGCCCTTCCATGAATTCAGTGTTGCTTGCATGGGGCGTCCTTTTTCATGCGAGTGAGGTAGCGCCGACACGACTCCCCCACGGCTTTTTCAACATGAGCAAAAGCTAGCTCATCACAGCTGAGCTGAACCTAATCGGAGAGCAGGAATCCAGCGCCACTTTTCGTTTGTGAAAACAGCAGTGGCGTGGGGGGTGGACGCGCTGGGTTCATCCGTGAATCCGCTTCGCCAGCACGGCGTAATACATGCCATCAAGGTCGCCGTCGCCGGGCAGGATCTGCCAGCCGACCGCGGCAGGCTGTCCCGCTGGCAGCTTGAACGTCACGGCTTCAGCGTCGGCCTGGCTGGCCAGCAGCTCGTCCACGATGACCTCGTTTTCCGCGCGCAGCACCGAGCAGGTGATGTAAATCAGTCGTCCACCCGGTGCCAGCAGCGGCCACAGCGCGGAGAGGATGCGTCGCTGCTGTGCGTGCATGTTGGAAATGTCGCTTTCGCGTCGGTGCAGGCGCACGTCAGGTCGGCGGCGCAGAACGCCGGTGGCCGAACACGGTGCGTCAATCAGGATGCGATCGAACGGCTGGCCTTTCCACCAGCCCGCCGGGGCACCGGCGTCACCGATAACCACCTTGGCATTCAGGCGCAACCGCATCAGGTTTTCACGGATGCGCTCGGCGCGTGGTGCGTCGAATTCCAGCGCGGTCAGGTCGATGTTGGCGCGCTCGAGCAGGTGACACGCTTTGCCGCCTGGCGCGGCGCAGGCATCCAGTACGCGCAAGCCGTCGTGCAGCTCCGCCAGATCGGCGGCGACCTGGGCGGCGCCATCCTGCACCGCGAACCAGCCGTCTTCAAAGCCGGGCATGCGGGTGACGTCGGCGCTGTGTGGCAGGACCAGCGCATCGGCCAGCCACGGATGCGGCAAGGCGGCGTAACCGGCAGCATTCAACTGTTCGATCAGCGCATTGCGCTCGCTGCGCTGGCGATTGACCCGCAGCATCAGCGGCGGCTCGCCGTTATCGGCGGCCATCACTGCTTCGGCTTGCTCGGGCCAGTCACGCTGCAAGGCATTGGCCAGCCATTGGGGGTGCGAATGGCGGGTTTGTGCTTTGGCGTCGAGTTGAGTCAACAGAGTTTCGCGTTCGCGCTGCCAGCGGCGCAGCACGGCGTTGACCAGGCCGGCCAGTTGCGGGCGCTTCAGCGCGCGCACGGCTTCGACCGTGGCGGCCACGGCGGCGTAATCCTGCAGTTCCAGAATTTCCAGCTGGACCATGCCGAGCACCAACAGGGCATGCACGGCCGGGTCCTTGTGCCGGAGCGACTTTTCCAGCAAGCCGTCGACCGCGGCGTCGAAGCGCAACCACCAGCGCGCACCTTCACTGAGCAGTGCCATCAGCAGCGCGCGATCGCGCGGATCGGCCAGCTTCGGCGCGTCACGCTGCATGACTTCGCGCAGTGAGGCGCCGCGCATCGCGATTTCGGCAAGGCCCCGGGCCGCCAGGGCGCGCGTGTCGGTTTTCATGGTGCCCGCCGCAATTCGGGTCGTGCGTTGAGATAGTCGACCGCACTGATGCGCTTGCCGCCAGCACGCTGTACCGCGTTGATGCGCAACACGCCGGAGCCACAGGCCAGGTCGATGCCATGGCGCCCGGCGCTCAGCACGTCGCCGGGTTGCCCGTGGTGATCCTGGGCGATTGCCTTGGCTGCCCATATCCGCAAGGTCTCGCCGGCGATTTCGCCCTCGGCTACCGGCCACGGATCGAAGGCGCGTACCTGCAACTCCAGCGCCATCGCTGGACGGCTGAAGTCGAGCTTCGCTTCAGCCTTGTCCAGCTTGTGCGCGTAGGTCACGCCATCTTCGGATTGCGGCGACGCCGACAGTGTCTCGCCGGCCAGTGTGCGGCGCAGGCCTTGAGCCAGCACGTCGGCGCCAAGTTGTGACAGGCGGTCGTGCAGCGAGCCACCGGTGTCTTCGCCATGGATGGGCGTTCGCCGTTGCAGCATCACCGGGCCGGTATCCAGGCCGGCTTCCATTTGCATCAGGTCGACGCCGCTCTCGCTGTCGCCAGCCAGAATCGCGCGCTGGATCGGCGCGGCGCCGCGCCAGCGTGGCAGCAGGCTGGCGTGCACGTTCCAGCAGCCGAGTTGCGGAATTGCCAACACCTTGCGCGGCAGGATCAGGCCGTAGGCAACCACGACCAGCAGATCGGGTTGATACGCGGCCAGCGCCTGCTGCACTTCGCTGGATTTCAGCGACTCCGGTTGCTCGACGGTGATGCCGGCATCCAGCGCGGCTTGCTTGACCGGACTGGGGGTCAGCCTGCGGCCGCGTCCTGCCGGACGGTCGGGTTGGGTGTAGACGGCCACCACCTCGGCGCCACTGGCGCGGCAGGCCTCCAGGCAGGGCACGGAGAATTCGGGCGTGCCGGCGAAGAGGATGCGCAAGCCCGGTTCAGCCAGAGCAGTGCCGTTCAAGCACCAACCGCCTGCTTGCGGTGTTTTTCCAGGCGCTTCAGCAACAGCGCGCGCTTCAATGGCGACAGGTAGTCGACGAACACCTTGCCCTCCAGATGATCCATCTCGTGCTGGATACATACCGCCAGCGGACCTTCAACCTCGATGATGACTTCCTTGCCGTCGGCATCCTGCGCCTGCACCTTCACGGCCAGCGCGCGCGTCACGTCGGCATACAGGCCGGGAAAGGACAGGCAGCCTTCCTGATAAACCTGCGAACCATCCTTCTCGAGGATGCGGGCGTTGATCAACACCAGCGGCTCATTGCGTTCGTCGCTCATGTCGGCCACCAGCACGCGCTGGTGCACGTTCACCTGGGTAGCGGCCAGGCCGACGCCATTGGCGGCATACATGGTTTCATACAGGTCGGCCACGAACTGCTTCAGCTTCGCGTCGAACACGGTCACCGGCTCGGCACGGGTGCGCAGGCGCGGATCGGGGAACTCAAGAATGGATAACAGGGACATGGAATCTCACCTCGGCACCGAAAATGCGGGCGATTTGGTAAAAATCACCCTCGGAGCCATCTAGAATGTGTCTCATTGTACGTCGGCAAGCATCCGAGCGCAGACGATTTTTGCCAACTGGCACCTGTTGCGCGCGTTAACCATTCGGTTACACTCGACCGAGCATCTGGGGAAGGGGGATTCCCACCAATGATCAAGAAAATTATCGTGTTGCTGGCCGGTATGCTGGTCACTGTGGCGGTCTATGCAGCGGGAGCTCAGCTTCGTGCCGACCACCCCGACAGCTACACCGTCCGTCGTGGCGACACGTTATGGGCCATTTCTGCCAAGTTCCTGGCCAAGCCATGGCTGTGGCCGGAGATCTGGCAGGCCAACCCGCAGGTGCGCAACCCGCATCTGATCTATCCGGGTGACGTGCTCAACCTGTCATTCATCAATGGCCCGCACCTTGGTCTGCAGCCGAGTGTCCGTCGCGAAGGCGATGCGATCCCGGCGATCCCCCTGTCCGAACTGAAAATGTTCCTCAAGGACATGCGGGTGATGGATTCAAATGCGGTCAGTTCGGCGCCTTACGTGGTGGGTCTCGAAGAATCCCGTCTGCGTGGCGCTGTTGGCCAGAACCTTTACGTTCGCGGTTTGCAGGGTGACGCTGGCCAGCGCTGGGCCATCGTGCGGCCGACCCACGTGTTTCGTGGTTTCGAGCAGGGTGACCCGAAGGACGCCGAGAACGGCATCGTTGCCCACGACATGGACAGCAATGCGGCGATGGTCAATGCGCCGTGGAGTGAAAACTCCCGCAACGACGGCCACTACGGCAAGGGCGACGACCTGGGTGTCGAAGTCAGCGTGATCGGCACCGCCGAGACGCTGCGCACGGGTGATCCGGCAACCTTGCTGCTGTTGGACGCGACCAAGGAGATCCGCAGTGGCGACCGCGTCATGCCGATCGACGACGCGCCGTACGACGCGTACTACTACCCGCATGCAGCCAAGTCGATCCCGAACAACGCCAAGGTGATTGGTCTTGCCGATGCGATGGTTGCGGCCGGTCCGCAGCAGGTGGTGATGCTGTCAGTGGGTTCGCGCGATGGCATCGACAACGGCAGCACCTTTGCGGTGTTCCAGCCAGGCGAAACGATCCACGACGACGTGGCCAGCAACAGCATGCGCCGCAGCTTTGGCGAGAAGGTCAAACTGCCCGACGAATATCTCGGTCATGTCATGGTGTTCCGCACCTTTGACCGAGTCAGCTACGGCCTGGTCATGGACAGCCTGCGCCCGATCAGCATTGGCGCCAAGTTGACCACGCCGCAATAAGGCACAACGGCATTTGCCTACACGACGGCGCGGTCATCACCGCGCCGTTTTCTTTGCCCGCTGCTTCGTACACTGCTCACATGACCATGGATGATCTGGAAGAGCTGCGCGCGTGGCTGATTGCCTTGCGGACACCGAACTTCGGGCCGGGTGGTCTGCGTGCGCGCCTGGATGCAGCGAATGGTGACATCCAGACGGCACTTGAGCAGCTGCGACGGCATGCGGCATCGCTGGAGGCGCCTGCGCAGGCTTGGCTGGCGCATCCCGACCAGGGGCAGCTGGACGCGGATCTTGCGTGGCTGGCCGAGCCTGGCCATTGCCTGCTGCGCTGCACGGAAGCGGATTTTCCGCCATTGCTGGAAAACATTCCGCAGCCGCCAGCGGCATTGTTTGTTGTCGGCGACAGCAGCCTGCTGCTGTATCCACAGGTGGCTGTGGTTGGCGCGCGTGCCGCCAGCAGCAGCGGTCGGGCGCATGCAAGGGCGTTTGCGATGGCGCTGGCCGATGCGGGGTTTGCCATCACCAGTGGCATGGCCGACGGTATTGATGGGGCGGCCCATCTGGCCGCGCTCGACGCGGGTGCAAAGACACTGGCCGTTATCGGCACCGGACCGGATCGGGTCTACCCACGCAAGCACCACGCGCTGGCCCGACGCATAGCGGCCGAAGGCGCGATGGTCAGTGAATTCCCGCCCGGCACGGCAGCTCGTCCGGACCATTTTCCGCGGCGTAACCGGATCATTTCCGGCCTGTCGCTGGGTACCCTGGTGATCGAAGCGGGCCTGAATTCCGGCTCGCTGATTACAGCGCGTCTGGCCGCTGAACAGGGGCGTGAAGTATTCGCCCTGCCCGGATCCATCCACGATCCATTGGCTCGTGGCTGCCACCGACTGATCCGTGACGGCGCGCGCCTGGTAGAGACTGCGGCGGAAATTATCGAGACATTGGCGCCCGCAGCGTGCATGCTTGGCGGTGAATTGGCTGCTCGGCTCAGTTCCGCTGAGGTCAGTGGAGAGGCCTTTTCGGAGGCCGCCAAAGGCTCGGAATGCGGCCTCTCACTCGCGCACAACGATCCAGAATATCGACTGCTTTTGACGGAACTTGGCCACGCTCCGGCGACGTTGGACGAACTTGTGCAGCGTACCGGGCAGTCAGCCAGCGTACTTTCGTCGATGCTCTTGATGCTGGAGCTGGACGCCCGGGTAGAGAGCCTGGCGGGCAACCGCTACCAGCGTCTACCCGATCGGTAGAGTCGGCCCGCCACGCGACCGGGCTTGACAGCAGCCGGCGGCGCGTGGTTTCAACTATATATATGTCCGGCACGGAAGCGCCGGTGGTTCACTTTCGGATATTCAGCTTCATGGCAAAAAACCTGCTCATCGTCGAATCACCGGCCAAGGCCAAGACGATCAACAAATACCTCGGCAAGGACTTTCAGGTTCTCGCCTCCTACGGTCACGTGCGTGACTTGAGGCCAAAAGAGGGTGCGGTCGACACCGAGCATGGTTTTGCCATGGCCTATGAAGTCATCGAACGCAACGAAAAACACGTTGAGGCGATTGCCAAGGCGGCCAAACTCGCTGATGACATCTATCTCGCGACCGACTTGGATCGCGAAGGCGAGGCGATCAGCTGGCATATCAGCGAGATTCTCAACGAGCGTGGGCTGACCAAGGGCAAACATCTGCACCGGGTGGTCTTCTCGGAGATCACGCCAAAAGCGATCAAGGCCGCGGTGGCGGCACCTCGGCAGTTGTCGCACGATCTGGTCAATGCGCAGCAGGCGCGCCGTGCGCTGGACTATCTGGTCGGCTTCAACCTGTCGCCGGTGCTGTGGCGCAAGGTGCAACGCGGCTTGTCTGCCGGCCGCGTGCAGTCGCCTGCGTTGCGCATGATCGTCGAGCGCGAGGAAGAGATCGAGGCATTCAAGGCCCGCGAATACTGGACCATCGAGGCGCAGCTGCAGCACGTCGATGGCGATTTTACCGCGCGCCTGTCGCGACTCAACGGCAAGAAGTTCGAGCAGTTCGACCTTACCAATGAGGCCGATGCGCACGCCGCACGCGAAGCACTGAAGGCAGCGACGCGCGGCCAGCTCATGGTCAGCGAAGTCAGCTCCAAAGAGCGCAAGCGCCGCCCTGCCGCACCATTCACTACGTCCACCCTGCAGCAGGAGGCGGCGCGCAAGCTCGGCTTCACCACCAGCCGCACTATGAAGGTGGCGCAGGGTCTGTACGAGGGCGTGGTGCTGGGCAGCGAGGGCAGCGTCGGCCTGATTACCTACATGCGTACCGACTCGACCATGCTTGGTGACGACGCCATGGCCGAGCTGCGCCAGCTGATCACCCGTGACTTCGGCGGTCATGCGCTGCCAGACGCGCCGCAGGTGTACAAGACGAAGTCGAAGAACGCGCAGGAAGCGCATGAGGCGATCCGGCCAACGTCGGCGATGTATACGCCGAAATCCATTGCAGCCTTCCTCAGCGACGACCAGCGAAAACTGTACGAATTGATCTGGAAGCGTACGGTCGCCTGCCAGATGATCCACGCCACCTTGAACACCGTGTCGGTGGAGTTCGCCGTAGCGCATGTTGCTGGCGGGGACGCTTCGTTCCGCGCCAGTGGCACCACCGTGATTGATCCTGGCTTTCTGGCAGTCTACGAAGAAGGCAGCGACCAGAAGAAAGCGGATGACGACGACGAAGGCCGTCGCCTGCCACGACTGGAAAAAGGCGAGGCGGTGCCACTACATGAAATTGCCGCCGACCAGCACTTCACCGAACCGCCGCCGCGCTACTCCGAAGCCAGCTTGGTCAAGGCGCTGGAAGAACATGGCATCGGTCGCCCGTCGACCTACGCCAGCATCATCCAGGTGTTGCAGAACCGCGAGTATGTCTACCTCGACAGTCGTCGCTTCAAGCCCAGCGACGTCGGTCGCGCCGTCAGCAAATTCCTGACCCAGCACTTCACGCAGTACGTCGACTACGACTTCACTGCCAAGCTGGAAGATGAGCTGGACGCGGTCAGTCGCGGTGAAGAGGCGTGGGTACCGTTGATGGAGCGCTTCTGGATTCCGTTCAAGCAGCAGGTGGACGAAAAGGCCGAGTCGGTTGACCGCAGCGAGGCTACCGGAGCGCGCGAGCTGGGCATCGATCCGAAGAGCGGCAAGCCGGTGTTCGTGCGGTTGGGGCGCTTCGGGCCGTATGCCGCGATCGGCGACAAGGACAGCGAGGAGAAATTGCAGTTCGCCTCGCTGCGTCCGGGCCAGAGCATGCACACCATTGAACTGGCAGATGCGCTGGAACTGTTCAAGCTGCCGCGCAAGCTGGGCCAGGCGGAAAATGGCGACGAGGTCAGCGTGGCGATTGGCCGCTTCGGGCCGTTTGTGAAGCAGGGCAGCACCTATGCTTCGATGAAGCCCGAGGATGATCCGTACACCATCGAGCTGCCGCGCGCCTTGCAGATCGTGGCCGAGAAGCTGGAGATGCTGGCGAACCGGCTGATCCTGGATTTCGGCAACGGCGTGCAGGTGCTCAACGGTCGCTATGGCGCCTACATCACCGACGGCGAGAAGAATGCGCGTATTCCCAAGGAGCAGGAGCCGAAGGAGCTGACTGAAGCGCAGTGCCTTGAGCTGCTGGCTGCTGCGCCCGCGCGCAAACCCGGGCGCTTCGGCAAGAAGACGGCGGCCAAGAAGGCGGTCGCCAAGAAGGCCGCTCCGGCCAAGAAGACGGCAGTGAAGAAGGCGGCGACCAAGAAAGCGCCGGCGAAAAAGACGGCGGCGAAAAAGGCCGCTACCAAGAAGACCGCCAGCAAAACAGCCGCCGCCAAAAAGCCTGCCGCGAAGAAAGCCGCTGGCGGCAAAGCCGAGGGTTGAGTGCTGCAGCGTTTCACCCTCGCCGAGCTTGATGCCGCCGCGCTGATATTGCAGGACGGCGGCGTACTGGCCTACCCGACCGAGGCGGTGTTTGGGCTCGGCTGCAATCCCCATGATCGGGTGGCGTTCGAGCGGCTGTTTGCGCTGAAGCAGCGTCCGGCGACACAAGGTGTCCTGCTGATCGCCGCGGACTTCGGCCAGGTCGAACGCTATATTGATCTCGCCGGCGTGCCGGACGCCGTGTTGCAGCAGGTTCGTGCCAGCTGGCCGGGGCCACATACCTGGATCTTCCCGCGCTCGGCCGTGGTGCCCGACTGGGTTGCCGGCCTCCACGCCGGCATCGCGTTGCGCGTGACGGCCCACGAGCCGGCGGCTGCACTGTGCAGGGCTTTCGGTGGCGCGCTGGTGTCAACCAGCGCGAATCCGCACGGCCAGCCTTCGGCGCGTGCAGCGCAGGTAGTGGAAGATTATTTCGGAAATGCACTGGATGGACTGCTGGACGCCCCATTGGGTGGTCAGCTGAGCCCCACGGTGATTCGCGACGCGTTGTCTGGCACTATCATTCGCGCTTGAACGAGGCAGAGAGGGCGCCGATCGTGCCGCGCCATGTCGTTCACGTTGCCGTCCACCCGATGGCGCCACGCTGCCGTTTGCAACGTGTTGAAGACCAGGGAGACCACCGTTTGGCCATTGCTCACGACCCGCGCCAGCAGGAGCTGTCATCGCTGTTGCCCTTGCTGGTAGCTGCCGATCCAGCACGCACCCTGGCCTGGCACAACGGCGAAGCGATCAGTGCCGCACACTTTTTGCAGCATGCCCGTGAGGTAGCAGCCAGCCTGCCGAGCGCGGCAGCGGCGGTGAATTTGTGCGAAGACCGCTACGCGTTCCTGGTCGCATTCTGTGCCGTTGTACTGCGTGGACAGATCAACCTGTTGCCTTCTTCGCGTGCGCCACAGGCGGTGGATGAGGTGATCAGGGCGAACCCCGGCTGCTATGCGCTCGGTGATCAGCCGCTCGATCCGCCTCCGCCCGGCTATCGGCAACTGCCCGCGCTGGGCGCATCCCGTCCGATAGCGGCGGATATTGTCTGGCCGTCCATTCCCGCCGATCAGGTGGTGGTCATTGGCTATACGTCGGGCTCGACCGGCGCGCCCGCCGCGCACCTCAAAACCTGGGGCAGTCTCCACGCCAGCAACGCCGGCAACGTGCTGCGACTGCAGGCACAGGTTGGTACACGTTTCGAGCTGGTTGCCACGGTTCCACCGCAGCATATGTACGGCCTGGAAATGTCGGTGCTGCTGCCCTTGCTCGGCCCCGCCGGGGTACACACCGGGCGGCCCTTCTTCCCCGCCGACGTGGCTGCGGCGCTGGCCGCCGTACCCGCGCCACGAGTGCTGGTGACCACGCCGGTACATTTGCGGGCGTTGGTTGAATCCGGCATTGCGCTGCCGGCGCTGGCAGCGATGATCTCGGCCACGGCACCGTTGGCGGTCGAGCTGGCGCAGATGGCCGAGCAACGTTTCAACGCGCCCTTGCTCGAAGTGTTCGGTTCCACCGAGACCTGCGTGTTTGCCAGTCGTCGCCCAGCCATCGAAGAGGAGTGGTTGCTGTACGACGGCGTGACTGTGCATCCGCAACCCGATGGCACCACCGTCGATGCGCCGCAGCTGCAGGCGCCGGTCACGCTGGCCGACATCGTGAGCCTGTCGCATGACGGCCGTCGTTTCCGCTTGTGTGGCCGACATGCCGATCTGCTGGAGATCGCCGGCAAGCGTGCTTCGCTGGCGGACCTCACCCGTCGCCTGCTGGCGATTCCCGGGGTACGCGATGGCGTGGTGTTCCAGCACGGCGACGGCGACGCACTCGGCGTCCAGCGCATTGCGGCGTTGGTGGTTGCGCCCGGACTGGATGAGGCGGCCATTCTTGAGAGGTTGCGTCGTGCGATTGATCCACTGTTCTTGCCGCGACCACTGAAGCTGGTTGACGCGTTGCCGCGCAACGAGACTGGCAAGTTGCCGCGTGCGGTTTTGCTGGAGTTGCTGCAGACCCGCGGCTGAACGACAGCGCCGCAGCCGCTACAATGCAGCGCTGCGTCGGGTGGCGCACGGGAGTGCAGGCATGAAGGTTCTGGTGATCGGCAGTGGCGGGCGCGAACACGCGCTGGCGTGGAAACTCAGGCAGTCGGCGCAGGTTGGCGAGGTGATCGTCGCGCCGGGCAATGCCGGCACCGCGCGTGAACCGGGTGTGCGCAATGCGGACGTCGCCCTGGGCGACATCGACGGCCTGTTGCAACTGGCCAAGCGCGAGAAAGTCGGGCTGACCGTGGTGGGTCCCGAAGTGCCACTGGTCGCTGGCGTGGTCGACAAATTTCGCGCCGCTGGCCTGCGCATCTTCGGCCCGCGTGCAGTGGCCGCCCAGTTGGAAGGTTCCAAGGCGTTCGCCAAGGATTTCCTGCAACGGCACAATATTCCCACCGCGCACTACGCGGTTTTCACCGAGCTGAATCCGGCGCTGGCTTACGTGCGCAAGCAGGGCGCGCCAATCGTGATCAAGGCCGATGGCCTGGCGGCGGGCAAGGGTGTGGTGGTGGCGCTGACCCTCGCCGATGCCGAACTGGCGCTGCACGACATGCTTGGCGCGCACAGTTTCGGCGACGCCTCGGCGCGCGTGGTGATCGAGGAATTCCTCGACGGTGAGGAAGCCAGCTACATCGTGATGAGTGATGGCACGCACGCCCTGCCAATGGCTTCCAGCCAGGATCACAAGCGCCGCGACGACAACGACCTGGGCCCGAACACCGGCGGCATGGGCGCGTACTCGCCGGCGCCGGTGGTCACGCCCGAAGTTGAGCAGCGCGTGCTCAAGGAAGTGATCGAGCCCACCCTGCGCGGCATGACCGCCGAAGGCGCACCGTTCATTGGCTTCCTGTACGCCGGCCTGATGATCGACAAAGCCGGCGCACCGAAGGTCATTGAATTCAATGTGCGCTTTGGTGACCCGGAAACCCAGCCGATCATGATGCGGCTGAAATCCGATCTGGTTGACCTGATCGATGCGGCACTGGATGGCCGGCTGGCGCAGACCTCGGCACGCTGGGATGTGCGTCCCGCGATTGGCGTGGTAATGGCGGCCGGGGGTTATCCCGGGCGGGTGCGGCTGGGCGACGCGATTGCCGGACTCGATACGCCGCAGCCGGACAATGTGAAGGTCTTTCATGCCGGAACCCGACTGGATGAGGCTGGCCGCGTCGTTACCTCAGGTGGTCGCGTGCTGGCGGTGTGCGCACTGGGCGCTGACATTGCTGCCGCGCGTGAAGACGCCTATGCGGCCGTTGCGGCGATCAACTACGAAGGCGCGTTCTGCCGCCGCGATATTGCACATCGGGCCCTGCATCGCGATTGATCCCGCTATCAGTACGCCAGCGCATGGCTAGCCCTTGGTGGGTTTGCCTTCTCCGACCCCGGTTTTTTGGGCTATGCTTGGAACTTCCCCCGCGTAAACGTCGAGGCGCAAAGCGCCCGAATGGACACGTGCCAGATTTCCCGTTGAAGAGGTTTCTCCCATGCGCAAGACGGTTTTGTCGCTGATGTCGGTTGCTGCACTGGCCTTGGCCGGTTGCAACAACGCTTCCAATTCGTCCACGCAGGCGGACTCCGCTGCACCGGCTTCTGCCAACACGGCTGGCACGGTTGCGCAGATTCCGTCGCAGGTCAGCGGAACGATTTCGCTGCGTGCCGGCTCGCCCGCGCCGTCGGACAAGGCAACCCTGGTGCTGAACCTGGCTGACGTGTCTGCCACGGCCATGGGTTCGGCGCCACTGGCCAGCAAGACCTCGCCAGCCGGTACCTTTCCGCAGTCGTTCACGCTCACCTTCAATCCGGCTGAAGTGAAGCCGAACGATCTGTACGTGATCCAGGCGACCCTGACCGACGGTGATCGTCAATACACCATGCCGATCCAGGCGCCGGTGCTGGGCAAGAACAGCAAGAACGATGCCGTGGCGATCCAGCTGCAGGCTGAACAGACGCCGAGCGAGAAGCTGCTGGCAGACTTCGATGCGGTGAAGGCGCAGATCGGTGGCATGAAGATCAGCCACGGCACCAAGCTCGAAGCCAATGATTCGCGCGGCTGGCAGTTGTTCCGTCAGGCCGGCGAAGTGAAGTACATCCGCGAAGAAGTCGATTACGGTGACAAGGGTTACACCAGCACCGATTATGCCTTCAAGGATGGCAAGCCCTGGGTGATCGTGCAGGAAACCAAGGCGAGCCGTGACGGCAAGGCCAGTGCGATCGACCGCGCGGGTTGGGGTGAAGACGGTTCGCTGGTGCTGAAGCAGCACGAGGTGGGCTCGGCCGTGCAGGTGCTCGATGCCGCCACAGCTGCAGCCATGAAGAAAGATGGCGTGTCGATCCTCAGCATCGCGACTGGCGGCAAGAACAAGTAAGCCGCCTGCACGCTGCCAAGAAAAGGCCGCCGGGAAACCGGCGGCCTTTTTGCTGTGCGCTATTTGACTAGAGCTCAGAACATGACCTTGAAGCCCATGTTGAAGCTGTTGTACTTCTGGGTGTTATCGCTGAAACGGCCCTTGTAGCCGAACCAGCTGACGATGTGCGGCGTGAGGCGCGCGGTCACGCCGATTTCAGCCGTACCCCAGCTGTTGTCCGGCACGAAGCCGGGCATTTCGAACGTACCGTTCATGCTGTTCAGGCCGGCCTTCAGCATCCGCGGATCAGCCTTGCCGTCATGGTTCCAGGCCAGTTCGGCGTAAGGCGACAGCACCGTGTTGCCGACGTTCAAGTCACCCTGCAAGCGCCAACCCAGCGTGCTTACCAGCGCATCGCGCTGCTGGCGGCCGAACCACATGGCGCTGCTGTCGTTGCCCTTTTCACTGTAGCCATTGACCTTCGCGGTCTGCCATTCCACCGTGGCGAACGGGCCGGTGCGCAGGCGGTCGAGCTGGAACCACCAGCCGCCGGTGAGGCCGCCGCCCAGGTGTGAGCCGTCCGCCTTGCCGCTTTCAATACGGGTGGCCGGACCGAGAGTGATGTGGCGGTCGATGTCCTTGAAGTTGGCCTGGCCGAAGTTGGCATAGCCGCCCACATAGCCGCCGCCCACGTGGTAGGTGAGGTAGCCGAGCCCGCTGATGTCCTGCATCTTGTAACCACCGCCGCCCGCGAAGTCGGCGTTGTTCTGGCCGATGCCCAGCGCCACACCCGCCGAAATGTTGTCCGTCGCACGGACGTCTGCACCGAGGGTCAAGTTGAAGTTGTCGCTGGTGGTCTTGGGCGTGCCATTGCCGGCGTGGAAGCGCTGCATTCCGTAGTCGATGTTGACGAAGGTGCGGGTCTCTCCACCCACGCTGTCTGCCAGCATCTGCTTGCGCACGGCGCCGTTCTGCACGGTGCTGGACGCCAGCGGTGCTTCGCCGAGCAGGGAAATCTGCCCCGGCGCATTGATCACCGACACCACGTACTGGCCGAACAACGCGTGGGCAGCTGCGGTCGGGTGCACGCCATCGGCAAACACATAGGTCTTGTCGGTGCCGGCGGCGTAGCTGTAAGGCAGGCCCGAACCAACCGGCCCGCACTGCACCGAACTGGCGCCGGCACCGCATGCGGGATCAGTGACGTTGCTGAAACCGTAGGACGACGGATTGGCGATCACTTCGTTGAGCAGGCCGAAGGCATTGGCCGGAATCACGTTCAAGCCGCTGTTGCTGAGCTGGGCGAGGCCGCTATTGAGCACGCCGTTGTAGATGATGGCCAGCTGGCTGGCACCGGCCTGGCTGGCCGGGCCACCGGCGGCGGCGGACGGCGTCTTGCCGAGGTCAGGCAGGTTGTAGACCAACACGTATTTCGCGCCCGCGGCCTGCAAGCCGGCCAGAACACCGAGCTCGGTCTTGGCCGCGTTGATGGTGCCGGCAGCGATCGCGTTGGGATCAGACAGCGTGCCCGTCAGGTAGAACACGTCGTTGGCGCCACCCCAGACCTGATACAGCGCATGGGGATCGGCCTTGCCGCCGGTTGAGCCCAGGTACATCTGCAATTGCTGGGGGATCGTGGGTACAGCAGCCACGTTGTTGACGAAGCCCGCGCCACCCCACGCGTAATCGGTGCCACCGGCAGCCGATGGCGCCAGCGTGAAGCCAAGCGCACTCGCCACGTTTTCGGCGGTGGTGGTGCCCGGGTTGGTGGTGAAGCGCAGTGGCGGCTGGATGCCGGGAGCACTGGCCAGCGAGATGTTGCCGTTGTCGCTGAGGCTGTCGCCGAACACGACGACTTTGCTGAACTGCTGGGTGGCGGCACTGGCGCTGGCACTGAACAACAGGGCAGCGACGATGGCACCGGCGAGATGGCGGGTACGCAGCATGATTGAAACTCCTGGGCGGATGATCTTGTTACAACTTCGTTACGGTAATCCAATCCATACGGGAGCGCATGCTGCACCGCATGGTGGATCGTTCAGCGTTGCTTGGCGCGGTTCAGCGCGTCCGCAAATGCGCTGTTGAGCGGGGCGGCGCTGGGCTTGGGTGGCGGGTTGGCGGGTCGGCTGCCGCGGCTATCGCGGTTGCCACCACGGTTTGGCTGGTCGCCGTCGGCGCGTCCGCCACGGGTTTGTCCCGGCTCGTCGTCCAGTCGCATGCTGAGCGCGATGCGCTGCCGCGGCAAGTCGACCTCCATCACCTTGACCTTGACGATGTCGCCAGCCTTGACCGCGTCGCGCGGGTCCTTGACGAAGGTGTGCGACAACGCCGAGACATGTACCAGTCCGTCCTGGTGCACGCCGATGTCGACGAACGCACCAAATGCGGCCACGTTGGTGACGCGGCCTTCGAGGATCATGCCGGGCTGCAAATCTTTCACGTCTTCGACGCCTTCGGCGAAGCTCGGCGCGACGAACTCCGGGCGCGGATCGCGGCCGGGCTTTTCCAATTCCTTGAGGATGTCGCGCACCGTGGGCACACCGAATTTTTCGTCGGTGAACTGCTCGGCCTTGAGTCCGCGCAGGAAGCCGCTGTCGCCGATGATGTTGCGCACCTCGCGGCCACACTGCGCGATGATCCGCTCGACCACCGGATACGCTTCCGGGTGCACCGAGCTGGCGTCCAGCGGGTTGTCGCCTGCCGGCACGCGCAGGAAGCCGGCGCACTGCTCGAATGCCTTGTCGCCCAGCCGCGGCACCTTCAGCAGCGCCTTGCGGTTGGCGAACGGGCCGTTGGCGTCGCGATGTTTCACCACGTTTTCCGCGACGCTGGCGCTGAGTCCGGCGACACGCGAGAGCAGCGCGGCGGAAGCGGTGTTGACGTCGACGCCTACGGCATTCACGCAGTCTTCGACGCGCGCATCGAGTGCGCGGGCCAGCTTGATCTGGTTGACATCGTGCTGGTACTGGCCGACGCCGATCGCCTTCGGCTCGATCTTCACCAGCTCGGCCAGCGGATCTTGAAGACGGCGCGCGATCGACACCGCACCCCGCAGAGTCACATCGAGGTTAGGGAACTCCTTCGCTGCCGTTTCGGAGGCCGAATAGACCGATGCACCCGCTTCGCTGACGACGATCTTGGCAATCGTGTGCGACGGATCGGCCTTGGCCAGGCCCTTGATCAGCTCGCCCGCCAGCTTGTCGGTTTCGCGTGAGCCGGTGCCGTTGCCAATCGAGATCAGATCGACGTGATGCTGCTTGCACAGCCGCGCCAGCGCGGCCAGCGATTCGTTCCACTGCCGCTTCGGTTCCAGCGGATAAATAGTGTCGGTCGCCAGCACTTTGCCGGTGGCATCGACCACCGCGACCTTGCAGCCGGTGCGAATGCCGGGGTCCAGACCCATCACGGTTTTCGCACCCGCCGGGGCGGCCAGCATCAGGTCTTTCAGGTTGTCGCCGAACACGCGGATCGCTTCGTCTTCGGCGCCTTCGCGCACGCGGCCGAACAGGTCGAGGGTGAGGTGCAGGTGCAGCTTCACGCGCCAGGTCAGCCGCACGGTTTCGCGCAGCCACGCATCCGCGGCGCGGCCACGGTTGTGGATATTGGCATGCGCGGCCACGCGACCTTCGCCTTCGGCATGACCTTGCTCACTGTCGGCCGCGGGAGTGAGTTCGAGCTCGAGCACACCCTCGTTGCGCGCGCGCATCAGCGCAAGCAGACGGTGCGAAGGAATCTTGCCGATCGGTTCGACGTGGTCAAAGTAGTCGCGGAACTTGGCGCCTTCGTTCTGCTTGCCCTCGACCACCTTGGCGCGAATCTGGCCTTGCGCCCACAGCCAGTCGCGCAGTTCGCCGACCAGGTGAGCGTCTTCGGCGATCGACTCCATCAGGATCGCGCGCGCGCCGTCCAGCGCAGCGCGTACATCGGCGATGCCTTTGTCGGCGTCCACGAAGGACTCGGCGAAGGCTTCCGGGGTCAGCGTGGGATCTTCGCGCAGGCCCAGTGCCAGCGGTTCCAGTCCGGCTTCGCGGGCAATCTGTGCCTTGGTGCGACGCTTGGGCTTGAACGGCAGGTACAAATCTTCCAGTCGCGCCTTGGTATCGGCGGCGAGCAGGTCGGCTTTCAACGCATCGCTGAGTTTGCCTTGTTCTTCCACGCTGGCAAGAATCGTCGCGCGCCGATCTTCCAGTTCACGCAGGTAGTGCAGGCGCTCTTCCAGCAGGCGCAACTGGGTGTCGTCGAGGCTGCCGGTGACTTCCTTGCGGTAGCGTGCGATGAACGGCACGGTGGCGCCGCCGTCGAGCAGTTCGACCGCCGCGCGAACCTGTGCGGTGCTGGCGGCGATATCGGTGGCGATGCGTTGTTCGATACTTTGCATGAGCGACTTTCAGTTCCTTGCAACGGCGCATGGCGCCGGGTGAGCGGGTTGGCCGCCGATGATAACAAGTGCGTTCGATGCTGCCGCGCCAGCAAAACAAACGGCGCCGCGGATGGACCGCGGCGCCGTTGATCTTGTGGCTCAGGCCGACATCAGGCGTTGAACGTATTGTTCTTCTTGCCGCTGGCAGCGTTGGTGTTGAACTCGCTGGCACGACCGTTCAGCACCAGGGTGCTGCAGATCATGTCGTGCAGTCCCTGTTTGCGCTGGGTCCAGCCGACCATCAGGAAACCGATACCGAGAATGATGACGTCGATCATCTTGGCGAAATAACGCCCGAGCGCCCGAGCAAAGCTGATGCGCTTGCCATCCAGGTCGGTGACCCGGATGCCTAGGGCCAGTTTGCCTACCGTACCCTGCCAGGCCGAGCTTTCGCAGATGGCGAAATACAGGACTGCCATCACAATGGTCAAAACCATCGCCGGCCACATCACGCTGTAGTAATGCGAGTTGGCGGCCATGATGGCGTCCATGTTGCCGGCGCCGTCGGTCATCGCCTGCTGCAACGTGGCCTTGGCCGCACCGGCACCGAATGCCTTTTCGATCAGCATCTGTGGAATGTACAGAATGATCGCGTCGATGATGTAGGCCGCCACGCGCTTCCAGAAGCCGGCATAGTCTTCCAGCGCTGCAGCGGTCGTTTGCGGCAACAGTGGCGAGGTCGGTGCGGAATACGGGTTGCTGCTGGTGCCGGCCGAGGGGGAGGGCGGTGCTGCGGCAGCCACCGCGTCGGGAAACAGCACCGACAGCGGCTGCCAGTCGGCCAGCCCTTCGTACCAGGCCAGGTCGGCAGAGCTTACCTGGCCGCTGCGCATCCACTGGCGTACTTCATCTTCCTTGTACGGGCCATGGCGTTCGCCGTCGCGGCCGATCCAGATTTCCATTGTGCACTCCCCGTGCTGTCTAAAGCGCGCATCATGCCATGAGCCCATGCGTTGCGCCCAAGTCAGGCGGCGTCGCGGCGCTTCAAATGCACCAACAACAGCGAAATCGCGGCCGGCGTCACGCCGCTGACCCGCGCGGCCTGGCCGATGGTGGCGGGCAACGAGCGCTTGAGTTTCAGCAGCACTTCGGCGGACAAGCCGCGCACTTTGTCGTAATCGAAACCGCTGGGGATCGCCAGATGCTCCTGGCGACGCTGGCGTTCGATGTCTGCGCGCTGACGTTCGAGGTAGCCGGCATACTTCACCTGCACTTCGACCTGTGCGGCGGCGTGCTCGCTGGTCAGCGCCGGGCCGAGTTCGGCGACTTCGGTCAGGTTGACATAATTGAGTTCGGGTCGACGCAACAAGTCGATCGCGCTGGTCTCGCGGGTCACGCTGATACCCAGTTGCTGCTGCACCGCTTTGCCTAGCGCGTTGGTCGGGGAAATCCACAGTCCGCCCAAGCGCTGCAGTTCGCGCTCGACCGCGTCACGCTTGCTGCGCAAGGCATCGAAGCGAGCCTGCGCGACTACTCCCAGCTCAAAACCTTTTTCAGTCAGGCGCAGGTCGGCATTGTCCTCGCGCAGGTGCAGCCGGTATTCGGCGCGCGAGGTGAACATGCGATACGGCTCGATCGTGCCGTTGCTGGTGAGGTCGTCGATCAGCACGCCTATATAAGCTTCGTCACGACGTGGATACCACGGCGCCTTGCCCTGCACGGAAAGCGCGGCATTCAAGCCGGCGATCAGCCCCTGCGCGCCCGCTTCCTCGTAGCCGGTGGTGCCGTTGATCTGGCCGGCGAAGTACAGGCCGGGAATGGCCTTGGTTTCCAGCCATGGGTTCAGCCCGCGCGGGTCGAAGTAGTCGTATTCGATCGCGTAGCCCGGGCGCGTGATGTGGGCGTGCTCGAAACCCTTGATCGACTGCACCAGCGCCAATTGCACATCGTAGGGCAGCGAGGTGGAAATGCCGTTCGGGTAGATCTCGAACGTATCCAGGCCTTCCGGCTCGATGAAGATCTGGTGCGAGTTCTTCTCGGCGAAGCGCACCACCTTGTCCTCGATCGACGGGCAGTAGCGCGGTCCCACACCTTCGATCTGGCCGGTATACAGCGGTGAGCGATCCAGCGCGCCACGAATGATCTCGTGGGTGCGCTCGGAGGTGTGGGTGATCCAGCAGCTGACCTGGCGCGGGTGTTCCTCGCGCGAACCCATATACGAGAACACCGGCGCAGGACTATCACCGGGCTGCTCGTCCAGGCCGGTGAAGTCGATGCTGCGCAGGTCGATGCGTGGAGGCGTGCCGGTCTTCAAGCGGTCGGCGGCCACCGGCAATTCGCGCAGCTTTTGCGCCAGCGTGCTGGCGGGTGGGTCGCCCGCACGGCCGCCGGCATACTGCGCCTGACCAATGTGGATCTTGCCGGCTAAGAAGGTGCCGGCCGTCAGCACCACGCTGCGCGCGCTGAACGACAGACCCATCTGGGTCACCACGCCGGTGACGCGGCCGCCCTCGATGATCAGGTCGTCCACCGCCTGCTGGAATAACTGAAGGTTCGGCTGGGTTTCCACGATATGCCGAATCGCTGCCTTGTACAGGGCCCGGTCCGCCTGGCAACGCGTGGCGCGCACGGCGGGACCTTTCGAGGCATTCAAGGTGCGCCACTGGATGCCGGCGCGGTCGGCCGCATGTGCCATCGCGCCGCCCAGCGCGTCGATCTCCTTGACCAGATGTCCCTTGCCGATGCCGCCGATGGCGGGGTTGCAGCTCATTTGACCGATCGTTTCGATGTTGTGGCTGAGCAGCAAGGTGCGCGCGCCGGCGCGCGCGGCAGCCAGTGCCGCCTCGGTGCCGGCATGGCCGCCACCGATGACGATGACGTCGTAGAGGGTCGGGTGATGCATCAAACTGACCTGAGCATGCAAAAAGTGACAAAACGGGTCGACATGGTAACGCCAGCAGTACCCTGTTCACCGAGGTGGCTTCGTGGCACGGACTGTGCATTACCTCCGTTGCACTTTCCAGGGCTGAAGCTGCGCGACCACGCGCGGCGAGGTTGAACTGACAGGGGTTCAACCGCGTACCGAGAAAGGAAGCAAGACGGCACCTCTTGGGGTGCCGTCACCTTTTCTGGGTTCAGTGGCTTGCAAACGGCGCCACAGAGCCGAAATGACGAGGCCTCGCGGCTCGGCCGCGAGGCCTCGTGCTTTTAGATCTGGCGCCCGGCGGTCTCAGGAACAGGGGGAATCCAGGATGACCGTATTGCCGGACGCCAGAAACCGGAAGGTGACTGGCTCAGAGACAGCCAAAAGCTGCTCTGAACTACAGGCGGATAGTCACCCGAAATGCGTGAACAGGGAGTGACTGACGCGCCCTTTTGTGCCGGACCGCGGCAGCAGATGACGTGATACGTCAGTTGCGTGATGCAGCTCACGAAATCGCTGGTTATTGCGAAACGTGGCACGGCGGTTGCATTGACCTACTTACCAACCACCGATCCCCAAGGAGTGCGTCATGGATATGAACTTCGACTTCCAGCCGGTTTACCCGCATCACGACTTGCTGGTCGAAATCGGCCAGGTGGAAATGGATATGGACGGCCTGTACGAGTGCGACGCCAACGAGCGTGACGCGCTGCAGCCCGACCTGGAGTCGCGCATGCAGAGCTTGCTTGAGGCGCTCGATCATCTGGCCGTCTGAATGAAAGTCCCCGCGTTCGTGCGTGGCGGTGTCACCACGCACAGCATGGCGATGTAAACGGAGCGGGCCCGTTTCCGGGCCGCCCGCTTCCCGGTCAGTGATTCAACACACTACCGATGATTTCGGCCAGATTGCGGGAAAGCCCGCGATGCGCCGCCAGTTCCACGATCACCGTTCTTGCCGCCTCGCGTCGCCGCGGCTCCAGTCTCTGCCAGCCATTGAATGCCGTGGCCAGTCGCGCCGCCACTTGCGGGTTCAGTGCGTCCAGCGCGATCAGTCGTTCGGCCAGCAGCCGATAGCCCGCGCCATCTACGCGATGGAAGCCGCTCGGGTTGTTGCGCACAAAGGCACCCAGCAGGGACTGCACACGATTCGGATTCTTCAGCGTGAATGCCGGGTCCGCTTCCAGCATCTGTACACGGGCCAGCGCCGGCTCGCCCGGCAGTTGCGCCTGTACCGAGAACCACTTGTCCAGCGCCAGTGCGTTACCCGCGTGGCGTAGGCGGAATGCCGCCAGTGCCGACGCCGCCTGATCGGCACCGTGGCGTACCAGTACAGACAGCGCGGCGAGTCGATCGGTCATGCTGGGTGCTTCACGCACTTGCTGGTCTGCCAGTGCACACGCACCGTCATGGTCGAGCAGTGCCAGCAATTCGAGCACGCGACGCTTCAGTCGCCGGCGCGCCTGACTGGCGGCATCCAGTCCGATCGACGTCTGCGCCGCCAGCGCGGCGTAGCGCTGTTGCAACGCAGCGGCGCCCAGCCTTTCGGCCAACCGCTGCTGCAAGGTCTGGCGCAAATGATGGATATGCGCCGGATCGATGGATGACTCCCGCTCGGCCAGCTCGATTTCGCCCGGCGGGGTCAGCAGGTCGGCCAGCAAGGCATCGTCAATGGCGGCGTTGTCGAACAGACCTGCCAGCGCCTCCGACCACGCCAGCAAGGCGCTCTCGGAGGCGCCGTCACGAAGATTCTCGTAGGCGCGCGCTGCCAGTTGCTGACCAGCCTCCCAGCGATTGAAGCCATCGACGTCGTGGGCCAGCAGCAATGCAAGGTCGGCGGGGGGGTAGTCGCACTCCAGCAGTACCGGCGCAGAGAAACCACGCAGCAGCGACGGTACAGGTCGCGCTGCCACCCCGCTGAACACAAACGACTGCTCGATCTGGCGCAACACCACGACCTGTTCCAGCGCGCCGCTGGACGCATGGCCGTCCAGATGCAGTGGCAGCATTCTTCCAGTGTGGTCGAACAACGCCAGTTTGACCGGGATCGGCAGGGCAGCGCGCGCATCGCTGCCAGCGACCGCAGGCGCGTGCTGGGTCAGCGTCAGCGTGTACTGCTGCCGTTCGGCGTCGTAATGGCCATGCGCTTTCAGTCTGGGTGTACCCGGCTGCCCGTACCAGGCGAGGTACGGCATCAGGTCGGTCTGGTTGGCTTCGCCCAGTGCGCCGAGGAAATCTTCCAGCGTGGCGGCGCGGCCGTCATTGCGTTCGAAGTAGCGGTCCATGCCGCGACGGAAGCCCTCCGGGCCGAGTGCGCCGGCGAGCATGCGCACCAGCTCGGAGCCTTTCTCGTACACCGTGGCGGTATAGAAATTGTTGATCTCGCTGTACTGCGCCGGGCGCACCGGATGCGCCAGCGGGCCGGCATCTTCGGGGAATTGCGCGCGCCGCAGCAGGGCCACGTCCTCGATGCGCTTCAGCGGCGCCGAATTCATGTCGGCCGAGAAGCTCTGCTCGCGGAACACCGTGAGACCTTCTTTCAGGCTCAGCTGGAACCAGTCACGGCAGGTGACGCGGTTGCCGCTCCAGTTGTGGAAATACTCGTGCGCCACCACCGCCTCCACGTGACGGTATTCGTCGTCCGTGGTGGAATCCGGTTCGGCCAGCAGGCATTTCGCGTTGAAGATGTTGAGACCCTTGTTCTCCATCGCGCCCATGTTGAAGTCGTGGGTGGCGACCACGTGGAAAACGTCCAGATCGTAGTTGCGGCCGTAGACCTGCTCGTCCCAGCGCATCGAGCGCTCCAGCGCGTCCATCGCGTAATGACAACGGTCGATGGCATCGGCTTCGGCCCAGATCTTCAGCTGCACGGCACGACCATCGGCGGTGACGTAGTCGCGCTCCAGTACTTCCAGGCGGCCAGCAACCAGGGCAAACAGATAGCTCGGTTTCGGATGCGGATCGACAAAGCGCGCCCAGTGGCGGCCGCCCTCCAGGTCGCCCGTACCGTCCGGATTGCCGCCGGCGAGCAGCACCGGAAAGCGCTCGCGACTGGCGCGCAAGGTAACCGTGTAACTCGACAGCACGTCGGGCCGATCGGGGAAGAAGGTGATGTGCCGGAAGCCCTCGGCTTCACACTGGGTCAGCAGGAAACCGGTCTCGCGTGGGCCGGAAAGGTAGAGACCTTCCAGCGCGGTGTTTGCCGCGGGTTGCAGCCTTACGCGCGTTTCCAGCAGGCTGCCATCACGGGCGCCGTCCACTTCCAGCACGCTGTCGACATAGCGATACGCGGTGGCGGGAAGTGGCTCGCCATCCAGACTGATCGACAATAGTTGCAGGTTCTCGCCATCCAGCCGCAGCGGCGCGCTTTGCGCGGAATCGCGGCGCAGCCGAAGGCGTGAACACAGTTCGCTGGTATCGATGTCGAGGTCAAAATCCAGCTCGACCGTCTCGACGCGCCATGCCGGGGCACGGTAATCACGAAGACGGATCAAGGCCGGAGCGGCTTGCTCGGGGAGTGCATGCATAAGAGGATGTGTGGGGCGTGGGGATCGAAAAGGATACCATGTGCCTGTTAACCCAAAGGAAAATCGCATGGGCGTGACGCGTTACACCACCAAACCAGGCCACCGTGGCGAGCAGGACATCGTGACGCTCACCGACGTCGACGGCGGCCGCTGCCTGCGCATCGCATGCCACGGTGCGGCGTTGCTCAGCTTCGAGACGGATTTCGACGGAGTCACCCGCGATCTTGCCGATGGCTACGGCGATGCGGCCGAAATCGTTGCTCGACCGGGTTCGCGATTCGCCATCATGGCGCCGTTCGGCGGACGTATCGCCGATGCGCGTTATCACTTCGATGGCCAGTCGCAAGACCTTGATCCAGGCGTAACCGGTGCTGATCGCGCCAGTCGGCATGGTTTTGTTCGCGGTGTCGACTTCGAGCTTGCCAGCCACGATGCGGATGATGATTCCGCCCGCGTCACCCTGCGCAGTCAGGCGATTCGTCCGCGGCCGGGTTATCCGCATGCGATCGATCTGGCAGTGAGCTTCACGCTGGATGCCGGAGGTCTCACCCTGGAAGTCGTCATGCGCAATGTGGGCGACAGCGCCGCCCCGTGTTTCTTCGGTTGGCACCCATACTTTCGCGTGGCTGACGGCGCGGTTGATGGCTGGGAATTGCAGATTCCCGCGCAGACCCTGATCCGCACCGGCGCCGACCTGATTGCGCTGGCGGGCGCCGAGGCTTACGTGCCGCTGGATGATGCGCCGGCGCTGGATTTCCGCGAGACGCGGCGGATCGGCGACAGCATCCTCGATCAGGGCTATACCGATCTGGAAGCGGATGCCGACGGTCGCATTCGCACGCGCTTGCGTGACCCGGTCAGCGGCTTTGGCATCGCGGTATGGCAGGAGAGCGGCGTGATGCATGCGTTTACCGCGGACACGGTGAGTCGCGATGCGCGCCGCGCAGTTGCGCTCGAGCCGATGGAATGCATGGCGGACGCGTTCAACCGACCTGAGTGTGCGGCGGCGATCCGGCTGGAACCGGGTGCCGAGCGGGTTTTCCGTTGTGGTGTGGAGATTGATTCGTGAAAGACGCCCTGCCGAGTTTCGACGATATTCGCGATGCCGCCGCACGCATCGCTCCGTACGCGCACATCACCCCGGTGCTGCGCAGCACCCGGCTGGACGCCTTGACCGGTGCCGAACTGCACTTCAAGGGCGAGCACCTGCAACGTGGCGGCGCGTTCAAGTTTCGCGGCGCGTGCAATGCGGTGTGGTCGCTTACCGACGAACAAGCCGCGCGCGGTGTGGTCACGCATTCTTCCGGCAACCATGGCAACGCGCTGGCGCTGGCCGCCGCCACACGCGGCATCGCCGCGCACGTGGTGGTACCTGAGGGCGCGGTGCGCACCAAGCTCGAGGCGATCGAACACGCCGGCGCCATCCTGCATCGTTGCGCAGCCACCCAGGCTGCCCGCGAAGCAAAGTGTGCCGACGTACAGCGCGAGACCGGCGCCGAGCTGGTGCACCCGTATGCCGACACGCGAGTGATGGCCGGTCAGGGCACGCTGGTGCTGGAGTTGCTGCAGCAATCCGCCGGGCTCGATGCGTTGATCACGCCGGTCGGTGGCGGCGGTCTGGCCAGCGGTGCCGCGATTGCCGCACACGGGATCGATCCGGCGCTCACGCTGTTCGGTGCCGAACCGCTCGGCGCCGATGATGCGCACCGCTCACTGCGGCAAGGCAGTCGCGTCACCACGGTGGTACCTGACACAGTTTGCGACGGTCTGCGCGCCTTGATTGGCGAGCGCAACCTCGATGCCTTGCGCGAACATCAAGTCGACGTGATCACCGTCAGCGACGCCGAAACCATTGCGGCGATGCAGCTGCTGTGGTCCGAGCTCAAGCAAGTGGTGGAAGTCTCCAGTGCCACCGTGCTGGCGGCGATCCTGCAGCAGCCGCAGCGGTTCGCGGGTCGACGCATTGGCGTGGTGCTGACGGGCGGCAATGTGGATCTCGGCGCGCTGCCGTGGTGATCAGGCGCGCCGTTTCGAACCCACGCCGCTGACCGCCACCAATCCAGCCAGCACGAACACGATGCCGAGCAGCTCCATCGCCGATGGCTGCTCGCGCAGGATCAGCCAGGCCAGCAGCACGCTGACGATGGGCACGCCCAAGCTGGAAATACTGGCCACCGTGGTGGGCAGTCGCTGCAACACCACCGACCACATCCACCAGGCCAGACTGGACGCCAGGAAGACGCTGTAAGCCAGTCCGCCGATGAAGGCTGGCGTCCATTCGATCGCGCGCTCCGGCACGGCCAGTGCGACGATCCCGAGCATCACGCCACCCAGCAACATCTGCCACGCCGTGAGGTTGAGCACGCCCGGCGCGTGTCGCTGGAACATGCGCTTGCTGAGTACGGTACCGCCGGCCCAGGCAGCGCCGCCGGCAATCGCCAACAGCGTGCTCAGCGTGCTGCCCAGGTCGTGCCACGGCTCGATGATGCAGACCAGCCCGACGGCTGCCAGCCCAACCCCGATCCAGTGACGTCGAGTGGGTCGATCACCCAAGACCAGCCACGCCAGCAGCACCGCCCAGAACGGCATCGTGTAGGCCAGCAGGGCCACGTGTCCGGCACCGCCACCGAGCAGTGCCAACTGCTCCAGTCCCTGGAACGCGGTGGTCTGGCACAGGCCGATCAACAGCGTCGGCAACAGCGGTGGTGGCCGCAGTGATTGCCGCGACAACACCAGCGCGGCAAACAACACCGCCGCGCCGAGCAGATAACGCAACGCGGCGAAGTGGAACGGGCCGGCATACGCCAGCACCTGCTTCATCACCACCCAGCTGTATGCCCAGATCAGAATCGTGGCGATCAACGCAAACAGCGCGCCGCGTTGGGGTGAGGGCGAAGAGGGCATGGGAGGTGCAGGCGAGGGCGGGGCGACAAGTCTAGCGGCGTGGGGTAGGTTGTGCGCCAACCTTCTCCGATCTGCAGCACGCCATGAGCAAAACCGCCGAATTGAAGCGTTGTCACTGGGCAGAAGGCAGTGATGCGCTGATGTGCGCTTACCACGACATCGAATGGGGTGTGCCGCTGCACGATGACCGCGCATTGTTCGAGTTCCTGATACTGGAAGGCGCGCAAGCCGGCTTGTCCTGGCGCACCGTGCTGACCAAGCGCGAAAACTACCGCAAGGCCTTTCATCAGTTCGAGATCGTCCGCGTTGCCGCGATGACCGATGGCGAACTGGAGCAGCGACTGCTCGATCCCGGCATCATCCGCAACCGCCTGAAAGTCTCGTCCACCCGTGGCAACGCGATGGCGGCGTTGCAGGTGATCGAGGAGTTCGGCAGTCTGGAGGCCTATCTCTGGTCGTTCGTCAACGGCAAGCCACTGCTGAATCGTTGGCGTGATTCGTCTGATGTGCCGGCCAGCACCGAACTGTCTGATCGCATGAGCAAGGCGCTGAAGAAGCGCGGCTTCCGTTTCGTCGGCAGCACCATCTGCTATTCGCTGATGCAGGCTACCGGGATGATCAATGATCACCTGACCGGGTGTTTCCGGCATCGTCAGGTCTGAGCCGAGGTGGCGGGGATGATTGACGCAATCACCGACGGGCTGCCCGCTTCATCGACGCTCAGGCACGGCTTGCCGCAAAACACTGTCATTCCCCTCTGCGCGCCGCTTCAATCGGGTTCCGATTCGAGCAAGGGCAGGGCGCATGAAAAAGAACGCGATGATGTTCGGCTTGCTGGTAACGCTTCTCGGCAACGGCGTGCCCGCTGCCGCCCGTACCAGCGATGCTTCAACGGCACAGGCCCAGATCGAGCAGGTGGTCCAGCGCTTCCAGGCCGCCATCATCGCACATGACAAGACCTCCCTCGAAGCCATGTTCGTCGCTGAAGGCGGCTCGTGGTTTGAGGTGCTTGGCGAGGATGCGTACAAGCAGATCAAGGCAAAAAAACCAGAACTCGAGCGCGTTCATGCGGACAACTACCACCATTTCGCGGCCTTTGTCGGCGACAGCAAGCAGCGGATCGAGGAGAAGTTCTCCCACGTGCGCATACAAACCGATGATGCGATCGCTTCGGTGTACTTCGACTTCTCGTTCCTGGTGGATGGCAAGGTCAACAACGTAGGTAGCGAGACTTGGCAGATGGTGCACACGACCGATGGCTGGAAGATCAGCGCCATGGCCTATTCAAGCTACCCGGACCGCGCGCGCTAAAGTGGCGACCAGGACGCGAGCTGTGCGTCGTATCAGGGAGTCCACATGATTCGTGTCGCCGCCGCCCGCGAGGGCGCCGCTTCCATCTGGCTGCCGTGGTTCGCCGGCGCGCCACTGGTGCTGTGCATGACGGTGATGGCGTTGCCGGAGATCGGCCACGAACATGCGCTGGCGTTTCGTGGCATCTATGCGCTCGCCTACCTGCTGTGGACCTTGCCGCTGGTCGCCGTGCAACGTGCATTGCAACACCGCGTGGCGTGGCCACTGACGGTGCTCGCCCTGTTGGCACTGACCTATCTGATGTCGATCGCCAACAACGCCGTGGCGCTGCTGCTGGCGGTGCACTGGGGTGCGGTGCCGAGCTACGACTGGCATTGGCTGTTCGGTGGGCTGGATGGTTGCTGGCTCGCGCTGATTGCGTTCTGTGCGATCCACGCCGTGGTCGATCGCTACCAGGCGCTGCAGGCCGAGCGTGCCCGCGTGCTCGAAGCGCTGGCGCTAGCGCGTGACGCCGAGCTGCGCGCACTGCGCTATCAGCTCCACCCGCACTTTCTGTTCAACACCCTCAACGCGATTTCCACCCTGATTGCCGAGCAACGCGGCGCCGATGCAAACCGCATGCTGGCGCGACTGGCCGACCTGCTGCGTTCCACGCTGGAGCGTGGCGAAGTGAACGAGATCTCGCTGGCCGAGGAGCTGGCGTTGACCGGTCACTACCTCGACATCGAGAAAATCCGGCTGGGCGAAAGGTTAGTGCTGGACATGCGGGTAGGTGCGGACCTGCTGCAGGCCGCCGTACCGGCGCTGTTGCTGCAGCCGCTGGTGGAAAATGCGATACGCCACGGCATTGCTCCGCGCACTGCGGGAGGGCGGCTGGAGCTGCAGGTGGAGCGCGTCGGTGAGTGGCTGCAGATGCGACTGCACAACAATGGGGTGACATCGCTAAGCCCTGCCGAGGCGCCCTCACGGCCAGCCATTGGTCTGCAGAATGTGCGGGAGCGGCTGAGTTGTCTCTATGGCACTGCGCACCAGTTCGACTTCGTGCTGGCAGCAAACGGCGATTGCACCGTGCAAATCGCCGTGCCGTTCCGCCCCATGATGGCCCCTGCATGAGCTTGCGCGTGCTGATCGTCGACGACGAGCCGTTGGCGCGTGCCGGTGTGCGCGCAAGGCTGGACGGCCATGCCGATGTCAGTGTGATGGGCGAATGTGGCGATGGCCTGTCGGCGTTGCAGTTCCTGCAGTCGCAGTCGCCTGACCTGTTGTTCATCGATGTGGAGATGCCGGGACTGAGTGGTCTGGAGGTGCTGGAAGCGCTGACGCCGGAGCAGCGTCCGTTGACCGTGTTGTTGACCGCCTACGAGCAATTCGCCCTGCGCGCGTTCGAGTTGCGCGCGTTGGACTATCTGCTCAAGCCGGTCGATGACGAACGCTTTGCCGACGCCCTGGACCGCGCACGCGACGCGCTGGCGCTGCGACGTGGGGAGCTGCCTGGTGCGCTGACATCACGCCATGCCACCCGCTTCGAAGTTCGCCTGGGTCACCGCGTGCAACTGGTGCACGCCGATGCGATCGACTGGATCGAGGCGCAAGGTGATTACGCCGGTCTGCACGTCGGCGCGCACACGCATCTGCTGCGCGAACCATTGCAGCGACTGAGCGGTCGGCTCGATCCGGCATGCTTCGCACGCATCCATCGCTCGACCATCGTGCGGCTGGATCGGGTGGCTGAAATGCAGCCATTGTCCAACCGCGATCATCTCTTGCGCCTGCGCGATGGCACCGTGCTGCGTGCCAGTCGCACTTATGTCGATGCGTTGCGAGCGGCGTTGCTTGGCCACGGCGTGTCTTGAGCCGCGTCGCATGAGCGCCCGCAGCTTGCCTTGGTTTCGCCACAATTCATGCGTACCGTTCGGCCAGACTCTCCCGATTCCACGCTTCGCGCGTGTGACAACCCACGAGCAAGGATCACCCATGCAACGCCTCCCCGGACTGGACCTGTTGCGCGCGTGGGCGATCGTCTGGGTGATGCTGTTTCACTCGTATATCGTTGGTGGTCTCGGTGAACGCTTTGCGTGGTTGTCCAGCTACGGCTGGATGGGAGTCGACCTGTTCTTCGTGCTCAGCGGTTATCTGATCGGCTATCAGTTGCTGGCTCCGTTGGTCCGTGGCGAGCCATTGGCATGGCGCGACTTCTACCGGCGGCGTGCGTTCCGCATTCTGC
This sequence comes from Rhodanobacter sp. AS-Z3, assembly GCF_029224025.1. Taxonomy (NCBI): domain Bacteria; kingdom Pseudomonadati; phylum Pseudomonadota; class Gammaproteobacteria; order Lysobacterales; family Rhodanobacteraceae; genus Rhodanobacter; species Rhodanobacter sp. AS-Z3. The sequence continues at coordinate 845,830 of NZ_CP119392.1, forward strand.
CGGCATTTATAACAGTGCTGGCGATTTATGTGGCCTGGCCATCCGCGCGTGAAGCACCGGGCCTGCAGCCGGCGTGGCAGTTCCTCACCTTCACGCTCAACCTGTTGATCGACTACCAGCACAACCCGGCGTTCTCGCATGCGTGGTCGCTGTGCGTGGAGGAACACTTCTACCTGCTGTTTCCGTGGATAGCCTTCTGGATGACGCGTCGACCGTCCATCGGACGCACGCTGGCGATGGGCGTGGCCGTGGTGGCCTTCGGCATGGGCGTGCGCAGCTACGTGTGGTTGCATGACATGGCACCGGCACGCAATCAGCCTGGTCCGGCATTCGGGCTGCATTTCGTCGAAGGGATCTACTACCCGACGTGGGCGCGACTGGATGGCCTGCTTGCGGGCGTGTTGCTGGCAGCGTTGCGAGTTGGCCGGCCCGCGTGGTGGAGTCACTGGCAGGTACGACGCGGCATGCTTTTCGGCGCCAGCGGCGGCTTGTTCGCGCTGGCTTGGTGGCTATTCCGTGATCGCCTCGGGTTCTGGCCATCGGTGGTCGGCTATCCGTTGCTGTCACTCAGTCTGGCGCTGTGGGTGATGCTCGCCAGCGGCTTGCACGCACGCTGGAAGGTCCCTGGCGCGAATTGGCTGGCGCGGATTTCCTACAGTCTCTATCTCAGCCACAAGCTGGCGCTGCATGCCGTGGCAACCCAGCTTGTGCAGCCGTGGCAGATGCATGGATTCGCCGCATTCTCGCTGTATGCCGTCGGAGTGCTGGCCGTTGGCGCCGCGCTGTACTACGCGGTGGAGCAGCCGTTCCTGCGTTGGCGTGAGCGCATCGACCAGCGGCAGTCGGTGCCCGTTGCGCCAGCTGCCATGGCCTCGTGAGCGCGGCGCAGGAAAAACACGGTTTTCGCAGGGTCGCCAAGGTCATCGGCTACTCCAGGCTGCCAGCCAACACGATGATCAATAGCCTTTTGAATCCTTGCTCCCGGCATGGGGTGGCTTGATCGAGCGTATGGTTGCGACCCAAATGCGACGCTTGTGACGGTCGGCTTTCGGGAACAGCTGTGCGCCCTTCCCTGGCGGCGCTAACCACGACCTTGACTCAGTCTGCGATCCGGGCAGAACTCATCGTTACCTGCGGCACAACACAGTCTTCAACGCATCTACACACTCCCCAGCGCAGTGTCGCACTGTTGCGCCTGGCAACCTGATTCTGGAGAAAGCTCATGACGATCATGTCCCGCAAAGCCATGATTTCGATGCTGGGTTCGTTGGCATTGGCATTCACCGTCGGCGGCTCCGCCTGGGCGCAGGACACCATGCCTGCTGGCAGTCCCCACAGCATGGACAAGATGGGCGCCATGCATGGCGACATGAAGGACATGCACAAGAACATGCACAAGGACATGATGGGCATGCACATGATGCCAGCCACCGTGACCGCGGCCGATGCAACGACCGGCGTCGTCGATGTCATGGCAGGTGCCATGGCTTTGAAAGTCCATTTTCCGCCGACGGCCATGGCGAACCTGAAAGCGGGCGACAAGATCACCTTGCACATGGGTTACAGCAAACCTTGAGTCAGCTGAACCCTCGTCCAGAGTTGAGGACGTCGGAAACCACGGTTACTCTCCGCGCATGACCGCTTCCCTTCGCCCATTTGCGCATTCACGTTGCCTGCGGGTGATGGGCGTGCTGGCGTGGCTGATGCTGGTCACGACCTCGCTGGCCGCTGCACCGCGTGAGATGGGCGGGCATTCCGCCCATGTCACGCACGTCACGGTTGCAGCGGTCGGTCACACCTGTCATCACGGCGCCACGGCCAAGAGTTCTCCATCGTCCTGTCTCGACGATGGATGCTGCGGCGACCTCGCCGGTCATAGCTGCCATTGCGCGACGATGTGCAGTAGCGTGTTGCCGGCCGCGCCGGCGGTCATTGCCAGCCCCACGACGGTCGCGCTGGTCTACGGCCAGCCTTCCAGCGTCAGTACTCCTTCGCCAGACACGGGGCCTCCGATGCGCCCCCCGTTGGCCTGACTCTCCCTTCGTTTCGATGAGCTTGGCCTAGCGATCGCCCGTGCTTCGGGGATTGCGTCGAGCGGCTGTGTTGGGTATCGGTTGCGATACCTCCCGCCATGGAGAGACCCATGAAAATGTTTCCCCCGTCGCCGGCTGATCTGTCGCGACGACGCTTCGTCCAAGGTGTCGCGTTCGGCGGCGCGGTGGCCGGTTTCGGCCTGCTACGCCCCTCGAGCGTCTGGGCGCTGACCAGTCCCGGTTATCCTGCCGTGCTCAGCGGCACCGACTTTGCGCTCGATATCGCCGAGACTGCAGTCAATTACACGGGCGCCGCGCGTACTGCCGTCACCGTCAACGGCAGCGTGCCGGGTCCGCTACTGCGCATGCGCGAAGGCACCACGGCCACGTTACGCGTGACGAACCGGTTGCGCGTGCCCACTTCGATCCACTGGCACGGCATCATTCTGCCGTTCCAGATGGACGGTGTGCCGGGCATCAGCTTTGACGGCATTGCGCCGGGTGAGACCTTTGTCTACCAATTCAAGCTGCGTCAATCCGGCACCTATTGGTACCACTCGCACTCCGGCTTTCAGGAACAGACCGGTCTGTATGGACCCTTGGTGATCGAGCCGGCCGGACCGGAGCGTTACCCGACGGATCGCGATTACGTGGTGATGCTCAACGACTGGACGGACGAGGATCCCCAGCATATCTACGCCAAGCTGAAGAAGCAGAGCGACTACTACAACTACGCGCAACCCACCGTGCCGGATTTCTTCCGCGATGCACGTGAGAAGGGTCTGAGCCAGGCGCTGGCCATGCGCAAGATGTGGAACCAGATGCGCATGAACCCGACGGATTTGAGCGACGTCTCCGGTTTCACCTATACCTATCTGATGAACGGCACGGCACCAGCCGGCAACTGGACCGGCATCTTCCGGCCGGGTGAGAAAATCCGGCTGCGCTTCATCAACGGTTCGTCATCGACGATTTTCGATGTGCGTATTCCCGGCCTGAAGATGACGGTGATTTCGGCTGACGGGCAGGACGTGGTACCCGTATCGATTGACGAGTTCCGCATCTCGGTCGCCGAAACCTATGACGTCATCGTTGAACCGCAGGACGAGCGCGCTTACACCCTGTTTGCCCAGTCGATCGACCGCACCGGCTATGCCCGCGGCACGCTGGCGCCACGGGCGGGGATGCAGGCAGAGGTACCGTCGATGGATGCCCGCGTCTGGCTCGGCATGCAGGACATGATGGGCGCGATGTCGATGGGCGGCATGGAGCACGGCAGCGAGCATGCTGCGATGCCTGATATGGATCACGGCGGCATGGAAGGCATGGCCGGCATGGACATGAGCAGCAAGCCCGCAGGCGGCGCGCCGGTGGTGCGTCACGCACGCACCGAATACGGCCCCGGCGTGGACATGCACGTGGACATGCCGCGGACGAATCTTGATGACCCAGGTCTCGGCCTGCGCGACAACGGGCGACGCGTGCTCACCTATGCCGATCTGCATACCATCGGTGGTCCGATTGACGCGCGCGAACCCAGTCGCGAAATCGAGCTGCATCTGACCGGCAACATGGAACGCTTCATCTGGTCGTTCGATGGGGTGAAATTCTCCGACGCCAAGCCGGTGCATTTCAACACCGGCGAGCGGCTGCGTATTGTGTTGGTCAACGACACCATGATGAATCACCCAATCCATCTGCATGGTATGTGGAGCGAACTGGAGAATGCCGACGGCCAGTTCCAGGTGCGCAAACACACGATCAACGTGCAGCCGGCGCAGCGCGTCACCTATGCAGTTTCCGCCGACAACCCGGGGCGCTGGGCCTACCACTGCCACCTGCTCTATCACATGGAAGCGGGCATGTTCCGCGAGGTGGTCGTGTCATGACCAGCCATCGACATTTCAACTCAGCCAGCGCGCGCCGCTCCGTCTTGCTGACGGCGCTGCTGCTGGCGGCGTTGCCGCTGGTCGCCACGGCACAGCAGGCGTCCGCTGTATCCAGCAGTAGTAAGACCACGATGGACAGCAGCTCCATATCTGGCATGGATCACGGCAGCATGGATCACAGCCTGCACGGCATGGCCATGCCGGCCACACCGACCAGGTCAGCCAAGCCGGTGGTGACGAAGCCGAAGAAAAAGGTTGCTGTTAAGCCTGCTTCGCCCACGAAGACCATGAGCGGCATGTCGGGGATGAATCACGCTGCGATGCCGGGCATGCACCACCCATCAGTGCCGGCGTCCTCCGGTGACACCCGCAGCATGGATCAAGGCGCCATGTCGGGGATGGATCACAGTTTGATGTCGGATACGACGCCAGCGGCCACGCCCGCGGCGCGACACGGCGAATCGGAGAGTATGCAGGGCATGGATCACGGCGCTGCGCCGGGAGCGGCTTCGATGACCGGCATGACGATGGGGCCGATGCAAGGCGGCCGTGCGCCGCCCGATGCACGCAGTCCCGACTATTCCGATGGCCTGAACTACGGCCCCATGGAGCACATGACCATGCACGGCGCCGCACCGTTCGGCATGCTGCTGATCGATCAACTCGAAGCATTCAACGGCAACAGCGGCAGCGGTCAAACCTGGGAAGCTCAAGCCTGGTACGGCAACGACGTCAACAAGTTGTGGGTCCGCACTGAAGGCGATCGCCGCCGTGGCAAGATCGAGGATGGCGACGTCGAGGTCTTCTGGAATCGAAACGTCGCGACGTTCTGGAGCACGCAACTGGGCGTGCGCCACGAACTTGGCGATGGGCCGGCTCGCAACTGGGCCGCGTTCGGCATCCAGGGTCTGGCACCGTATTGGTTCGAGCTGGAAGCGACCGGGTATGTTGGTCCTGCTGGTCGAACAGCCGCTCGCTTGCGCGCCGACTACGAGCTGCTGTTCACGCAGCGGCTGATCCTGCAGCCTGAGTTCGAGGTCAACCTGTCTGGCAAGTCGGATCCCGCGCGGCGCATCGGCCGTGGCGTGTCGGATGCGCAACTGGGGCTGCGTCTGCGCTACGAAATTCGGCGACAGTTCGCTCCATACGTCGGTGTGGTCTGGACGCGGCGCTTCGGCGCCACCGCCGACTTCGCGCGCGACGATCACCACGCCATCTTCGACCGGCAGTGGGTGGCCGGCGTCCGCATCTGGTTCTGAGGGAAAACCATCATGAAACAGCAGATCAAGCATCACAGCATCACCGTCGTCGCGGTTCTCGCCGTGCTGGCGGCAGGTGCCTGGGTCTTCGTCTATTCCGGCCTCTACAACATCGGCGCCGACGACCATCACAGCAAACCCGTTCTCACGCTGCTGCAGACCTTGCGCGATCGATCCATTCTCCTGCGCTCCGCCGACCTCACCGTACCGAACCTGGAAGATCCGCAACTCATCCTCAAAGGCGCCGGCCAGTACGCCGCCATGTGTACCCAGTGTCATCTCAAGCCAGGCATGCAGGATTCGGAGATTCGCCCCGGCCTCTATCCGCAGCCGCCAAATCTGTCGCAGGTGCAGATTGATCCGAAGGTCGCGTTCTGGGCGATCAAGCACGGTATCAAGATGAGCGCGATGCCGGCCTGGGGTGGCAGCCATGATGACGCCACGATCTGGAGCATGGTCGCGTTCCTGCAAAAGCTGCCGGGCATATCGCCCGAGCAATACAAGGACATCGTGGCCAAAGCCCCGCCGGATGACGACATGGACATGGACGAAGGCGGCCATGATCACCGCCACGGCGGCGACGCGGGCGAAGATGCGCATGGCGCCACGCCCATGCAGGAAAAGCAGATGCCCGGCGACGGCGGTCACAGCCATGCTGCGGCGGCAGCGGGTGGTCATGAGCATGCCGAAGCGACTCCGCCAGCGGCCGAGTCGGTGAACGCAACGGCGGCGGAAGCGCCACTGTCACTGGCCGGACTGACGCCGAAGGCCGTGCCCGCCGCCGAAGCAGTGGCAGTGGCGTTCCAGGTGGCACTGTAGCGTGTTGATCGTGCGGCGGTACTTGCGCTGCTGGCACGGGAGGTCAGCGTCAGCGAAGGCGGCCACACGCAATCGCACGACGAGTACGCCAACGGCCATTTGGGAGAGGACATCGCGTTTCTGAAAGACGCAAAAATCACGCCGATCTCGCTGGGCTCGATGCCGATGGGCGACACTGCGATGGTAGGCAGCGAAAGCACCATCACGATCGACTCCAAGGGCAAGCCAGTCACCATGCGCAGCCGCGAAATGCTCACGCTGAAGCAAGTGGATGCCGGCTGGAAAATTGTCACTGTCCAGTGGCAGTCCACACCCGTTACGGAGCAAACACCATGAAGCCTCTGTGTGCGCGGTATGTCATCGCGTGCCCGCGGGCACAGACCCGGATTGACACGCGTCAATTCCAGCACCGGTGCTTTTGAATACACTGAACCGCATGACTCGTCCTTTCCGCCTCCGCTATGTTGCACGTCGCCGCCTTATCTGGCTGGTGGCGTTGCTGCTGCTGTGGCAGCAGGTGGCACTGGCGGCCTACGTCTGCCAGGCAGTGCCTGAGACCATGGGTCAGGTGACCGCGATGGCAGCGGCGCCTGCGATGGCCGCGATGGACGGCCATTGCGCGGACATGTCCGACGCCGCAGTCAGCCCGCTGTGTCACCAGCACTGTGCGCCCGACCATGCCACGCAAGTGGATGCCCGCCCGACGTCGGTACCGCTCAGCGCGTTGACCGCCGTCCCACCGATGTTGATGTCAGTTGCCGTCGTCGCGCTGCAGTCGGATCGCTCGCTGGCGCAACTCGATCAGCGACGACCGTCGCCACCGGTTCCCAGACTGTTGTTCTGCTCACTCCTGGTTTGATCTGACGCGTCGTGGCTTGACCGACGTGGCGGCGTGCCTGCGAGGCACGCCGCGATCACAGATCGACGGAGTGTTTACCCATGTTTTCGATTCCCTTTGGCCGACGCCGGCTGGCGTTTGGTTTGGCGGCGTTTGCTTGCGGAGCTTCGGCCATCACGGCTCACGCCGTCGAGCCAGCGCTGACGTTCGAAGTCGCTGTCCAGCGCGGCGTGGCGCGTGCGCCACAACTCGATGCGCGTGCCGCCGATCTCGCGGCCACGCACGAAGAGGCTGCGCGCGCCGGGCGCTTACCGGACCCTGCGCTGATCTTCGGCATTGCCAACTTTCCGGTGACCGGACCAGGCGCTTTCAGCTTCCGCTCCGATGGCATGACGATGCGCACCGTTGGCCTGATGCAATCCATCCCGTCCGGCGCGACTCGCGCCGCCGAGCGCGGACTGGCCAATGCACAAATTGATGCGGCGGAAGCGAACCGTGTAGGCACCACGCAGACGGTGCACGAGCGAATCGCCGATGCATGGATCGATGCGTGGGCTGCTGAGCGTGCGCGCTCGCTGCTGGTCGAATTGCGCAGCGAGAGTGCGCTGGCGGTAAAGACCACACAGGCGCGCTTGCGCGGCGGCGAAGGCGGTGCGTCTGACGCACTGGCCGCGCGCGCAGCCGCTGCCCTGCTCGACAACCGGCTGGAGGCCGTCGATGCAGAGCTTGCAGCGACCCAAGCCAGTCTGCAGCGTTGGGTCGGTCCGACCGCCGGCGCGCTGGCCGAGGCACCTGACTTCGGCCGCCTGCCGGTCAACGCGGAACGCCTGCAGCGATCCCTCGACGAACAAGCGCCGATGCAGGCATGGGCGGCGCGCGAGCAGGTGGCCCAAGCCGCGCTTGAGCAGGCCCGTGCGGCCAGGCATCCCGACTGGAGCGTCAGCGCCATGTATGGCCAGCGCGCGCCAGGGATGTCAGACATGGTCTCGCTACAGTTCGGTGTCAGCCTGCCGCTGTTCACTCGCAATCGACAGGATCGCGGCATCAGCGCAAAGCAATCGCAGCGCGATGCCATCCAGGCAGATCGTGAAGATGCACGACGCGCCCAGCAGGAAGCCATCGCACGTGCCGCAGCGACCTGGCAAGGCTGGAATCGGCAGATCGAACGCTATCAGGAAACCCTGCTGCCGCTGGCGCGTGATCGTGCGCAGACAGCACTGGCCAGCTATCGCGGTGGCGGCGTGCTGCAACCGTGGCTCGATGCCCGTCGTGACGAGATCGAATTGCGCCTGAGCTACGCCGATGCGCTTGCTGCACGCGGCCGCTTGTGGGCGTCGCTGGCCTATCTACTGCCTTCGGAGGTGACGCCATGAAGCGTCCACTGATTATTTTCACCGCCGTGTTGTTCGCGGCGACACTGCTGCTTGTCGGCTACCTCGGTGGTCGTCGTCAGAACGTCACGACAGCGGCCACCATGGATGCGCCGAGTGCTTCAACGGTCACCGCCAGGAAAGTGTTGTACTGGTACGACCCGATGGTGCCAGCGCAGCATTTCCCCAAGCCGGGAAAATCGCCGATGGGCATGGAGATGGTGCCCAAATATGCGGATGGAGGTTCCGCCGCGCGCGGCGTGCGCATCGATTCGGCCACGGTGCAGAATCTGGGCATCAGGACGGCGTCGGTCGAGCGTCGTGTCTTGTCGAGCGCGATCCTAGTACCCGGCACCATCACCTGGAATTTGCGCGAGGCCTCAACAATCAGCGCGCGTGTCGATGCGGTGATCAGCAAATTGCAGGTGCGCGCGCCGTACACGAAGGTCACCGCAGGCGAACCGCTGGCCGATCTACTGGCACCGCAGTGGAACAGCGCGTTGGCCGAATACTACGCGCTGCAGCAAGCACAGTCTGCTGACGCGAAGGCGCTGCGGAGTGCTGCACGAGAGCGGTTGCGGGTGCTTGGTCTGACACCGGCGGACATCCGCAGTGCCCATCGTGGAAGCGGCGCCACGATTACCTTGCACGCGCCGCGGGCCGGCGTAGTCACCACGCTGGACGTGCGCGAGGGCCAGCGCGTCAGTGCAGGACAGACCTTGATGACATTGAATGGTCTGGCCACGGTTTGGGCCGAAGCCGCCTTGCCACAGGCGGCAGCGGGAAGCGTTCACAGCGGCACGCCGGTGATGGTCACCACCGATGCGCTACCCGGCCAGGAGTTCCACGGCCGCGTCGAAACGTTGTTGCCGGATATCGACAGCGCGACCCGCACCCAGCGTGCGCGCATCGTGCTGGCCAACCCGGACGGTCGCCTGAGCCCGGGCATGTTTGTCACGGTGCAATTGAGTCCGGCATCGGGAGCGGCGGTGGCGGTCGTGCCGGACGATGCGTTGATCTCGACCGGGCAGCAGACGCGGTTGATCGTGGCCGATGCGCAGGGCCGCTTCCATCCGGTCGCCGTGCGCATCGGACGCTCGTCAGGCGGTTACACCGAGATTCTGGAGGGCTTGCACGGTAACGAGAACGTGGTTGTTTCCGGACAGTTCCTGATCGATTCGGAGGCCAGTTTGTCCGGCGCACTGGACCGCCTGAATGACGCTCAGCTGGAGCCTGCCAAAGCCGGCAGCGCTCACGCTCCGGCAACATCACATGCCGAACACGCCGGGCACACGATGCCCATGGAACACACGGAACACCCCGGAGCCAAGCCATGATTGCCGCGCTGATTCGTGCCGCGATCGCGAATCGCGTGTTCGTGTTGCTTGCGGCATTGGTGCTCGCGGCTGTTGGCGTGTTCTCGGTCATGCGTACGCCGGTAGACGCTTTGCCGGATCTGTCGGATACGCAGGTCATCATCCGCACCAGCTGGGCCGGGCAATCGCCGCAAGTGGTCGAAGACCAGATCACCTATCCACTGGCAACCACGATGCTGTCAGTACCCGGCGCCAAGACGGTGCGTGCCTATTCGTTCTTTGGCGACTCCTATGTCTACGTGTTGTTTGACGACAGTACGGACTTGTACTGGGCGCGCTCGCGCGTGCTGGAGTACCTGAGCCAGGTGCGTAACCAACTCCCGGCCGGGGTCAACCCGTCGCTAGGACCTGATGCCACGGGACTGGGCTGGATCTACGAGTACGCGCTAGTCGACCGTACCGGTCAGCATGACCTCGGCCAGTTGCGCGCGCTACAGGACTGGTTTTTGCGTTACCAGCTGAAAACAGTGCCGGATGTCGCCGAGGTCGCGAGCCTGGGCGGTATGGAGCGGGCGTGGCAAATCGTTCCCAATACGCAGGCGCTCGCCGCACGGGGCATCACCGTGGCGCAACTGGTGGACGCGGTACGCAGCGCCAACGGCGCCAACGGCGGCTCGGTGATCGAGCAAGGTGAGGCCGAGTTGATGGTGCGTAGTGAAGGCTACCTGCGTACGCGCGAGGACTTCGAGAGCGTACCGATCACCACCAATGCGAACGGCGTGCCCACGCGGTTGCTGGATGTCGCCACGGTGCGACGCGGACCGACTTTCCGTCGCGGTATCGCCGAGCTTGATGGGCAGGGCGAAGTGGCTGGTGGCATCGTCGTGTTGCGCTCGGGCAAGAACGCCAAGGCCGCGATCGAGGCGGTCAAGCTGAAGCTCGACGATCTCAAACGCAGCCTGCCGCCAGGCGTCGAAATCGTACCGACCTATGACCGCTCGCAATTGATCGATGCCGCGGTGGAGAATCTGTGGGGCAAGCTGCTTGAAGAGTTCCTGATCGTTGCGTTGGTCTGCGTGTTGTTCCTTGGCCATTTGCGTTCGGCACTGGTAGCCGTCGTTACCCTGCCGCTGGGCGTACTGACGGCGTTCATCGCGCTGCACCTGCAAGGCGTGTCGGCCAATCTGATGTCGCTGGGCGGTATTGCCATTGCGATTGGTGCGATGGTCGATGCCGCGGTGGTGATGATCGAGAATACGCACAAACATCTGGAGCATTGGCGCGACGCGCATGCCGGTAACGAGCCCCAAGGCACGGCACGCTGGTCGCTGATCGGGGAGGCCGCTGCCGAGGTGGGGCCGGCGCTGTTCGTCAGTCTGCTGATCATCGCGCTGTCGTTCATTCCGGTGTTTGCGCTGGAAGGGCAGGAGGGAAAACTGTTCAAGCCGCTGGCCTTCACCAAGACCTACGCGATGGCGGCGGCCGCCGGCCTGGCAGTGACTTTGGTGCCAGTGTTGATGGGCTATCTGGTGCGCGGACGCATTCGAGCGGAACACGAAAACCCGCTCAACCGAGGCTTGATCGCGATCTATCGACCGGTTCTGGAAGCGGTGTTGCGCTACCCGAAGGCAACCTTGGTGCTGGCCGGTTTGTTGATGCTCACCGCGCTGGTTCCGCTCAGCCGGCTTGGCAGCGAGTTCATGCCGGCCATGGATGAAGGTAGCTTGCTGTACATGCCCACCGCCTTGCCCGGACTTTCCGCCGGCAAGGCAGCGCAGCTGCTGCAGCTGACCGATCGCATGATCAAGACCGTACCCGAGGTCGATCACGTGTTTGGCAAGGCCGGCCGCGCCGATACCGCCACGGACCCCGCGCCGATGGAGATGTTTGAGACCACCATCACCTTCAAGCCGAAAGACCAGTGGCGGGCAGGCATGACCATGGACAAGCTGAAGGTCGAACTCAACAACGCCGTACGGGTACCCGGCCTGACCAACCTGTTCGTGCCGCCGATCCGCAACCGCATCGACATGCTGGCGACCGGTATCAAGAGTCCGATCGGCATCAAGGTGCTGGGTGCGAATGTCGACGCGTTGCAGGCGGTGGCCGACCAGATCGAAGTGGTGGCGCGCAAGGTGCCGGGCGTGAGTACGGCGATTGCCGAACGCGCGGCCAACGGACGCTACGTCGACGTGCATATCCGCCGTGCCGACGTGGCGCGTTACGGCTTGTCCCAGCAACAGGTGCAGGAGCTGATTGCTACGGTTGTCGGTGGAGACCCGATCGGACAAACGCTGGAAGGGCGCGAGCGCTATCCGATCGTGTTGCGCTATCCGCGTGCCGAGCGTGATTCGGTGGCCGCTCTGCGTGCGTTGCCGATCGTGGCAGCCAACGGTGCGCAGCTGACCCTGGCGCAAGCTGCCGATATCCGAGTGGTAGCCGGGCCGCCGATGCTCAAGAGCGAGAATGGGCAGCTGGCGACCTACGTCTACGTCGACACCGCCGGCCGCGATCTGGGCGCGGTGGTGACCGATCTGCAACACGCCGTGGCGCAGCAGGTGAAATTGCCCGCGGGGGTCACCGTGGCGTGGTCGGGCCAATTTGAATATCTGGCGCAGGCCATGCGTCGTCTGACATTGGTGGTACCCGTGGTCCTGCTTTTCGTCTTTCTACTGATCTACGCCGTGTTCCGGCGCATGAGCGAAGCGGCGCTGATCATGGCCAGTGTGCCGCTGGCCCTGGTTGGCGGGCTCTGGCTGATCTGGTTGCTGGGACACGCCGTGTCAGTGGCGACAATGATTGGCTTCATCGCCTTGGCGGGCGTGGCTGCCGAGTTCGGCGTGGTGATGATGCTGTATTTGCGCCACGCGTGGGATCGCCAATTGACCCTGGACCCACGTTCAGGTGTTGCCGAACTCGACGATGCGATCCGCGAAGGTGCGGTGCAGCGCGTAAGGCCGAAGGCGATGACCGTTGCCGTCATCATGGCCGGACTGCTGCCGATCCTGCTCGGTCACGGCGCTGGCTCCGAAGTCATGCAACGTATCGCCGCGCCGATGGTCGGCGGCATGCTCACGGCACCACTGCTGTCGATGCTGGTACTCCCGGCAGCGTTTCGTCTGTTGATGCTTCGCCGGCTGCGCGCACAGGCAAGACAGAACATCGTTCCTCAATCTCAATGGCAAGGAAACTGACTGATGAAGGTGGTCCACGCTGCTTCTGGTACTCACTGGTACTCACTGGTACTCACTGGTACTCAGTGGTACTCAGTAGTGCGCTGATGGTGATGCAGGCCCCGTTGGGTGCGCGGCAGCGAGATCGAAACGCGCCTGGTCTGCAAGACGCCGCCCCGGCCGCCGGGGTGCAAGCCAGCGGTGTCGCGAGGGCGATCGCAGTGGCGAAGCCACCATCACGCCGCGGCACGGGACGACCGTTGCCGTGGGCTGGACGCGGCAGACCGGTGCGGTCCTCAAGGTCGCCAGCGGCCGCTTGCCTGCACAAACCTTGTGGCGAGATCTATTTGACGGGATCTACTTTCGCCGTGACCCACGCAGTGAATCAAGCGAGAACGTCGCCACTTCGCCGCCGGGCACGCGGCGTGGCTGGCCCACGGGCGGCCCCCACGCATGTGCGCTGACGACTTCCCAGGTCGCCGGGATACGGCCGTCCATACGCATCGCTTCGTAGGTAGCCAGCATGCGCTGGTAGCGCGCACGACCGGTGAGGCCGCGTGAGCGGGCGCGGTCGGCGTTGGTGGCGCCGAGGCCTTGCAGCTCTTCCAGCAACTTGCGTGGTTCGCTGTAGGTGAGGGTGTAGCGGAACACGTCGAGCACCGGGTCGCGCAGCCCAGCCGTGAGCATGGCGTCGCCGACGTCGTGCATGTCGAGGAAGCGCGCCACGTGTGCTTGCTGGTCGGCTTCGGCCCACGCCGCGCGCAGTTCCATCAAGGTGTCCGGGCCGAAGCTGGAGAACGCCAGGAAGCCGCCGGGTTTCAGCACGCGCATGCATTCACCGAACAGCGCGGGCAAGTCGTCGACCCACTGGAAGCACAGGTTGGAGAACAGCACGTCGACGCTGTGATCAGCCAGCGGCAGCGCGGTGGCTTCGGCGCAGACGCGACGGAATGGCTTGCGCCAACTGCTGTGCTGCTTCGCCGCGCGCAACATCGGCAGGGCGAGGTCGATGGCGATGACTTCAGCCTGGGGATATTTCTGCTTCAACAAGGCGGTGCCGCGGCCGGTCCCGGCACCAACATCGACGACACGCATTGGCGAGTCGAGATAGAAGCTTAGCCGTTCGATCAGCGCGTCACTGACTTCGCGCTGCAGCGCATCGTGCTGTTCATAGCTGTTGGCAGCGTGGCCAAAGTTGCGGCGCACGCGTTGCTGGTCAAGTTGAAAATCGCTCATCGAACCTGCTCAAGGGAGGAAGCAGCCAGCAACGGCTGCAGCGCCTGCACGACGGCGTCGGCATGGCCAAAAAACGGCGCGTGGCCGGCTTGCTGGATCTCAGTGTATTTACCGCCACACTGGCTGGCGGACCATGCCATCGCCTGTGGCGGCACCAGTCGGTCGCGTCTGCCACTGATCCACGCACTGCGTACGCCCAGGTCAGGCAGCGCGGCGCGGCGGTCGCTGGTTTCCAGAATCCGGATGCCTTCCTGCAGCACGCGCAGATCGGGCTCGCCGCGGGCGAACACCAGTTCGCGCAGATGGCGCAACTCAGCGCGTGGGTCGGCGCTGCCCATCGCTTCCAGCGTCAGGAAGCGTTCGAGCGTGGCGTGATAATCGGCTTCCAGATCACTGGCGAGCTGATGCACCAGTGGCGCATCACTGCCGTTCGGCCAGCTCGCATCGCGCACGAATTTCGGCGTGGCACACAGCATGACCAGGCCGCGTACCTGGCGTGGCAATTCCAGTGCGGCGGTGAGCGCGATCAGTCCACCCAGCGACCAGCCCAGCCAGATCGCCGGCGGGGTTTGCGCGGCAATGGCGGCAGCGCAGGCGCGCGGTTCCAGCGGCAGGCCGCAGTCGCGTGAATAGCCATGGCCGGGCAGGTCGACCACATGCATCGTGCACTGATCTTCCAGTGCCTCGACCAGCGGTTCCAGCACGCCGCCGTGCATTGCCCAGCCATGCAGCATCACCAACTGGGTCGGGCCCTGCCCGCGCTTGTCGATGTACAGACTCACGGCGTGATTTCCTTGCCGTCGCGGCGCGGCGCGGGCATCGGCACGTCAGTCGGCGCCAGCTTGCTGTCTACCGCAACACGCCCATCAAACACGAAGCAGTCACCTTGCCAGTGCGTGCCGTCGGTGTCTTCCAGATATTTCAGGATGCCGCCTTCCAGCTGATAGACGTGCTGCATGCCCAGTTCCTGCATGTGCAACACCGCCTTCTCGCAGCGGATGCCGCCGGTGCAATACGACACCAGGGTCTTGCCTTCGTAACGCGCGCTGTCGGCGGCGATGGCGGCAGGGAAGGCGGTGAAGCTGGCAATGCGATAGTCGACGGCCTGGGCGAACTTGCCAAGATCGGTTTCGTAATCGTTGCGCGTATCCAGCAACACCACTTCACGGCCATCGTCGTCGTGACCCTGATCCAGCCAGCGTTGCAGGGTTGGTGCATCCACGGCAGGCGCGCGGCCACCTTCGGGGCGGATCGCGGGCGCTTGCATGGTGATGATCTCGCGCTTCAGGCGCACCCGCATGCGACCGAACGGCACGCTGTCGGAAAGCGATTCCTTCGGCGCGATATCGGCGAAGCGCGGGTCCTCGTGCAGACTGGCCATGAAGCCGTCGATCTGCTCGCGGCTGCCGGCGAGGAACAGGTTGATGCCTTCCGGCGCCAGCAGGATGGTGCCCTTCAAGGCCAACACCTCGCAACGCTCGAGCAGTCGCTCGCGCAGCGCCGGCAGGTCGTCCAGGCTGATGAACTTGTAGGCGGAGATATTGACGATCGACATGTGCGGGAGTCGGCAGAGCAGCCGCTGATTATACGGCTTCGCCGGGGCCGACCCTGGACGGCGGGTCGAGCTTCAGCGTTTCCAGTACCTGCAACAGGCGCTCCACATGTGCCTCTTCGTGTGCCGCCGACAGCGTGATACGCAGCCGCGACTGACCGGCGGGTACGCTGGGCGGGCGGATCGCGGTGACCAGCAAGCCTTGTTGTTCCAGTGATTGCGCGGCCGCCAGCGCGGCTTCGGCGCTGCCCAGCAGCAGCGGTTGGATGGGGCTTTTCGATGCCGCCAACGGCAGGCCCAGTTCGCTGGCGCCGCGGCGAAATTGGCTGATCAAGGCCGTCAGTTTCTCGCGCCGCCAGTCTTCGCGCCGGGCTAGTTGCACTGATTCCAGTGCGGCCGCCGCCAGTGCCGGTGGCATCGCGGTGGTGTAGATGTAGGGACGCGCGAATTGGATCAGGCCTTCGACCAAACCGCCCGAGCCCGCAACGAAGGCGCCACTGCAACCCAGCGCCTTGCCCAGCGTGGCCATCAATAGCGGTACCTCCTGCTGGCCGAGCCCGGCCGCGCTGACGCTGCCCGCGCCGTCGGCACCGAGCACGCCGAAACCGTGCGCATCGTCGACCATCAAGCTGGCGCCTTCAGTGGCGCACAAGGCCGCCAGTTCGGGCAAGGGCGCCACGTCGCCATCCATGCTGAACACGCCATCGGTGGCGAGCAGGGCCGCGGCATCCGGGTTGGCGGCCAACTGGCGGGCGGCAGCTGGCACGTCGCCATGCGGATAGCGTTTCAGTTCGGCGCCGCTGAGCTTTGCACCGTCGAGCAGGCAGGCATGATTGAGCTTGTCCTGCACGCACACGTCGCCCTCTTTGAGCAGCGCCTGCAACACGCCGAGGTTGGCCATGTAGCCGGTGGAAAACAGCAGGGCGCGCTCGCGCCCGGTCCACGCGGCCAGCGCTTCTTCCAGTTCGGCATGTTCCCGCCGATGGCCGCAGATCAGGTGCGCCGAAGTACTGCCGACACCCAGTTCGCGGGCGGCGCGGGACAGCGCTGCGACCAATTGTGGATGTTGTGCGAGACCGAGGTAGTCGTTGCTGCAGAACGACAGCAGACGCCGATTGCCACTCTCCAGCCAAGGTCCATCGGCATGCTCGATGATGCGCAGGCGGCGCAACAGCCTGGCGTGCTCACGTGCGGCCGTGTGCGCGGCAAGGCGTTGCAACAGGTCGGTGCGGGCCATGCTCAGGCTATCGCGGGCTGCGCGCTCACGCCGCCGCGCTGCAGCCGCAGCCACTTCCACAGGTGGTTGAGCTGTCACTGATATCGGCGTGGACCGTACCGGTGGATTCGTGCACTTCCATCGGATGCAGGTCGAGCCGGCGGAACAGGGCACGATCCGCTTCCACATCCGGGTTGCCGGTAGTCAGCAGTTTTTCGCCGTAGAAAATCGAACCGGCACCGGCGAAGAAGCACAGCGCCTGCACCGCATCGTCCATTTGCTGACGGCCGGCAGACAGCCGCACGATCGACAATGGCATCAGGATGCGCGCCACCGCAATCGCGCGCACGAACTCGAACGGGTCCAGCGGTTCAGCATTCGCCAGTGGCGTGCCGGGCACCGGCACCAGCTGGTTGATCGGCACTGATTGCGGATGCTCGGGCAGGTTGGCCAATGCCTGCAGCAGGCCGGCGCGCTGCTCGCGCGTTTCACCCATGCCGATGATGCCGCCGCAGCAGGTTTTCAGGCCGGCGCCGCGCACTTGTTCCAGGGTGACCAGCCGGTCCTGATATTCACGGGTGTGGATGATTTCGCCGTAGAACTCCGGCGCCGTGTCGATGTTGTGGTTGTAGTAGTCGAGGCCGGCATCCTTCAGTGCTTGCGCGTGACCGTCGCCAAGCAGGCCGAGGGTGGCGCAGGTTTCCAGGCCCAGGTCTTTCACCGCGCGCACGATCGCAGCGACCCTGGGAATGTCGCGATCCTTCGGTCCGCGCCATGCCGCGCCCATGCAGAAGCGGCTGGCACCGGCGTCCTTCGCGGCGCGTGCGCGCTGCAGCACGTCATCGATTTCCAGCAGCTTTTGCGCTGCCACCCCGGTGTCATAGCGCGCTGCCTGCGGGCAGTACGCGCAATCCTCCGGGCAGCCGCCCGTCTTGATCGACAACAAAGTCGACACCTGCACGGCGTTCGGATCGTGGTGCTCGCGATGCACGGTGTGCGCGCGGTGCAGCAGTTCGTTGAACGGCAAGGCGAACAGCGCGGTGACCTCGGCGCGGCTCCAGTCGTGGCGGACGGCGGTTTCAGCCATGGAAGGGCAACTCGCTTCAGGGGCAAGCGCGAGAGTTTGGAAGTCGCCCTTGATCGTGTCAACCAGATGAACGGTTTAGGAGTTGACGAGACGCGAGCGCCTGCCTGCCGCTACCATCGGCCTACGCCAGAAAAATCGGGAGTCGTCGGATGAGTGAGGGCCAGGGAAGTACGGGCAACGTGCTCGCGGCGATCTGCAGTTTTTTCATTCCGGGCCTTGGCCAGCTGGTGCAGGGGCGATTGCTCAAGGCCTTCATCATGTTCGTGCTGGCGGCCTTGCTGTGGATCGTGCTGCTCGGCTGGCTGGTCCACCTGTGGTCGATTCTTGACGCGGCGATGTACAAGCCAGCGCGCTGATTTTCGATAGACATGGGCTTTCTGGCCATACCATGGCGTCGATTTCGGCGCTTCGTGCTGCCGCTGCGTTGCCTGTTGTGCAACGCGTCTGGCGAGCACGATATCGATTTGTGCAGCGCCTGCGCCGCCGAGCTCCCACGCAACAGCAGTTGTTGTGCGCGTTGTGCGCTACCGCTGGCGGTGCCGGCGGCACTGTGTGGCGAGTGTCTGCGCAGCCAGCCGCCATGGGACGCCGCCTGGGCGCCATTCCGCTACGGCTGGCCGCTGGATCGACTGGAATCGCGCTACAAGTTTTCCAGCGATCTTGCCGCCGGTCGGGTTCTGTCCACCCTGTGGCAGCGCGAGCGGCCCCCGCTGAACCTGCCGCAATTACTGTTGACGGTGCCGCTGCATCGCAGCCGTCTGCGTCGTCGGGGTTACAACCAGGCACTGGAACTGGCGCGGCCACTGGCACGTTCGCTTGGCCTGCCGCTGCGACATGACGCGTTGCTGCGTCGTCGTTCCACTACCGCGCAAACCGAACTGGATGCGATCGCGCGTCGTCGCAACGTGCACGGCGCCTTTGTGCTGCGCGAAGGCGTTGCACTGCCGGCGCATGTGGCGATCCTCGATGACGTAATGACTACCGGCGCCACGCTCGCTGAGTGCGCGAGGGTATTGCGCCGTGGCGGTGTTCAGCGGATCGACGTGTGGGCGCTGGCGCGGGCGCCGTCGAGGAGGAACGAGTAGAGGAGCGAGAAGTGAGAAACGAGCAGTGAGAAACGAGAGAGCTGCGCGTTGCACTGAAACTACTCGTTTCTCGTTTCTCGTTTCTCGTTTCTCGCTTCTGCTATCAGCGCACCGCCAGTGCCAACACGATGCCAATCCACACCGTCAGGCCGAGCCAGTTGTTGTGGCGGAATGCGGCGAGACAGGCTTCACGGATGCGGTCGCGGATCAGCCAGTGCTGGTAGCCGAACAGGCCGGCAGCCGCCAGCAAGCCCAGCCAATACGGCCAGCCCAGTGCCGCGCGCTGGCCGACAAAGACCATGGTCAGCAGGAAGGTGCCCATCAATACGCCAAGAATCGGCAGGTCGGCATCGCCGAACAGGATCGCGGTGGATTTCGCCCCGGCCTTGAGATCGTCCTCGCGATCCACCATGGCGTATTCCGTGTCGTAGATCACCGACCACAGGATATTGCCGATGAACAGCAGCCAGCCCAGCGGCGGCACCGTGTTCGTTACCGCAGCGAATGCCATCGGAATCGACCAGCCAAACGCCGCGCCCAGCACCACTTGCGGCATGTAGGTGAAACGCTTGGTGAACGGATACAGCGCGGCCAGCGCCGCGCCGGCGAACGATAGCTCGATGGTCAGCTTGTTGGTGAACAACACCAGTACGACCGCCACGGCGAGCAGGGCGCCAAACACGATCAAGGCCTCGTTCGGTGTCACCCGTCCGCTGGCGATCGGTCGGCCCGCCGTGCGTGCCACCAGCGGATCAAGCTTGCGGTCGGCATAGTCATTGATCGCGCAACCTGCCGCACGCATCACGAAGACGCCCAAGGTGAAGATGATCAACGGCTTCCACGGAGGGAAGTCGCCAGCCGCCAGCCATAGCGCCCACCACGTCGGCCACAGCAGCAGCAATGCACCGATCGGCCGGTCCATGCGGGTCAGCACCAGGTAATCGAGTGCCTTCTCGCGCTGTTTTGCGGGCAGCTTCTGCAACAGCCATTTCAGCACCCGGGTCGCGCGGGTCGAGCTGTCTGCTGGTTGCGCGGCCGGCTTGCGTGTCGGCCGGGCTGTGCCGGGGCGTGGTCGCACCGCCGGGGACGGCGAGGCGGCTTTTCCGGATTTTCGCTTGCGGGAAGTCGGTGCCATCTGCGCAGTTTAGCGTGGCTCGCGCCCCCGGGTTGCGGCATGGCGCACGCAGACGCAGTGGCAGCCGAGCCAGCATGGATTGTGTGAGCTGCGGCCACGCACGCTTGTTGTACTCTCGATACTTTAAAGCTGGCCACTTTTGTGCCGATAACCGTCACGAAGCGGCCACACCTTGACGGTCGCCAGCGCGCAACTGCCGGGTGCGCAGAATCTCGGCGTGGGTGAGGTCGATGGTTGCCAGACAGCATAATGATGCAGATGTCACGTCGGATCACGCTGGCGCACCAGCCAACGCCGTGAAGGCGGGCATGGGCGACGTGGGATTGGCTGATGCCCCGACGGCGGGCCCCATTCCGCCTGCGCGCCTGTTCGATGCCATGGCGGCGCTCACCCGGCCACGTGAGGCGGACGCGCTGGATTGCAGCCTGGTGCTTTCACTGGCCGAGCTGACGTCCGCGCAGCATGTCGTGCTGGCTCGCCAGGCTGCCGAAGGCGCTTATGTGGAAACCATCGTGCACTGCAGGCCCGATCCCACGGGTGGCTACAGCGTGCAGTTGATGGACGTGAATGAAAGCGATCCCGCTTTGAAACTGCTTTATCGATGCCTGCATCAACATGAACCGCAGACGGCCTTGATCCAGGGGCTGCACCGCCTGGTCGTGCCGATCCTGTGCGACGACAAGGTGATCGGTGCGATGCAGGTGGACAGTGCCGTGTCGCCGCAGTCGAGTCGTCCGCTGATTGACGGCTTTGCCCGCGTTTACGCGAACTATTCAGCGCTGCTCCACGAGAGCGAGCGCGACAAGCTCACTGGCTTGTACAACCGGCGCAGCCTTGATCGGCAGTTGCATCGGATGCTGCAAAAACTTGCCGCCGCGGTACCGGAGCCGCCGCTGCCGCCGACCGTGAGCGTGGAACACCGCCATGCGGCAACGCCGGATCGGCAGCAGGTCTGGATCGCGATTCTCGACATCGATCACTTCAAGCGGATCAATGACAACTACGGGCACATCTACGGTGATGAAGTGATCCTGCTGCTCGCCCAGCAGATGCGCGCGTGCTTCCGTCGTTCCGATGTGTTGTGCCGTTTTGGCGGCGAAGAATTCGTCATTCTGTTCAATGCCTCGGATGAGACGGTGGTCAAGGCGACGCTTGAGCGTTTTCGCCAGCGCATGGCCAACTATGTGTTTCCCCAGGTTGGTACCGTCACGGTCAGCATCGGCTACGCCAGCGTAGGTCAGCAGGACTATCCCGCCGGTGCGCTGGATCGCGCCGACAAGGCGCTGTACTACGCCAAGCAAAATGGTCGGAATTGCATTCATGGCTATGAGGCGCTGCTCGCCCGCAACCTGCTGGTGGAGGACGTCGTGACAGCGGGCAGCATTGACCTGTTCTAGGTCATGCCAGCAGCGCAGTTCGTTGCCACATCGCTGGCCACCCTCAGTGGCGCAACAGCAATCGATAAGCAGGGTGCGTGCTTTCGTCCACATGCGGATAGCCAAGCGTGGACAGAAAGCGCTGAAATAGCGGCTGCTCGGCGGCAGGCACCTGGATGCCGACCAGAATGCGGCCGTGGTCGGCGCCGTGGTTGCGGTAGTGGAACAGGCTGATGTTCCAGTCCGGATGCAGCTTGCCCAGAAAATGAGTGAGCGCACCGGGACGTTCGGGGAATTCGAAGCGGTACAGCAGTTCGTCCCGCGCCAGCGCGGAGCGGCCACCGATCATGTGGCGCAGGTGCAGCTTGGCCAGTTCGTCATCGGTGAGGTCAAGCACCTCGAAGCCCTGTGCATGGAACGATGCAGCCAGTGCCTCGCGTTCGGCGCGGTCGTTGATCCGCACGCCGACAAAGATATGCGCCGCATGCGCGTCGCTGATGCGGTAGTTGAATTCGGTGATGTTGCGTTGGCCAAGTGTGGCGCAGAAGCGGCGGAAGCTGCCGCGTTCCTCCGGAATCGTCACCGCAAATACTGCCTCGCGCTGCTCGCCGACTTCAGCGCGCTCGGCGACAAAACGCAGGCGATCGAAATTCATGTTGGCGCCGGAGACAATCGCCACCAGTGCGCCACTGCCCGGCCCCCGCGTAGCCACGTATTGCTTCAGCCCCGCGAGTGCCAGCGCACCGGATGGCTCGGCGACGCTGCGGGTGTCGTCGTAAAGGTCGCGGATCGCCGCGCAGATCGCGTCGGCATCAACACGCAGCATCGCATCGACATGCTGCTGGCATAGCGCAAAAGTGAGTTCGCCGACCTGCTTCACCGCGGTGCCGTCGGCGAACAGGCCAACCTCGTCCAGCGTGATGCGCCGGCCGGCATGCAGCGAACGGGTCATCGCATCCGAATCGGTCGCCTGCACGCCGATCACCCGCACCTCCGGCCGCAGTGCCTTGATGCAGGCGGCCACACCGGCCAGCAGCCCGCCACCGCCCACCGGCACGAACACCGCCTGCAACGGGCCAGGATGCTGGCGCAGGATTTCCAGTGCGATGGTGCCCTGACCGGCGATGACTGCCGGGTCGTCGAACGGATGCACGAACACCGCGCCACTGTCGGCCTGCAGGCGCGCCGCGGCAAATTGCGCGTCGCTATAGGAATCGCCGACTAACACCACCTCGACCCATGCGCCGCCGAAGCGGCGTACCGCGTCGATCTTCACTTGCGGCGCCGTCACCGGCATCACGATGGTCGCGCGGATGCCCAGTTTCGCCGCCGCCAGCGCCACGCCCTGTGCGTGGTTGCCGGCCGAGGCGGCGATGACCCCACGTGCACGTTGCGCGGCATCCAGTTGCACCATCCGGTTGTACGCACCACGCAGCTTGAACGAGAACACCGGCTGCTGGTCCTCGCGTTTCAGCAGTACCTGCTGGCCGAGTCGCGCAGCCAGCAACGGTGCCGCTTCCAGCGCGGACTCGTGCGCTACCTCGTAGACGCGCGCCGCCCGGATCTGCGCCAGCAGGTCGCTTCCCACCTCGACACGAGCTGGCGCAAGTGCATTCACGCGGCGAGCGCCGTCGCTGGATGTGCCACTTGCACCACATCGACCAGCTTGCGGGTCTGCTGCAGGATCTGCCGGAGTGCGGCGTCGTCGCATTGCAGGCTAAGCGTCAGCCGCGAGACGGACGGATCGTGGGTGGCCGCTACGGTCAGCGTGTCGATGTTGTAGCCGCGCGCGGCGAACAAACCGGCCACGCGCACCAGCGCGCCGGCTTCGTTTTGCAACAGGATGGACAAGGTGTGATGCATGACGGAACCCTCGATGATGTTGCTCAGAACATGTCGGATGGCGAGGCCTCGCCGGCGGCGGGCTGCGTGCGCGAGGCAATGAAATCGCCGGTGATCATCTGCGCGTAACTCGCACCGGGACCGACCATCGGATACACGCCGGCATCGGGATCGATCATCACTTCGAGGAAGGCCGGTCCTTCGAAGGCGAGGAACGCGGCGATGGTGGCTTCCAGGTCCTCGTTTCGTTCCAGTCGACGTGCCCAGCGGAAACCATCGGCTTGCGCGGCGAGCACGAAATCCTTCTTGTGCAGGCTCTTGTCGGACGAGGCGAAGCGGCCTTTGAAATACAGCTTCTGCCACTGCCGCACCATGCCGTCGCCGACATTGTTGAGCACCACAACCTTCAGGGGAAGATCGTACGTGGTGACGGTTTCCAGCTCGCCGATGTTCATGCGAATGCTGGCGTCGCCATCGATATCGATGACCAACTTGTCGCGATGGGCGAACTGCGCGCCGATCGCCGCCGGCAAGCCAAAGCCCATCGTGCCCATCGAGCCGGAGGTGAGCCAGTGGCGCGGCGAACAAAAATCGAAGTACTGTGCCGCCCACATCTGGTGCTGGCCTACGCCGGTACTGACGATGGCGCGGCCCTGGGTATGGCGGTTGATCGCCTCGATCACCGCATAGGGTTGCACCAGCGCGCTGGCGCGGTCGTAGTTCATCGCATGCACGCGCTTCAGTTCGGCCACGTGTGCGTGCCAGGAGTCGAGCTGCGGACGGAAGTCGTGGGCTTTGCCGTAGGCGGTCAGCCGTTCCAGCGCGCGCGTGAGCGGGCCGACGTGGTGCCAGTCAACCTGCCTGACCTTGCCGATCTCGGCCGGGTCGATGTCGACCTGCGCGATGTACTTCGCGCGTGGCGCAAACTTATCCGGCACGCCGGCCACGCGGTCATCGAAGCGTGCACCGAGCGTCAGCACGAAGTCACAATCTTCCACGGCATAGTTGGCGTACGCCGTACCGTGCATGCCGAGCAGATGCAGCGCGAGTGGATTGGTACTGTCGAAGGCGCCCAGGCCCATCAGCGTGGTGGTGACCGGCAGGCCGAACGCGTCGACGAACGCGCGCAGCGCATCCGCTGCCGTCGCGGCAATCACGCCGCCGCCGGCATAGATCAGCGGACGCTTTGCCTGCATCAGCGCGGCGAAAAACGCCGCGCAGTCGGCATCGGCGAGGGTCGACTGTTCCACCGCGCGCAGACGGGCACGGTAACCGGCCAGCGCCAACTCGCCACTGCCGTGCCAGCTCAACGCGGTGTTCTGCACATCCTTCGGCACGTCGACCACCACCGGGCCGGGGCGGCCACTGCGCGCCAGCGTGAATGCTGCACGCACGGTGGATTCCAGCTGGGTCGCATCGGTCACCAGGAAGACGTGCTTGGCACACGCACCCATGATGTTGCTGACCGGCGCTTCCTGGAACGCATCGCTACCAATCGCTGCCGTTCCGACCTGACCGCAGATCACCACCAGCGGAATCGAATCGGCCATCGAGTCGCGCACCGGAGTGACCATGTTGGTGGCACCCGGTCCGGAAGTGACCACGGCCACGCCGACCCGTCCCGAGGCACGCGAATAGCCGGCTGCCATGAAGCCCGCACCCTGTTCGTTGGCCGGCACCACCAGTGGCATCGGTTCACTGCCATCGGCGCGCAAGTGTTCTGCGTTGTAGCGAAAAACGGCGTCATACACCGGCAGAATCGCGCCGCCGGAATAGCCGAACATCACGTCCACGCCTTCATCGGCGAGTACCTGCACGATCACTTCGGCGCCGCTCATGCTCTGGCCGGCAAGCGGGTGCCGGTCGTGGGTGGTGTCGGCTTTCAGTGCTTGTGCATTCACGAATACATTCCCCAAAAGTGTGTCTTGCGCCGGTGCCTGTGTCGCAGGCAGCGGCGCAATGAACATCAGCCGGCTTTTTTCAGCGGCGTGGTGGTGGCAGCAGCCGGCTGCAGCCATGGCATTTGCGCGCGCAATTTCGCGCCAACCTGCTCGATCGGATGCTCGAGATCGGCCTTCTTGAACTTCTTGTAGTTCGGCAGGCCGGCGGCGTATTCAGCCGTCCAGTTGCGTGCGAACGTGCCGTTCTGGATGTCGGTGAGCACGTCCTTCATGCGGGCCTTGACGCCGGCATCGATCACGCGCGGCCCGCTGACGTAGTCGCCGTACTGCGCGGTCTCGGAGACGAATTCCAGCATCTTGCTCAGGCCGCCCTCGTAGAACAGGTCGACGATCAACTTCAGCTCGTGCATCACTTCGTAATAGGCGATCTCCGGCTGATAGCCCGCCTCGGTCAACGTTTCGAAGCCGGCGATCACCAGTTCGCTGGCGCCGCCGCACAGCACCGCCTGCTCACCGAACAAGTCGGTCTCGGTCTCTTCCTTGAAGTCGGTCTTGATGATCATCGCGCGACCGCCACCGATACCGTCGGCATAGGCCTTGGTCTTAGCCTCGGCATGGCCGCTGGCGTCCTGGTGCACGGCCCAGATGCACGGCACGCCGCGACCACGCTCGTACTCGGTGCGGACAAGTGCTCCCGGACCTTTCGGTGCGACCAGAATCACGTCGATGTCGCTGCGCGGATTGATCTGCTTGAAGTGCACGTTGAAGCCGTGCGCGAAAAGCAGGGCGGCGCCGGACTTGATGTTCGGTTCGATCGCCTCGCGATACAGCGCGGGCTGCACCATGTCCGGGGTCAATACGGCGACCAGATCGGCGCCGCGCACGGCGTCGGCCGGCTCCAATACGGTGAAGCCGTCAGCGCGAGCCTTCAGCGAGGTGGGCCCGTTCGGGCGCAGGCCGATCACGACGTCGAGACCGGAGTCACGCAGGTTGAGGGCGTGCGCGCGGCCCTGGCTGCCATAGCCGAGCACGGCGATGCGGGACGAGGCGAGGGTGTTGTTGCTGCTCATGCGATAGCTCCTTCGATGGATGTTTTGATACGTGTGAGTACGTGGATGTTGGAATGACAGAAAGGAAACGCCCCCGGCACGCCGAGGAGGGTGAGCAGGGCGGAGCAACGTGCGACGCCATCACGGCGACCACGAAGCGACCGAGCCGCTGGCGCGCAGGAGGCCACAGAAAAGGCGAACACATCCGTGTGTCCGCTGGGGAAAACGGGCGGGTTCAACCGCATGCGCGGGCTCCGCAGAAAAAGGCGGCGGCGCTGTCCGCGTGCTCTTCGATCGCTGCCAGCACGGCATCGCGTACCTCTTCAGTACCGGCGTTGCCACCGATGTCGCGACTGCGCGGACCATGGCGCAGCACTTTCTCGACCGCGGCTTCCACGGCAATGGCTTCGGCGTCCAGCCCCAGCGAGTGCCGCAGCAACAGCGCGACCGAGAGGACCGCGCCGATCGGATTGGCGATGCCCTGGCCAGCGATATCCGGTGCGGAGCCGTGGATCGGTTCGTACAGCCCGGTCTTGCCATCGCCGAGTGAAGCCGACGGCAACAGTCCCAGTGAACCGGCCAGTGCGGCGGCCTCGTCGGTGAGAATGTCGCCAAACAAGTTCTCGGTAACCACCACGTCGTAGCGGTTCGGACGAGTCAGCAACAACATCGCCATCGAGTCGACCAACTGGTGTTCAACGGTCACGTCGGGATAGTCGGCGGCGAGGCGTTGGACGGTACTGCGCCACAGCCGCGAGGTTTCCAGCACGTTCGCCTTGTCGACCGAAGTGAGGTGCTGGCGTCGTTCGCGTGCCAGTTCGAACGCACGGCGCACGACGCGCTCGATCTCGGCCACGGTGTATTTGCATTCGTCGGTGGCGGTGTCGGCGGTGCGCGTCTTTGCACCGAAATAGGCGCCGCCGGTGAGTTCGCGCACGAACAGCACGTCGACATGCTTCAGCCGGTCATTCTTCAGCGGCGACAGATTCGCCAGCGAGGGATGCACCTGCAGTGGACGCAGGTTGGCATAGACGCCAAGCGCCGCCCGCAGCGCCAGAAGGCCTTGTTCGGGCCGCACGGGCGCATTCGGGTCGGACCACTTTGGCCCGCCGACAGCGCCGAGCAATACCGCGTCGGCAGCCTGACAGGCACCCAGTGATGCAGCGGGCAGCGCTTCGCCGGTGGCATCGATCGCGATGCCGCCGATCAGCTGCTCGTCGAAGCTGAAGTCATGCTCATAGTGCGCCGCCACAGCTTTCAACACGGCAACGGCTGCAGCGGTGACTTCGGGGCCGACGCCATCGCCGGGCAGGGTAACGATATGCGCCTTCATGGGTTTACTCCGTTTGATCGCAGCCGGTTTTGTTGAAAAGTGTGGCCATGGATGGCCGCTTCTTGACGTTCGCGTTCACGGACGAACGCATCAATTTGATCGGCCTGCTGCAGCAGATAGCCCAGTTGATCGACGCCGTTGAGCAGGCAATGCCGCGCGAATGCTTCCAGCCGGAACGGAATGCGTCCGCCGTCGGGCAGGGCGATGAACTGCTCACGCACGTCAATGGTCAGTTCGATACCGGGGTGATCGAGCAGCCACTGGTGTTCGGGTGCGCTGACCACGATCGCCAACAGGCCGTTCTTCAGCGCATTGCCGCGGAAGATGTCCGCGATCTCGCTGCACAGCACCGCGTGGATGCCGTAATCGAGCAATGCCCACGGCGCGTGTTCGCGTGATGAGCCACAACCGAAGTTGCGCCCGGCGACGAGGATCGCGCAGCCGTGTGCTTCCGGTCGATTCAACGGGAATGCCGGGTTGTCGCTGCCGTCAGCCTGGTAGCGCCAGTCGTGGAAACACAACTTGCCCAGCCCGTCACGGGTGGTGGTGGTGAGGAAGCGCGCCGGGATGATCCGATCGGTGTCGATGTTTTCATCGGCCAGTACGGCGGTGCGGGAATGGAGGCGGGTCACGGGCTTCATGCGACTTGCTCCTGGCGGTTGTTGTCATGCGCGGCGTATTCGCGTGGATCCGCAATACGCCCGGCGATCGCCGACGCAGCCGCCGTGGCGGGACTGGCCAGCACGGTGCGCGCACCCTTGCCCTGGCGACCTTCGAAGTTGCGGTTGGAGGTACTGACGACCAGTTGTCCCGGCTGTGCCAGGTCGCCATTCATGGCAATGCACATCGAGCAACCCGGCTCGCGCCACTCGGCGCCGGCGGTGGTGAACACGTGATGCAGGCCTTCGCGTTCGGCATCGCGGCGCACCGCTTCGGAACCGGGCACCACCAGCATGCGAACGCCGTTGGCAATCTTCCGGCCATGCAATACGCGCGCAGCTTCGCGCAGGTCGGACAGGCGCGAATTGGTGCAGCTGCCGATGAACACCACATCGACCGGCGTACCCTGCATCGGTTGGCCGGCGCGGCTCTGCATGTAGTCGAGTGCGCGGCGCTCCTGTGCGTTGGTAGCGGCCGGCACCGGTGCATCCATCGCGATCGCCATGCCCGGATGGGTGCCGTAGGTGACGGTGGGCTTCACCGCTGTGGCGTCGATGCGGACTTCGCGGTCATAGCTTGCGCCGTCATCGCTGCGCAGCGCGCGCCAGGTTTTCACCGCGGTATCCCATGCGGCGCCTTGCGGCACGCGTGGACGATCTTTCAGCCAGTCGAACGTGATGTCGTCCGGCGCAATCAGGCCGGCGCGTGCGCCCGCTTCGATCGACATGTTGCAGACGGTCATGCGCTCGTCCATCGACAGCGCTTCGATCGCCGCGCCGCGATACTCCAGCACGTAGCCGGTGCCGCCATCGACACCGATGCTGCCGATGATGTGCAGGATCAGATCCTTGGCGCTGATGCCCGCAGGCAATTGGCCGTCCACATGGATTGCCATGGTCTTCGGCTTGCGTTGCAGCAGGCACTGGGTCGCCATCACATGGCCGACCTCGGTCGTGCCGATGCCGAACGCGAGTGCACCGAACGCGCCGTGGGTCGAGGTGTGGCTGTCGCCGCAGACAATCGTCATGCCTGGCTGCGTGGCGCCCAGTTCCGGGCCGATCACATGCACGATACCGCGATCGGCACTGTCCCAGCCGTGCAGCTCGACACCGAACTCGCGGCAGTTGGATTCCAGCTGCACCACCTGTGCCTGTGCTTCGGCATTCGCATAGGGATGGCTGCCGTCCGCATTCTTCGGCAGGGTCGGGGTGGAATGATCCAGTGTGGCCAGCATCCGGTCGGGCCGGCGCAACTGCAGCCCACGCTCACGCAATTCGCTGAATGCCTGTGGCGAGGTGACTTCGTGCACCAGGTGCAAGTCGACATAGATCACCGCCGGTGTGTCAGCCGTTTCGGTGGTGACGACGTGGGCGTCCCAGACTTTCTCGAACAAGGTCTTTGCACTCATGCCGAAGCCCTCATTGCTTCCTGCGCGGGTCCGTGAGCGCGCGAATCATCATTCGATGAAGCGTGATGGCAGGTTTGCGCATCAACAAACTCCAACCAGCCCCAGCGGTCTTCGGTACGGCCATCGAACAAGCCGAAAAACGCCTGTTGCAACGCCTTGGTGATCGGACCGGGTGCGCCTTTGCCAATCGCCTTGCGATCCACCGAACGCACCGGGGTGATTTCTGCGGCGGTGCCGGTCATGAACACTTCGTCCGCCGAATACAGCGCCTCGCGCGGCAGGTCACGTTCCTCCACCGCGATGCCCAGGTCGGCGGCCAGGGTGATCACGCTGTCGCGGGTGATGCCGGCCAGGATGCCGGCGCTCGACGGCGGGGTGAACAACTTGCCGCGCTTGACCACGAAGATGTTCTCGCCCGCGCCTTCGCTCAGCAGGCCGTTGTGGCCCAGCGCGATGCCTTCGTCGTAGCCGTTGCGACGTGCTTCCAGCCCAACCAACTGGCTGTTGAGATAATTGCCGCCGGCCTTGGCCCAGCTGGGAATGGTGTTCGCCGCAGGGCGATTCCACGAGGAGACGCAGACATCGGCCCCGTGCTCCATCGCGTCACCCAGGTAGGCGCCCCAGTTCAGCGCGATCAGTGCCACTTCGACGGGCGCACCCGGCTTGGCCAGCACGCCGAGACCACCGGCGCCACGAAATACGATCGGTCGCACATAAGCGGACGGCATCGCGTTGGCGCGGATCAACTCCACGCAGGCGGCGTTGATCTCGTCCTCGCTGTAACCGACTTCGATCTCGTACACGCTGGCCGATTCGAACAGGCGACGGGTGTGGTCTTCCAGACGGAAAAATGCCGGTCCATTCGGCGTGGCGTAGACGCGCTCGCCCTCGAATACCGATGAACCGTAATGCAGCGCATGCGCACTGACGTGGACGTTGGCCTCGGCCCAGGGCTTGATCTGCCCGTTGTGCCAGAGAAAAGGTGTATTGCTCATGCAGTAGTCCCCTTGTGCGCGCGTCCGTGCGCGCGAGAATCAATACGCGGCCCTCCATGGCCGCACTGTTCAGTAAGAGCCGTCGACAAAGGGTCCGACGCAGACTGGCGGTCGATACGGTTGACGATGACCAGCGCGGCGAGCGCGGCGGCCTCGACGATGTCGGTACTGCTGCCGTGACCGCGCCATGTGCGTTCGGCATGGCGGGCGCTCAACTGCGCATGGCCCAGCGCGTCGGCGCCTTCACCCATGGCGTCAATCTGGAAGCGAGTCAGTTCCAGTGGCGTGCCTGTAGCCCGTTCGATCGCACGCAGCACCGCATCCACCGGGCCGTCACCGATCGCCGCTTCGGCGGCCTGGCGACCGTCGTCATGGCTCAGCTTCACCGACGCCGATGCGCTGCCACCGAAATGGGAGTTGGCGTGTAGCTGCAGCAGATGCCACGGGCCGCTGGCGTTTGGATCGTGGCCCAGGGCCAACGCTTCCAGATCTTCATCGTGCAATTCGCGACCGTGGTCGGCGAGGATCTTGAAGCGGCTAAAGATGTCGTCCAGCGCGGCATCGTCCGGCGTATAGCCCATCGCTTGCAGCCGTTGGCGCAGCGCGGCGCGGCCAGAATGTTTGCCCATCACCAGGCTGGTCGCGGCAATGCCGACGTCCTGCGGCAGCATGATTTCGTAGGTGCCGCGATGCTTCAGCATGCCGTGCTGATGAATGCCTGATTCATGGGCGAACGCGTTGGCACCGACGATCGCCTTGTTGCGCGGCACCGACTGCCCGGTCAGTTCGGTGAGCAGGCGCGAGGTGGGATACAACTGGCGGGTGTCGATGCCGGTGTCGACGCCGAAGTGCGCTGCGCGCACCTTCAGCGCCATCACGACTTCTTCCAGCGCGGCGTTGCCGGCGCGCTCGCCAATGCCGTTGATGGTGCACTCCACCTGACGTGCGCCGGCGCTCACGGCGGCCAGACTGTTGGCCACGGCCATGCCCAGATCGTCGTGGCAATGGCTGGAGAAGATCACCCGTTCCGCACCGACTACATGGCGGCGCAGGTACTCGAACAACGCGACGATTTCCGACGGCGTGGTGTAACCGACCGT
Source organism: Rhodanobacter sp. AS-Z3 (assembly GCF_029224025.1). Taxonomy (NCBI): domain Bacteria; kingdom Pseudomonadati; phylum Pseudomonadota; class Gammaproteobacteria; order Lysobacterales; family Rhodanobacteraceae; genus Rhodanobacter; species Rhodanobacter sp. AS-Z3. Next base: position 877,502 of record NZ_CP119392.1, read on the forward strand.
GTCCGGCGCGTTCAGCGTGGTGGCACCGGCGGCAACCGCGGCACTGAACACTTCGGCAAGAAACTCCGGTTCCGTGCGCAGCGCATCCTCGGCGGAAAATTCCACTTCATGGCACTGCTCACGTGCCTTCTCGATCGCGCGCACTGCCGTGTCCAGCACCTGTGCCTTGCTCATGCCCAACTTGTGCTCGCGGTGCAACGGGCTGGTCGACAGGAACAGGTGGATGCGCGAATGTCGGGCCGATTGCAGCGCACGGGCGGCGCTGTCGATATCGCCGTCCTGGCAACGTGCAAGACCGCAAACGGTGGTGTTCTTCAGCGCGGCAGCGATTTCCGCAACTGCAGCAAAATCATCGGGCGAAGCCTGCGGAAAGCCAGCTTCAAGCACGTCCACGCCAAGCGCTTCCAACTGCTGCGCCATGCGCAACTTGGCGCGCCGGTCCATCGAGAAACCGGGCGCCTGTTCGCCATCGCGCAAGCTGGTATCGAAGATCCGCACGCGTTCGGCGACTACGTCGTCGTCGCTGGCGGGGGAGTGGTGCTGATCAGGGTTTTTCATCATGGCTCCGCTGTGTGGGCGTCGCCGAAGGCATAAAAAAACCCCGCATCCGTTTCCGGGTGCGGGGTTCTTTGGGTGTTTTCAGGTTTTTCTAGCTACCTGGACACATGCCCTCAGCCCGCACCTCCGTTGGTAATAAGGAGTACGAGTACAAGGATAATAACCAGCGTGCCGCGAGCCTGCAGCAGGCCGGCAACCGTCAGAAGACGGTTTCCATTGGCGATGCTGCGGTGGCTGTTGCGCTGCGACATGAGATCGAAACTACGGCAGTTCGGTTGGCGCTGTCAACACTTTTTTCGGCTTATGCCAAATTCCGCATCAAATGGACGTACAGACGTCCGGATGTCCAGATGAAATTTCGGGTCCTGTCATCACGAAAAGGCTCGCTCGATGGATGGGTAGCGTAGTTTTACCGCCTATTTGCCCGGAATCTATGCGGCGATCAGCTTAGTGGTGTCCGTCTCGGCGCACATTTGATTTCATGTGCAACTGTTCGCCCTCGTAATCTATCAACGTCTGGTTGGCCAGCATGTAGTCCTTCTTGGCCAAAGCGTTCTGGAGCAGGGCAGCGATCTCCTGATCACTCTTTCCGCTCAAGGGTTCGTGATGGGCAGTTGCCACAAGATTTGGCTTGTACGCGTTAGCTACAGCCTTGGCGGCGTGCGGTGACAAGCCAAGGCTTTGCCATTCCAGGGTGAGGCTGTCACGAAGCCTGGTCAGGTCGGTCAGGGACTTGACGTAGTTTTGGCGATAGCGTTGTTGAAAGTCGTCATTCACCGACTGATAAGTACTCATTGTGTTCTGCTGAACGTCGTAGGTTGCCTGGGTGTTCTGTGCATAAACAGAAGAGCACGCCAGCGCACAAAGCATGGCAATGATGGTCGTTTTTTTCACAATGAACTCCTTAGTCGCCGGGTTGCTTCTTGGATTGAGGGCTGGACACGCGGAAGACGTGCTTCCCTGGTTGGTTGCCGGCTAGATCTCAGTGACGGCCAGTCGGAGACGTGTTTGTTCCCATGTGCAACTGCTCGCGCTGATAGTCGATGAGTGTCTGGTTGGCCAGCATGTAATCCTTCTTGGCCAGCGCAGCCTGGAGCATGGCCGCGACCTCTTGCCCGCTCTTGCCATGCAAATCGGCGTGGTGAACGTTTCCGGCAAGATTCGGTTTGTAGGCGTTCGCGACGGCCTGGGCAGCCTCGGGCTTCATGCCCAGGCTTTGCCATGCTTCGGCGAGTTTGCTGCGAAGTTTGTTCGTATTCGCCACCGAGTTGACGAAAGCCTGACGATCTTGTTGGCGGAAGTCGTGGTCCACGCTCTGCTGATTGCGCATCGTGTTTTGCTGCTGGTCGTACGCCGAGTGCGAAGGCGTCTCGGTGGTCTGCGCATGCAGGGAGGCGAAGCCCATTGCGGCGACGATGCAAATCGAGGTCGTTCGGATCATGAAGTTGTTCCCCTTGTTGAACTGTTGATTTCGGAATGAAAGACGCGGTGCCCCCGGGTTTAGCACCTTTTGTCTGGCCGGTGCAGCAACCTGCGCGCAGCGCGGCCAGTCAATTTTCGAAACGTAATGCCGGCAGACCAGCGGTGCAAGTGAGTCGGGTGCGTCGGATTGCTCTGTACGAGCCATGGCCATGGCACATCTTCTGATGGCTGCGGAGTACCGCACGATCGAAAAATCTCGCCCTTCGCACCGTCAAGACGGGGTCGGCATTGTCAGCCATCGGCGCTTACTGCCCAGCCCTAAAAGACAGGCCTGCCCACATCGAAGGTGCAGGCAGGCCTGGGTTCTGATGCAGCCGCATCACCATGCAACGGATCAGTGCATTCCGTCCGGCGACGTGTCTGTTCCCAGTCGAGTTCTCTTGGTCTGGAAATCGATGAGCGTCTGATTGGCCAGCAAATAGTCTTTCTTGGCCAATGAAGACTGGATCATCGCGGCGATTTCGGCGTCCGTCTTGCCTTGCAAAGAGGCGCGCCTCGAGTTCAACGAGAAGTTCGGGTTGTAAGCCGCCGCCACCGCCTTGGCCGCTGGAGCCGATAGGCCGAGTGATTGCCACGCCTCGGCGAGCTTTACCCGGAGCTTGGTCAGGTTGGCCAAGGAATTGACGGCGGTCAGATGGTCGTTGCGTTGCAGATCGTTGAACAAGTTTGCCCGCATGCGGGCTTCATTCTGGTCGATGTTGTGCGCGGAGTTATCGAGCCTGCTGGCGTCAGTGCCCTTTTGCGCATCCGATTCCTGCGCGTGCAGTGCGGGCGCGGCCAAGGCGGCCAGCGCAAAAGCGATTATCAACTTGTTCATGTGGTGATCCCTCCATAGAAGTGCAAACGTAGCCGGCGAGACCGGCACCAAGCGATTTACCCCTGCTGTCAGTCTGCGTGGGTTCCGATCGGGAGCCGCTACGCAAGCTGCGTTAAAAAACTAAACCCGCAAGTACTCAAATGCAAGTGCCGTGGACTGCAGCAAGGCTGGCTTCGTTGTTATTGGGGTCTGAACGGCTGAATCACTTATCTGTCTGCGTGTTGCCGCAACCATCGCTTCAGCCTCTCGTCGTCGGCGGGAATGCTTTTCGCCGTCGCCGACCTTTCCAGCATCGTCGCCAGCGCGGAGGGGACCGCAATCGGCTGGCCAAGCAGCGGTTCCAGTACGGTCTCGAACTTGGCCGGATGAGCCGTGGCAACCACAGCCCACGGGCGGTCGTCACTTGCCGGGTGGCGGTCGAGCAGGGCGAACGCGGTGGCCGTATGCGGGCAGACGACTTCACCGTGTTCGTGGGCATGGCGCAGTAACGCGGCGCGGATGGTCTCGTCATCCACGCTTTGCGCGTGCAACAGGGCGCGTAGTTGCGCTTCGTCGGGGAAGGTCCAGCGCAGGCGCTCGAAGTTGCTTGGGGCGCCCACATCCATCGCATTGGCAATCGTCGCCACCGCTTCGCGTGGCTGATATGCCGCGCCGGCGAAGAACTCGGGCAGGGTGGCGTTGGCGTTGCAGGCCAGTTGCACGTCGCCGATCGGCAGGCCCATCCCACGTGCCCACAGGCAAGCCATGGCATTACCGAGGTTGCCGGTGGGCACAATGAAGTTGAGTGGCGTGCCGTGTTCGCGCCACCAGTTCAGCGACGCGTGGGCGTAGTAACTCATCTGTGGCAGTAGTCGGCCGAGGCTGATGCTGTTGGCGGAGGACAGTGGCACGTCTGCTTGCAGCGCGGTGTCGTTGAGCGCGGCCTTGACCATCCGCTGGCAATCATCGAAGCGCCCGGCCACGCGCAAGGCCTGCACGTTGTCACCGAAGCAGCCGAGTTGATGGGCCTGGCGCGGTGAGACCAGTCCGTCGGGATACAGGATCACCACGCGCAGGTTGGGCTGGCGGTGGAATGCCGCCGCCACCGCGGCGCCAGTGTCACCGGAGGTGGCAACCAGGATCGTCAGCGCGCGCGTGTCATCGCGCGGCAGTCGGCGCAGGCAGGCGGCGAGGAAACGCGCGCCGAAATCCTTGAAGGCCGAGGTCGGACCGTGGAACAGCTCCAGCATCAGCGTATGCGGGTGTGCCGGCAACGGCCGCAGCGGCGCATCGAAGGTGAATGCCTCGGCGCAAATCGCCGGAAGTTCGTCGGTCAGCGCATCACCGGCAAAGAACGGGGCCAGCAGGGTGGCGGCAGTATCGGCCAGCGAGCCGTGCGGGTCGAAGGCAGCCAGGTCGATCGATGGCAGTGCTGCGGGCACGTACAAACCACCGTCCGGCGCAAGACCGGCGGCGATGGCCTGGCTGATCAGTACAGTCGGTGTGGCGCTGCGAGTGCTGTGGTAACGCAACGGTTCGAGCGCGCTCATGCAGCTGCCTCAAGAGAATCGATCAGTGCAGCGGCCGGTCCGTTGATCGGCGATACCCACACATCGCTGTCCAGTCCGCCGTCGGCGAACGCGGACTGCATCGCCAGGCTGGCGGCTTCGGCGTCGTGCCGGTTGTCGTACCAACCAAACACGCTGGGACCGGCGCCGGAGATGCTGGCGCCGAGTGCGTGATGCTCGAGTGCGGCCTGCTTCACCTGGGCGAAGTGCGGGATCAGCGGTGCGCGGCGTGGTTCCACCAGCACGTCTTTCAGGCCCTCGCGTACCAGCGAGGCGTCGCCGCGGTAGCAACCGGCCAGTACCAGCGCGAGATTGGTGCTCTGTGCCACGAACTCGCCCAGCGCGTAGTTGCCGACCAGGGCGGCGCGCGCGCGGCGCGTTTCCAGCACCACGTGGGGATGCACCAGCGCGCAATGCCACGCGTCCGGCACATCGATGCGCAGCAGCCGGTCGTGCGTGGCCAGCACCAGCCCGCCGAGCAGCATTGAGCCAAGGTTGTCGCCATGTCGGCTGCCGCTGGCCACCGCCTCACCATCGAGCGCGAACGCATACAGCGCCTCGCGTGAAAGCGGCTGGTCGAGCAGCGCGTTGGCAGCGACCAGTGCGGCCACGCACGACGCGGCCGAGCCGCCCATGCCCGAGCCCAGCGCGATGCCTTTGTGCAGGATCAGCTCGAAACCGTAGGGCAAGTTCAGCGCGGCTTGAAGCGATAGCAGGGCGGTGCCGGCGGTGTTTGCCTGCGGGTCGGTCGGCAGTCCGCTGACGCAGCCGTGGATGGCGGCGATGCGCACCACCGGTTCGTCGATGCGACGCACTTCGGCGCGATCGCCAGCGCCGCTCAGGCTGTGTCCGAGCAGGTCGAAGCCCACGCCGACGTTGCCGACGCTGGCGGGCGCGAAAGCGCAGGCAACTTGGGGACGAGCAGGATGATTCGATGAAGCCATGACGGGTTCCAGCAAGGAGGAGTTCATGCGCGCGCTTCCAGTGACTCGGCGATGCGCAGCAGGTCGGTGAACACGCCGGCGGCGGTCACTTCCGGACCGGCGCCGGGGCCTTGCACCGACAGCGGATTATCGCAGTAGCGGCGGGTGGTGAACTGCACGATGTTGTCGGTCAGTCGGGTATGCGCGAACGCGTGCTGCGCGGGCAGCACGACCAGCTTCACCCGCGCACGGCCCTGGCGATCGAGGCTGGCAACATGGCGCAGCACACCGCCGGTGGCGCGCGCCTCGGCCAGTTTGGCGGCCATCGTCGCATCCAGTTCGTCCAGTCGCAGCATGAATTCGTCACGCGGCAGCGCGGCCAGTGCAGCGGGCACCAGACTCTCCACGGCCACATCTTCCAGCGACAGTGGCCAACCCGCTTCGCGCGCAAGGATCACCAGCTTGCGTGCCACATCGATGCCGGAAAGATCATCGCGCGGATCGGGCTCGGTATAACCCAGTGCATGCGCTTCGCGGATCAGGGCGGAGAACGGCTGGTGGCCGTCGTGACGGTTGCACAGCCACGCCAACGTGCCGGAGAACATGCCTTCCACACTGAGCAGTTCGTCGCCGGTATCGAGCAGGTCGCGCAGTGTCTGCACCACCGGCAGGCCGGCGCAGACGGTGGCTTCGTAGCGGAAACGCGCGCCATCGGCGCAGGCGGCGCGGATCGCCTGCCAGCGTGCCAACGGTCCGCTGCCGGCCAGCTTGTTCGGGGTGACCACGTGCAGGCCCGCGGCCAGCCAGCGCGGATAGTGCGCGGCCACTTCGTCATTGGCGCTGCAGTCGATCAGCAGTGCGTGGCGGCCATCATTGCCGCGTACATGCTCGGCGAACGCGTGCAGATCATTCGGTCGCCAGATTTGCGCGCCATCGTGGCGGCCGTTGAGTTCGGCGTCATCGCAGTCCAGCCACATCTGCTTGCGCGCCACCACGCCGCACAACCTCAGGTCGAGGCCGCTGTCGCGTGCCAGGCGTGGCTGGGCGGCGCGCAATTGTTCCAGCAGTGCACTGCCCACCCGGCCCGGACCGATCACGCCAATCGCCAGCTCGCGCCGCCGACGAGTACCGATGCGCGGCATCGACAGCGGAGGTAATTTGAAATGCTGGACTTGCTCTGGTGCACAGGTAATCACGACAGCCTCTCCGGTGGAGGCCCGTTCTCGCTGGCGCGTCGGTGTGAGCCGGCCCGCCTCTTCGAGGGCGGGCCGTTGTATGTAGAAGACTACCTACGCACGACAACCCGCCCGGAACCCGTGGTACCGGTGCCGGTGGTAATCGTGGTGGTCGTGGTAATCGCAGTGATGACGCTTGCGCCCAACGGCATGCGACCGGTGCGGACCGGTGCGAAGTGCATGCGTGCGAGTGCGGAAATGGGCGACATGGATTCGACCATACGGGCAATGTTGCGCCGCGGTCAACAGATTCATTTGCAACTGTTTCGCGCCACAAACGCCATCAGGCAGCGGCTTGCTGCCCTGCGGCAGGTTGTCGCGAGGGCCAAGTGATGCGCCGCGCGGGCCTACAATCGCCGGATGAATCGATCTCTTCCCCTGCGCACGCTGCTCCGCGCGGCCGTCGTGCTGTTCGCGTTTGGCGTGTGTATTTCAGCGTCTGCCACGCCGCCGCAGAATGCCGCGCCCGCGGTACCCGATACGACCGAACAGCGGCTTGTCGCCTGCACCAGTTGCCACGGTGCGCATGGCGGGGGCGCCGTCGACAACGTGTTGATCCCGCGCCTGGCCGGCAAGCCAGCCGGCTATCTGTTGCAGCAGCTCGAGTACTTCCAGACCGGTCAACGCCAGCACGCGCCGATGGAATACGTGGTGCGTCAGCTCAGTCCGGCTTACCTGCGCCAGATCGCGGAATACTTTGCGCAGCAGGACGTGCCGTATGAAAAACTGCCGGTACCGCCGGTTTCAGTGGAAGGCATGCGGCGCGGCGAGCAACTGGTATTGCGCGGTGATTCCACCCGCGGCGTGCCGTCGTGTGTCAGTTGCCACGGTGCCAAACTCACCGGCGTGCAGCCAATGATTCCCGGCCTGATGGGTCTGTCGTATGACTATCTCAGCGCGCAACTGGTGTCGTGGCGCACGCACACTCGGGCCGCCGAAGGCCCGTATTGCATGGGCGTGGTGGCCAACCGCATGCGTGAATCCGATATCACCGCGGTATCCGCCTCGCTGGCCAGTCAACCGTTGCCAACCGACCTGCATCCGGCGCCCGCCAGCGCGCAGACCGAACCGCTACCCGGCTGGTGTGTCATGGGTCACAGCGAGGTGACGCCATGAGCGGGTTGCGACGTTGGTGGTGGCTGCCGGTGTTGCTGCTCGCTGGCGTGATCGGTTGGTGGTGGTTTTCTCATGGCAGCGTTGCTCCATCGACCCCCGCCCAGCGTGATGCCGATACCGCGGCGCTGAGCGATCCGGCCTTGATCAAGCGCGGCGAATACCTGGCCACCGTCGGTGATTGCGCCGCCTGCCATACCGCCCGTGACGGCAAGCGTTACGCCGGCGGTCGCTCGCTGGCCACGCCGTTCGGTAATGTGCCGGCGCCGAACATCACCCCCGATCCGGCCACCGGTATCGGCGAGTGGGACTTCGACGACTTCTGGCGTGCGCTGCACGACGGCAAGGGCCGGCAAGGACAGCTGCTGTACCCGGTGTTCTCCTACACCTCGTTCACCAAGGTCAATCGCGAAGACACGCTGGCGATCTTCGCCTATCTGAAGTCGCTGCCGCCGGTGCATCGCGAGGATGACGAGCCGGGGCTCGACTTCCCGTATAACCTGCGCAGCAGTCTGCTGGCGTGGCGCGCGCTTTATTTCAAGCCGGGTGTGTTCCAGCCCGACTCGGCCAAGTCCGCCGAATGGAATCGTGGCGCCTATCTGGTGCAGGGACTTGGCCACTGCAACGAGTGCCACACCACGCGCGATTCGCTGGGTGGCATGGACAAGGATCGTCATCTCGCTGGCGGTCAGATTCCGGCAATGAACTGGTATGCGCCTGACCTCAGCACGCAGGCCGGTGGTGGCCTTGCCGGCTGGCGCGCGCAGGACATCGTTGACCTGCTGAAGACGGGTCAGTCGGCCAAGGGTGCCGCCTTCGGACCGATGGCCGACGTAGTGCGCCTTAGCACCCAGCACCTGACCGACGCCGACCTGCAATCGGTAGCCGTCTATCTGCAATCCCTGCCGCCACGTGCGCCGATCATCCCTGCCGTGCCGTTCAAACAGGCGGCCAGTCACGAGCAAGGCGGCAAGCTCTACGCGCAGCGCTGCGCCGATTGCCACGGCGACAACGGACAAGGTGTAGCCGGCGTTTATCCACCACTGGATGGCAATACTTCGGTCACCGAACCGACCGGCATCAATGCGATCCGCAGTGTGTTGCTCGGCGGTTTCGCGCCGGTCACGGCAGGCAATCCGCAGCCGTATTCGATGCCGCCGTTCGCGCAGCAATTGAATGACGAGGATGTCGCTGCGGTGGTGGGCTATATCCGCCAGTCGTGGTCGAACAAGGCGGGCGCGGTGAAGCCGGCGGATGTGAGTACGTATCGGCATACGCCGATCGATTGAGCTACGCCTGTATCCCTCCCCTGCGTGCCCCTAAAGGGACTTCCTTCGGTCGCAGAAAGGGTCGGGGTGGGGTCAGCTCTTGATCTAATCGGCGAACGCTAAAACGGTCAGAGCGGCGGGCAGTTCCCGCCCTAAAAAACCGCGTCACTCAATGCGACAAATCAATCGCGTAAATCGCGGTGCCATCGCCGTTGTCCTTCACCAGACGAACGTTGATCAGCCCGGCAGCCTTTGCCACATCGAGCTTGTTCGCGGCGCCGGTGAACACGATGGGGCCGCGCACTTTCAGCGGCGCGAAGTTCCAGGATGCGGGTTCGAGGTCGGCGACGCTGATCTGCTTCTTGTGCTCGATCCACTTCGCCAGAATTTCGCGCGTGCCATCCGGTGCGGCGAGCACGATGTTGCTGCCATCCAGACCGGGGAAGTGCCCGCCGCCGCTGGCGCGGTAGTTGTTGGTGACGATGATGAACGGGTCGCTCGGGGTGACCGGCTTGCCCTGGTAGGTCAGCGTGGTGATGCGCTGGCCGACCGGTTTGGAGATGTCGATGACGTAGTGGATGCCGCCCTGGATCTGGTCGAAGTTGTAGCCGACGTAGTGGCTGTTGATCAGTTCCTGCTGGCCGGTTTTTGTCGGGTCGATGCGGTTGAAGCGTCCGGCGGATTTTTCCAGCCACGCCTTGAGGCCGGCGCCGTCGGTTTTCACCGCGGCGAGTGTGTTCGGATAGAAGTACAGGTCGGCAGCGCTGCGCAAGGTGAGCGGGCCGGCGGCAACATCGGTGTAGTCATCGGGACCGCCGAAGCCGGTGCGGAACGCAGCGGCGGCGGATAGCACCGGCACGTTCGCCAGTTCCGGATGCGAGCGCGGCAATTCGGTGCGCACATAGTCGGCCTGGGCGGCGTTGACGGGCGCCAGCGCGCTCATGTCGCCCTCGTCGGCGAAGTAGCTGCTCATGTGCACGTGGCTGCTGCCGATCGGCGTATTGACGTAGGCGATCGCGGCTTCATGGATCGGCTGCACCAACGGTGCGATGGCCGGATCAGCCGGCACGCACTGGTCTTTCTTCGGGCAGATCGGGCGCACTTCGCTGTGGCTTTCGTCGTGGTCAACCACCCAGTGGCCGTCGCGGCGATCAAGCACCAGCTGGATCACGCCAAGATCCTTGCCGAAGAAGCCGCCCATCACGGCGGGCACGCCGCGTACCAGGCCCCGCTTCGCGTCAACATCCTTCATGCCGGCGTAATGCGGACCGGGGAATTCGGTATGCGAATGACCGAGCAGCAGCGCATCGATGCCGGGCACGCCGGCGAGATACCAGCCGGCGTTCTCCATCTGCGGTGTGTACGGCGCAGTGTTCAGTCCGCCGTGCAGGATCGCCACGATCAGGTCCGGGTGCTGCGCCTGCAGCTCGGGCAGGTATTTGCGTGCCGCTTCCACCACACCTGTCACGGTGACCTTGCCGGCGAGGTTGCGCTGGTCCCAGTCCATGATTGGCGGCGGGGTGAAGCCGATGATGCCGACCTTCAGTGGCACCTCGATCTTGCTGCCATCGGCGGTATACGCGGTGATGGTTTTCGTTACCACCGTCCACGGCTTGAAGATCGGTTTGCCGTCGCGCGCGCTGTCGACGTTCGCCAGCACCAGCGGGAAATGCGGGCCGGCGCAACGGTTGCTGTGGCCGCCGTCCACGTTCATCGGCGTGCCGGTGACTTGCGACAGGAAGCCCAGACCGTAGTTGAATTCGTGGTTGCCGGCGGTGCCGCCGTCGTAGCCCATCGCATCCATCGCCTTGTAGACGCCCAGTTCCTGGTCGCAGGCAACCGGCTTCACCAGTGCCTGGTAGTCGGCCAGCACGCTGCCCTGGATGGTGTCGCCACTGTCGAACAGAAAGGTATTCGGAAACTCCGTGCGAGCGCGGCGGATCAACGTGGCGGTACGTTCGTAGCCCAGCGTCTGGTCCGGCTTCAGCTTGTAGTAGTCGTAGCTGAGCACGTTCGAATGGATGTCGGTGGTTTCCAGAATGGCTACGTTGGCGCGCGACCCGTCAGGTGCCGCGCTGCCGTGTCCGGGCATGCCGGCACAACCGGCGAGCAGGGCGGCAGCGAGGGCGAGCAGCGGGGTGGCGCGGGGCAGCAGACGTGACGACATGGGAATTCCGGAGCGAAAGCGTGGGTCAGGCGCAGAAATTAGCAGATCGGCGCATGCCAGCGCGATGAATGGCGTTCGTCTGCCCGTGCGGCGGCGCCCGGCAGCAGGTCACGCAAGAACGTAAGATGGCACCCGGTGACAAAGGTTCTTGCAGGGGGAACTGACCAGGCCATGCGTCGAATATCGTTGCGCCCATCACGAACAGGTTGGCTGATCTTGTGCGCACTCGCATGCTTCGCGGTGGCCGTCGCGCTGACCGCGTGGCAGGAGCCGCTGCCGCTGCAGCGGGTCTTCATCACCGCGTTGATGCTGTGCGCCTGCGGTGCACTCGTGCTTGCCTTCGGACGATTCGCCACGGGCGTGCTGGTGGGTGCCGGTTTGTTTGCGTTGCTCAAGGCGGTGGCTGTGTTGAAGCTGCGCTACCTCGACTCGCAGCTGATGCCGGCAGACTTTATCTACTATCTGCGCAGCAGCCTGTTCGACACCTTGCGCCACTATCCGCACCTGTATTCGGTGGGGATCGGCTTGTGCCTGCTGCTACCGCCGCTGTTCTATTTCGTGTGGCGTTGGGATTGGCGCGTGCTGGCTGCGCCGCCACCACGGCGTGCTGCCGGCATGCGACTGGGCGGCATCGCGTTGTGCGCGCTGGTGTTCTGGATTTGCATGCTGCCCACCGGGCCGTTCGCGCAGGCACACTCGCGCAACGCATGGGAGGAAATGTCCGACGATGCACAGCTGACCAACTTCTTCGTCAACTTGCACGACGCCGACGTGCAGTTGCCGTCGATGGCCAGCGCGGCGGTGGCCCAACATGACTGGGGTACGACCGCAGCGGGCAGCCCGGGCAGTCGCCCGGCACCGTATCCGGACATCGTGCAGGTGCTGGAAGAAAGCACCTTTGATCCCTCGAACTACACCAGCTGCAACGTGCCGCAGTGCCGGGTGGCGATGTTTCAGCCGGACGCCCGCAGCCGTGGCCACGGCGTATTGCGCGTGCATACGTTTGGTGGCGGCACCTGGGTCAGCGAGTTCGCGGCGTTGACCGGCATGCCACAGGACATCTTCGGGCCGGGCGGCATGTACGCGCCTTATGTGCTGGCGCCGAATGTGCACGACGCGCTGGCGCTGCAGTTGCGCCGGCTCGGCTACACCACCATTGGCGTGTATCCCACAGCGAGTACCTTCATCAACGGCAACAATGCGTATCAGGCCTACGGCTTCGATCATTTGTACGGAGCGGCGGAACTGGGTCTGGACGAGTGGGAAGAAAGCGACGCACAGATGTTCGCTGCAGCGAAGCGCGCCTACGACAAGGTGAAGAAGCCGGGGCAACCGGTATTCGTGATGATTCTCACGCTGAACCAGCACGGCCCACACGACGACGATCCGATGACGACGCTGCCCAAGCCTTACCGCAACCTGCTCGGTGGAATGTCATCGGTCGCCGCGCTGAACTTCGACACCTATTTGTCGCGACTGCACGACTCCGACGTGGCCATGCGTGGTCTGGAGCACACCTTTCTGGATCGACCGCAGCCAACCATACTGGTGCACTTCGGCGATCACCAGCCGTCCTTCAGCGGGCGCATTCGTGACCTTGATCGCAGCACGCCGGCGGCCCTGACGCCCTATCGTGACTACCTCACTTATTACATGGTGAAGAGTAATTTCGCCGGCCCCGCGTTGCCGACGTACCCGATGCTGGACATCGCCTTCCTGCCCAGCATGGTGTTGCAGGCCGCGGGTTTGCCCACCGATGCGTATTTCACTGCCGCCACCGAATTGCGCCAGCGTTGCAACGGTTTGTACGACGACTGCAAGGTTCCCGATCTGCTGGATTCCTACCACGCCTGGACGATTGGTCAGCTGCACGTCTACCAGTGAATTTCAGCGCGTTTCGCGACGAGTCTGGCCGTTGCCGACGTCCAGCTATGATCGGCGGCGTCGCCATCGGAAACACGCATGTCCGCCGCTTTTGAGACCACCCCGGAAACATCATCGCGCGCTCTGCTGCTGGCGGTCCTGCTTGCCGCTGTTTCCGCGGTGGCGGGCGCGCTGCTGATGGCCTCTCATCCACAGCAGGGCTGGCAATGGCTGCACTGGATCGGCAAACCGTTGACGACCGCCTTGATCTTCGTGCTCGCATGGCGCGCGCAGCCGGCGCAGTCGTCGCGCTACCGACGCCGGATTCTCGCCGGCATCGTCTGCTCACTGGCCGGCGACGTGCTGCTGATGTTGCCGGGGGACCGGTTCGTGCCGGGCCTGCTCGCCTTTCTGTGCGCCCATCTGTGTTTCATCCGTGCGTTTGCGGATGACTGCCGCCTCGGCGCGCGTCCGGCATGGTTGCTGGTCGCGCTCGGTGTCGGCGCGCTGAACCTGTTTCTGTTGTGGGATTGGATCAGCGTGCCGCTGCGGATTCCGGTGATCGTCTACGTGGTGGTGCTCGCCAGCATGGCTGGACAGGCGCTGGTGCGCGCCCAGGCGTTTGCTCAGCACGGCGATTTGCGTGCTGTGCCTGCGCGATTGGCCGCCGTTGGCGCGCTGGTTTTCATGTTCAGTGACAGCGTACTGGCGTGGGATCGTTTTCGCGGGCCGCTACCGCTAGCCAGTCTGTGGGTGCTGTCGGCGTACTATCTCGCGATGGGATTGATTGCGCGCTCGGTGCAGTGCGCCGGCTCGGTTGGCAAGGCAGGTACGGCAAGGTGAATACGCAGGAACTCATCATCACGTGGGCGACGCCGGTGTTCTTCCTGTTGATCGGGATTGAACTGCTGGTGGCGCGGCTGCGCGGGCGCAAGGCGTATGCCAGCAGCGATGCAATCAACAGCATCGGGCTGGGCGTGATCTCGCAGGTCGTTGGCGTGTTCAGCAAGTTGCTGACGTTCGGCATCTATGCGTGGTGCGTGCAGCACCTTGCCTTGTTCGTGTTGCCGGAAGACAGCCTGTGGGTGTGGGCCGGCGCGTTGCTGTTCTACGACTTCTGCTACTACTGGCTGCACCGGCTGGGGCACGAAGTGAACATCCTGTGGGCTGCTCATGTGGTGCATCACCAGAGCGAGCATTACAACCTTTCCACTGCGCTGCGCCAGACGGGCAGCGGCGTGTTGCTGAGCTGGCTGTTCTACCTGCCGATGGCGATTGCCGGCGTGCCATTGAAGGTGTTCGTGGTGGTGGCGCTGATCGATCTGCTGTACCAGTTCTGGGTGCATACCGAACAGATCGACCGGCTCGGCTGGTTCGACCGGGTGTTCTGTTCGCCGTCCAATCATCGCGCGCATCACGCGGTGAACGACCGCTACCTGGACCGTAACTACGGGGGCGTCCTGATTTTGTGGGACCGCTTGTTCGGTACCTTCGTCGAGGAAAATGACAACGACCGGCCAGTCTATGGCACGCGCTCGCCGTTGCGCAGCTGGAACCCGCTGTGGGCGAATGCCGAGGTGTATTGGAAAACTGCGCAGGATGCGTGGCATGCCAGGCGCTGGCGCGACAAGGTGCTGGTCTGGCTGAAGCCGCCAGGCTGGCGGCCGGCCGATGTGGCAGCACGCTTTCCGAAGCCCGACTTCGTCATGCCGAGCGAGCGTTTTGATCCACCTGTGCCGTGGCCGCAGAAGCTCTACGTGCTGCTGCAATTTTCCTTGCTGCTGGGCATGGTCACCCAGTTCCTCGGCATGGCCGCTACCGCGAGTCTTGCGGCGCTGCTGGCCTATGCGGTTTATCTGGTGGGCAGCCTGAGCATTTTGGGTGGCTTGATGGAACGCCGCCGTTGGGCACTGTGGCTGGAGATGACCCGCGTGCTGGGTACGGCGTTGCTGCCGGCGTTGAGCGAGCGCTGGTTTGGCATTGGCCATCTGGACGGCCGGGTGGTGCTGGCGATCGGGCTGATTTTCGGGTTCAGTGCAGCCGCGCTCGCTTGGCTCGCGATACGCGAACAGCAGGAACACACCTTTGCCGGCATCGGCTGACCGACATCGCTGTCCATGCTATGCGGCGGTTGCCGTGACCTGCTCTCAGCCCGCACCGCGCCAGACCGTTGACCCCAACCAGTTGCGTCGAATCGTGCCGATCCGGGCTGGTCCTTGCAGATGGATGTTGCACCGCGCTGGGGTTGGCGCTCCGCTTTCGCTATGCTCGTCGCTCGTTTCAAAGGGGGTTCTTCATGGGTTTTTTCAGCAAGCTGGTGCGCCACAAGACGATCGAGCAGTTGCAGTCGGAGGCCGGTACGCGTGGCGACTTCCGCCGGGTTCTGGGCTTGTGGCAGCTCACGGCGATCGGCATCGGCGGCATCATTGGTGTCGGCATCTTCGTGCTGGCCGGGCAGCAGGCAGCGGCCAATGCCGGCCCGGCGGTGGCGATCAGCTTCCTGATTGCCGGCATTGGCAGCGCCTGTGCGGCGCTGTGCTACGCCGAGTTTGCGGGACTGATTCCAGTTACCGGCAGCGCCTATACCTACGGCTACGCGGTGCTTGGCGAGTTCGCCGCGTGGATCATCGGCTGGGATCTGCTGCTGGAATACGCGCTGGTGGTCGCGGTGGTGGCGATCGGCTGGTCCGGCTATGTGCAGGTACTGCTGCATTCGGCCGGCGTGCATCTGCCGGAATGGGCGCAAAAAAGCATGAGCGCGCAGACCATGGAGTACTACCTGCAACAGATCTTCGGCGTGCATGGCTCGACGCCGATTGCCGGGCCCAGCGATGGTCACCGCTTCAACGTGATCGCGGCCGCGGTGTCGGTCGGTGTGGCGATCCTGCTGACCGTGCGTACCGAATGGGGTGCGCGCTTCAATACGCTGGTGGTGGCGATCAAGGTGATCGGCGTGTTGCTGGTGGTCGGCGTGGGCGTGTTCTACATCAATACGGCGAACTGGCATCCGTTCGTGCCGGCGCGGGTGGTTGACGCCGCGACGGGACTGGGCCATTTCGGCTGGCAGGGCGTGCTGACCGGCGCCAGCGTGGTGTTCTTTGCAGTGTTCGGCTACGACACGCTGACCACGGCGGCCGAGGAAGCGAAACATCCGCAGCGCGACCTGCCGCGCGCGGTGCTGCTGTCGCTGGCGATCGCGATGGTGTTGTATATCGCTGTGTCGCTGGTGCTCACCGGCATCGTGCCTTACAGCACGCTCAGCGGTGAGGCGTCGGTGTCCGATGCGTTTGAATCGATCGGTCTGCACTGGCTCAGCATCATCATTGCGGTGGCGGCAGTCGTCGGCGTCACCAGCGTGCTGTTTGCCTTCATGTTGGGTGCGGCGCGGATCTGGTTTGCGCTGGCCCGCGACGGCTTGCTGCCGGGCTGGTTCGCCAAGGTCAGTCCGCGCTTCGGCACGCCGGCGCGACCGACCCTGATCATCGGCGTGTTCACCGCACTGGTGGCCGGCCTGCTGCCGATCGGCGAAGTGGCCGAGCTGGTCAACATTGGTACGCTCAGCGCCTTCATCATCATCTGCGCCTCGATCATGCTGCTGCGTGTGCGCCGGCCGGATCTGCAGCGCAACTTCCGCACCCCGGCGGTGTGGTTTACCGCGCCACTGGGTATCCTGTTTTCGCTCGCGCTGATCTATGGCTTGCCATGGATCACCTACGAGCGTTTCATCATCTGGATGGCGCTCGGGTGCGTGATCTATTTCGCTTACGGCATCCGTCGCAGCAAGATGGCGCTGGAAGGCTGAGCACGCCCGGCTGAAGGCTCGCGCACTCAGTGGACCGTGCTGACCACGCGGTCGCGACCGGCTGACTTGGCTTGCCGCATGGCAAGGTCGGCGCGGATCAGCAGCAACTCGATGGCCTCGGCGTCGGGTCCGCATTCGACCAGACCGATGCTGACGCCAAGCTGCCCGTCAGGCCGCGCGATTGCGTGGACGGCCAGCCGCACTTGTTCGGCGCGCTGGCTGGCCTGGGCCAGGTTGAGACCGGGCAGCAACATGGCAAATTCTTCCCCGCCTATGCGGCCGATCAGGTCGCCCGGACGTGTCTGCACGCGCAAGGTGTCGGCCAGCGAGACCAGCACCGCATCGCCGGCATCGTGGCCAAAATCGTCATTCAAGGTTTTGAAGTGATCGACGTCCAGGTACAGCACGCAAGCGGGGAGCTGGCGGTGGCGGATGTCGGACAGTGCCAGCCGGGAAAGCTGCAGGAAGCGGTTGCGCAACAGCAGGCCGGTCAGGCCGTCGGTACTGGCTTGCTCGCGCAAGCGTCGTTCCAGCCGGAACTGTTCGTACAGCGTGCGTGACATGAAGGTGCGCAATACCGCCGCCAGGGTGATGGCGATGGCCATGTAAACCAGATACTGGATGATCTGCACACGGTCGCTGTTGCCGACCAGCAGCATCGGCAGCGGCCCTAGCGCGCAGACCAGCATGCCGGTGATGAAGTCCTGTCGACGCAACCAGATCACCGATGAAACCACCGGCAGCAACAAGCCGGGCAGGATCATCGTCTGCCGATGCAGGTAGCCGGCGTTGTTGAGGTTGATGCCAAACTCCAGCAACGCCACGAACAACAAGGTCAGCATGCCGAGTGACTCGGGCGCGCACAGCCGGCGGGTCGATCGTGCCACCAGCCACAGCGGGATCAATGGCGTTGCCCGCAACCACCAGGGCAACGGTGGCTGTTGCAGGAAGCTGCTGGCGACCACGGCAACGAGGTAAACCAGGGTCGCCACCAGCATCAGCCCATGGATCATCGGGCCCAGTCGCCGCGCCAGATACCTCTGGTAGTCGCGCCGTGAGCTGGGCTCGTCGATGTGCTGTCGATGGTCGAACAAATGATGCATGCAGCTTCCGCGAGGCCTGTCGTCTTCTGAGCAAAAGGTCAGCAAGATGGATGCCAGAACCATGCTGCGGCGCGCATGACATCGTGGGTGGGGGCGATCGTGACCTTCGGCAGGGGTGAACGCGGCCTTGCCCGTTCTAGCATCGGCGCACTGGAATCCAGTCGTGGCGACATCGCATGGCCTGAATTCCCGGGCCCCGTCTGGCCCGAGCCGTGCCATGTGGCGATGTTTGCCGGGTGCGCCAGCGTTCGCCAGGCTCTTCCCTTTTACCCGGAGAACGTATTGAAAGCTTCACGTCTTGCCTCAGCTCTTGCCGCCGCCAGCCTTGGCCTGGTCAGCCTCACCGCGCTTGCCGATGTCCCTGCGCCGCAGGATGTGCCGTATCAGGGCACCTTGAAGGTCAGTGTGGATGCTACCGACCTTGCCCACCGCATCTTCCGCGTGCACGAGGTGATTCCGGCCCAGCCCGGCGCGCTGACCCTGCTGTATCCGCAGTGGTTGCCCGGCAACCATTCGCCCAGTGGCCCGATCGACAAGCTGGCCGGCCTGGTGGTGACGGCCAATGGCAAGACCCTGACCTGGAAGCGCGACACGCTGAATGTCTATGCCTTCCACGTCGATGTGCCCGACGGTGCCAGCAGCGTCGAAGTGTCGTTCCAGTTCCTGTCGCCGCAGAACATGCGCCAGGGCCGCGTGGTGATGACGCCGGAAATGCTGAACCTGCAGTGGAATGCCAACACGCTGTATCCGGCGGGTTATTTCTCCAAGCGCATCATGGCCGAAACCAGCGTGACCTTCCCCGCGGGTTGGCAGTTCGGCACCGCGCTGGAAGTGGCTTCGCGCGATGGCGATACGGTGCACTTCAAGCCGATTGCGTACAACGATCTGGTCGACTCGCCGATCTACGCCGGCAAATATTTCAAGCGCATTGACCTGGACCCGGGCGCCAAGACACCGGTGCATCTGAATATCGTGGCGGATGCGGCGAAGTATCTGGAAATCACCCCCGAACAGATCAAGGTGCACCAGAACCTGGTGCAGCAGATGTACAAGATGTACGGCGCGCACCACTACAACCACTACGATTTCCTGCTCTCGCTCAGCGACAAGATGAGCGGCAACGGGTTGGAGCATCACCGTTCCAGCGAGAACGGCGTCGGCACTGGCTATTTCACCGAGTGGAAAAAGAACGCACTGCGCCGCGATCTGCTGGCGCACGAATTCAACCACTCGTGGGACGGCAAATACCGCCGCGGCGCCGACCTCACCACGCCGAACTTCAACGTGCCGATGCAGGATTCGCTGCTGTGGGTATACGAAGGCCAGACCCAGTTCTGGGGCTATGTGATGGCCGCCCGTTCGGGTCTGTGGAAGGAAGATCAGGCGCGCGACATGCTGGCTTACGTGGCCGCCACCTACGACAAGGGCCGTCCGGGCCTGGCCAGCTGGCGCAACGTGCAGGACACCACCAACGACCCGATCATCGCCCAGCGCGCCCCGCTGCCGTATCGCAACTACCAGAGCAGCGAGGACTATTACTCCGCCGGCCAGATGATCTGGCTCGACGTCGACGCCAAGCTGCGTGATCTGAGCAAGGGCAAGCATTCGATTGATGATTTCGGCAAGGCGTTTTTCGGCATGGATAGCGGCCAGTGGGCCGTCAACACCTACACCTTCGAAGACGTGGTGAAGACGCTCAACACCCTCCAGCCGTTCGACTGGAGCAGCTTCCTGCGCACGCGACTGGACGGTCACGGCTCGCTGATCGGCGGCATCGAAGGCCACGGCTGGAAGCTGGAGTACACCGACAAGCCGTCCGATGCGGCCAAGGCCATGGAAGCGATGCGCCATTCCGCCGACCTCACCTATTCGCTGGGCTTGTCGGTAGGCAAGGACGGCAGCATCGGTGACGTGCTGTGGGACGGCCCCGCCTTCAAGGCCGGCATCGCGCCGAGCATGACCGTGGTGGCAGTCAACGGTCGTGACTACGATGCCGATGCATTGAAAGACGCCGTCACCGCCTCGGCCACCGACAAGAGCCTGCCGATCGAACTGCTGGTGAAGAACTTTGACCAGTACCAGACCATCCGCCTCGATTACCACGACGGCCTGAAGTACCCGCACCTGGTGCGCGACACCAGCAAGCCGGACACTTTGAGCACCCTGCTCAAGGCGCGTTGATGCTACGGATACCTGCCGCCTCGGGCGGCAGGTATCCGTTCTGTTGCCAAACGCCGGGAGCGCTGCTGCAGGGCTTGCCGCTGCGATGCCCGCCTGCGGCAACTCGGCTATACTGCGCTCCCCGCGGTGCACCGCCCCGCGCGGCCGTACATGCGCCTGTAGCTCAGCTGGATAGAGTACTGCCCTCCGAAGGCAGGGGTCGTGGGTTCGAATCCCGCCAGGCGCACCACTTTCGCGACGTTCCCGTGCCAGACCCGGAGTGCCTCGGTCTCGCTTCGCCAACTCACTGAACAACCTCTCGCTTGGGATGGGTGCGTGGGCTCTCAGCAGCCTGATGTGCAGGCATTGCTTACCTCAGAGGCCCCGATCCGTGCTGGTTGCAGGCTTCTTTTCTGATGACACCGCACCCGTATCCGAGGCTTGACGTGGCTGTGATCAGTTACGCGGCAGCCGTATGTCGTAACACACGCTAGACATTGAATAGACGATCGTGCACGCCATGCCCAGGCAGTAAATCCTTGCCGGACACGCGACCGAGCTAGCCACCGGCGCTCATTCATTCGCACTCCTGTGGAGACAGACGTCCATGCCTACGTTCGATGCACCCCACCGCTCCCGTGTGGCTGACGCCATCTATGGCCTGCTCAATCCGATCCCGTTCGGCTTCTTCGTCGCCGGATTGATCTTCGATATCACCTACGCCAACTCGGCAGTGGTGCTGTGGGGCAAGGGCGCCGATTGGCTGATCACCCTTGGCCTGCTGTTCGCGGTGATTCCGCGGCTGATCAATCTGGTGCAGGTGTGGATCACCTCGCGGCGTTTTGCGACGGGTGCCGACCGGCTCGATTTCTGGCTCAACCTGGCGGCCATCATCGCGGCGATCTTCAACGCCATGGTGCATACGCGCGATGCCTACGAGGTCGTGCCGACCAGTGTCTGGCTGTCGTTGTGCACGGTGATTCTGCTGGCGATCGCGAACATCCTGATGGCTGTGCGACCCACCGTCACCCGGAGTTATGCCCATGACTAAGTTCATTGCCCATGGCGCGCTGGCGCTGGCCTTGCTGGCTGGTCTGAGTGGCTGCAATCAAAAGGCATCGCTGACCCCCGCGCAACAGGCCGGCGACAATCCGACGCTGCCGCCGCCCCAGCGCTTTCTGAAGCCGCCGATGCAGGTGCCGGAAAAGGCTGACTGGAAAGACGGCCAGACGCCCAAGGTGGCGGCCGGCATGCAGATCGAACGGATCGCCAGCGGCCTCAAGCACCCGCGCCAACTCTATGTGCTGCCCACTGACGACGTGCTGGTGGTCGAAGCCAATAGCCCCGACACCGAGCCGGTTACTACGCCCAAGGGGCTCATCGCCGGTCTCGTCATGGGACGTTCGGGCAAGAGCGCCGCGGGCGGCAATCGCATCACCTTGCTGCGCAGAAAGGCTGGCGTCAGTGGCGAGTGGGAGAAGCATGTTTTTATCCAGAACCTGAACTCACCGTTCGGCGTGCAGTTGATCGGTGATTCGCTTTACGTTGCCGATACTGACCGCGTGCTCAAGTTTCCCTATGTGACCGGGGAGACGCAGATCACTGCAGCCGGCACCGAGTTCGCGGATCTGCCCGGCACCATCAATCACCACTGGACCAAGGCACTGCTGGCCAGTCCGGACGGCGGCAAGCTGTATGTTGGCGTGGGCTCGAACAGCAACATCACAGAGAACGGTATGGCCGTCGAATACCGCCGGGCGGATGTGCTTGAGGTGGATGTGGCTACCGGTGGCAGTCGCATCTACGCTTCCGGTCTGCGCAATCCCACCGGACTGCAGTGGGAGCCGACCACTGGCAAACTGTGGGTGGTGGTGAACGAGCGCGACGAGATCGGCCCTGATCTGGTACCGGATTATCTGACCTCGGTGCAACCCGGTGGCTTTTATGGCTGGCCCTACAGCTATTACGGCCAGCACGTGGACGATCGCGTGATGCCGCAGCGACCGGATCTGGTGAAGCTTGCGATCAAACCGGACTATGCGCTGGGCTCACACGTCGCGCCGCTGGGCTTGTTGATCAGCAGCGACAACGCGCTGCCCGCGAAGTATCACAACGGTGCGTTCGTCAGCGAACACGGCAGCTGGGATCGCTCGCCGCTGAGCGGCTATCAGGTGGTCTTTGTCGCGTTTCAGCAGGGCAAGCCGGTCGGTGTACCCGAGCCGGTGGTCACCGGATTCCACTCGGATGACGAGAAGCATCTGTATGGCGCGCCGGTCGGCCTGGTGCAGGACAAGGAAGGTGCGCTGATCATCGCGGATGATGTGGGCAACTCGGTCTGGCGCGTGACGTCCGCAGCGCATTGAGGCTAACGCTGCATGATGCTGCGACTCGGCCGGTCCATCGCCATGAGTGAAAGACGCATGGACTGTCGCTGCGTGGCGCGCTTGTGCGTGTTGTCGCTGGCAGCCGCATCGTTACCTGTCTGGTCGCAGGCATCCGTTCCGCCGACCCCCGTGATCCGTGCCGACGACCTTCCCGGTATCGTGGTGACGGCAACGCGTTCCGAGCAGCAGCCGTTCGATTTACCGGTTTCGATCATCGCGGTGAACCTGCAGGACATTCGTGCGGATACGGCCTCGATCAACCCTTCCGAGTCCTTGCGCGAAGTGCCGGGCGTGCTGGCCCGCGACCGCCAGAATGCGGCTCAGGACGAGCAGATCTCGATACGCGGTTTCGGCGCACGCACCACCTTTGGCGTGCGTGGCGTGCGGCTGTATGTCGATGGCATCCCCGCCACCATGCCCGACGGTCAGGGGCAGTTGTCGAACTTCAGCCTTGGCGCAGCCGATCGAATCGAAGTGTTGCGTGGGCCGTTCTCGGCGTTGTACGGCAATTCGTCCGGCGGGGTCATCCAGTTGTTCACCGCCGACGGTACCGATCCGTCCGAATGGCGTGTGATGTTTGGCGCAGGGCGCTACGGTGGTCAACGTGTCGAACTGGGTACGCGCGGCATCGCCGGTGGCCTCGACTACAACCTCGACGTGTCGCGCCTGAGCGGCGAGGGCTTTCGGCGACACAGTGACGCCGAACGTGAGAACGGCAACCTCAGGCTGCGGTTCACCCTCGCCGAGGGTGATCGGATCACGCTGGTGGCCAACAGCGTTCTGCTGCCGCACGCGCAGGATCCGAAGGGGCTGACGCGCCAGGAATACCAGAGCGACCCACGCCAGGCCGCGCCTTCGGCGCTGCTCTACAACACCCGCAAGCGCGTGCGGCAAAACCAGGCAGGCCTGATCCTGGAACACGACGACGGCCACGCCGGGCAGTGGCGCGCACTTGTCTACTATGGCGAGCGCGCGGTGCAACAGGTGCTGTCAGTACCTCCATCCGCACAGATCAGTCCGCTCAGCGCCGGCGGCGTGGTGGATCTGGCAGGTGGCTATGGCGGCACGGACGTGCGCCGGCGTTGGGATGGTCAGCTCGCCGGGCGCCCGTTCGAACTGGTCGTCGGCAGCAGTTGGGACCGCCAGAACCAGCAGCGTCGGGGCTACGAGAATTTTGTCGGCGGCACGCTCGGCGTGACGGGAGCGTTGCGTCGGAACGAACGCGACGTGGTGTGGGACTTCGATCAGTACGCTCAGGCAAGCTGGCGCCTGTCGCCACGCTGGTCGCTCAGCGGCGGGTTGCGCCATAGCGCCGTGCATTTTGGTGTGGACGATTACTACGTCACAGCGGGTAATCCCGATGACAGCGGACGGCGGTCTTACGCCGCGACCACGCCGGTCGCCGGCGTGCTGTTCCGCGCAGCACCCGATTGGCATTTGTACGCCTCGTGGGGACAGGGTTTCGAAACGCCCACCTTCAACGAACTCGGTTATCGCAGTGATCGCAGTAGCGGACTGAATCTTGGCCTGCAAGCAGCGCGTTCGACGAACTTCGAACTCGGCTCGAAATGGCGTTGGGCCAGCGACAACCGCGTCGAACTGGCGTGGTTTCAGGCGCAGACGCGCAACGAACTGGCGGTGGACAGCAACATGGATGGTCGTACCACCTACCGCAATCGCGGCAGTGCACGTCGACGTGGCATCGAAGCCGAACTGGCACTGTCGCTGGCGCCACGTTGGCAGGCGCAGCTTGCGTACACCTGGCTCGACGCACGCTTCGCGCAACCCGTCTCAGGAACCACCGGCACACGCCTTGCCGGTGTGCCACGCTCGGCGCTCGATGCGAGTCTGCGTTGGGGCGGCAGTCGCGGATGGCATGCGCAGTTGCAACTTTCCGCCATCAGCGCCGTCATTGCCAACGACGCGAACACCGCACGCGCACCCGGCTACGCGCTGGTCGATGCCAGCATGGGCTATATCATGACAGCGGCGCACCTGCAGATCGCGCCGTTCGTGCGCCTGGACAATCTGCTCGATCGGCGCTACATCGGCTCGGTCATTGTCAACGAGTCCACGGGACGTTTTTTCGAACCGGGGCCTGGCCGCACGATCTATGTTGGTTGTCGGCTGACTTTTCGATGATTGCGCAGTCCGGCTGCATCGTTCATCGTGTACTGGCAGCGCGGCAGCAGCGAAAACATCAACGGTTTGATTCGGCATTACCTGCCAAAGGGCTGTAATCTGCGCGCCCACTCCGACGCCGAGATTCAAGCCATAGAAGACAAGCCCAACCAACGATCTCGAAAACGCTGGAGCTTTCGTGCACGACGGCAAGTTTTCGATGCGCCCTTCAAGCGTATTGCACTCCGTAGTTGTAGTCACCGGACTACATGTTTGAACTTCGAAAACACCTAGTCTTCGGTAGTGAAGACCTTGGACAATTCAGCCTGCGCGGCCGATCAGCAGCATCTGGCCTGCTCCGCGTTGGGAGATGCCATGAAGAAATCGGAATGTGCCGGCTGATGGCGACGAACCGGCGAAACTGGGGCGGGTGGCTGCTGGCAATGTTGGCAGCGCTGTTGGCGGTGACTTACCTGTGGCGCCATTTGGAGCGTAGTAGGGAGCCTGCAAGCTCGGTTGCTCAGGTAGCAGCCAGCCATGCCAGTGCCAAGCATGGTCAATTGACATCGCTCGCACCGGCGGTTGTTTCTCGCTCCACGATCTCAGTGGATGGCATGGCCGCCGTTCCTAGTCGGTTTCAATTGGCGAACGTCGGTCGGGTGAGGACCGCGCCCAGCTTCCAGGAGTGGCTGGCTCAGTTCCCGTCGGATCAGCAGGCCAGGATTGCCGCCTTCAACAAGGCCCATTTCGGCGTCTATCGAGTCAACTCCCGTGAGCAAGTAGCGTGGATGGCGGAGAACGGCTATCCCATGCCCGAGGACATCATGGCTGCCGATAGACTGGCTGACCGGGACCTGCTCCAACTGGCGAATCAAGGCAATGACAAGGCAGCGTTTCTGCTGGCACAGCGACAAAACAAGGCACTGGTGGACTTTCTTGCGGACGGCGGCACAAGGAGTGCCTATTTTGACGGAGCGGAGGGTCGCAACAGACTCAATGAACAAATGACGATCGACCAGCTGGTAGAGCAATCAAACAGCCCCTACAAGGGTTACCTCCAGGCAAGCGAGGCTATCAGCGGTTTATATGCGGGCGAACGCGATGCCCAGGATGTCATTGATGCACACGTCATTGCAGGATTGATCTGGGCGCAGCAACTCGGTGATTTACGGGCAGGCAATTTCGTGGCGGACTATGCCATTGGAAACCCGCAGCGCATGACTATTTTGGGTACGGCCTCCATTGTTTCTCTCAATAATTTCGCGGACATGACCTATATGCAACATCACGGCGGACAACGCGCTGGTGCAGCAAGCAGAGGCATTCCGGGGGGCGACGCTCCAGTGAAATGAAAGAAAAGGAGATGTACAACTTCCTTCCCTTTCTTTCAGCCGAACAGAGTCATTATTTCGCAGTCGGATTGAGAGCTTCCACGAGTGCTTCAACGGACGCGCCGAGTAGCCGAACGGTGCTGCCTTCGGGTCGGCTGGCGGACAAGTTTGCCGTCGGAGAGGTTTCTCAGAGCGGCTGCCGGAAAGTTTCCGCCAGGCCTTCTGGCGTCGTGTCGAGAGCTGCCGCCTGAGGATCGCGTGAGCCTCGCTCCGCGATGGCATTCTTGGTTACTGCATCGAGTGGATGAGAGCCTCTCACGATTGTTGCAACGTGAGATTGCTTCCTTCTCACTGGCGCGAGGTCTGTGCGAACACGTGCGGCGATATCTTGCACATCACATCTATTTCTATCCGGCCAGCAGATCGACGAAGCGCTGCTGGAAACGCGGATCAAAATCAGAGGCTGCCCAATACGTTTCGTTGCCTGTTCGTGGCAACGCCGTGGTGGCTGCCGTTCCTTGATGGCATGTCTTGGCGCGAACGTGGTCGTCGCCAATCATTGCAATCCGCCCTGCTGCTGGTGAAGATCACGCAGATGGACAGGAGTACGGCAGTGACGGCAGCAGGCACAGACGGCGAAATTCGCGAGGTAGAGGGTGAACAGCAAACCACCGGCCTGTTGATCTATCGCGCCAGCCGGCTGGAGAAGCTGCTCGATCCGCTGGTGCAGTTGCTGGCGGTGACCCAGCCGGACAACGTGCTGGCGCCGCAAACCGTCATCGCCGCGCATCCGGGCATGAAGCAGTGGCTGAATGGTGCACTGGCCCGCAAGTACGGAGCTGGCGGGATTGCGGCGAATCTGGATATCTTGCTGCCCAGTCCGTGGATTGATCGGTTGGCCCGGCAGCAATTGCAGCAGGCGGCGGTTTCGCTGCCACGCTACCAGCGGCAGCACCTGCGCTGGAGCATCCATGAA
This sequence comes from Rhodanobacter sp. AS-Z3, assembly GCF_029224025.1. Classification (NCBI taxonomy): domain Bacteria; kingdom Pseudomonadati; phylum Pseudomonadota; class Gammaproteobacteria; order Lysobacterales; family Rhodanobacteraceae; genus Rhodanobacter; species Rhodanobacter sp. AS-Z3. The sequence goes on from NZ_CP119392.1 coordinate 904,352, forward strand.
GTGCTTGGTGGTGATGTTGTGGCACTCGGCATTACCGATGCGCGCATCGCCAGTTATTTGCAGACGGATGGCACGAACCCTTCAGGGGTGGCCGATCAGGCGCGCCGACGCTTCCAGTTGGCGGACCGGCTGGCGCGAATTTATTCGCAATACCTGGTGTATCGCCCGGACTGGTTGCGCGGCTGGGAGCAGGGTCGTTTCAATGTAGTGACCGGCAATGCGGCCGAACCTGTGCTGGCTTCCACCGAGCAGCGCTTGCTGGCGCCGCTGTGGCAACACCTGCATGAAAAACTCGGCGCACATCGCGGTGACGTGGTGGGTGATCTGATCGATCATCTCGGCCGCACCAGCGCTGCGGGTGAGGTGCTTCATGTGTTTGGTGTCAGCCATCTCGCACCGTCCGAGCTCGCGGTGTTGCGCGCGGTGGCGCGGCATCGTCTGGTCGCCTTGTATGTGCCCGATCCCTGCCGCGAATATTGGGGTGGACTCGGTCGCACGCTGCCGGCCTTGCGCCAGCAAAGTGCCGACGAACAGGCGCGGCTGGATGCGGCGCAGGGCAATGACTACTGGGCCGACCAGGCGCATCCGCTGCTGGCCAGCTGGGGCCGCATGGGCCAGCACTTCATCATGGAGCTGGCGGCGGGCGAGGGCGATGTGTTGTCCGATGTGCGCCATCGCGAGGATGAGCAATCGCTGCATGGCATGAATCGCCTGCAGCGCGTGCAGCAAGGTATCCGTGCGCTTGATCCGTCGCTGATGGATGTGCAGCTGGCAACACCGGTTGATCCCGCCGCGCGGGCCGATGCGTCGCTACGTGTACATAGCTGCCACACGCCAATGCGCGAGCTGGAAATTCTGCGTGATCAATTGCTCGATGCGCTGGCTACCGCCGATGCCGAAGGCAAGCCGATTCGCCCCGCCGATATCGTGGTGATGGCGCCGGACATTCAGCGCTACGTGCCATTGATTCCTGCGGTGTTCGGCGTGGCTGGCCATGCGGGCGGCTTGCTGCCGTACCAGTTGGCCGACGTGGCGGTGTCGCGCAGTCATTCGCTGTTCGGTGCGTTCCGGCAATTGCTGGATCTGCCCGGCACGCGAGTGACCGCACCGGAAGTGGTCGACCTGCTGGCGGTGCCGGAAGTATCGCGGCGACTCAATCTGGATGCCGCGGGCGTGACTGAGCTGGCCGAATGGCTGAAGTCCAGTCGCGTGGCATGGGCGCTCGACCCTGCCTTCCGAGCGCGCTTCGGCGTGCCGCCGATTGCCGAGCATACGTTCGGTTGGGCGATGGACCGCATGCTCGCCGGTTACTTGATGGCCGATGCCGCGGAAGCGGAGCGACAGCCGTCGGTGCGCCTGCCCGACGGCACCGAACTGGCGCCACTCACCGGCATCCACGGTCCGGCGGCGGGCTATCTCGGCGCGCTCGATCATCTGCTGCAGGAAATCCAGACGCTGTGTGATCTGGCCAATGAATCACGCCAGGCCAGCGATTGGGCGGTGGAACTGGAGCGCCGTTTCGAGGCGCTGTTCCGTATCGACCTGATGGATCGTGCCGCGCGTGATGCGAAGGCGATGGTGCTTGGCTTCATTCGCACGCTGGCCAGCGAACCGAAAGCGGCCGGTGAAGATCCGCTGCTGCACTTCAGCGTGGTGCGTGATCTGCTGGTCGAGCGCCTGTCCGGCGTGCCCGAACATCAGCGTTTCCTGATGGGCGGTGTTACTTTCTGCGGCATGGTTCCGCAACGGGCGATTCCGTTCAAGGTGGTGGCCGTGCTCGGCCTCAACGATGGCGACTTCCCGCGTTCGGGCAGCGATGCCGGGCTGGATCTGATGGCGCGTTACCGCCGCATGGGTGATCGCGACGTGCGCAGCGATGATCGTTACCTGTTCCTGGAAACCTTGATGTCGGCGCGCGAGCGCCTGCACCTGAGCTACATCGGCGAAGGGGTGAAGGACGGCAAGCTGCGCAATCCCGCGCCGCCACTGGCCGAGCTGCTGGCCGTGCTGGACGCGGCCGCTGGCCTGCGCCCCGAGGACACCTCGGCAGATCGCCCGTGGCTGCTGCGCCATCCGCTGCAACCGTTCGATAGTCGCTATTTCGACGCGGCTGATGCGCGGCTGTTTTCGTACAACGCGCTGTTCGCCGGCATGCACGGTCGTGGTGACCAGCCCGACGTCGCGCCGTTTCTGGATCATCGTGACATCCAGCCCATCGAGATCGGCCCGACGATCGCCCTGCGCGAACTGCACGCCTACTACCGCGATCCGGCCAAACAACTGCTCGAACATCGTATGCAGGTCAGCCTGGACGCACTCGAGGACGATCGCCTGCCGCAGGATGAACCGATCGAGGCGAGATTCTCCGCGCTCGATACCGTGGCGAAAAAGCTGTTCTTCAACGATGCATTGCCAGGGTGGCCACTCACTGATTGGCCACCATCGCGCGCGCCAGATTGGCTGCGCCTCGGCGGCATCATGCCGCCGGGCCGGGCGGGCGAGCTGGCGTGGCAGCAGGAAAGCAGCGTGGTAGGCCTGCTGCTGAAGGAGCTTGCCAAGCTGACCGGTTTCGAACATGGCGCGCCGCGCGGAGCGAGTTGCGAGATCGATGTGGCGATCGATGGCCGAAGCGTGACCGGCCAGGTGGCACATGTCTATCGCACGACGATCCATGGGCACGAACACTGGCAATTGCTGCGCGTGTTCGGCGGCAAGAACGGCAAGTTGAAGAAAGAGGCCGAGCTGGGTTTCAAGGAACGCGTGCCGATGTTCCTCGATTGGGCGCTGTTGCGCCTGCACAGCGCTCGATCCGGTGGGAGTCTGCCAGCAATACGGCTGTGTCCGCTGCTGGATGGTGACGAGCGTCCGTGGCAGCAAGGCATCCAGCGCTGGGACGAGGTGTTCGTGCAGGCCGACGACACGCAGCGAGCCACGCTGCTCGGCGAACTCGAACAGCGTCTGCAGCAATTGCTGCACTGGTGGATCGAGGCGCAAGCCACACCGCGCTGGTACTTCCCCAAATCCGCATGGGCGGCGATCAGCGAGCGCATCCATCCGAAGAAAAGTGCCAAGGCGGCTGACACGAATGCTGACGAAGAAGAAACGAAAGTCAGCGTCGGTTCCAGCTGGATCGCCGGTCACGGCGGCGTGGGCGAGCGCGATTACGCGCCGGGCTATAGCCACCTGTTGGCCGGCGACGTGGACTTTGCCGACGACAGCGAGGAATTGAAGTCGATGGCCGAATTCGCGATGGACTTGCATCGCTGCATCAGCTTCGAATCCTGTGCAGAGGCATCGGCATGAGTGCCGCAAAGGATCTGCCCGTCACGCCACCGCTCGACTGGCGCCGCCTCAACCTCGACGACGGCGGCCGCAGCTTGATCGAAGCCAGTGCCGGCACCGGCAAGACCTGGACGATTGCGGTGTTGTATCTGCGGCTGCTGCTGGAGCGGCAACTGTCGCCGCGCCAGATCGTGGTGACCACCTTCACCGACGCTGCTGCGCAGGAACTGCGCGAGCGCCTGCGAGGCAAGTTGCAGTGGGCGGTGTTGCGCGCCAGTGACGGAGCTGAAGACACGGTCGATGGCAGCGACGGCGAATGGCTGCTGGGGCGCTGGCAAGAGGATGGCGAGACGCGCGTGCGCGATCTGCAACGTCTGCGCCTGGCGCTGGCCGAGATGGACGTGGCGCCGATCAGTACGCTGCACAGCCTGTGCCGACGCATTCTTGCCGATCATCCGTTCGCCTGCGGCGTGGCCTTCATGCTGGGCGACATGGTAGCCAGTGAATCGTTGCTCGACGAAGTGGCCGGCGACTTGTGGCGACGTCTGCAGCAAGGTCATGCCACCGATGAACTGGTACTGCTGGCTGGGCAGGCGCGCGAGGAGCTTACGCTGCACAAGCTGGGCAAGCGGCTGCACACCTGTCTGGCACCCGGCGTGAGCATTGAGGCAAGGTCCGAGGCTGCGCTTGATGCGGTGCTGGAACCGGCATGGGCCGCGCGCTTGCGTGCCATCGTCACCAACGATGCGTTCTTCACGGCCAGTTGTTCGTTGCGCAACTACTGGAGCGAACTGGCCGACCTGATTGATGACCACAGTAAGGTTCCCGGCGCTCACGCGTACAAGGGGTTGCGGGCCGCGATGGAACTCAAGGGCATTGCGGCCAAGATGAAAGCCGACCCCGAGCTGATCGCGGCGGCCGCGTTTTCCGAGCGCTGCACCGAAATCTTCGACTACCTGCGCGAGCATCCACGCCGCCAGCTCTGGCGCAAGCTGACCGAACTGGCGCGCGCGGAAATGCAGGCGCGTCTTGCCGCGCGGCATCAGATGACGTTCGACAGTTTGATCGAGTCGGTCAGCAGCGCCTTGCTCGGTGAGTCGGCTTCCGCCGGGGATCGGCCGCTGGCCGAGGCCTTGTTCAAGGCATGGCCGGTGGCGTTGGTTGACGAATTCCAGGATACCGACGGCCAGCAGTACGGCATCCTCGACGCGATCTATCGCCAGCGCGACGGCAGTCAGCGCGGCCGGCTGGTGATGATCGGCGATCCGAAGCAGGCGATCTATCGCTTCCGCGGCGGCGACATCCACGCCTACCAGCGCGCCGCGGCGGCCGTCGATGCCGATGGTCGACTGACCCTGGCCACCAATCATCGCTCCAGTGCCGAACTGGTCGCAGCGTTCAATCAGTTCTACGCGGTGGGCGGCAAGTCGCTGGATGCCGATGACAGCAGTGGCATCGCCTACGAACCGGTGCGGGCCACCGATCGACGCGCGGGCAAGCCGTATTCCGTGGAAGGAAAAGCCTGCAGCGCACCGCTGGTGATTCACTACCTGCGCGATCCACCACCATCGCAGCCAGCGCGTCGCGCCGAAGCATTGCAGGTCTGCGCCAACCAGATCGCCGCGCTACTGCAGTCGCGTTCGCATCGCATTGGTGGCGAGTTGGTGCAGCCGTCAGACCTTGCTGTGTTGTTGCCCACGGGTGCGGACATCAGCCATCTGCGCGATGCCTTGCGCGAACGCGGCGTGCCTTGCGTGACCTCGTCGCGCAGCAGCGTGTTCGACACCGATATCGCGCGCGAGCTGCAGATCGTGCTGTATGCGATGGCATTTCATACCGACCTTGGTGCCTTGCGCGCGGCCGCCGCAACGCGCCTGTGGGGCGCGAGCTTCAGCGAGTTGCAGCGCTGGGGTGATGACGTGGCGCAATGGCAGCCGGTGGCGGAAACGTTCCGTGCGTGGAGTCAGCAGTGGAGCGAGCGCGGCATTCTGCATGTGGTCGGTCAACTGATCGATCGGCTGGCCGCGCGCTATCTGGAAACCATGGCTGGCGAGCGCGTGCTGACCGATCTGCGTCACCTCGGCGAGTTGTTGCAAACACAGAGCGAGCAGTTCCCCGGCACCGAAGAATTGCTGGCGTGGTTCGCCCAGTGCCGCGACGATGGTGCGGCGAGTGACAACGACGCCGCCGACGCGGCGCAGCTGCGCATTGAATCGGACAGCGCCCGCGTGCGCCTGATGACCTTGCATGCCAGCAAGGGCCTGGAATTTCCGATCGTGTTCCTGCCGTTGATGTGGAATCACGGCGAGCGTGCCAGCGATGGCATTCCGGTGGTCAACGATCCGCTCAGCGGGCAACGCACGGCGGAATTCTCCGCCGCGGCCAAGGCGCGCGAAGCGCAAGATCTGCAGGACGAACGCTTCCGCGTGTTGTATGTGGCACTGACGCGCGCGATCCATGCCTGCCACGTCTTCGCGCTGCCGCCGGATCGTGCGGCTAGTGGCCGCAGCGAGGCGCGTGTCAGTGGTACCAAACGCAGTGCGCTGGACGTGATGCTGGAGCGCATCGAACCGGTGCTGTTCTCGGAGGCGCTGCAGCAGGTGGCGCCAAACATCCACTGGATTACCGGTTGGCAACCCACGCCACAGCAGAACTTCACCGCGGATGCGGCGCCGGCGCTGGAGCGCCGCGCACGCAGTCTGCCGCCGCCACGTTCCGGTCCGCTGGAAGCCAAGCACAGCTTCACCACGCTCACTCATGGCGATCACCGCGACGCGGTCAATCCCGGCGCCTCCGCTGCTGACGAGGATGAAGCGGGCAATCTCGAATTGGCGGCAGAGGGCGAATGGGTGGAGGCCGTCGGCAGCATGCCGACGCAAGTGGTTTCCGTGTCGGCGGCTGAGCTGGAGCCGCACGCAGACTTGCTCACTTTGGCTGCCGTGCGCGGCACCGACTTTGGCAATGCCGTACACGCCATGTTCGAACATCGCGACGTTGGCCAGCCGATGTCGGCGCAGCGCGAGTTGATTGAAGACTGCCTGCGCGACGCCGGTGTGCGCCGCAAAGACATTGAGCAGTCCGATCTGGTGGATCTGCTGGTCAGCCGCATCCAGGCCGCGCTGGACGCACCGTTGGGCATCGCAGCGTCTCCGTCGCTATGCCTGGCCGACCTTGCTGCCGACGATCTGCGCGCCGAGATGGGCTTCTACTTTTCGCTGGAGCGCGTCTCGATGGCGCGTTTGCGCGCGGCTTGCGCAAACCACGGTGAACCCGACCTGGTGCCGGCCAGTCAGCGTCTGTTGAGTGGCCTGATGAACGGCAAGATCGATCTGATTTTTCAGCATGACGGGCGTTATCACGTGCTCGATTACAAGGGTAACTACCTCGGCGAAACGCTGGCCGACTATCAGGGCGAAGCATTGCGTGCGCAGATGGATGCCAGTCACTACCGCTTCCAGGCCTTGCTCTACACCGTGGCCGTCGATCGCTATCTGCGGCAGCGTCTGGGGGCGAGTTATGAGCGCGGTCGCCAGCTGGGTGAGTGCATCTATCTATTCATTCGCGCCGCCGGTCTTGCTGCCGATGCGGGCATTTGGCGGCACCGCTTTCCCGATGAGCTGCTGGATGCCGTCGGCGCAGTCTTTGCCGATGGCCTGACCACGATGGAGGCCGCATGAACGTGCCTGCCCGCAGTTATAACTTTCGTCGGCTGGTCGGCGAATCGTCGCCGCCCGAAGCGTGGCGCATGCTCGATGCCACGGTGGCGCGCTGGGTGCTCGCGCATGGCGGTTCACCCTTGCTGGCGCAGCTTGCCGGTTGGGCCAGTCATGCGGAAGGGCGCGGTGACAGTGCCTTGTTGTTGAGTGGCGACGGCGCGGGTCGCCACGGCATGCGTGCGTGGTCGACCGAAGAACTCGCCGCGCTGCAAGCCGAGCCGATGGTGGCGCGAGCCGGTGATGTTGACACGGGTGGCACGCCGTTCGTGCTCGACCCGCCGCACTTCTATCTGCGCCGCAACTATCTGCACGAAGCCGCCGTCGCCCGTCATGTGCGCGCGCGTCGCGCCACGCCGCTACCGGCAGCTGGCGCCGAACCCGCGGATATCGATGTGCTGTTTCAGGGCGACGACTCGGCACGAGTGCAGCCACAGCGGCAGGCCGTGGCGCAGGTGCTGGGCAAGCGCTTGTTCGTGCTTACCGGCGGCCCCGGCACCGGCAAGACCACCACCGTGCTGCGCATGTTGATGATGCTGATCAGGGAGCGCGCCACGCGCACGCAGGCGGCACCGACGATACGTATCAGCGCACCTACCGGCAAGGCCGCGCAGCGGCTGTCCGAATCACTGCGTGATGGTGCCGAGCGCATGCGAACTCAGCAAGGTCTGATGGATAGTGGCGAATGGCAGTCTCCATTGGACTGTGCGCTGGCTGCCGAGGCGAGCACCGTGCACCGTTTGCTGGGCAGTCGCGGGCGGCAGGGCGGCTTCACCCATCACGCCGACAATCCGATTGCGGCCGACATCGTGATTGTCGACGAAGCGTCGATGGTCGACCTGGCCATGTTGCGCAACCTGCTCGATGCGCTGCGCGAAGACACCGCGTTGATCCTCGTCGGCGATGCCGACCAGCTTACCTCGGTCGGTACCGGTTCGGTCTTGCTGGATCTGGTCGGTGCGATGGAAGCTGAGCATGCGCCAGATCTGGTGCGACTCATGCATAGCTTCCGTGCCGATCAGTCACTGGTGCCGATCAACCAAGCGATTCGCGCTGGTGACACGGCAGCGTTCGCGGCCGCGTGGCAGGCGGCAGGCACCAAGGCCGTTCGACGCGACGTGGCAACGGCGCGGGACCTGCGCGATGCGCTGGGCAAGTGGAGTACGGCGTTGGCGACGACGCTGCACGATGTTGGTGCATTGGACGTGGTGCGAAAGGATGATCAACCGGCTGTGTTGCGCGCACTGGACGCACTGCGCCGGCGCCAGTTGCTATGTGCGCTGCGCGACGGGGAGTTTGGCGCGGACGCAGCCAACGCGTTCATCGAACGAAAACTGAAAAACCGGGCGGACGTGGCGGCCGATGTCGACTGGTATCCCGGCCGTGCGGTGATGATTGCGCGCAACGACTACACCGTGGGGTTGTTCAACGGTGACGCCGGCCTGTGTCTGCGCGACGAACACGGCAACCTGGCGGTGTGGTTTGAAGTCACCGTGCAGGGCGGCACCGCCACGCGCGGTGAAACATTGGCGGAAGCCCCGGCGCAACATGCCAGTCGTCGCGCGATCAGCTTTGCGCCCGGGGGCCTCCCCGACCATCAGGGTGCGTTCGCGGTGACGATCCACAAGAGCCAAGGTTCAGAATACGATCACGTTGCCGTGCTGTTGCCGGCAGACCCGCAGAACCGGATTCTCTCGCGGCAGTTGCTGTACACCGCCATGTCGCGGGCGAAGCTCAGCGTCGAGCTGTGGGCAACGGATGAAGCCAGTGAGGCCGCGCTGGCCACGCCGGTGCGGCGGGCCAGCGGGCTGGCTGCACGCATCGCTTGATGCGTGCAGCCTTCGCGAACGGTGCGGGTCAGATCTTTCCAAGCAACAACAGCACCAACACGATCACCACGATCAGACCGAGGCCTCCCACCGGGCGGTAGCCCCATGAACGGCTGTAACCCCAGGTGGGCAGCGCGCCGATCAACAGCAGTACAAGAATGATGACAACCAGTAGTGACAGGGACATGAGTGATCCTTGGTTCGCCCACCCCGGATGGGTACGACGACAACCGCGCTGAAGCGGTGCATGCCGACGATCGCAGGACGCAAGTGGATGAACCGTCAAGCGCCAGGGCCGTTTCGATCACGCGACAGTCACGGAAAGCCGCGTGCAGTAGACCCTTGGCGGGGCACCCCTGTCTTTCAAGTAGCCGGAGAACACCCATGCCGTCGTCGAAACTCAATGGGCGCACCGTCGCCATCCTCGCCACGGATGGTTTCGAGCAGTCTGAGTTGGGCGAATCCAGGTTCTTGCTGGAAGCGGCCGGTGCGCAAGCGATGGTGGTGGCGCCCGGTGGCGTCAAGAGCATCACGGGCTGGCGCAAGAAGGACTGGGGCCGGTCGGTGGCAGTTGATCGTGATTTGAAAAACGCCCGAGTCGAGGATTTCGATGCACTGCTGTTGCCTGGCGGCGTGATGAACCTCGACAAGCTGCGCATGAACAGCGACGCGGTGAACCTGGTCAAGGCCTTCGATAATGCCGGCAAGCCAGTAGCAGCGATCTGCCACGGGCCGTGGCTGTTGATCAATGCCGAACTGGTGCGCGATCGCAATGTCACCTCGTGGCCATCCCTGCGCAAGGATCTGGAAAACGCCGGTGCGCGCTGGCAGGACAGCGAAGTGGTGCGCCACGGTCAGTTGATCACCAGTCGCAGGCCGGAAGACATTCCCGCATTCACGGCGGCGCTGATCGACGCGTTGGGGCGACCATCTAGCCCGTCGCACGGCGCGACGAATCGCGCCGTGACAGTTGGCGTCGATTGGTTCTACGCTGCCGACGTCGCCCAGCGGAATCGTCATGGCCAGAAGCGCACCCACTGCCGAGAAGCCGCTTGCGTCCACCGTGCAGGTAATTGCCCACCGTGGCGCCAGCGCACTGCGACCTGAGCACACGTTGGCGGCGTACGCGAAGGCCATTGCCGACGGTGCGGATTTCATCGAGCCGGATCTGGTGATGACCGCCGACGGCATCCTGCTTTCGCGCCATGAAAACGAAATCGGCGGCACCACCGATGTGGCCGAGCATGCCGAGTTCGCTGACAGACGCACCCGCAAAATCATTGACGGACACGCGCAAACCGGCTGGTTCACCGAAGACTTCACGCTGGCCGAACTGGACACGCTGCGCGCGCGCGAACGCTTGCCGCAGCTGCGCAGTACCCAATATGACGGACAGTTTCCGCTGGCCACGCTGGAGCAGATCATCGCGCTGGTGGCGGCCGAAGCGAAGACGCGAGGCCGCCAGATCGGCATCATTCCCGAAATCAAGCACGGCACTTATTTCCGTGGCATTGGCCTGCCGATGGAGGATGACTTGCTCACCTTGCTGGATGCCCACGAGTACACGCGAGCGGCGCCGGTGGAGATCCAGTCCTTCGAAACAGACAACCTGCAGTATCTACGTCAGCGTCTGATCGCGAAGAATTGCCACAACATCCGCCTGCTGCAATTGCTGGATGAGCCCGCTGAGCAGCCGTACGACGTGAGGGCGATGGGCGGGACGCTGACCTACGAAGCCATGATGACGGTGACGGGCCTGCGCGATATCGCCCTCTACGCCGATGCCATTGGTCCGAACATTCGCGCCATTATCCCGCTGACGGCGGAGCAGGAGCTTGGCGAACCGAGCTGGCTGGTGCATGACGCGCACCGGGCTGGGCTGGAAGTTCACCCTTACACGTTTCGCCCGGAAAACCAGTTCCTGCCGCTGAACCTGCGGCACGACAGCGACCCGCGCGAGATCAATCCGGCCGGTTCGATTGCCGAGATCCGCCGCTATCTGGCCACCGGCATCGATGCGTTCTTCACCGATGATCCGGCGATCGGGCGCAAGGCGCTGGACGAGCTGGAGCGATGAGCGCGGCTCAGCGCTTGTCGATCGTGAACTGCTGCCGGGTCACCGGTGCACCGTCGAGCGAGATCTCGACCTGATACTTGCCGACCGGCCACAAATCCGGGTTCTGCACCATGAACGTGGTGACCGCAGGACCCTCGGTGGCGATCGACTGACTGATGTTGCTCACCAGTTGTCCCGAGCCTTCCAGATAACTCCACGTCGCGTTGAGCGTCGCGCCGCCGGTCACACCAACGGTGGCAACGCTGGCATAAATCGTCTTGTCGGTGACGGCGAAGCTGTCGCTGACGTGGGTGATCTTGTGCCCGACATCCACGGCACTACCCAAGGTGAGGCTGGCCACACTGAACGGCGTCGGCAGCACCGACGCAGGCGCTGCGGTGGTGGCAGCGCGTGCCGGAGGGAGGGTGCTTGCGCTGGCTACCAGCGGCACGTTCGACGCAGCGGGCGCCGATATCCTGGACACGGACGCCTGTTTCGGTGCTGGAGCGGGTGCGTTCTTGCCGCATGCCGCCAGCAGCAGCGCGGCGACCAGGGCGACGCTGCAAGGAGCGCTACAACGCAGCAAAGCAGTCATGCGGGATTTCATCGGAACTCCAGCGCGCAGTATCGGGTAGCCAGGCATGGCCAGTTCGCTGAGCGTAGTGCAGTCGGTCTGAAGCGTCGGTTACTGCCGCACGGTGCGAAGATTGGCCGGTGTTGAGGGTGTGCTGCTGCGGAACGGATTGATATCCAGCCCGCCGCGCCGGGTATAGCGCGCATACACGCTGAGCTGCTGCGGCGCGCAGCGCTGGGTCAGGTCAACAAAGATACGCTCCACGCATTGCTCGTGGAATTCGTTATGGGTGCGGAACGAGATCAGGTAGCGCAGCAGCCCCGCGTGATCGATCGGCGCGCCTTGGTAAGCAATCTGCACACTGCCCCAGTCGGGCTGGCCGGTCACCGGGCAGTTCGAGCGCAGCAGGTGCGAGACCAGGGTTTCCGACACCGCCGTGGCGCTGCTGTCGGCCTGCAGAAAATCGGCATCCGGCGGGCCGTAACTATCGATCTCTATTTCCTGCTGATCCAGCAGATAGCCGTCCAGACTCACCACTGGCAGGCTGCTGCCGTCGGCGGCGTGCAGCTGAACGCTGACCACCGCTCCGGCCGCAGCGGACAGATCGTGCAGCAAGGTATCCGTCAGCGCAGCCGCATCGCTGATGCGTTCCTGCGCAAAGCCGTTCAAGTACAACTTGAACGACTTTGATTCGATGATGTTCGGCGAGGCGGCCGGCACATGAAACTCGGCCAGCGCCACCTGCGGCTTGCCGCGCAGGTCCAGCCAGGACAATTCGTAGGCGTTCCAGATATCCACGCCATGGAACGGCAGTACTTCGGCCACGCCAATCTCGCTACGCTTCTCGGCACGCGGGATCGGAAACAGCAGGCGGGGATCGTAACAGTCGGCGTAGACGGTGTCCTTGCCGAGCGGGGAGTGTTCGGGAGTGCTCATACGCTGATTCTAGTGCAGCGTTGCGTGCGAGTTGAATGCTGGGCGGATGACTTTTCACGTTACAGGCGAGGATCTGGCGAATACAAACCTGTTTTTGCTGGGCATGGTGTTGCTGCCAGGATGGCCGTACTTCTGCCATTGGTGACGTGTTTGGGCACCGGCGAATCTTGTCGGCGCTTGTTCTACCGGCAGTACGCTGTGCGCAAGTTGGCGACGGCATCGGCGCGCGGTGGGTTCGCTTCAACTCGCTGAATCGGTCGCCGCGCAGCAGTTGGGGCGTTTGCACTCGACGAGTCGTAGGCGCGGCCATGAGCTGTCTGATGGCGGTGCTGGACCGATCCGGCGCGTCCGTCAATCAACCGTGCGTGTCTTGCTGGTTCTGTCGGGGACCTATCGACGCCGGCCATAACGCCTGTCGTCGCGGGGGTACCGTGCTGGCTACTGGTACGAATGTTGCTTGTCTCACCCTGCAAGCCGTAAGTCTTGTGCGAACTCTGCGCATGAATGACGGGCTCTAGGAGTTCCCTGATGAAGATTCTGGTAACTGGTGGCGCTGGCTATATTGGTTCACACGTGGTGCGTCAGCTGGATGAGGCGGGCCACGCAGTAGTGGTCTACGACAACCTGTCCACTGGTTTTCGTCAGGCTGTGCTTGGTGGCGCTCAGCTGATCGTGGCGAATTTGAGCGATGGCGCTCGACTGGATGCCGTGTTCGCCGTGCATCAGTTCGACGCCGTGATGCATTTCGCCGCCAGTACCGTGGTGCCCGAATCGGTCGCCGATCCGCTCAAATACTACGCCAACAATACCCGCAACACGTTGACCTTGCTGGAGCGGATCAGTCGCTTTCAGGTGCCGCATGTGGTGTTCTCCTCAACCGCCGCGGTCTACGGCGTGTCGGGCGGAGATTCAGTGATTGGCGAGGATGTCGTGCTGGCGCCGATCAATGCCTATGGCGCTTCGAAGATGATGAGCGAGCGCATGCTGACGGACCTGGCGGAGACTGGTGGACCGAGCTATATCGTGCTGCGTTATTTCAACGTGGCCGGCGCCGATCTGCTCGGACGTATCGGTCAGTCCACGGCCAATGCCACCCACCTGATCAAGGTCGCTTGCCAGGCAGCGCTTGGGCAACGTGACTGCTTGCAGGTCTTCGGCACCGACTATCCGACTGCCGACGGAACTTGCGTGCGCGACTATATTCACGTCGAGGATCTGGCTCGTGCGCATCTCGATGCGCTGGATTACCTTGCCAACGGTGGTGCGTCCGACGTGCTCAACTGCGGTTATGGCTCTGGCTACAGTGTGCGCGAAGTCATCGAGGCGGTACGTCGGATCAGTGGAGTCGACTTTTCGGTGGAAGAATCGCCGCGTCGTCCAGGTGATCCGCCCGCCGTTATCGCCGATAATGCGCGCATCCAGCGTGTACTGCATTGGCAACCTCGTTTCAATGATCTTGATCGTATCGTCACCGATGCATGGGGCTGGGAATCACGCCATGTCCAGAACGCGTCGAAAGAAGTGGGTGTCACGTCTGCCTGAGGCGACGATGATGCCGCGTCCGTGGGCTGTGAGTTCACAACTTCGTGTGGCGATACCTGCTGCACTCCCGTCGTGTTGGCTAATTAAAGAAGTCATCGCCGGCGCCGACCTAGGCTTTACTGACCTGATCGGTCGTGGCGGGATCGCGAGATCAGACATCATCGAGATGGAACGGGCAGTCGTTCGGGATGATCAGGCGTGATTCGGATCGGTCCGGGTGACAATTCATGAGTGTTTCGTATCAGGATGTGGTGATCAGCTTAATGACAAGCGCGTTTCGTAAACCGACCCGCTCATCCGCGCAACAAGCGCACTGGCTGTTTCTGGTCGGCGTGGTCATGGCGTGTCTGATTCCGATAGCGGCGAGTGCGTCGGTTTCCGATGCGCCGACGCGTGAGCCGACTGTCGCCCTGTATTACGGTCCCAACCCGCCAATCAGTGCCTTGCAAGGTTTCGACTGGATTGTGGTTGACGGTAACGCGCAACTTCCCGAGGAAGTGTCAGGTGTGGGTCCGGGACAACACGGCGCAGACTATTTCGCTTATCTCTCCGTCGGTGAGGTGGCCGAGTCGGCCGTCGACGCGCCGCCACCGGACTGTGTGCTGGGCCAGAACAAGGCGTGGAAGGCGCGCATCGTTGACCTCCGTCAGGACAATTGCCGGGATTGGGTCTGGCAGCAGCGGATCGCGCCGCTGATCGATCGCGGTTTCCGGCATTTCTTTCTGGACACGCTGGACAGCTACCAGCTCGCCCTGAGCGCGCCAGATGACCAGCGCGCTTACCGCGCGGGAATGGTGGCCTTGGTGAGCCGGCTCCGTGCGCGTTTGCCGCAGGCCCAGTTCATCCTCAATCGCGGCTTTGAACTGCTCGATGACCTGCATGACCAAGGCGTGGTCGGCGTGGCGGCGGAGTCGCTGTACCGCGGCTGGGATCAGGCAAAACAGCTCTACGTCAGTGTGAAGCCCGCTGATACCGAGTGGCTGAAACAGCAACTGGATGCGGTGAAGTCGCGCGGACTGGTACCCATCGCGATCGACTATGTGCCCGATGGCAGCGTCGCCGAAGCCCGCTCAACCGCCGAGCGGATCATGGCGGACGGCTTCGTGCCGTATGTCAGCAATGCCCAACTCAATAGGGTTGGCGTGGGCCGAATCCAGCCCGACCCGCGGGAAATCCTGATGCTTTACGACGGCGACGATTCGCCGATGAGTACCAACGTCAATTGGTATGGGGCGATGGTGCTCAACCATCTCGGTTACGCCACGCGTACGCTGAACGTGGATGCGGAAGCGCTGCCGCAGCTGTCGATGCGTGGCCGCGTGGCCGGCATAGTGACCTGGTTTTCCGGGAGCGAACTCAAGCAGAGTGAAGCGATTCATCGCTGGCTGCGTCGACAAGTGGCCGCGGGTGTGCCGATCGCGATGCTGGGCGAGTTCGGCTTTGCGGTCGATGCTGCGCACCTCGCGCCGTTCGGCATCGAGCCGGGACCGGCGCCCTCGGCGGATCTGGAAAAAATCAGCATCGTCAGCCACGATCCTGGCCTGACGGGGTTCGAGTCCCCGCCTCGGCCATCGCCGGATGACTTCCAGTCACTGCGTCTGCTGCAGGGGCGAAGCGCGCTGACGCTGCAGCGCGGCGAACAACAGGAAGTCGCGGTTGCGATCATGCCGTGGGGCGGCTACGCGCTGGCACCGCACGTGATTTCGTATTTGCCACAGGGCGGGCTTGAGCAGGCGCGCTCGCGCTCGCGCTGGGTTCTCAATCCGTTTGCTTTCTTCCGGCAGGCATTGAAGTTGGGCGACCTGCCAGCCTTCGACACCACCACGGCGAGCGGCAACCGCCTGCTGTTCGCGCAATTCGACGGCGACGGCTTCGCTTCCGGATCGTACGTCGAAAAGTATCTGGGCCAGCCGGCGGCCAAGGTGATCGTCGACGAGATTCTCACGCGCTACCCAATTCCCACCGCCGCCTCGGTGATCGCTGCGGAATTCGTCGATCATGGCCTGTATGACGCGCAGAAATTGGCCATTTATCGGCCGATTGCGCGTGCCATGTTCGCGCTGCCATGGGTGGAGATCGGTTCTCACACCTACTCCCATCCATTCGACTGGACAGCACTGGAACGCGATCCGAGCCTGTCGGCCGGACTGCACATCGAGTCCCGCGATGGTGGCAAAAACACCGGTGAATACCAGGCCACCGCAAAGCTGCAGTACGGCTACAACCTGCCGGTGCCCGGTTATCGATTCAGCCTGCAGCAGGAAGTGCAGGGTTCGGTGCAGATCATCAACGAACTGCTGGCGCCAGCCGGCAAACATGTGCGCCTTTACCAGTGGTCCGGTGATACTGATCCCGGCGCCAATGTTTTGGCCAAGGTCTACGAGGCGGGGCTGCTCAACATCAATGGCAACAACAGCACGATCACCGATCAGTATTCCTCGCTGACCAGCGTGGTGCCGCTGGGCGTATGGAAGGGGGCACATTTTCAGGTCTTCGCGCCGGATGCCAACGAGGATCAGTTCACCAATGGCTGGACTGCGCCCTATTGCGGCTATCGAAAGGTTCTGCAGACTTTCCGGCTGACCGAATCGCCGCGCCGGCTGGCACCGATCAACGTTTACTATCACCTCTACTCCGGTGCCCGTCCCTGCGCACTCGATGCATTGCATGAGGTTTACGACTGGGCCACCGCGCAAGCCACCACACCGGTGTTTCCCTCGGACTACGCGCGTATCGCGCTGGGCTTCGAATACGCGGGCGTCGCGCGCGATGGCGATGCGTTCGTGCTGGGTGGCTATGGTTCCGACGAGACCGTGCGCATCGCACAGACTCAAGGCTATCCGGATCTTGCACACTCGGACAATATTGCCGGCTTCAACGATGCCAATGACGCGCGCTACATCAGTCTGGGGCCACGCCGTGCGCGCCTGGTACTTACCAGCACCAAGCCCGACGAACCCTACCTGGTGAGTGCCAACGCCGTGGTCACGGACCTGCAACGCCGGCCTGGCTCGCTCGGAATCACCTTGCATGGTGAGGTGTCGCTGAAACTGGTGCTGGCCAACACCCGGGGCTGTCAGGTGCGTTTTGACGACCAACCGGTACAGCTGACGGGGCGCGCCGGGCAACAGCTATACAGCTCGGTGGCGCATGCGGGCCGACTCGATATCGCGTGTCGCCGGTGATGGCGACGCGTACTCCAATCGCTTTTGCCGGGCCGCCGCGGGCATCGCGTTATCGTCGGCGAGCTTCACCGCAAATTTCCCTTCAGTTCCTCGGGGCGCGGCAGGTCGTTGCGCTATGTATCGCGATGGTGGTGCTGGGAGTGCTGCTGTTTCCGAGGGCGTACATTGACCGTCAGTTGCACTCCACCGCGCCCCCAGACGCCACCACGATTGCTTATCTGCAATTGTTGCTGAGGGCTCAGCCCAAGGAGCCGACAACCCGAATGCAACTGGTGCGCCAACGGTTGCGGGCGGGGCAGCTGCGGCTAGCGGAGTCGGATCTGGTGCCGTTGATCAAGCGGCCTGGACCGCCGCCGGAACAGGTCGGCATGATGTGGCTGACTCTGCGCCGCGCCCAGTTCCTTGCCACCCCCGCCGACTCCCCGCAACGCATCCTGGCGCGAGCGCAATACGGTCAGGCTCTGAGCAGTTTCGGCAGTCAACTGTCACCCGCGGAGCAACTCGGCGAAATCGAGCAGGCGATCAAGGCGGGTCTGTACGACGTGGCCGCAGGCTTGGCTAGCCACCTGCTGACCGTCACCGCGCCAGCAGTGCAGGCAGATCCGGCTGGTCGCAAACCGGCAGCTGTCGGCCGCGCCCGCGTTGGTGCGTCGAGCGGGCACATGCGCCGCGAAGTTGAGCCGGGATTGCTGCAGATGGTCGGCTTGGTCTGGTCATCCCGGTTTGAACGGACTGCCGACGCGCCGCAGCGGGCATCGGCCGATCGTGCGTTATTGCACCAACAGGCGTTCACAGCCCTGCTGCAAAGCCATCTGGCCGCCGGTCATCCAGCAGCTGCGCTGGCCGCGGCCGAGGCTGCGCTGCCGACGTTGGATGAAACTCAGATCGATTGGGCGCAACTGGTCCAGGTCGCGATCTGGGCGAATCAGCCGGCTGTGGCGGCCAGATTTGCCGACCACTGGCTGGCCAGTGCCGGCGACGACAGTACGCGTTGGGCCGCTTTTCATGCCCTGACTGGCGCTTACCTGGCGACCGGTAATCCGGCGCAAGCATTGGCAGCGGCGACACACCAGCTTAAGCAGATGCCTCAGACAACCGAGTTATGGCGTCTGATGACGCAGTTGGCGATGCAGGCGGGGGATGGCGAGCAGGCGGCCCGCTATGCACGCCGGCTGGTGGGTTTGGAGGTAGTCAGTGGGCACTGATCACGCTGCCAAGGCCGCGCAGCGATCCGCTCTTTTCGTTGGTGTTCGCAGGCTGTTGCTGGTGGGTCTGGGACTATGGGTACTGCCGGCCACTGCCAGCGTCCGCAGCGCGCCGGAACGCCCGCCTGCTGGCGAACAACCACTCTTCAATCAGGCCGACTATGACCTCGCCTGGCAGGCGTTTCTTGGCGCCGGCAAGCTGACTGATGCGATCGTACTGGCACAAAAAGCGTTGCTGATCGAGCCTGATAGCGTGCTCTGGCATCGGCGCTTGGCCAGCGCCGCCGAACAGGATGGACAGGCCGCGCTGGCCGCCGTCAACTATGCCTGGCTGGCTACTCAGGGACACCAAGACGACCTGCTTGCACATGCGATCGACCTAGCCAGCGCTACCCAGCAGGGCGACTTGGCGATCCAGCTGATGCAGGCGCGTGCTCTGGGTGAGCCATTCAACCTGACGCACTGGGATCAACTGATCGCCAGCATGCTCAATATCGGTCGATTCGATCAGGCGCTGGCCGACCTGAGCCAGGCCGATGGCCGCCAGCCAAGGCGTTACTTCCTGCAGCAGCAGGCCGACATTCTAGCCGTGGCCGGCAGGACCGGCCCACTCCAGGCGGTGTTGCGCCAGCTCGTCACGCGCTACGGCGCCGATCCACAGACCAATCTGCAGCTGGCCTCGTCCGAATACCTGCAAGGTCATTTGCAGCAAGCACTTGCCACCCTTCGCCAAGCGCAGGATCGGGCTACTCCGGCGGACACTGTCTATTGGCAGACGCTGGGCTCCCTGGCGTGGATGCTGCAGGACTTCCCCGTCGCCGGCGCGGCCAGTCGCGTCCTGATGCGTGCGGGAATGGCCGCGACCGTCGACTACATGCGTTTATATCGCATCCACGCCGTCACCGAGCCGGCAGTCGCCTATGCCTACGCGCTCTCCGGCTGGCGCCAGACCCGGGCTGATCCGTTATTTTTTGCCGCTGCTGCGGCAGCCACCCGACTGGACCAGCCGGCTTTGCTGCAGGCGTTGTTTGATAGCGTCCGCCCGGTGGATCGCCTTGCGCTGGAGGCGCAATCGTCCTTCTGGGTGCAGTGGGCACAATTGGCCCGGTCGCACGGCAATGACCGGCTCGCGCGCGCGCGCTATCTGCAGGCGCTGAAGCGCGATCCGGTCGATACGGCGGTGTTTGCCGGCTTCATCTGGCTGCTGATCGACACCCAAGATCAGCAAATGCTCCGCTCTGCCGTCACGCGCGCCGGCCCGGCGACCGCGGCCGACCCGGATCTGCGCGACGCCCTGACGGCGGCGCTGGCCGTGCTGGACCAACCCACGCATGCGCTGGCCTCGATTCGCCCCGACCTGGCGTCTCATGGCAAGGATCCGGACCGGATCATGCAATATGCCGATCTGCTTGATCAGGACGATCAGAACGAACTGGCCCAGGCAATGCGGCGTTCGGCGCTGGCGCCGCTGCGGCGGCTGCAGGCCGCGCGCGCACTCACTCGGCAACAGCAATTGCAGCGATTGGCCCTGCTCACCCGGTTGGCCCCGGGCGATCCGGCTGCGCGGGGAATTGCCGAGTTGTTGCGCCACCCGATCGACCGGGCAGCACGTGAACTGGTGCTGGCATGGACTCTTGAGTTGAACAACGCGGAGGCCACCGCGCTGTGGCTGGCCCACCAATTTGCCAGCACGCCGGCCCCCTTGTGGGCGCGGCTGAGCCAGAGCTTGGGTACCGATGACGACAGCACCACCCGGCAGTTGCTGCTGACCGAAGCGGATCGCATGCCGCGGCGGGACCGAGTGACCGCCGCGGAAAAATTGGGCTGGACCGGAGCCGCCCTGAGTTTTGGCTACCACGGTTTGCAAGATCAGTCGGATGATCGCCGCCTTGCCATGCAATGGCAGGATCTGGCCCTGACACGTTCGGACATGCTCGGGACCTCGCTGGGCGGACTGCACGGCGGCGGGGTGCGCACCTTAGAAAGTGGTGTGAACTGGCGTCACTGGCTGACCCCGCGATGGTCGCTGGAAGGCGAGCTGCACCGCGTGCGCCAGCTCGGTGACGGCACGCAGCAGCTCGATCAGATTCCCGCCCACGGGCAATCCGCATCGGCGATGTTGGTCGCACACTTTCCGCGTGGTGAGGCCGGCATATTGCTCGGTGGTGGTCGCAATCTGGGCAGTTACACCCGCTGGGGGGCCTTCTCGCGCTACCGGCTGACGCGCAACCTTCAGCTTGGTGCTTACGCCGATGTCGGTGCGCGTACCGACGACACCGTGCCGCTTGCGATGGTCGGCCTGACCGACCGGCTCAAGAGCACCGCCGAATACCAGTGGACGGCGCGGGACAGCGTCTCCGCTACCGCTACGCTGGCGCGTCTGCGTGCCCAGGGCGGCGGCCGGCTGGGCGGACGGCAAAGTCTGGATCTCGAGTACAGGCACAAACTGTGGCTGGCGCCGCCGGATTTCACCCTGATCGCCAGCGCGACTCGTGCCGAGTATCAGCGCGCCTCCAGCGTGCCCGCAGCGGTGCGGCGATTGCTGCCGGCAGCTCAGGTTGGCGGCCCCAACGTGTTGGTGCCACTGAGTTATTCCCAGCTGTGTGCGGGGGTGGCGTTCAACGAAAACTATCGCGATGACTGGAGCGGTCACTGGCGCCCGTTCGGCAGCGTCAGCGCTTGTCAGAATTCGGTCAGCGGCGTCGGTGTCGCGCTCAACGCGGGATTTGGAGCGCCGTTGTCCGGGCCGGATCATCTCAGCATCCAGTTCGGCTACTCAACCAATACGGGAGCCACTGGCGGTCGCAATCTGAACATGCTGCTCAACTACCGTTACTATTTCACACCATGAACAATCGTCGCACTGCGGCGTGGTCTTGCCCAAGGGAAATTCGATGAAACACATCAGCGCACTGTTCCGACTCGCGCCGCCGGTGATCGTCAGCCTGCTGCTGAGCTTGCTGACGGCCTGCGCCGGCGCCAGCTTTCATGCCGGCCCTGCTCCGACGATCGAGCGTTCGGCCAACTGGGTAGTGGCACCGCTGCTCAACAACACCGCAACGCCGTACGCCGGCCAGCGCGCGGCGCAACTGGTCAGCGCCTTGCTGGCCCAGCGTGGCGTCGGCGCGGTGCAGGTGGCAACGGCACCGGCGGATGCTGGTGGTTTGCCGATCGACAACGGTGCCGGTGCGGAGGAGGCCGCGAAGGCCTTTGCTCTGCAGCAGCACGCGCGCTATCTGGTACGCGGCAGCGTCGACGAGTGGACTTACAAGATCGGTCTGGACGGCCAGCCAGCGGTCAGCTTCACCGTCAGCGTGGTCGATCTGGAATCCGACAAGGTCATCTGGACCGGCGCCGCCTCGGCCAGTGGCGGCAGCCGCCAGGGTGTCGCGGTACTGGCGCAGGAAACGCTCGATCGCCTGACCGCACGCCTGATGGGCAAGTGATGCTGACACGTCATTCCGCTGCGAGTCAGTCCAGCGGTGGCGGTATACCGCTCACCGTACCCAGCCCGCCATCAGGTCGGGTCATCCCGAACGTTCGCTGAGGTCGGTAATGGACCCGCAGCGCTCGGTCATCCTCAAGAAGTCGATCGAATCGGTGGCTTTGCCGCTGCTGATGTTGGCCTTGCTGTACCTGTGGGGCGACGTGCGCTTCAACTATCCCTGGTGGTGGCTGGCGCCGTTGGCGATCGCGCTGCGCTACGGCCTGGCCTATGGCATCGGCGCCGGCCTGGTCGTCGTGTTCGGCAACTTCGCCGAAATCTGGTTGCTTGGACTGACCCGCGAACAGCCCGGTGGCGAGATCATTGGCGGCTTGATAGCCACCTATCTGGCCGGCCTGTACACCACCCATGCGCAAAGCCGTCTGGTCGAAGCCAATTCGAGTCTGGAATACCTTGAGCAACGACTGGAGTCGCTGACGCGCGTGTTCTACGTGACGCGCCTTTCGCACAGCCGGCTGGAAGAGAATCTGTTGACCAAATCGTACGACCTGCGCAGCGCGCTGGACGCGATTGCGCGCGAGCTGGCGACGTTCGGGCCGATCAAGGAGCGGCTGCCCCAGGCACCGCTGCAACATGTGCTGCAATTGCTGGCGTACTACGGCCGGCTGGGGACCTGCGGCGTGTATCAGGTGATAGACAATCGGGTCAGCCCTGAGCCGTTGGCCTTCCACGGCCTGCGCTTCAGCCTGGAGCTCGCCGACCCGCTGATCACTTGCGTGGTCGAAAACCAGCGCCTTGCCTACTATTCGGTCGATCAGATCCTTGCCGGCGAAACATCGGCCTACCGCGTGGTGCTGCCGATGACAGCGGCCGACGACACCATGCTCGCCGTGGTGGTAGTGCAAGACCTGCCGCTGCTGGCAGTGGAGGAAGAGAATCTGCTGACGCTGGCGGCGATGACTGCCTTCATGGCCGACGCGATGCGTGCTGGCCAACTCAGCCACGCCGTGCGACAGGTGGTACCAACCTGTCCGGTCGAGTTTGCGCTGGAGTGGTTCCGCCTAGGACATTTGCGCCACGTGGCGGGCGTGCACTCGTCGTGGGTGCTTTTGCTGCCCGGCGCGCAAGCAGCGGCCGACGTGGTCGACACCGTGCTCGCTACCCGGCGCGGTCTGGACCAGTACTGGCGCTCGCCACTGGCCTCGGCGCAATCGGGGTTGTTGATTTTGCTGGCGCTCTCTGGTGAAGGCCCGACCCAAGGCTTTCTGCAACGGATCAACACGATGTGTCGGGAGCAACTGGGCGGCGACCTGCAGCAGTTGGGCTGGGTCGTCCAGCTCGGCCAGGTCGAGCGCGGCAGCGGGGCCGAATTGTTGCAGTTGATCGAGCCGGAGGGCTGAGTTGAACCAGACCCACTCCTGGCTCGGCCCCTGGTTGCTCGCCGGCAGCGAACAAAGCGTATCGACGCTGCTGCTGCAGATGTTGCTGGCCAACGCGTTGCTCAGTGTCGTGCTGGCTGCGCTGGCGTTGGTGATGCGCCCAGCGAACCGGCGTGACCGCTGGCAGCGGGACTACCTGACGCTGCTTGGCATCGGTCTGCTGATGCCGGTGCTGGGGCCCGTGCTGGTGGTGCTGGCAATGATTCTGTTCAACCGACTCAGCGGGCGCCACGACCCGACCGAGGCGCAACAACTGACGACCTCGCCGTTCGTGCCCGAGCGCGCCCGAGCGCTGGGCGACTTCGGCGTCGGCGGTGCCATATACGGGCTGAAATCCGGTCTGCTCAGTACCGACAAGTCGATCCGCGCGCTGATGCTGCTGGAACAGCAGCGCAGCGCACACACCTCGCAAGTGCTGTTCGAAACGTTAGGTCACCCCGACGAAAGCGTGCGCCTGACTGCCGCCGGCCTGCTCGACCGGCGCGAGTCCCGTTTGCTGCAGATGATCCGCCGGGTCGAGAAAGCGCTGGAGGCGAGGCATCCCTCGGAGTCCGCGCGCGCCGGCGAGCTGCACCTGGAGGCAGCACAGCTCAACGCAGAAATGCTTTATTTGCGACTGGCACGCGAAGGCATGGCAAAAATATATATGGATCGCTGGGGCCACCACCTTGACGCTGCCAAGGACAGCTGCGGCACCCGACCCGAGTGGCTGATCTCCAAGGCGCGCTGGCTTGAGAAGAGTCATCTCTCCGGCAGCACTGAACTGTATCAGCGGGCGTTTGATGCCGGAGCCGCACCAGCCAGTGTGCTGCCCTACCTGGCCGAGCGCTACTGGGCTATCTATGACTACGAGCGGCTCCGCCGGCTGGCGGATGCGGGCGACCTGTTTTCGGGCCTGCCAATCGCCGGCATCATCCGTCGTCGTTGGGGTGCGTCGACATGACCGATGCCTTCGCGGTCGACATTCTGCTGCTGCTTGAGGGCACCTATCCTTACGTCAAGGGCGGCGTGTCGTCGTGGGTACACGAAATCATCCGCGGCATGCCGCAGTTCCGCTTTGGCATCGTGTTTCTGGGCTCGCGCGAGTCGGACTACGCGGGTTGGCGCTACGAATTGCCGACTAATGTCGCCTTCGTGCAAAGCCATTTCCTGTTCGATGCAGTGAGCACGCCGCCAAAGCTTCCGTGCCGGCGCGATCGAGGCCCAAGCCCGACGATCGAAGCGGCACTACGCGAGTTTCATGAGAAGCTGCAGACCGCTTGCCCAGATATCCCCAGCAGCCGGCAACTGGCCGATCCGGCCAGTCCGGTCGGCCATGGCATGTTTCTGGACAGCGACAGCGCGTGGCAGTACCTGACTGAGCGCTACGAGACCTCCGCGCTGGCCGAATCCTTCGTTGACTATTTCTGGACCGTGCGTAACCTGCACGCGCCGTTGTGGATACTCGGGCAGATCGCCGCCAAGGTGCCGCCGGCACGACTTTTTTTCTCGCCATCGACCGGCTACGCCGGTTTGCTCGGCGCGATGTGTTCCCAACAGGGCAACGCACCCTATGTGTTGATGGAACACGGCATCTACACGCGCGAGCGACGCATTGACATGATGAAGGCGGAATGGATCCGCGATCACCGCAATTTTCTGCAGACCGATCAGGGGGAGATCAGCCACCTGCGCTCGCTGTGGGTGCAGTTTTTCGAGACCGCCAGCCGCCAGTCCTACAGCAAGGCCAATCCGGTGATCAGCCTGTTCGACCGCGCTCGACGCCAACAAATCGCCGATGGTGCGGACGAAGCGCGCACCCGAATCATCCCCAATGGAGTCGAGATCGAGCGTTTCCGCGGACTTCGGCGAGCGTTGGACGCACCGGTGCCGCAAGTGATGGCACTGATTGGCAGGGTCGTGCCGATCAAGGACATCAAGAACTTCATCCGCGCCGCGGCCATTGCCGGGCAGAAGCTGCCGCATTTGCAGGCGTGGATTATCGGTCCGACTGAAGAGGATCCGCCGTATGCCGATGAATGTCGCGAGCTGGTGCAGTCGCTCGGCCTCGAAAACATCGTGCAGTTTCTCGGCTTCCGTCGGGTCGAGGATGTGCTGCCCGGGATTGGCGTGAACGTGCTCAGTTCAGTGAGCGAAGGGCTGCCGCTGTCGGTACTGGAAGGCTTTGCCGCGGGCATCCCCGCGGTCACCACCGATGTCGGTGCGTGTCGCGAGATGCTCGAGGGCAGCGGTCGCGACGACGATGTTTCCGGTGTCGCTGGCGGGGTCGCCGGTCTCGCCGACCCTGATGGGCTGGCCAGCCACATCGTCAGTCTGCTGAGCGATCCGCAACGCTATCGCGAGGCGGTGGAAACCGCGATCGCGCGGGTCGAGAAACGCTATGACCGGCTCACCATGCTGGCGACCTTCGAGCGAATCTTCCGCGAGGCCATGGACTGATGGCCGGCATCGGCTTCGAATTGCGCCGGCTCAGCCAAAGCCAGACTTATTTCGGCCTGCTGCGCGCCTATGCATATGCCGGCATCGTCAGCAGCGGCCCGTGGGTGTTGTCGATCGCGGCGATCCTGATGCTGGGCATGCTCAGTATCGGCCTGGTGATTCCATCGGTTCAGATCACCCGTTTTCAGGTCAGCGTGACCTGGCTGATCGCGCTGAGCCTGATCTATACCGGCGGCTTTCAGCTGATCTATACACGTTACGTGGCCGACCGTCTGTTCGAACGTCGACCCGATTGCGTAGTGCCCAATCTCACCGGAGCGCTGCTGGTTCTGTTGCTGCCGGCCAGCGTGATGGTCAGCATCGCCATGCTGGTGTGGTTTCCCGGCACCTCGGCGGCCTACCGGCTGCTGATGATCACGGGCTTTGTTCTATTGTGCATGGTCTGGGTGCTGACCGTGCTGCTGTCCGGACTCAAGCAGTTCCGCGCGGTGTTGCTGATCTACTTACTGGGCTACGGCAGCGTGCTGTTGGTGGCGCTATGGTGGCGGCCCTACGGAATGGAAGGGCTGCTTGGCGGCTTCGTGGTGGGGCAACTGGTACTGGTGCTGGGCATGGCGCGGCTGGTCTGGCAGGAGTATCCACCAACCCGTCTGGTAGGCATGGACTTTTTCCGCCACCAGCAGAACCGACTTTGGCTGATCCCCGCTGGCATCCTGTTCAATGCCGGCGTGTGGGTCGACAAGTTCATCTTCTGGCTTTCGCCGGGAACCGGCGATCGGATCATCGGCGTGCTGTACAGCTCGGTGATCTACGACACGCCGACCTTCCTGGCCTACCTCACCATCGTGCCCGGCATGGCAGTGTTTCTGTTCCGCATGGAGGTGGACTTCGTGCACGCCTATGACCGCTACTTCAACCTCGTTCGCAGTGGCGGTACGTTGCCAGCCATTGAAGAGCAACGGCGGGAGATGGTGATCGCTGCGCGTCATGGTATCCGCGACATTTTGGGTACTCAGGGGCTGACGTTGCTGGTGCTGATCGCGTTTGCGCGGGTCATCCTGCCAGCGCTGGGTATCTCGGTGCTCTACAGCGGCCAGCTGGCGATCATCTCGCTGGGCGTGATGCTGCAATTGTTGGTGATGGCCGCGCTGAACATCCTGTTCTATCTCGACGACCTGCGCGAAACGGTAGTGATCACGGCGGTGATGCTGGTCGCCAATGCGGTGTGCTCGTGGATCAGCATCGCGCTGGGTCCGTACTTCTATGGCTACGGTTTCGCTTGCGGCATGTTGATAGCCACCGTCGTGGCGCTCCCGCTGGTCAATCGTCGACTCAGTCGGCTGAACTACGAAACCTTCATGCATACGCGATAGGGCGACCGTCTCGCCGTGTCGTTACCATCCCCGTGACGCCAAGCGACTGCGCAAATAAGCCTGTCTGCTTTGGTGATGGCGATGGCGAGCGACCTTCTGCGATGTGCCGGCAGCCGCCGGCGAATTACCAAGGCATGGCGACGCCATCACCCGACCCAACCGCCGCGATGTCGAGCGTATCTGTGGAGGCGCAGGCCACCAGGCTACGTTTGGCAGACTCCTGTTTGAAGGAACTGAGCCGCTTGTCGTTGACGGACGGCGATCGGGAGTGCAGCAGCTAGCTGATGAAACGCAAGCAACGTTGCCCTCGGGCGGTCTCGTGCCGTAGGACAGCTTGCGGCAGAACGTCACAGGCATGACGTGGTTGGGTTCGCGAGATTCAGCACATTGACGTGCTGAAAAGGGCGCTCATGCTGCCTGCCAGCATTTGGAAAAGCTCGAACGGCCGGCCTGATGCATGGCGTTGCACGTCGGAAAACTTCGGCGCCAGCCCATGTTGTGCTGGCGCGATATCTCATCACCAGCACAGGTTTCTGGCGCCGATCCCACGCGCAAATCTGGCGCGTCTTGACCAACGTCATGTACGACCCTGCGTGCTGTTCCTAAGCTTGCCGCAGTGCTGATTCCCTCGCTGCATTGCCTTTCACGGCAATGCAACCGAAAGACACGCAGATGACCGAGTCGGAGCATCATGGGCAACGTTCAACTCAGCTACAGCACGTTTGGTCTGACCCAGCTGGATTTTCTCGCGGCCATCGACGCCGTTGGCGCCGCGGGTTACGAAGGTGTCGAAATCTCGTTCCATCGTGATCAGTTCAATCCGTTCAATATCGATGACGCTTATCTGGCACAAGTGAAGCAGCGCCTGGCGTTGGCGGGCGTGCAGCCGGCCTGCGTGGCCACCGCGTCGCACTTCTTCGATCCGCTGCGACCGCACGAGCCGTCGTTGATGGATATCGATTTGGCGGGACGCAAACGGCGCATCGATCTGGTCAAGCGCGGCATCCATGTGGCGCGTCAGCTGGATGCGCCGCTGGTCACGTTCGGCAGCGGCTTTATTCGTGCGGAACACGTCGCGCATCCGTCAATCGATGCGCATGCGTTGCTGGTGGAGAGCATTCGCGAGTGTCTGGCCGAAATTCGCCCGGGCGAAGACATTACGCTGTTGATCGAACCCGAACCGGGCATGTTGGTCGAGACGATCGAGGATGGCCTGGCCCTGATTGAAGCCGTCGGCTCAAAGCACTTTCGCCTGCATGTCGACCTGTGCCACGCCTATTGTTCCGAGCCTGACTACATCGCCGAACTGGCGCGCGCGGCGCCGATGACGCGTTATCTGCACATCTCCGACACGCGGCAGGGTTACAACCTGAAGATCGTCGCTGATGCCGCGCAGCTGGCATTCGACATGAAGCACGCCAGCACGTTGGTCTACTTTCCTGACAACGCTGATTTTTTGCTGCTGGACCCAGCGCATCCGTCGTACTTCAGCGACATGCCGCCCACGGCGGAACGCGCGCGTCGCATTGACCTGCTGCTGGCCCGTGCCGGCGTGACTGGCCCGGCTAAACGCGTGGACTACGGCAGCCTGTATGCCGGCAGCTCGGCGCTGGATGATGAGATCTTCACCTATCTGATTTCCGTTCCCGGCCTGAGCTTCGATGTGCTGGAGCGTGCCCGCCCGATCATTGGCTATCTGCGCGGCGCGCAGCAACCGCCACTGGTCCACGGGATGGTCGCCAACACGCTGACCGGCGTGGTGCACTTTCACGAAATTCCCGGTGAGGGAACGCTGGACTTCGCGGCCAGCTTCAAGGCGCTCACCACGCATGGCTTCTCCGGTTATGGCTCGGTCGAGCTGTATCACCATGTGGCGGAGTGGAAGCAGGCGTTGGCCGGCAGCTATCTCCATCTGGCCGGCTTGGTGGCGGATAGCGCAAGGGACGCGGCATGAAAAGTGCGACCACGGTGCTGGCGATGGCCGAGATTCAGGCGTTGGGCTGGCAAGCACGTTGGGTCGGTGAGCTTGATCATGGCTTGCTGCGCGCACCCAGCGTCAAACTAAGGTCGGCTCGCTGCGGCCGGAAGGGCGACGTGGTCTATGGCGTGGATCTGCGCGTGTGTCGCCCGAACGCAGATCAGTACCTGAGCACGACGGCACTGCATTCACTGGAACATGTGCTGCTGGAGGGCTTGCAGCGGCATCTTCCCGAGCACTTCATCTCGGTGGGTGTGATGGGCTGCCAGACCGGTTTCTATCTGGTCTTCCTCAATGAGGGCCGCGCCGAGGTGTTGTGCGACGTGCTGGCGGAAATTTTCGCCGAACTGCTCGACGCCACCGAGGTGCCCTACCAGCACAGCGAGCAGTGCGGCAATTATCGCAATCACGATCTGCGCCAGGCGCAAGACGTGGCGCGGCGCATTTTGCAGGCCAGGGCGCGATGGCTGGAGGCGACATGAGCACGCTGGCCCGTTGGCAGGTCAGTCACCAGCGTTCGATCAGCTACGACATCATCGCGACCAGCGCACTGCTGGATCCGGCCAACAGCAGTCTGCTGGCCGCCGGTCGGGTCGATGGCGGGCGTCGTTTCGTGGTCGTTGATGAGCAGGTCGCCGGCTACCACGGTGCCGCACTGGAATCCTACTTCGCGCAGCACGGAATCGACGCGCGGATCGTCCATTTTTCCGGCGGCGAGGCGGCCAAGACCGTCGATGCCTATCTGCAGCTGGTGCGTGAGCTGGACGACTTTCCGATTCACCGCCGTGATGAACCGATCATCGCCATCGGCGGCGGCGTGTTGACCGATGTGGTGGGCTTCGTGGCGGGCAGCTACCGTCGTGGCGTGCCGCATATCAAGGTGCCGACCACGTTGATGGGTTACGTCGATGCGGCGGTGGGGATCAAGACCGGGATCAACTTCAACGGCCGCAAGAATCGTCTGGGCAGCTTCGAGCCGCCGCTGCAGGTACTGCTGGATCGCAGCTTCCTGACCACGCTGCCACTGCGGCACATGCTCAATGGCATGTGCGAGATCCTCAAGCTGGCGGTGATCAAGGACGCCGCGTTGTTCGCGCAACTCGAACACCATGGTGCCGCCAGCATCGCCAACGCGTTTCAGGATGGCGACGGTGGCGTGATGCTGGATCGCTCGATCAGCGGCATGCTGGAAGAGCTGCAGCCCAACCTGTTCGAGGATGTATTGGCGCGCAGCGTCGACTTCGGCCATACCTTCAGCTACGGCCTCGAAGCGCATTACACGGAACATCTGTTGCACGGCGAAGCGGTGCTGCTGGATATCGCCGTTTCCGTACTGATTGCTCGCCAGCGCGGCTTGCTCGACGCGGCTGCCTGCGAGCGCGTGTTCACGCTGATCGGGACGTTGGGCATCGTGCCGCTGGTGGAATTGCTGGATATCGACTTGATGTGGAACGCGCTGCTGGATCGCGTCGAACATCGCAATGGTTCACAGCACGTGCCGCTGCCCGATGGCATCGGTCGCTGCGTTTTCGTCAACGACATTACCGCGGCCGAGCTCAGCTCGGCCATTACCCTGCTGCGCGATCGGACAACCAGGAAAAATGAACCAGTTCTCGAATGCTGACGCCCAGGAAATTGCCAAGTTTGACCGCGTCTCGAAGCTTTGGTGGGACGCACAAGGCAAGATGGGCATGTTGCACACGATCAATCCGTTGCGCCGCAACTTCATCACCGATCAGATCACCACCACGCAACCGCGGATCGTCGACGTCGGCTGCGGCGGCGGCATTCTGGCCGAAGCGTTGTCACTTGCCGGCGCCCAAGTCACGGGTATCGACCTGTCCGATCTTTCGCTGCAGGTGGCGCGCCAACACGCCCACGAGCAGGGCTTGAATATCGACTACCGCTATCAGAACGCCGAGCAACTGGCAAAGGAGCAGCCCGGCAGCTTTGACGTGGTCACCTGCATGGAGATGCTCGAACACGTGCCCGATCCGTCGCAGGTGATTGCGGCGTGTGCGCGACTGCTCAAGCCCGGCGGTCGGGCGGTGTTCTCGACCATCAATCGCACGCCCAAGGCGTTCCTGTTTGCCATTGTCGGTGGTGAATACGTGTTGCGCCTGCTGCCGCGAGGCACGCACAGCTATCGCAAGTTGATTCGCCCGCTCGAACTGCGCGCGTGGGCAGCTGCGGCGGGGTTGGATTTTCTGGAAATTGCCAGCCTGATGTACAACCCGCTGAGCCGTCGCTTCCATGTCGATGCCGGCCGTGAGGATGTCAACTACATGGCTGCCTTCATCAAGCGCGGCGAGCACTGATGCGTCGTTTCCTGGCGCTGTCCCGTTCCGCCCACGGCATGCTCGATGTGGCTTTGCCCGGCTTCGCGGCGCTGCTGTGGCTGGGCAGCTTTCCGGCGTGGCCGGTGCTGTTGCTGTCGCTGGCTACGGCGGCGGCCGGCTATACCGCCATCTACGCGTTGAATGATCTGCTCGGGGTCAAGACCGATCAGGAAAAATTCGCCGGCGCCGGCATCAACTCGGGCTACTCGGTGGAGGCTAGCCAGCTGCGTTATCCGCTGGCGCAGAAACTGCTGAGCATGCGCAGTGCGCTGGCGTGGTTCGGCTGCTGGTATGTGCTGGCATTAGTGGGTGCGTATCTGCTCAATCCGCCACTGGTGATCATCGTGCTGGCCGCGGCCGTGCTGGAAGTGGCTTACTGTCAGCTGCTGAAGGTGACCTATTGGCGCACCCTGGTCAGCGGACTGGTGAAGTCCTGCGGCCCGCTCGCTGCGGTGTTCGTGGTTCAGCACGATCCCTCACTGCCGCTGCTGGGCGTGATGCTGGCGTGGATCGTGTTGTGGGAAATCGGCGGCCAGAATATTCCGGCGGACTGGAACGACATTGAAGAGGATCGTCGGGTCGGCGCACGCACGATTCCGCTGGCCATCGGTACGCGTGCGTCGGGTTACCTGGTGCTCATCACGCTGGGCTTGTCCGTGCTGGCCAGCCTGTGGCTGCCACTGATGTCGCCGCGTCCGTTGGGCCTGGCGTATTTGTTGCCGAGCGCGCTGGCCGGTGGGTTCCTGCTGCTGTGGCCTGCATGGCGTTTGCATTGTTCCAGTGACAGCCGTGACGCCGCCGCATTGTTCGATCGCGCAAGCTACTACCCGCTGGTGCAACTGGCCTTGATCACCGTGTTCGTGATCGTGCAGCGCCCCGGCTAAGCAAGCATCGATGCCGAAGGGCGCGTTGTGTCGGCGTCTTCGCTGCAGCAGTTGCAGTCGATCCGTTATCGTGGGCGCTAAATCGAGACAGGACACAAGCACATCATGATTGACCTGGCCGTCTTGCATGGCATCGTTGGTGAGCAACACGTATTGACCGGTGATGCGGCGGCGCCTTATCTGTCGGACTGGCGCGGCCGCTATATCGGCGCTGCCCTGGCGGTGGTGCGCCCCGGCTCGACCGCCGAGTTCGCCGCGCTGGTGCGTCTGTGTGCCGACGCCGGCGTGCCGGTGGTACCACAAGGCGGCAATACCGGATTGTGTGGCGGCGCCACGCCGGATGCGTCAGGTCGCGCCGTGCTGCTTTCCACGCAACGGCTGAATCGCATTCGCGCTATCGATCGAGACAACGACACCATGGATGTCGAGGCCGGCTGTGTGCTGCAAGAAGTGCAGCAAGCCGCGCATGAGGTTGGCCGGCTGTTTCCGCTGAGCCTGGGCTCGGAAGGCAGCTGCACGGTGGGTGGGAATCTGGCGACCAATGCCGGCGGCACCCAGGTGCTGCGCTACGGCACCATGCGCGAACTCACCCTCGGCCTTGAAGTGGTGACGGCGCAAGGCGACATCTGGCATGGCCTGCGCGGACTGCGCAAGGACAACACCGGCTACGACTTGCGCGATCTGTACATCGGCAGCGAAGGCACGCTGGGCATCATCACTGCCGCCACGCTGAAGCTGTATCCGCTGCCGGTGGCACGCTGCACGGCGCTGCTGGCGCTGTCCTCGATCGAGGATGCGATTCGTACCTTGACGCTAGCCCGCCAGGGTTTCGGTGCGTCGCTGACCGGCTTCGAGTTGATGGCCGGTAACTGCCTGCAAGCGGTGCAGCGCTGCTTTCCCGCACAGCAACTGCCGTTCGACGCGGTGAGTGCCGCGTTGCCCTGGTTTGCGTTGCTGGAGTTGTCCGATAGCGAAAGTGAGGCGCGTGCGCGCGAACGTTTCGAGACCGTGTTGGGCGAGGCGATCGAGGCTGGCTGTGTCCGCGATGCGGTGATTGCCGGCTCGCTCGCACAAAGTCGCGCGTTGTGGCATCTGCGCGAAAGCATTCCGTTGGCCGAGCGCGAACTGGGCAAGTGCATCAAGCACGACATCTCGATTCCGGTGTCGCGCATGGCTGCGTTCGTGCGCGATACCAACCAGGCCTTGCAGCAGGCGTTTCCCGGCGTGCAGCACGTGATCTTCGGTCACCTGGGGGATGGCAACCTGCATTACAACGTGGCCCATGGCGAGCATGGCAGCGAGAGTGATTTGCTGGCCCGGCAGGATGCCGTGTTCGAAGTGGTGCACGACCGCGTCCATGCAGTGGGTGGTTCGATCAGTGCCGAACACGGCGTGGGCCAGCTCAAGCGCGATGCACTGTCGCGCTACAAGGACCCGGTGGAACTTGCGTTGATGCATCGCGTCAAGCGTGCGCTGGACCCGTTGGGCATCATGAATCCGGATCGGGTGTTGCCGCCAGCGGCAATCTGAATAGCGTCGCGGTGGCGGTGTGGGCGGCGTTTGCTGGAGCTTCCGTATGCAGCAACTGGACCGCAAGATCTTGTCGGCGAGCGTGACAAGATGGGGCGACATAGACCTTTGGCAGGGGCAGCCACATCGGCGCTCGCGCTAGGATCAAGTGTTCAAGCCGGAGCGGCCAGCCGGCCGGCGCCATGACGTTCGCATCCACGGGAGAAATGCATGCATTCGAAGATCGGCAAGTCGCGTCTGTTCGGGGCGCTGATGCTGGGGTTGCTGTCTGGCGGGGTTGCGGCGCAGGGGCGCACGTTGAGCGCGAACGATTACGCGCAGGCCGAGCGCTTGATGATGTACAACACCATGCCGCTGGTGGATCACGCGGTGCAGAAGGTCAACTGGCTTGATGACGGCCACTTCTGGTTCGTCGACCACGACGCCAGCGGTGACCATTTCCTCAAGATGGACGCTGCCAGCGGCAAGACCATGCCGTTGTTCGATCAGGCGCGGCTGGCTGCAGCACTGGGCAAGGTCAGCGCCAAAAGCGTCGACGCCAGCAAGCTGCCGGTGCGCAGCTACGAAGTGATGCCTGATGGCCGCGTCGATGTGGGCTTGCGCAGCAAGCACTACGTGTGTGACCTCGCTACGGCGGAGGCAAGCTGCGTTGATCGCACCAAGCTGGTGAAAACCGGTGACGAGCCGGGCGCGCTGTCGCCCGACAAAAAGTCCGAAGCCTTCATCCGCAACTGGAACCTGTGGCTGCGCGACGTGGCCAGCGGCAAGGAAACCCAGCTAACCACCGACGGCGTGGAGAACTTCGGCTACGCCACCGACAATGCTGGCTGGAAGCACACCAACAACGCCATCGTCGAGTGGTCACCCGATTCCAAACAGATCGCCACGTTCCAGCAGGATCAGCGCAAGACCGGCGAGATGTACATGATCACCACCAATGTCGGTCATCCGAAGCTGGAAAAGTGGAAGTACCCGCTAGTCGGCGATAAAGACGTGACGATGATCGAGCGCGTCATCATCGATGTCGCCGCGAAGAAAATGGTGCGCTTGCAGATGCCGCCAGACCAGCATCGCTCCAGCCTGTGCGACGACGTCAGCTGCGGCCCCGACGGTGGTTGGGACGATGTGAAGTGGGCCGCCGACGGCAAGACCTTGGCCTTCGTGTCCACCTCGCGCGATCACAAGCACGAATGGTTCCGCATTGCCGACACCAGCACCGGCAAAGTGCGCACCGTGTTCGAGGAAAAGGTGCCGACGTATTACGAGAGCGGCAACGACGCGGTCAACTGGCGCTACCTGCCAGAAACGCATGAGGCGATCTGGTTCTCCGAGCGCAACAATTGGGGCAACCTGTACCTGTATGACTTGAACACCGGCAAGCTCAAGCACGCGATCACCAAGGGCGATGGCAACGTCACCGAAGTGCTCAAGCTCGATCCGAAAACGCGCACCGTGTGGTTCCGTGGTGTGGGTCGCACGAACGGCGTGAATCCGTATTATCAGCAGTTCTTCAAGGTCAGCCTGGATGGTGGCAAACCGCTGCTGCTGACGCCGGAAGCGGCCGACCACACAGTGACGCTGTCACCGGATGGCGATGCGTTTGTCGATGCGTATTCCACGCCGGTGACACCGCCGGTCACCGTGCTGCGCAGTTCGAAGGATGGCCGCAAGCTGGCAGACGTTGCCACCGCCGATATCACGCGTCTGAAGGCTTCGGGCTGGGTACCGCCGATTCCGTTCACGGTGAAGGGGCGCGACGGCAAGACCGATCTGTACGGCATGATGTTCAAGCCGACGAACTTCGATGCCTCGAAGAAGTATCCGATCATCGACTACGTCTATCCCGGTCCGCAGACCGGCTCGGTGCGCGGGCGCAGCTTCTCGGTGGCACGTGGTGACAACCAGTCGTTGGCCGAGCTGGGCTTCATCGTGGTGGCGATTGACGGCATGGGTACGCCGTGGCGCTCCAAGGCGTTCCACGATGCGTACTTCGAACATATCGAGGACAACACGCTGCCGGATCAGGTGATCGGTCTGAAGGAACTCGGCAAGCAATATCCGTGGATCGATCTGGATCGCGTTGGCATCTGGGGCCACTCCGGCGGCGGCAATGCTACCGCGGGTGCGATGTTCCATTACCCCGACTTCTTCAAGGTCGGCTGGGCCGAAAGCGGCAACCACGACAACCGCAATTACGAAGACGACTGGGCCGAGAAGTGGCAGGGCCTGCTGGTCACCGCGAAGGACGGCAAGACCAACTACGACGCTCAGGCCAACCAGAGTTTCGCGAAGGACCTCAAGGGTCATTTGATGCTGGTTCACGGCACCATGGATGACAACGTACCTACCGGTGAAACCCTGCTGGTGGTCGACGCGCTGATCAAGGCGAACCGCAATTTCGACCTGCTGATGATCCCGAACGCCCATCACGGTTACGGTTCGGCGACGCCGTATGCCACGCGTCGTCGCTGGGATTACTTCGTGCAACATCTCGCGGGCAATACGCCGCCGGTCGAGTACAAATTGAAGGCGTGGCCCTGGTTCTGAGGTGAGGCTCGCCGCCGTGGCCGCACGGCGTCGAGCCTGCAGGGCGGGTTGAGCTTGTGTGGTATCAGCGCGAGCTGGTCTTCTGCGCCAGCCCCTTGGCCAGGGCTTCGTCGAGCAGCTGGCTCATCGACTGACTCGCTGTTTTCTGTGCCTTCTGCTGTTCGTCATCCATCGCCTGCTGCTGCTTTTCGAAGCCGGCTTGCTGTGCTTCCAGCTCTTTTTGTTGAGCACCCAGGCGTGCGTCCATTTCGGCCTGGTGCTTGTCGAGTTGTGCTTGGGCGGCATCCATCCGGGCCCGCTGCGCATCCAGTTCGCTCTGCTGATTCGAGCCGTTCGCCTCATCTGTAGCGACGCGTGCGGCCAGTTTCGCCTGCTGCCCTGCGAGCATGGCTTGTTGCTGCGCAAAGGCGGCGTCCTGTGCCGCAAGGCCGGCTTGCCTGCCGGCGATGGCGCCCTGCTGTCCGGCGAGTTCACCTTGTTGCCGCGCCAGTGCGGTGACCGGTGCGTAGATGCGGCTGGCACGTTCCAGCATGGCCTTGTCGCGGATCAGGTAGGCCTCGTTGCCGCGACGAAACCACAGCATCGACTTGTTGGCTGCTTGCAGTTTCTTCACCGTATCGAGATCGGCGTTGGAACCATTGATGGTGATGGTCGAATTGCCGTCGAACAGCGCGAAGCCGTTTTCCGCATGATTTGCAGTGTCGATATCCACGTGCTGCGCTGAGAAGCCATTGTCACGAGGCGGCGGGGGCGGCGGAGGTGGTGGTGGGCTCATCAGTGCCGGCGGCGGTGGCGGCGGCATGACCGGCGCGTTCATGGATGGCGGTGGTGGCATGGGCGGCACGGGCGGTATCGGCGCCCATGTCGATGCACTGGCCACTGGCGTGGCGTTGTCGTGTTTATTGCTGGCAGCGGTGACGCGATAGGGCAGCACGCCAGCCACGGCAACCAGCGCTACCAACAGCCATCCACGCAGGTGCCGGCGGGATACGGGATCAACATGCTGGAGCATGGTCAGTCGCCTCTTCAGGTTCTGGAACGTGGGGGAAGCGCCGGCGAGACCGGCGTGCATCGGGTGGGATATGCCGAGCCGCAACAGTAGTTGGGCATAGGCGTGGGGTGGCGTGCCGGTCTGTCGCAGCACTTCGGCATCACAAGCGGCTTCACGCTCGAACGCGTATTCGCGCATGGCCCACCTGACCAGCGGATGGAAGAAGAACAGCCGTCCGGCGATGGCCGGCAGCCAGCCCAGCCACAGGTCGCCGCGGCGCAAATGGGCCAGTTCGTGCGCAATCGCCATCGCCGATTCGGCGGGTGTCATGGCGTGTACAGCGGGCAGTAGTACCACCGGCTGCCGCAGACCGTTGACCTGTGGCGACTCGATGTCAGCACAGACATACAACGGCGGACAGCGTTGCAGACCGAGCGCACGTGCACGCTGCGCACACAGTGCCTGCATCGAGACATCAAGCAGGGGCTCGGCGTTACGGAGCAGTCGCTGCGTGCGCAACCATTGCCGCGCCAGCAGGGGCAGCTGGGCCAGCATCGCCACCAGCCACAGCTCGGGTAACCATGTGCGCCAATGGGCGAGGCCGCTGGCCACGCTTTCGCCCAGCGAACTTTCGTGATGAACCGCAGTGCCATCACTTGTCGCCAGCGGTGTGGCCGTGTCGTAGGCCAGCCTGACGGCAGCAGGTTCGACTGCCGTGCTGTCTGCCATGGCCGCCACCGGGCTGAGCAGCGGCAGTGCCAGCGGCGCGTGCCAGCAAAGGCCAAGCAGCAATTGCAGGCTGATCAGCCACCACAAGGTGCAGCGCAAGGCTGCCGGCAACCGGGGTAGCAGGCGCACGACCAAGGCGACGACCACGATCAACACGGTTGCCTGAATGGACGTCCATAGCAAACGGGTCAGCAGGACGTCGGTGAAATGACTGAGTGCATTCACCTCAGCTCTCCTTGCGTCGCGACTGCAATTGGGCAACCAGTGCCTCAAGCTCGGCCAACTCGTCGTCAGACACTTCGGCGTGCTCGGACATCCACGCCACGAACGGTGATACCGAACCGCTGAGTGTCTTCTCGACGAAGCTGCCAACGGCACTGCGAACGGCTTCGGCCGCGCCGGTGGCCGTGCTGTAGCGATACATGCCTTTCCGTTGACGGCGTTTGAGGTAACCCTTGGTACGCAACCGTTCCATCATCGTGAGCACGGTTGAACGGGCCAGTCCGCGCGGCTCGCCGAACGTGCTGGCTACTTCACCTACCGAGGCCTGGCCGCCTTCGTCCAGATGCTGCAGTAGCGCCAGTTCCTGATCGCCGATGGAAGGTTTGCGCATGATCGTGACGCCTTTTGACTACAGTTGTAGTCAAACTACGCCATGACTACAGATGTAGTCAATAGGTCGATGATCATGGATGTACGTCGGGCTGGTTAAAAAAAACGGCGCCACGTGGGCGCCGTTTTTCATGCTTCTAACCGAAAGGTCGCGCCGATCAGAACGTATAGCGCAACGTCAGCATGGCCGACCAACGCGAAACCACCCGGCTGGGATCGTAGAAACCGCCGTCATAGACCTGCAGTTGCTGCGGCTGGTAGTTGCCGCTCTTGTCGGTGGGCAGGGAGTAGACGTACTGCCCCTGCGCATTGACCCCGGCATAGCTGGCCAGCGTGCGGGTCGGGTAGATGCCGGTGTTGCTGGCCTGTCCCCAGTTCTTGTTCATCAGGTTGAGGAAGTTGTAGACGTCCAGACGGATTTCGCCCTTGTTGCCCTTGAAGATGCCGGGCACTTCCTGCGAGAAGCTCATGTCCAGCGAGTTGACCCACGCGGTACGGTCGCCGTTGCGGGCAGCGATCTGGCCCCGGTGATCACGCAGGTATGAGTCGCTGGCCAGGAAGCTTTCGAACTGCTGGATCACCTGCGCGCTGGTGCCTGCCGCAAAGGCCACCTTGGGATCGGTAGCCGACGGGATATACGCCGGGTCCCAACCGCCGATACTGTCGCCGTTGGCATCGTTGCTGAACACCCAGGTGTACGGGTTGCCGGTACGACCGTTGTAGAACATCGACACCTGGCTGCGGTAGTCGCCGAAGAAGTTGTGCTGCCAGTTCAGCGAGGCCTTGAAGCTCTTGGCGATGCTGTAGTTGGAGATCGCGGCCACGTCGGCGTTCGGGTTCAGCCGTGCCACGCGCTGATAGCCGTTGTAGGCAATCGTGTCGGTACCCGGGTCGACGTCGGTGGCGTGGTTGAACGTCATGCTGACCGTCCCGGAGAAGCCGTACGCAAACGGCTTGCTCAACGCCATGGTGAAGCTGTCGGACTTGCCCTTGTGGGTATTGGTCAGCAGCGTCGAGGCTGTGGAGAAGGCGCGATTTTGATTCGCCAATGCATCCTTCGAGACCGGTGCTTCGCCCGGCGTCTTCCAGAACTGCAGGCGGCCGTCCGGCAATACGCCGGTGGGCGCGCCGAAGTTTGCTGCCTGATACAGAATGCCGTCGCGCACCTGGATGTGCTCGTACTCGGCGGATGCCGTCAGCCCCCACCAAGGCAGTTCGCGGTCCAGTGCCAGACTGGCCTTCCATACGGTGGGCAGGTGGAAATTCTTGGCGATCGTGTCGATCGAGCCGGCACCGCCGCCAGCGGGAATGTTCTGGTTGAACGGGTCCGCGCTGAAGGGTGCCAGCGTTGGGTCGAAGGTGGTGTAGGAGCGCAGGGTGATGCCGTTGTTCTGGTAGGGGTTGGTCATCCATACCGTCGGCGGCGCTGTCTGGAACAGGCCCACGCCACCACGCAACTGGGTCTTGTAGGTGCTGTCAAAGGCGTAGTTGAACGACAGTCGCGGTTCCACCACGCGGTTGCTCGAACCGACCGTGTAATTGTTGCTGTAGCCAAAGGCTTGCGAGAACGCGGCGTTGTACACCGGCGGTGCGCTGGAGTGCGGGATGTCGATGCGCACGCCGTACTGTACCGACAGCTGCTCGTTGACCTGCCAGGTGTCCTGCAGGAACGGGCTGTACTGGCTGTAGGTCCACTTGCCGGCGATCTCGCCCAGCGTGTAACCCGGTGCCGGGTGATACAGCACGTACTTGTTGTAGTTGCCGGCGATGAAGTTGTCGAGACCCCAGAAGTTGTACTGGCCGAACTCGGTCTGGCCGAACAGGTTGTTGATCTTGTTGCGCTGGTAGTCGACGCCACCCTTGATGGCGTGGTCACCGAGATAATAAGTGCCTGCCAGGAAGACGCTGAACTTCTTGGTATCGATATGGTTGTAGTGGCGGTACTGCTCTTCGCCGAGGTTGACCGACGGACCTTTGCCATCGGGCGAAAGGTTCACGTTGACTGCTGGCTGCTGGTAAGGCGCGGTGGTGTCCTGCACGAATTTCTGGAAACCGACCTTGGCCTCGGTGGAGAAGTTTTCCGACCAGTCGTCGAAGATGTGGGCCACATAGTTCTTGGTACTGATCGCCTTGGTATAGGTGTAGCTGGTCAGGCCGACACTGTTCGGGCTGTTGCCGCCAACGGCCGGCAGCTGCTCTTCGGTGTTCTGATAGGTAAAGCTGGCGCGGTGATCGTTGCTGATGTTCCAGTCGATCTTGCCGAGATAGCGTTTGTCGTCATAAGCCAGGCCGGTCGGGCCGCCGAACGCACCGGGCGTGAGGCCCAGCGCCTTGGCGGCGTCGATCACTTTCTGCAGATCACCGGGGGATACCTTGTTGCTGGTCGACGGGCCGTTACCCAGCGAATTGTCCAGGCCATTGGCGGAGTCCGCGCCGATGCCGGTAGTCTTCTCGTGCTCGGCCGAAACGAAGAAGAACAGCTTGTCCTTGATGATCGGGCCACCGACATTGAAGCCGCCGGTGGAATCCTTCTGGTAGCCCTTGTAGTGGTAGCCGGGGTTGCTGCTGTCCAGCCAGCCGGCGTCGCCGACCAGATGGTTGGCGTTGCGGTAG
Organism: Rhodanobacter sp. AS-Z3; assembly: GCF_029224025.1. NCBI lineage: Bacteria > Pseudomonadati > Pseudomonadota > Gammaproteobacteria > Lysobacterales > Rhodanobacteraceae > Rhodanobacter > Rhodanobacter sp. AS-Z3. The sequence goes on from NZ_CP119392.1 coordinate 945,593, forward strand.
GCGTAATAGACCGAGCCGTGGAACTGGTTGGTACCGCTCTTGGTCACCGCGTTGACGTCGGCGCCGACGGTATCGGAGGTCGTGTCAAAGGTGGCAGTGGAGATGTTGTATTCGGCGATCGTTTCCGGCGAGATCGGCGACTTCTGGTACGGCAGGCCATTGGCGTTGAGGCCGAACGGGTCGCCCTGGGTAACGCCATCGACGCTGACGTTGTTGTAGCGATTGTTCATGCCGTTGGCAGAGATGGCGCCCGTGCCCTGGTCGGTCACGTTGATGCGTGGGTCCAGCCGGGCCACGTCATCGACGGAGCGATTGCCCTGGGGCGTCGCCTGCAACTGCTGCTGCGAAATATTGGTCGACAAGCCCTTGTTGTCCGAAGAGAAAGTCTGCGCCAGCGTGGATGCGCTCACCGTCACCGCCGACAGGTTGCGCGCTGCTGATGCCGCGGGCGCCATGCTCAGGTTGATCGAGGACGGACGGCCAAGCTGCAGATAGATATCGTCACGCTCAACCGACTGGCCAGCCTTGTCTGCGCTGATCTCGAACGGACCGCCGACGCGCAAGCCTTGCGCGGTATAGCGACCATCGTTGTCGGTGACAACTGATTTGGTCGTGCCAGAGGGCTGGTGCACGATGGTGACCGTTGCCCCAGTTACCGGTTGCCCATTGGCGTCCAGCACGCGGCCGCTGACACCGGACGTGGTGACGTTCTGGGCAGCCAGCGGTGACATGGCAAGCAGGGACGCGATGGCGAACGGCAGCAATCTGACGCGATGGGAAGTAGTCATGGGAAATCCTTGGGATCGTGGGCACGGCGGGATGCCCAGGACTCGCAGGCTCGCGGAACACTACTCCGTGAATCCCCTACGTCGACGGCCACCCGCTGGTTGATCGGCGCTGCGGCCATTGCGGCCGCAGCGGCGGATCTGTGCGCATTCTAGAGATTTTTCATGACACTTTGTTAACGCAAAAGCTTTGATTCAAAAGAAAAAAAAGCGTAATAAATTACGAATAGCACGAGTCAAGGCCTTGAGCTCGAGCCATTCGCTCAGAACGCCATGTCAAACGCCACTTCACCCTGCACACCGACCTGATAGGCCGACACGCGTCGCTCGAAGAAGTTGGCCACTTCCTGCACGTCCTGCAGGTCCATGAAGTCGAACGGGTTCCTGGCGCCGTACTTCTTCGGCATGTCGAGTTGGGTGAGCCGCTGGTCGGCGCAGTACTCGAGGTATTGGCGCATATCCTTCACCGACATGCCGACCACGCCACCGGAGAGCACGTCTTCGGCGAACTGGGTTTCGCAGGTGATGGCGTCCTCCATCATCTCTTCGACCTGCGCGCGCATGGCATCGTCGAACAAGTCAGGCTCCTGTTCACGCACCGTGCGCACCACTTCGAACGCGAACGCCATGTGGCAACTCTCGTCGCGGAACACCCAGTTGGTGCCGGCCGCCAAGCCATGCAGCAGGCCGCGCGAGCGCAGGTAATAGACGTAGGCAAACGCGGCGTAGAAGAACAGACCTTCGATGCAGGCGGCGAAGCAGATCAGGTTGAGCAGGAACTGCCGCCGATGTTCGCGCGTTTCCAGTCGGTGCAAGCCCTGGATCGAATCGATCCACTTGAAACAGAACGCACCTTTCTGCTGGATCGACGGAATCGTCTCGATCGCCGCGAACGCGCCATTGCGCTCCTCCGGATCGGGGATATAGGTATCCAGCAAGGTGAGGTAGAACTGCACGTGCAACGCCTCCTCGTACAACTGGCGCGACAAATACATGCGTGCTTCCGGCGCATTGATGTGCTGATACAGATTCAACACTAGGTTGTTCGACACGATGGTGTCGCCGGTGGCGAAAAATGCCACCAAGCGCCGGATCAGATGACGATCAGCAGCAGACATCTTGTTGTCCAGATCGCTGGTGTCCATCGAGAAATCCACTTCCTCGACGGTCCAGGTGTTCTTGATCGCATTGCGATACATCTCGTAGAAGCCGGGGTAGCGCATCGGGCGCAGTGTTAGCTCGAAACCCGGATCAATGAGCGAAGAAGTGAGTGAAGAGGAGTGAGAAACGAGAGATGATGCAGTCATGACAAGGAGGTCCTGTGCACTATAGAGAGACGAAGGTGTGGCAGCGCGCGATGGACATGGCGCGCGAGGTATACCGACTGACGGCGTTTCTTCCGAGGGAAGAGATCTATGGAATGCGAAGTCAGCTCACGCGAGCCGCTGTTTCGGTGCCAAGCAACATTGCCGAGGGGTGGACGCGAGAGTCGAAGAGGGAGAAGGCCCAGTTTCTAGCCATTGCACATGGCTCGGTCGCCGAGCTGGATACCCAAATCACGTTATGCGAGCAGCTTGGCTGGTTTCCCGGTAACGAAACCGAACGTGTTCGTGTCGCGCTGGATGAAGTCAGTCGTATGTGTACAACGATGCGCCGGAAAGCGAGAAGTGAGTGAAGAGAAGTGAGTGGAGAGAGGCTTGGGTCTCCAGGTCTGCCATCTCCCATTTCTCGCTCCTCCACACTCATTTCTCACCCTATTGGCAGGCTTCGCAGTACTCGGGATTTTCCAGCGAGCAGAACACCGCCGCATTCGCCTGGGCCTGATCGGGCATCGCTGACACCGTGGTTTTGGCGATCTTGGTGGCTGGCCTGGAACGCAGGTAATAGGTGGTCTTGATGCCGGCCTTCCACGCGTACATGTACATCGAGCTCAACTGGCCGATGTTCGGGTTTTCGGTGAACAGGTTCAGCGACTGGCTTTGGTCGATGTACGCACTGCGCGCGGCAGCCAGGTCGATCAATGCTTTTTGCGGCAGTTCCCATACGGTGCGATAGATGGTGCGCAGGCGCTCGGGAATGGCGGCAATATTCTGGATCGACCCTTCGGCCAGCTTGATTGCGTCGCGCACTTCAGGCGTCCATAGGCCGAGCGCCTTCAGCTCGTCCGCCAGGTAGCGGTTCACCTGCAGAAAATCACCCGACAGCGTCTCGCGCTTGAACAGGTTGCTCACTTGCGGCTCGATGCATTCGTAGCAGCCGGCGATCGATGCAATGGTGGCGGTAGGCGCAATCGCGATGAGCAGCGAGTTGCGCAGGCCATGGCTTTTGATCTTGTCGCGTAGTCCATCCCAGCGTTCGACATCATGTGGCGCGACATTCGGCCAGTAGTCGAACTGCAGTTCGCCGTGGGCTGCGCGGCTGTCGGCGAAGCCGGGATGCGCACCTTCGTTTTGGGCCAGTTCGCATGACTGCGACAGCGCGTGGAAATAGATTTCCTCCGCGATGCGCGTGGACAGGGCCAGTGCTTCGGTCGAATCGAACGGCAGGCGAAGTTTGAAGAACACGTCTTGCAGGCCCATCACGCCCAGGCCTACCGGTCGCCATTTCATGTTCGCCGTGCGCGCTGTTTCGATCGGGTAGAAGTTGAGGTCGATCACGCGGTTGAGCTGGCGCACCGCGGTGCGTACGGTGGAGGCGAGTTGGTCGTAATCGAACGCGTAGCTGCCATCGGCAGCACGAACGACGTGGCGCGACAGGTTCACCGAACCGAGGTTGCATACCGCCGTCTCGTTTACCGAACTCACTTCGAGGATTTCGGTACACAGGTTGGACAAGTGGATTACGTTCTCGGCTTTGGCCGTCTGATTGCTGGTGGCGTTGCAACGGTCCTTGAAGGTCATCCAGCCATTGCCGGTCTGCGCCAGCGTGCGCATCATCCGCGCGTAGAGCTCGCGCGCCTTGACCTTCTTCACCGCCAGACCGTTCGCCTCGGCTTCGCGATACAGCAGGTCGAATGTCTCGCCCCAGCTATCGATCAACTGCGGCATCACCTTGGGGTCGAACAGCGACCAGTCGCCATCGCTCTCGACCCGGCGCATGAACTCGTCGGGAATCCAGTTGGCGATGTTGAGATTGTGCGCACGGCGCGCATCGTCGCCGGTGTTGTCGCGCAGTTCGAGGAAATCCTCGATGTCGGCATGCCACGACTCCAGATACACGCAGGCAGCACCTTTGCGCTTGCCACCCTGGTTCACCGCGGCGACCGAGGCGTCCAGCGTCTTCAACCACGGCAGCAGGCCGTTGGAATGGCCGTTGGTGCCCTTGATCAGCGATCCGCGTGAACGCACTCGGGAATAGGCCAGTCCGATGCCGCCGGCGAACTTGGACAGCTTTGCCACGTCGGCATACTTGTCGTAAATCGACTCCAGCGAATCGAGTGGCGAGTCGAGCAGGTAACACGAGCTCAACTGCTCATGCGCAGTGCCCGCGTTGAACAGCGTGGGCGAACTGGCGATGTATTCCAGTGAGGACAGCAGGCGGTAAAGCTCGAGCGTTTCGGCGATTTCGTTGCCGCCGAGCGCGCAGGCGATGCGCATGAAGAAATGCTGCGGCGTCTCGATCACCAGTCGCTGCTGCGGATGACGCAGCAAGTAGCGGTCGCACACCGTGCGCAGGCCGAAGTACTCGAAGCGGCGGGTTGCCAGCGGGTCGATCGCGTCATTGAGCTTGCGGGCATTCGCTGCCACGAAGTCGCGCAGGCGGTCGTTGAGAATGCCCAGCTCGGCGCCGCGCACGATCGACTGCGAGAAACTCTGGATTTCCTGGCCGCTGACCTCCTTGTCGATATAAGCACCCAACAGGCGCGCGGCGAGCTGGCCATATTCCGGCTCCTCCGCGGTCAGCGCGGCGGCGGTGCGGATCGACAGCTGATCCAGCTCCTGCGTGGTGGCGCCGTCGTAGAGCCCGCCAATGGTCTTCAGCGCCACCCGCAACGGGTCGACACCGTGCAGGCCTTCGGCGCTGCGGGTCACGGCCCGTACGATCTTGTTGACGTCGACGGTTTCCTGACCGCCGTTGCGTTTGGTCACGTGCATCTGTGCCGGGTTATGCGGTGGCGTCAGCGCAAAGGGCGTGTTGGACGAAGAGGGCATTTCGCCCAAAGTGGATGTTTCGGCACGCGCGACGGTGCGCTCGTGCTCTACGGTATCGAGGGGTTGCATGGCAGGTGGCTCCGAAGCATGGACATCAAACGCCTGCTTCCCTCGAGCAGGGCCTGATAGCGATGGATTCCGGAGGCGACGCGCAAGACATGTGCCGAAACGGCACCTGCCTTCACCACGCACTTCCCCGCGGAAGCCGTCACTACGCACCGGAACACGTTCGTCCCGGTGTGTCGGCAGGTCTTCGGACTTGCGGACGTGGATCTTTCGACCCGCCTACTGGCTCCCGCTTCCCAGCCTCCGAGGGCCAGTGCATGTGGGGGCGTTCGTTTCCACTTTACCGCTGCGGGGCAGTTCCGGAGTTACACCGGATTCCCTTTTAAGCCCGACCGATGTCGCATCTGGTCGGGCACCGACGGGCACAACATATCGGGTGACCACGACAGGGTCAACCCAACAAGTTGTGCATAAGTCGGCAGACAGCAGGTGCTGGCCAAGCCGGGCGGGGAATTACAGCGCGTCGTGATCCAGTTCGCCGGTGCGGATGCGGATTACCTGCTCCAGGGAGGTGACGAAAATCTTGCCGTCACCGATCTTGCCAGTGCGGGCGGAATTCTGGATCGCTTCCAGCACCCGGTCGAGCTGGTCATCAGCCACGGCCACCTCCAGCTTGATCTTGGGCAGGAAGTCGACCACGTATTCGGCACCGCGATACAGCTCGGTATGGCCTTTCTGGCGGCCAAAGCCCTTGACCTCGGTCACCGTGATGCCTTGCAGGCCTACTTCGGCCAGCGCCTCGCGGACATCGTCCAGCTTGAACGGCTTGATGATCGCCACGACCAGCTTCATGGGTTTTCCTTTGCCAACGGGGTTGGATACTACGGTAGGTCATTCTGCCTGTCTGAACAGGTGTTGTCGCCTGATCGTGGCGTCTGTAGGACAATCCCTACAACTATTGAGGGGCCGTACCGATGGCGACGCTGAATTGCATTCACCTAATATTTACCTCGACGAGCTCGAGGCGCTGTCCATGATGGATAGGCAGGATATCGACCAGATTGCCCTGCGACTTGTGTCGTTGGTACCGCCAGGGTTGGCACAGGCGCATCAGGATTTGCGAACCAACTTCCAGGATGTTCTGGCGCAAGGATTGCGCCGCCTCGACCTGGTCACCCGCGAAGAATTCGAAGTCCAGTCCCAGGTGCTGGCGCGTACCCGCGCCAAGGTCGACGAATTGGAGCAACGCGTGGCCCAGTTAGAGGCCACGGTAGCTGCCCGCGCGGGGTCGTAACACCGCCTCCCGGGAGCCGCCTCCGATCTGTCACCCTCACCCCGAGAACGATCGGAGGCGGTTATTTGTTCAGCGCTGCTGATGGAGCCGTTCGATGCCCATGTATGCCAGCGCAACGCCCTGCATGTCTCATGCCGCGCTGTTCCATCGACCGCTGGCCGCATGAGCCTTGCCGTCACCCTGAGCCGCGCGCAGGAAGGAATCGCCGCGCCGCAAGTCATGGTCGAGGTGCATCTTTCCGGCGGCCTGCCCTCTACCAATATCGTGGGCCTGCCGGAGGCGGCGGTGCGCGAGGCACGTGATCGGGTTCGCGTGGCGATCCAGAACACGGCCTTCGAATATCCCGGGCGGCGCGTCACGGTGAACCTGGCGCCGGCAGAGTTGCCCAAGGACGGCGGTCGTTTCGACCTGGCCATTGCGCTGGGCATTCTCGCCGCCAGCGGTCAGGTGCCGCGCGACAAACTGGACGATTGCGAGTTTCTTGGCGAACTGGCGCTGAGTGGCGCGCTGCGCAGCGTATCTGGTGTATTGCCGGCCTTGCTGCGTGCCCGGGCGCGCGGTCGTCGCGTGGTGGTGCCGCGTGAAAATTCTGCCGAAGCGGCCTTGGTGGCCGATGTCGACGTGCGCGTGGCCGACAGCCTTGCCGAAGTGTGTGGTTGGCTGCGTGGTGCGCAAGAGCTGTCGATGCCGGTTGGCATCCCCAGCACTGGTGGCGCCGAGGACGGCCCTGATCTCGCCGACGTGCGCGGGCAACTGCAGGCGCGCCGCGCGCTGGAAATTACTGCAGTTGGTGGTCATCACTTGTTGCTGATCGGGCCGCCAGGTACGGGCAAGACCATGCTGGCCGAACGTCTGCCGGGTATCCTGCCGCCGCTGAGCGAGTCAGAGGCGCTGGAAACCTGCGCGGTGCTGTCCGTGGCCGGACAAGCTACGGACTTCGCACGCTGGCGCCGACGCCCGTTTCGCTCGCCCCATCACACCGCTTCGGCAGTGGCACTGGTCGGTGGTGGCTCGTATCCACGGCCGGGTGAAGTATCGCTGGCACACAACGGCGTGCTGTTTCTGGACGAGTTGCCGGAGTTCAGCCGGCACGTGCTCGAGGTGCTGCGTGAGCCGATGGAGTCCGGTCACATCATGATTTCGCGGGCGGCACGGCAATCGACGTTTCCCGCCCAGTTTCAGCTTGTCGCGGCGATGAATCCGTGTCCCTGTGGTTATGCCGGCAGCCCGCGTTGCCAGTGCACGCCGGATCAGATCCAGCGCTATCGCTCGCGCATTTCCGGTCCGCTGCTGGATCGCATCGATCTGTGCGTGGAAGTGCCGCCGGTGCCGCTGGCGGATCTGGGCGCGCCACGTGGCGAACGCGATGAGGACTCGGCTACGGTGCGCACGCGCGTGCTGAAGGCGCGTCGCCAATCGCTGATGCGGGCGGGCCGGCCGAACGCGGAAATCAGTACCCGCGAGCTCGAACGCGATTGTGCGCTGGGCGCGCCCGAACGCCGCTGGTTCGAAGGTGCGTTGGAGCGGCTCGGTCTGTCTGCGCGTGCCTACCATCGCGTACTGCGGGTGGCGCGCACGATCGCCGATCTGGACGGTGGCGCGGCCTTGCTGGAGCGCGAGCACCTGGCCGAAGCATTGCAATACCGGCGCTTCTGAGCAGCTTGCGCATCCGCGCCGCTGGACGTGTCCTGCCGCGCATGTTCCGATAGCGCCCGGATCTTCCCAAGGACTGCGATGACTATCGAGCTCAGCCTGATGCTTGCCGGCATGCTGGTGATCGGCTTTCTGGCGCAATGGCTGGCGTGGCGGGTGCGGCTGCCGGCGATCGTGTTCCTGTTGCTGGCCGGCATTCTGCTGGGTCCGGTCAGCGGCGTGCTGGACCCGGACAAGCTGCTCGGCAACCTGCTGTTCCCTGCGGTTTCGCTGGCAGTGGCCTTGATTCTGTTCGAAGGCAGCCTGACCTTGCGCTTTCATGAGCTGCCGGGCATCGGCAAGGCGGTGCGCGGGCTGATCACCTATGGCGCGGTAGCTACGGTGTTGCTGCTGGCGCTGGCAGCGCATCTGGTGGCCGGCCTGAGCTGGTCGATCGCACTATTGTTCGGTGCGCTGGCGTGCGTGACCGGCCCGACGGTGATTGCGCCGATGCTGCGCACATTGCGTCCGAACGCCCGCATCGCCAACACCTTGCGATGGGAAGGCATCGTGATCGATCCGCTGGGCGCACTGTTCGCCGTGCTGATTTATGAGGCGATCATCTCGCGGCAGGAAGGTCATACCATCGGTATTTTCGTGGCCACCATCGGCAGCGGCGTGGTGATCGGCGCGCTGTCGGCCTGGATGATGGCGGCGTTCCTTCGGCGTCAGATGATTCCCGAATATCTGCAGAATTACGCGGTGCTCGCCTCGGTGCTGCTGGCCTTCAGTGTTTCCAATGCATTCACCCACGAGTCGGGCCTGCTGGCGGTGACCATCATGGGTATTGCACTGGGCAACCTGCGTGGTGTGCATATCGACGACATTCTCGACTTCAAGGAAAGCCTGACCACGCTGCTGGTGTCGATGCTGTTCATCCTGCTGGCCGCCCGACTGCATTGGCCGTTGCCGAACGGCATGCTTGGTGCCGGCATTGCCTTGTTCGTGATCGCGCAACTACTGGTACGGCCGGTGACCGTGGCGTTCGCCACGTTCGGTAGCGGGTTGAACTGGCGCGAGCGCGCGTTGATCGGCTGGGTGGCGCCGCGTGGCATCGTGGCGGCATCGGTGTCGGCACTGTTTGCGCTGCGGCTGGACGTGATGGGTGTGCCCGGCGCCGATGCACTGGTGCCACTGGTATTCACCCTGATCATCGGCACCGTGGTGTTCCAGAGTGCGACCGCGCGCCCGTTGGCGTTGTGGCTGAAGGTGGCTGAGCCGGAGCCGCGCGGCGTGCTGATCTTCGGTTCCGATGTGGTGGCTCGCGCGATCGGCAAGGCACTGGACGAGGCCGAGTTTCACGTGGTGCTGGCTGACGATGACTGGGACGGCATCCGGCTCGCCCGGATGGAAGGGCGCAATACATTCTTCGGCAATCCGGCCTCGCCGCATGCCGAGCTTCACCTGGATCTCACCGGCATTGGCCGCCTGTTGGCGGTATCCACCCACCGCGAACGCAATTCGTTGGCATGCGTGCATTACCGGCAGGAGTTCGGGCGTGAGAAGGTCTATCGCCTGCGCAATCTGACCCCGCAGGAAAACACCGACCGTGCCGCCCTCGCCGGCAACCTGCTGGCGCCGCCGCTGTTCGACGAAACGATGACCCATGGTCGTTTTGCCGAAATGCTCGGGCAGGGCTGGCGAATCAAGTCGACCAAGCTCAGCGCTACCTTCGACTGGCCGCACTTCATCGATCAGTACGGCTCCAATACGGTATTGATGTTCGGGGTGGAGGAGAAGGGCACGTTACGGGTCGCCTCGGCCAAGCGCGAACTGGAACCCAAGGCGGGCTGGACGGTGATTGCATTGGTGCCGCCGGCCAGTAGCTAGCCACCATTCCACATGCCAACGGTCATCGTGGGTTTGAGGGCTGTTCCCGGTATATTCGCTGGCTATTTCTCGGCATGGCTGCAAGTTGTCGTCGAGCCGTTTCCACTCATGAAGTCCCCCGGATATCTTCACCCATGAACACCACCACCGCGTCATTGCCGGAAGCCCCTGTACAGCACGGCAGTATCGCCTGCGTCGGTCTGGGCATGACCCTGGGATCGCATCTTTCGCCGCTCGCCCGCAGCTACATCGAACAGGCTGACGTGGTCTTTGCGGCGCTTTCGGATGCCATCGTGGAGATGTGGCTGGAACGCATGCATCCGGACGTGCGTAGCCTGCAGCCTTACTACGGCAAGGGTGATAAATCCCGCGCGGTTACCTATCGCGAATGGGTTGATGTGATGATGGTCGAAGTGCGTGCGGGCAAGAAAGTTTGCGCGGCGTTCTATGGCCATCCGGGCATTTTCGCGTGGTCGCCGCATGAGGTGATCAAGGTGGCCCGCGAGGAAGGTTTTCAGGCGCATATGGAGCCTGGAATTTCCGCCGAGGATTGCCTGTATGCGGACCTCGGCATCGATCCCGGCCGACGCGGCTGCCAGCACTACGAGGCCAGCCAGTTGCTGTTTTGCGAGACCCGCCTCAATCCCGGTGCCTACCTGGTGTTGTGGCAAGTGGGCCTGGTCGGCGATCGTTCGATGAAGCGCTTCGCCACCGGCCCGGAATACCGTCAGGTGCTGGTGGATGTGCTGGCTGACGACTACCCGCTGGATCACGAGTTGATCATCTATCGTGGCGCGACGTTGCCGATCGAACAGCCACGCATTCGTCGGGTGCTGCTGCGTGACCTTCCGGAAACACCCGTGACGGCCGAAGAGACTGTGGTACTGCCGCCCGCCGCGCCGCTGCTGGTCAACCATGCCGTACGGAAGCGCCTGGCCGCTCTGGACCGGGCCGCCGCAACCCCGACATAGTAGCTTGGAACAGCGCTGCGTCATGGTGATCGGTGTTAGCCTGTGGAGCGGGGTCGGGGGACGTTGTCGCACAGTGAAAAGCCAGGCAGTGCCTGGCGCAACCGCGACGGTGTGCTGAGCGCTTTCCGTGATGGGTTGTCATTCATTCACACGAAAAATCAGGGTAAATCATGTCCAATACGATCGAATTGCTGGAGACCATCGGGCGGGACGCATCCTTGCGTCGGGCTTCCCGGGAGAACCTCATGCATGCCTTGGGTTCGATGGACGCCAGCGTCAGCATGAAGCTGGCCGCCGCCTCGGGTGACAGGAGCCATCTCGCGCAGGAGCTTGGTGCCCGGATCAATCTCGCCGCGCAGGTCAACCACAATCCTGGTCAGGGTGGTTGCGATCCCGCTGACGACGAGATGGAAAATGAGCCCGGTGGCGAGGATGGCGAAGCGGACGGCCCGGATACTGGGGAGCATTAGCCCGGAGATGATGTGATGGCATGCGGCAAGTTGGTCTGCATGACAGCGGTTGTCGTTTTGGCAGCCGTGCTGTCTTGCGCGAACTTGATGGCGTCCAGCCTGCCTGAGAGCCAGCCTTCGGCTGCCGTGATGCTGGGCCAGGCTGAAGCGGCATGGCCGGGCAAGCCGGCACAATTCCAGGTTCTTGTCGCGAAGCTGCATTTGCACGAGAAGCAGCTGACGGCGCAGCAGCGTTGGCACCTGCAGCTGCTGGACACATGGCCGCCCACGTTCGATGGCAAGTACGCCAGCGTGGAGGCTGCTCTGGTCGACATCATCGACCACTCCGGCGACAAGGCGCTTGCCGTGCGGGCACAGGCCGCCTTGTTGCGCGGCAAATTCTTCAGTCGACACTATGTCGAAGCCTATGCGCTGGCCAATGCCTTGATGGTCGAACTTCCGACAGTCACTGACCCGACCGCGCGCATGGAGGCGATGTATCAAATCATCCTCATGTTGAACCGGACGGCCGTGGGGCAATACGACCTGGCGCTGCAGTATGCGCGTCAGATGAAGTCCGAGCTGCCCTCGCCGAAGGCTCAGTGCTTCGGCAGTGCGCTTGAGGTGCAGTCTTTACTGTATGGCGACAAGGTGACCTCAGGCAGCCCCGAATTTCAACATGCGATTGATGTGTGCCTTGCTGCCGGCGTACCCGAGCAAGTGGTTCCGTTGCGCCTGGATCTGGCCAGCGAGTTGATTTTTGAAGGCCATGCCAGTCGCGCGATTACCTTGCTGCAACGGATTGCTCCCGATGTCCGTAAGACACGCTACACCGCGTATCTTGCGTCCTTGCCCGTCACCCTGGCGCAGGCCTATTTGAGTCGCGGTGATGCCGCCAAGGCACGAGAATACGCACTGGCCAGCATTGCCGTAACAGGCGCGGATAGCCCGCTATGGACCCTGCCGGCCGCTTACAAAGTGTTGTACGAGGCTGAGAAGATGAGCGGTAATGACACCGCCGCACTGACTTATTACGAGAAGTATGTAGCCCAGGAGACGGCGGCGTTGGATGATGCCAAGGCCAGTGCACTGGCCTATCAGATGGTCAGGCAGCAGGTTGAAGCGAAGAAGGTGAAGCTGGATGCGTTGAGCAAGCAGAACAGCATTCTTCAGTTGCGTCAGGCGCTGACCAGTCAGGCGCAGAGAACCAGCCAGCTGTTCATCGTGCTGCTGCTGGTCGTGCTGGCTTTCATCACTTTGGCGATGGTGTGGCTGAGGCGCTCCCAACTGCGCTTCCGGAACATGGCGCGTCATGATGGATTGACCGGGGCGTTCAACCGCGAGCACTTCTTCGAGGAGGCCCGTGGCACGTTGCGACGGCTCAGCAAGACAAAAACCAGTGTCTGCCTGGTCGTGCTGGATCTGGATCACTTCAAGCTGGTCAACGACACCTACGGCCACGCCGCTGGCGACGTGGTCTTGCGACATGCCGTGGCTGCTTGTCAGGGAGAACTGCGCGGCTCGGACGTGTTTGGCCGTCTGGGTGGTGAGGAGTTCGGCCTGCTGATGCCGGGATGCTCACGTGAGCAAGGCGTTGAGATTGCCACGCGCATTCGGCTTGCGTTGGCAGCGATGCCGATGGTGCTGGATTCGGATAGCACTATCCACGTATCGGCGAGCTTCGGGCTGGTCTGCAGTCCCTGTTCCGAACTCACGTTGCATCAATTGTTGAGGCAAGCCGATCTGGCGCTCTATCGCGCCAAGGAATCGGGTCGCAATCGCGTGGATGTGAGTGCCGATGCGTCCACGCGGGCTCAGGCCGACGAGGGTCTTGCTACCCACGCATGATGCAGCAGGGTTTTCGCCCAAGCTGAAGGTTGCGGGACGGCGCATCAGCGAGCTACAGAAGTCCATCGCAGTGGCGTTGCCGTTCGTGCAGTCTTTCGAGGTAAACGCAACGAAGCGACGCGCTGATCTTCGCTGAAATGAAGATCGGTGCGCCGCTCCGCAGCAGTTCTTTTCAGTCCGGGGTGAACACTTGCGTGCTTACGCCGCCGCCGTCTGCTTGAACTGCTCTTCCTCGGTCGAACCCGTCAATGCGGTGGTCGAAGACTGGCCCTGCTGGATCGCCTGGGTCACCGCATCGAAGTAACCGGTGCCCACTTCGCGCTGATGCTTCACCGCGGTGAAGCCACGGTCCGCGGCGGCGAATTCCTTTTCCTGCAGCTCGACGAACGCGCTCATCTGGCGGCGTGCATAACCATGTGCCAGGTCGAACATGCCGTAGTTGAGGCTGTGGAAGCCGGCCAGCGTGATGAACTGGAACTTGTAACCCATCGCGCCCAGTTCCTTCTGGAAACTGGCGATGGTGGCGTCGTCCAGGTTCTTCTTCCAGTTGAAGCTGGGTGAACAGTTGTACGCGAGCATCTTGCCGGGGAATTTCGCGTGGATCGCTTCGGCGAAACGGCGCGCGTCGTCGAGGTTCGGTTTGCTGGTTTCGCACCAGATCAGGTCGGCGTACGGCGCGTAGGCCAGGCCGCGGCTGATCGCCTGATCCAGGCCGGGCTTGACCCGGTAGAAGCCTTCGACGGTGCGCTCGCCGGTGATGAACGCCTTGTCGTTGTCGTCGATGTCCGAGGTGAGCAAGTCAGCGGCGTCCGCATCGGTGCGCGCCACCAGCAGGGTCGGCACGCCGGCAACGTCGGCGGCGAGGCGCGCGGCGTTCAACTTGTCGACTGCTTCGCGGGTCGGCACCAGCACCTTGCCGCCCATGTGGCCGCACTTCTTCACCGAGGCCAGCTGATCTTCAAAATGCACGCCGGCAGCGCCGGCTTCGATCATCGCCTTCATCAACTCGAATGCATTCAGCACGCCGCCGAAACCGGCCTCGGCGTCGGCCACGATTGGCACCAGCCAGTCGATGTCGTTGTTGCCTTCGGCGTGATGCAACTGGTCGGCGCGCAGCAAGGTGTTGTTGATCCGCTTGACCACCAGCGGCACCGAGTTGGCCGGGTACAACGACTGGTCCGGATACATCTCGCCGGCCACGTTCGCATCGGCGGCGACCTGCCAGCCGCTGAGGTAGATCGCCTGCAAACCGGCCTTGACCTGCTGCATCGCCTGGTTGCCGGTGAGTGCGCCCAACGCGTTGACGAAGTCTTCCTTGTGCAGCGACTTCCACAGCCGCTCGGCGCCGCGGCGGGCCAGCGAATGCTCCACCTGCACGGTGCCGCGCAAGCGCACCACGTCCTCGGCGGAGTAGTTGCGCTGCACGCCGGTCCAGCGCGGGTTGTTGTTCCAGTCCAGCTTGATCTGTTCAGCAGTTTGCAGGGCGGTGGTCTTCATGGCGTGGCTCCGTAGGACGATGATTCGTGGCGATCGGATCTGAGGGATGGATCAGGCGAGCTGGTCGTAGGCAGGCAGGGTGAGGAAGTCGCCGAGGACATCGGCGTGGGTCATCGCCGAAAGCAACTTGGCGGCGGCGTCGGCACGGGCGGCACCGGGATGCTGGCTGTCACGCAGGCGATGCGTATGCGTGGCCAGCGCGTGGTCAAACAATGCGAAGTCGATCGGGGCATGGTCGGGAAATTCGAGTTCACCGTGATGCAGCCACTGCCACAGTTGGGCGCGGGCAATCTCGGCGGTAGCGGCGTCCTCCATCAGGTGATGGATCGGCACGCAGCCCAGGCCGTCGAGCCACGCGGCGGTGTAACGCAGGCACACCTCGACGTTGTTGTCGAAACCGGCACGCGTGATGGTGCCGTTCGGTGCTGCCAGCAACTGTTCCCGACTCACTTGCACATCGTTGCGCAGCAGGGACAGTTGATTGGCGGACGGCATGTATTCGTCGAAGATCTGCTGTGCCACCGCCACCAGAGCCGGATGTGCCACCCAGGTGCCGTCGTGGCCGGCTTGTACCTCGCGCAGCTTGTCGGTGCGCACCTTGGCCAGTGCCGCTTCGTTGGCCGCGTCGTCACCCTTGATCGGAATCTGCGCGGCCATGCCGCCCATCGCGAACGCGCCGCGGCGATGACAGGTCTGGATCAGCAGCTCCGAATACGCCTTCAGGAACGGTGCGGTCATCTGCACCTGACCACGTTCCGGCAGCAAGCGGTCGCGATGGCCGCGCAAGGTCTTCAGGTACGAGAAGATGTAATCCCAGCGGCCGCAGTTCAGGCCAACCGCGCGGCGACGCAGCGCATGCAGGATCTCGTGCATCTGGAACGCCGCTGGCAGCGTCTCGATCAGCACGGTGGCCTTCATCGTGCCGACCGGCAACTGCAGTTCCTCTTCGGCGGCTGCCATCACGGCGTCCCACAGCGCCGCTTCTTCCATCGCCTCGAGTTTCGGCAGATAGAAGTACGGGCCGCGATCCGCGCTGTGCAGCGCACGGGCGTTGTGGCTCACGAACAAGGCAAAGTCGACCAGCGCGCCGGACACCGGCTCGCCATCCACGCTGAAGAACTTGTCATGCAGGTGCCAGCCGCGCGGGCGCACCACCAGTACTGCCGGGTTCGCGCCGACGCGGTACGACTTGCCCTCGGCCGAGGTGAAGTCGATCGAGCCATTCACCGCGTCGCGCAGATTGATCTGGCCGTCGAGTTGGTTGGCGAAGGTGGGCGCCGAGGAATCTTCGAAATCGGCCATGAACACTTTCGAGCCGGAATTGAGCGCGTTGATGATCATCTTGCGTTCGACCGGGCCGGTGATCTCGACCCGTCGATCGCGCAGCGCTGCCGGGATGGTGGCGACGCTCCAGTCCGATTCGCGGATCGCCGTGGTGTCGGCACGGAAGTCGGGCAGGCCGCCAGCGTCATAACCCGCCTGGCGCTCACGTCGGGCCTGCAACAGGCGTTGACGGATCGGTTCAAAGCGGTCGTGCAGACGCGCCAGCAAGGCCAATGCGGCCGGGGTCAGGATGCTCTCGTATCCGGTGCGGTCGGAGTGGATCTCGACGTTGCCGAGTTCGAGTTTTTCCTGCGGTACTGCCATGGCGTTGCTCCGGGTCGGGAATGACTCGAAGCTAGGCAGAAATTATGTATTTGACAAAGTGAATGTTTCAATCACTACTATGAGCATTACCAATACATATTTTAAGCTATTGAAGTTACGCAATGAAAAACCTCGATCCAGCGCTGAGCAAGCCGAAAAAATCGCGCCGCAGCGCAGCAAAAAAGCGCGGTGATGGTGCGCGCGCCGAAAGCAGCGGCCGGTTCTATTACAAAGGCAACCGGCACAAGCAGTTACGCGCGTTTGTGAGCGTAGTGAAGCTGGGTACGTTGACCCGTGCGGCGGAGGCTTTGTATCTCTCGCAACCCACTATAAGCCTGCAATTACAGGCACTTGAGCGCGAGCTTGGGGTGAGCCTGATGGAGCGGCGGCGTCGCCGCATCAACCTCACCGATGCAGGCGAAGCGCTGTACGAGCTGGCGCGGCCACTGGTTGAAGGTTGGGACACGCTGGATCGCGACTTCCAGGCGAAAGTGAAGGGTCTGCAGGCCGGCCGCCTGACCATCGCCGCCGGTACCTCCACTATCCAGTACCTGCTACCCGACCTGGTGCGCCGCTATCGCGAGCGCTTCCCCGCGGTGCAACTGCAGTTGGCCAATGTCACCGGCAAGGACGGCATGGCCATGCTGCGCGCGGACGATGCCGACTTCGCCGTGGGTTCGATGCTGGATGTGCCCAACGACATCGCCTGGGCGCCGATACAGCATTACGACCCGATGCTGATCATGCCGCCAGACCATCCGCTGGCAGAAAAGGAACAGATCACGCTGGAGGATTTGTCGCCGTATGGCTTGATCCTGCCGCCGCAACGGCTGTCGACGTACCGGCTGGTTGATCTGGTCTTCCAGCAGCGGCAGGTGCCGTATCACGTGGCGATTGAAGTCGGCGGCTGGGACGTGATCAAGGAATACGTGGCGATGGGCATGGGCATCTCCATCGTCACCGGCATCTGCATCACCGAAGCCGACCACGCGCGACTGGCGGTGCGCAACATGAAGCAGTTCTTTCCGCAGCGCAGCTACGGCGTGGTGATGCGCAAGGGCAAGTTCCTCACCGCCGAAGCGCGCGCCTTCATCGATCTGATTCGCCCAGGCCTGCTGACCCATCGCGAGCATGATGATCCGGGTCATTCACAGCGCTGAAGTCGTGAGGCGTGTTGCGTGCTATACGCCGCGGTGCTTGCCTTTGAAAGGCGCATAGATTTCGCGCAGCCGCGCCAGATCCGCTTCCACGTCATCACTGGTGTGGAATAGCGGGCCGACGCCGATGGTCTTGTCGGGATAGTTGAACCAGGCGGTGACGATCGGTACGTCGGATTCATGCGCGATGCGCCAGAAACCACTTTTCCAGCGTGTCACCGGTTTGCGCGTGCCTTCCGGCGCAAGGCCCAGCCATAGCGATTCGTGCTGTTGCAACTGCTCGGTCATCTGCTCAACCACGCCCTTCGCTGCGCGGCGATCAATCGGCATGCCGCCGAGTCGGCGCAACAGCCCGCCGAGTGGGCCGCGGAACAGCTCCTGTTTGCCCATGAAGTGGATGTCGGCACCGATACCGACCTTCAGCAGCAAGCCCCACACGCCGTCCCACCACGATGAGTGTGGCGCGGCAATCAGCACAGCCTTGGGCACGTCGGGAAACTCGCCGACCAGGCTCCAGCCACACAACCGCATGACGCCGCGACACAGCTTGCGGCGCCAGTTGTCGGTCAAGTGCGGCATCTGCGGCGGCAACTGTTCGGGGCTGGGCAAATATCCCTTCATTCGAGATCCGGCTTGCGTGAGCGGGCTTGTTTGATTTGACCGCGTTGCTGCTTGCCGACCAGGCGACGTTCCTTCGATGCACGGGTGGGCCGAGTGGCAACACGTTTCTTCGGCGGAATCAGCACGCCGCGAATGAGTTCGACCAGTCGTTCGCGCACGTCGTCACGGTTGCGTACCTGTTCGCGGAAGCGGCGCCCCTGAATCACCAGCACGCCATCGGCCGTCAGACGGCGATCACGGCGTTCCAGCAGACGCGCGCGGATCTCGTCCGGCAACGATGGCGAATTGGTAACGTCAAAACGCAGTTCCACCGCGCTCTCGGTGCGGTTCACATGTTGTCCGCCCGGACCGTCGGCGCGCAGGAAGCGCTCGACCAGTTCGGACTCGGGCAGGGAGATGTTGCGACTGATGATCAGCATGCGGCCAGTCTAGTGGAGCGAGCAGGTAGTAATGGAACGAGAAGTGAGAATCGCGCGGAACAGCGGAGCGCGATGCGCTGCCTTTCTCTCGCTTCTCACTTCTCGCCCTGCCACTCATTTCTCATAAGGCAGCTTCCAATCGAAGCGTTCCAGCAAACTCGTATAAGCCTCGTCCAGCGGCGCTTCGATGCGCATGGGCGCACCACTGATCGGATGCGCGAAATCCACACGCCATGCGTGCAGCAGCATCCGGTGGCAGCCGAAGTATTGCTTGTAGAGACGGTTGTGATCGCCGCGACCGTGCTGGCAGTCGCCAATCACCGGATGATGAATATGCGCCAGATGTTTGCGGATCTGCCGGAAGCGACCACTTTGCGGCTCGGCCAGAACGAAGGCGTAGCGCTGCTGGGGGTAACGGCCCAGCTCGATCGGCACCTCGATCGTGGCGAGGCGGCGATAGCGGGTGCTGGCCTCGCGACGCGGGCCGGTTTCACGCGAGCCGGGCAGCGGATAGTCGATCACGTTGTCGCCCGGTTCGGGCCAGCCGCGAACCACCACCAGATACTGCTTGTGGATGGTGCGTTCCATGAATTGCTGACCCAGGGCGGCGGCAACGTCTTTGTTGCGTGCGACCAGCAATACGCCGCTGGTGGCACGGTCCAGTCGATGCGCGAGGTAGACGTTGTCGCCGACTTGTTCGCGCAAGAGATCGATCAGAAATTCCTCGGCATTGCCGACCATTTTCGAACGATGCACGGCGAGATTCGCGGGCTTGTTCACCGCGATCATCGCGTCGTCCTGGTAAAGGATCTCGATCATGGGCCTGGTATGGATTTCTTCGTAGGAGCCCGCTTGCGGGCGATGCAGTTGCTTCTGAGAGCCCAGCGGAAGATAACGACGGAAGCATCGCCCGCGAGCGGGCTCCTACGGGGTCGGTTAGTCAGCGTGCGCGTGGCCAGCCGAGGACGAAGGCGAGCAGAGCGGCGATGCCGGCGCCGATTGCTGGCCACGGGCCGTGTTGCGGTGCCAGCGTCCACAACAGTGCCGAGCCGATCAGCAAGCTGCTACCAAGCAGCCCGCATGCGAGCACCTTGTGTTGGCCACGCGCACTTTGCAGAGCGATCTGCAGTGCGAGCGGGTCAGCCAGCTCACGCCGTTCTCCACGGCCGAGTTGGCGCAGCGCGTCCCGTACGCGCTCGGGAAACTCGGGCGCGTCGTGCAGCCATTCCGGCAGGCGCTTGCGTACTTCGCGCAGCGTGCGTAACGGGCTGTAACGTTCGCGCAGGATGCGCTTGAGCACCGGATGCGCCACTGCCCAGATATCGATCTCCGGATCAAGCATGCGGCCGACACCTTCGATGTTCAGCAAGGTCTTCTGCAGCAGGATCAGTTGCGGCTGCACGGTCAGCTCGAAACGGCGCGCGGTCTGGAACAGTTTGACCACCAACTCGGCCAGCGAAATCTGCGACAACGGGCGGGTGAAGTACGGCTCGCACACCGTGCGCACGGCGGCTTCCAGTTCATCCAGGCGCACATTGGACGGCATCCAGCCGGCGTCGACATGCAGTTTGGCAATGCGCGCGTAGTCACGTTCGAACAGCGCGATGAAATTCTGCGCCAGCCAGTATTGGTCGGCCTCGGGCAACTGGCCCATGATGCCGAAATCCAGCGCGATGAAACGTGGTTCGGCCGTGCGTGTGGGGTCGACCCAGATGTTGCCGGGGTGGGCGTCGGCGTGGAAAAAATTGTCGCGGAACACCTGCTCGTAGAACACCCGCACGCCCTTGATTGCCAGCGCCTTGCGATCGAGCCCGGCCGCGTCGATCGCCGCGATGTCGTCGCTGCTGATGCCGTAAACGCGCTCCAGCGTCAGCACGCGGGTGGCGGTCAGGTCCCAGTGCACCTCGGGCACATAAAGATCCACGCCACTGGCGAAGTTGCGCTTGAGCAGACTGGCGCTGGCGCCTTCGCGCTGCAGGTCCAGCTCGTTCTCCAGCATCTTCTCGACTTCGGCAACCACATCGAGCGGGCGGATCTTGTCGGCGTTCGGATGCCAGCGCTGGGCCAGTTCGCCGAGGGAGCGCAGCAGCTTCACGTCACGCGCGATGCGTGCGTCAATACCCGGGCGCAGCACCTTGACTACCACCTCCCGACCGTCATGCAGGGTGGCTGCATGGACCTGCGCGATCGACGCGGAGGCCAGCGGCGTCTCGTCGAAGCTGGCGTACAGGCGCTCAATCGGCTGCTTGAGTTCCTGCTCGACGATCACACGCGCTTCGGCGCCGGGAAACGGCGCGACTTGATCCTGCAGCAACGCCAGTTCGTCGGCGATATCGACCGGCACCAGATCGCGGCGGGTGGACAGTACCTGACCAGCCTTGACGAAGATCGGCCCCAGCTCGGTCAGCGCATGCCGCAGGCGGGCGCCACGCGGCAAGCCCGTGATGTCGACACGCGGCTTGCTCACGAACGGTCGCAGCAACTTCAGCGGGCGATACAGGTGTGCCGCGTCGACCAGTTCGTCGAGTCGATAAGCCAGCAGCACGGAGGCCACTCGCAGCAGGCGGGGAACCACCTTCAGCGGCGTCACGCGGCGTTGCTCGACAGGCGCTGCAACAGCCGTTGCACGCGTGATTCCAGTCGTTCGCTGCGTTCGCGCAGTGCGTCCACGCCATCGAGGAAACCTTCGACCTCACCCGGTGCCATCGCCACCCGCGCTTCGTCGCGCAGCCAGTCGGCGGTGTCTTCAGTGAGATGGCTGGCGCTTTCGCGGGCGTGAGTCAGGCCGCTGCGTAGAGCCTTGGCCAGCGGCACACCGAGCACGTCGCCGAACGTGCGCGCGAATGCTTCCTCAAAATCGGGGGCGAACTTGCTGGCCAGTTTTTCCAGCCGGCGTGCGAGTTCGGCATCGCCGGCAATCTCCACCTTGCCGGGCGCGATCCCGTCATCATCGCGCCGAAACATCATCGCCAGCAGGCTGCCCGGTGAGGCGGCGACCTTCAACTGGTTGTCATCCTGCGGTGGGCCGACCTGCAGACGGCCGTCTTCGACCGTGACAGCGAGGGCGATTTCTGGGCCACGCAGATGCAACTGCACGCTGCGTCCGTTCAATGCCGCCAGCTTCTGCTGGGTGTCCGGATCGAGCGACAAGGTGTGGTTCAGCGCGGTTTCGAGTGCGCGGCCGGCGAGTTTGCGCAGCGGCTGCGGCAACCAGGAATTGGGAGAGGCAGTGGTCATCGGCCAATTGTAGCCGTGCCGACCTTAATTCGTAGGAGCCCGCTGGCGGGCGATGCCGTTCGCGTCACTCAGACGCATCGCCCGCCAGCGGGCTCCTACCGGTTGGCTGCCGCGCCGGCAAAGCCGAGTTGCCGCCATGCCTCGTAGACCGCAACGGCGACGGTGTTCGACAAATTGAGGCTGCGGCTGTCCGGGCACATTGGCAGACGCAGGCGCTGCTCGGCGGGAATCGTTTCGAGCACCGCCGCCGGCAGGCCGGCAGTCTCGCAGCCGAACAGCAGGGCGTCACCGTCGGCAAAGCGTGCGTCGACATGAGCGACGCGTCCGCGCGTGGTGAACGCGAACACGCGCGGATTACCCATCACCTCAAGGCAACCAGACAGGTCATCGTGTACCGCCATGCGGGCGTACTCGTGATAGTCCAGTCCGGCGCGGCGCAGTCGCGCATCGTCGAGTTCGAAGCCCAGCGGGCGGATCAGGTGCAAGGCTGCGCCGGTGTTCGCGCACAGGCGAATCACGTTGCCGGTGTTCGGCGGAATTTCGGGATTGAACAGGATGACGTGGATCATCTGTCCATTATCGCCGCTTCATGCGCTTTGCGATCAACCGTTCAACGAAGGTACGCCAGCAATCAGCGGACACATCACGCCGTCAGCGGGCAGGGCGCAACTGCTCGGCGCGGCCAGCAACATGGCGCCGATGCTGTTGCTGTGTGCCAGCGGCACCGAGGCGGGGGTGATGGTCAACATCGCGCCGAAGATCAGGGCGCATACCGCCAGGCAGGCGAGGAACAGGCCGCGCAACATCAGGGTTTCGAATTTCATGAGCTTGTCTCCGACGAGATGGGAAGAGTCCTTGCAGGTATACAGAGGCAACCCGCGTGCCAACGGTTGCAGGCAGTTCAAGTCATTGATTTTACGACACCCCGACCAAGACTTGGCCCGGCCCTGGCTGTCCGCGGACAGTGGCCGTGGCCGCTTCCGGACAGCCGCACGCGCGGACAGCGTGCCGGCCGCGCGTATGCCGCAAGTCATTTGCGGTGCGTGTCCCGCACCCGCTAGCCTTGGGGGACTTATCCGTGAAACAGGAGGTTCACCGTGACGAAGAAGCCACTCGCATTGCTGATTGCTGGCGCACTTACCCTGGCTGGCGGCGTACCGTTGGCGTGGGCAGCGCCGGATGTTGCACCCGTTGTCGCGCCGGCTGCATCGGCGGCCACGCAGCAAATCCCCGAGCTCGCCTACAGCCGCTTCACTCTGCCCAACGGCTTGACCGTGGTGGTGCATGAGGACCACAAGGCGCCGGTAGTGGCGGTGAGCGTCTGGTACCACGTCGGTTCTTCCTACGAGCCGAAAGGCAAGACCGGCTTCGCGCACTTGTTCGAACATCTGATGTTCCAGGGTTCGGAGAATCACAAGGACGAATACTTCAAGCCGTTCGAGCTGGCCGGTGCCACTGACCAGAACGGCACCACCTGGCTGGACCGCACCAACTATTTCGAGACCGTGCCGACCACCGCGCTGGACATGGCGTTGTGGATGGAGTCCGACCGCATGGGCCACTTGCTCGGCGCGATCGGCATGCCGCAGCTCAACGAACAGCGCGGCGTGGTGCAGAACGAGAAGCGCCAGGGCGAGAACCAGCCGTATGGGCGTGCCGGTGAGCTGATCCAGGCCGAGGCGTTCCCGGCCAACCATCCCTATCACCACGACACCATCGGCTCGATGGACGACTTGAATGCCGCCTCGCTCGGCGACGTCAAGCAGTGGTTCCGTGACTACTACGGCGCGGCGAACACGGTGGTGGTGCTGTCCGGCGACATCACGCCGGCGGTGGCGAAAGAGAAGATGCAGAAGTATTTCGGCGACATCGCCGCCGGCCCGCAGGTACCGCGTCCGCAGCCGTGGGTTGCCGCGCGCGACAAGTCCACCCGCGGCACGATGACCGACAACGTGGCACAGACCCGCATCTATCGCGAATGGAATGTGCCCGGCCGTGGCAGCAGCGACGAGAGCCAGCTGGAGCTGGCCGCCGCCGTTCTCGGCGGCAGCAAGACGTCGCGGCTGTATCAGCGACTGGTCTACCAGGACAAGTTGGCCGACGACGTCTCGGTTGATGTCGACCAGCACGTGCTGGCCAGCATGTTCGAGTTGCAGGTCGACGTGAAGAAAGGCGTCGAGCCGGCCAAGGTCGAAGCTGCCATAGCCGACGAGTGGCAGAAATTCCTCAAAGACGGCCCCACCGCCGATGAACTGGCGCGGGTCAAGACCGAAACACGCGCCTCGTTCGTGCGCGGTCTGGAAAAGGTCAACACGCAAGCGTCGATTCTCGCCCAGGGCCAGCTTTATCACGGCGATCCGGGCCAGTATCTGAAGGCCTTCAACGAGCTGATGGCGGCAACCCCGGCCAGCGTCAAAACCGTTGCCAACCAGTGGATCGCCAAGGGTGATTTCACCTTGACGGTGGTGCCGGGCAAGGTCGATGCGACCGATATGGCGAAGCTGTCCGGTCGCGCTGCGGCGCCCGGCGCACCGAAGCCGGTGCTTTCCGCCAAGGGTGATTACAAGGCCGTAGCGAGTGACCTTGACCGCAGCAAGGGTGTGCCTGAAGTCAGCAGTTTTCCCGACCTCAGCTTCCCGAAGCTGGAGCGTGGCAAGCTCGACAACGGTATCGAAGTGATTCTGGCCGAGCGCCACACCGTTCCGGCTGTGCAATTGCAGTTGCTGTTTGATGCCGGCTATGCCGCCGATCAGGGTCGCAAGCTGGGCACCTCCAGCTTCACCATGAGCATGCTCGACGAAGGCAGCAAGAATCTCGATTCGGTGGAGATCGCCAAGCGCAAGCAGCGTCTTGGCGCGATCATCGCCAGCGGTTGCGGGCTGGATTATTGCAACGCCTCGCTCAACGCGCTGGATGATCAGTTGAAGCCGTCGCTGGATCTGTTCGCCGACATCGTGCGCAACCCGGCCTTCCGCGATACCGACGTCAGCCGCTTGCGTGGCCAGTGGCTGGCCGGCATCGCCCAGGAAAAGAGCCAGCCCATCGGCATTGCCCTGCGTACCCTGCCGCCGCTGCTGTACGGCAACGGCCATGCGTATGCGATCCCGTTCACCGGTTCGGGTACCGAGGCGTCGATCAAGTCGTTGACAGCCGATGACATGCGCGGCTTCATCAACGATTACGTCCGACCGGACAACGTGAAGATCCTGGTCGCCGGTGACACCACGCTGGACAAGATCATCCCGCAGTTGAACGCGGCGTTCGGCGACTGGAAGGCGCCGGCGAGCAAGGTGCCGGTGAAGAATATCGGCAAGGTGGACCCGCCCCAGGATGTGCGCGTGTTCCTGGTTGATCGTCCGGGAGCCCAGCAGACGCTGATCCTGGCCGGTAGCCTGGCACCGTCCACCGAGGCGCCGGACAACCTGCAGATCCAGACCATGAACGGTGCCTTCGGTGGCACGTTCACCTCGCGCCTCAATATGAACCTGCGCGAGGACAAGCACTGGGCCTACGGCGCCTTCAGTTTCCTGCAGAACGCGGTGGGGCAGCGTCCATTCATGCTTTACGCGCCGGTGCAGACCGACAAGACCGGGCCTTCCATTTCGGAAATGTTGAAGGAAGCCAAGGGCGTCATCGGTGACAAGCCGTTGACCGCTGCTGAGATCAGCAAGGTCAAGGTCGGCGACGTACGCAGCATGCCCGGTCAGTACCAGACCACCTCGGCGGTGATGGGTGCGATGCAAGGTATCGTCCAGTACAACCGTCCGGATGATTATGTGCAGACCATGAAGGCACGCATCGAAGGCCAGAGCGATGCGTCGGTGGAAGCGGCGGCGAAGCAGGTCATTCATCCCGACCAGTTGACCTGGGTGATCGTCGGTGACCTGGCGAAAATCGAGTCGCCGATTCGCGCATTGAAGCTGGGCAAGGTGCAAGTGATGGATGCCGATGGCAAGCCGGTGGCCGACAAGCCAGCCAGCAAGCCGGGCAAGTAAGCCGGTGAAGCAAGCTCGCCGTGCGGCGTCGGCATGAACCGACGCCGCACGGCAGCTTGCCTTGGCGGGACGTGCAGGCGTTGCCGCGTTACGATGGAGGCCGGGCCGCAAGGTTCGGCCTCTTTCCTTTTCCCAGTGACTGTTGCGGAGCCATCCATGCGCAAGACCCTGTTGTTGCTCGTCCCCGTGTTGCTGCTGAGCGCCTGCAACTGGGGTATCACCATGGACCCGGCGGCAAAGAACGTGCGCACGGCGTGGAGCGGTGATCTGTCGTCCTGTCGCGAGATGGGCAAGGTCACCGTCTCGGTGATGGACCACGTCGGCCCGGTTGATCGCAATGACATCAAGGTGCGCGACGAACTGGAAGTGATGGCCCGCAACGAGGCCGTCAAGATGAATGCCGACACGATCAAGCCGTTGGCCGAGCCCAATGCCGGTTCGCAGCCGTGGGGTGCGTATCAGTGCGGCACTCACATGCCGGCCTCGACGCCGGGTTCGAGCAAATCCGCGGCAGAGTCGGCAGCGGGCAACGCGCAAACCTTCCCGATCAAGCATTGAACCCACTCGTCGGCTGACCGCGCCGATGCTGGGTGGCGTGGTCTGCTCGGTCAGTTCATGGCGTCTTCGCGCTGGGAATCCATAGCTCGATGACGTTCGGCTCGCCGCGGATGGATAGCGGGAACGGCACGGCTTGGGCCGGCTTGGTCGAGGCGAAGGGCCGGGTGCCATCAAGCCAGGCACTGATGGCCGAGGCGCATTGGGTACCGCTGCCGCTGTAGAGCACCGTCGGCGTGTGCCACTGGAACGGCAGGTTGCGACCGTGGCTGGCTGCGCTGGCGGTAACGTTTTCGATGCCTGGTGTGGCCACGCCAAGATCGCGCAGTTGCGGCAACACCGCCTCGGCGCTGGCGCGTTCCGTCTCGTCATAGATCTGCGTGTAGACCACGAAACGCCGCGATACCCCCTGGGTGCAGGCGCGACGCGCCGCTTCGGCCAGCGCGGCGGGATCGGCCCGCGATGTGGGCGCGACGGCGACAGTCGCCGCGCCGCCGTGCTCAGCGGAAGTTCGATCCGGCCGCAAGGAACGCGTCGGTGCGGGTTCTGCCGGCGCGGCTGCCATTGGCGGCGGTGGCGGTGGCGGCATCGGCATCGGCTCAGCATCCGCTGCTGGCATCGGTGCTGCTGCGACGCTGTCAGCGTGCCCTTGCCTCACCACGCCCGGTGCGGTCTCAGTCGGTACGTCGTGCGTGGGCAACGGCGGGACCGGCATCGTATTGGTTGCGATGGATGCGTCGGGATTGAGCGCAACCACGGGCGGCCAATCACGGTAGCCGACCATGGCGCGGTCCCAGCGCGTCAGCGTCGGCCCGTCGCCGAGAAGGGTGAGGTCGTTGTTGCACGCGATGGCAAGCTTGCCGGGCGACAGCTCGGCGCATTTCGTCTGCAGCGTATCGAGCAGGCCGTCGACCATCAGTCGAATAGAGTCGGGATAAGGTGGTGCGCCGGCCTGCGAGCGGAACAGCTGCACCGAGGCGTCCATCTCGGCATCGAAACCCATGTCGGAGCCGATCTCCTTGCCAAGATCGCGTGCCGCGTCGGTAACCAGCTTCTGCTGCTCGATGCCTTGTTGCAGGTGCGCATCCCATGCCTGCCAGCCAGCCAGCGCCAGGCCGATGATGGCACTCAGGCCCAGCGATGCGCCGACCGTTGCAGTAACCCGCTGGCGCAACGACATCGCGCCCTGCTGCACTTCCGGCGCAAGCGGGCCGATGCGAGCGGCATCGCCGGCCAGTACCAACGCCGGAAACGCATCCAGCGCCGCGCCGTTCAGCGGTCGGCCGAGCAGTTCGCCGAGCTGGCAGTAGCTTTCCCACTGTGCCTCGTCGAAAAACTGGTCATCCGTGCCTTGCTGCGGAAAACGCGTATCCCGATTGGCGTAACCGACCAGGTCCAGCGGAGAATCCGGCGGTTGGCGCGGCTTTACCACCAGCAGCGCGCCGGTGTTGCCACTGCGATAACGGATGCGGGCAAGCAACAGGCTTTGCTCACCCGGCCCCGGCATCACGCTGTCCGGTGTGCCAAGACGAGCAAGCAGCGCCGGATCAATGCGATCCGCTGGCAGTGTGGCCGGATCAATGAATTCAATCGTGGCGGCGTAGTCGATGCGGGCCTTGCGAATCAGGCTTTCGGCGTCGGCAAACAGGTAGTTCGGATCGGCGCCACAGTCGGCGAGCACGATCAGTTTCAACTCGCGTTTGAGCAGGGCGTACACGCCGGTGTTGTCAAAATGGCCGCCGTCAGACAGATACCACACCGGCCCCTGCAGGCCCGGAAAGCGCGCCAGCATTTCCTGCAGCGCCGCGCGCGATTTGCCGAGCAGCGACCATGACAGGGATGGCTTGCCGAGCCGATTGCGCCACCAGTAACCCAGTCGGAATCCGCTCAGGAAGGTGAGCACGGCGATTCCGGGACGCGTCATCGAGCCCATGCCGGAGCCGGCAGCCGCGCCGGAAATGGCGATCCACTCCGCCAGCGTGGTGCCGCGCAGCGGTTCGACACTTCCGACGGCGACGGCGACGGTGCGCGCCGGCTGGGTGCCGGTTTCCACGCCGAACGGGCCGATGGTAAGACAGATGCCCTTGCGGTCGGCGTTGAACGCTTCGGTACGATCGTCGACGGTCTGGTTGATGCAGCAATTGATCAGATGGATCGGGCCACCGTGCACATGCGGTGCGTAATCGGTCAGCGCCACGTCGTCGTGATCGAGCAGTTCGGTCACCTTGACCACCGCCTGCGCCGCGGCCGAGTCTTTTGACTGCAAGGGCGAGAACGGGAAGCGGGTCGGTCCCGCGGCGGCTGCCGGCTGGTTGCCGACGGCGACATAAGTGCGTGCGATGCGTGAGCGGTAGAACGCATGCAGCGACGAGCGGTTGATTGCCTGCAAATTGCGCCCGGTCAGTCCCGCATAAGCCAGGCACGGCAGCACCACCGCCAGCCAGCGCATCCAGGCTTGCGCGGCCGAGGTGGTCGTGCCCATGAAGAACAACAGGTATTGCAGTGCGCTCAACCAGCACAGCAACAACAGGCCTAGCAGCAGCAAGCCACACAGATTGGCGATCAAGGCCAGCGGCAGGCGCGCCAGACTGGGCTTGTCGTTACGTGGTTGCAGCGCCGGCAGGGCGAAACGGGCTACCGCCACCAGCAGTGCCAGCAGGCCTGCACCGCTCAACGCCGGGCTGCTCAAGGTGCCCGATTGCAGCAGCCAGGCAAGAAACCAGCTGAGCAGATCGGCCACTCCCAGCACCAGCAACAACAACAACCCCTTCAGCACGAAGGTGAGACTGATCGTGTAGCGCACCCGCTGCTGGGCGGGATGGCTGCCGCGGATTCGTGTCCACAGCCAGGTCAGCGGAATCGCCAGCAGGATCACGCCAACCGTCGGCAACAGTCCGGGGCCGTGATTGGCGTCGAGCGGCCCGGCCTGCCACACCAGATAGCCGCCCAGTGTGGCAGTAACGAAGACGATCGCCAGATCGCCCGCCAGCGATCCGTCTTCCGGGTCGCGCGACCACCAGTAGGCGAAAGCACAGGCCGCCGCCAGCCAGCCAAGCATAGCCATCCCCAACCACCACAGATTCATGGTCAGCCACGGCAGGTGCTGCGCGTAAACCGGATAGCAAATGAGGTGCGGCAACACCACGATGGAGGCCACCAGCGCCAGCAGCACGGCGACCTCGAACTGGGTGGCGACGAAACCGCGCAACTGTCCGGCCGCCGCCTGCAGCAGGTCGCTGGCGCCAGCCGGCGTGAGATAACGGCCATTGCTGCGCAACCACCACAGCAACAGCGAGCGATCATTGGCCAGTCCTTGCTCAACTTGCTGCGGCGTCGTACTCGCATTGAACAGACGTCCAAACGCCGCGCCGATATAGCCGCCGCCAGAGACCGTCGACAAATAGTCGAAACGGTGCAGCACGCCATTGCGCGCCAGCGCCCGCAACAGGCCAAGGCAGAAGGTGGCGCTACGCACGCCGCCGCCCGAAAGCGCCAGACCGATGGTGGGTGCCTGAGGATCAACCGCGGCCCGCTCGCGCCGGGTCTCCAACGATCGCTGTTCCGCCATTGCCGCCGATGCGTCAGGCGGCGCCAGTGCTTCCTTCGTCTGACTCATCGCTCGCTCTCCCCGGGCGTTGTCATCCATGCCATGCGGCAGGAGAGGTTATGCGCCTGCGCCATGCTTCCGACAAGTGTCGTGGAAGGTATGCCCAGCCTTCCCATCCGGGTGTCGGCTCCAGCGGTGAAGATGCGGCACGGCGGTAGGCGTAGCCGTCGCAGTTTGCGATCATTCGCGCTGTCATCCATGCTCGTACCCATGAACAAGCTGATGTCCGCACCCGGTCGCCTCGCGCGGCGCATGTTGCCTTTTCCACGCAAGCACAAGCCAGGCCTGCTTCCGCTGGCGCTGCCGTCATTCGCTGTTCCGGCGACTGCCATCGAGGTACTGCCTGATCCTGTGGCGTTCCGCGAAATACTGCTGCAGCGCATCGCTCAGGCCACTCGCCGCATCGTGATCGTGACGCTGTACCTGCAGGACGATGATGCCGGGCGTGAGTTGCTGGAAGCCTTGTATGCGGCCAAAGCACGTGCCCCCGGTGTGCAGATATCCGTGTTCGTCGACTGGCACCGGGCACAGCGTGGCCTGATCGGCAAGCAGAAGAGCGAAGGCAATGCGGGCATGTATCGCGAGTACGCCCGTCGGCTCGGCCCGGGCGTCGAGATTTATGGTGTGCCGGTGCAAACCCGTGAAGTGTTCGGCGTGCTGCACCTGAAGGGCTACGTGATTGACGACACCGTGCTGTACAGCGGCGCCAGCCTCAACGACGTGTACCTCGCACGGCACGGGCGCTACCGCCTCGATCGTTATCACCTGCTGCAACACGCCGGTTTGGCCGACGCGATGGCCGCCTTTGTGCAGACGTATTTTGTCGACAGCGCCGCGGTGCGCAGGTTGAATGTCGCCGAGGTGCCTTCCACGAAGTCGCTGCAACCGGCGATTCGCGAATTTCGTCAGGGCTTGCAGCGGGCGAGCTATACGGTGCCGCAGGACGTGCTGACGGCAGGTCAGGTGGCGGTGACGCCGCTGCTCGGCTTCGGTCGCAGTGACAACGCCTTGAACGATGCGCTGCTGGCCTTGCTGCGCGGCACGCGCGAGCGGCTGATCGTGTTGACACCGTACTTCAATCTGCCGCGACCGGTGCGGCTGGTGCTGGGCCAGTTGCTGCGGCGTGGTTGCCGCATCGACATCATGGTCGGCGACAAGACCGCCAACGATTTCTACATCCCGCCGGGTGAGCCGTTCAAGACCATCGGCTTGCTGCCCTATCTCTACGAAAACAATCTGCGCCGGTTTGCTCGTGCGCATCGTCGGCAGATCGACAGCGGACAGCTCAACCTGCATCTGTGGCGCGACGGCGACAACAGCTACCACCTGAAAGGGTTGTTCATTGACGACGACGTCGCCGTGTTGACCGGCAACAATCTCAATCCGCGCGCGTGGTCACTGGATCTGGAGAATGGCTTGTTGCTGCGTGATCCGGAACATCTTTTGCACGCCAAGCACGCGGCGGAATGGGCGGCATTGCGCAAGCATGCGACGCGTCTGGACGGCTATCAGTCGCTGGAAAGCCCGCGGCACTATCCGCCCGAGGTACGCAAGTTGCTGAAGCGGCTCAAGCGCACCCAGCTCGATCGGCTGCTCAACCGACTGTTGTAGGAGCGCATCCTGTGCGCGAACGCTTTTGTGTCACGTCACGAAAAAGCTCGCGCACAGGGTGCGCTCCTACGAGTTGGCGGCCAACCTGTTCAAGCGCATGCCCAGCCAGTTCTCCACGTTCGGCCACTCTTCGGCGAGGATGCTGAAACACACGGTGTTGCGCAGGCTGCCGTCGCCGCGGCGCTTGTGTGCACGCAAGACGCCTTCACGCTGCGCGCCGAGGCGCTCGATCGCACGCTGGGAATCCTCATTCAGTTCGTCGGTGTGGAAGGCCACCGCGGCGCAGTCCAGGGTTTCGAACGCGTGCTCGAGCAACAGGCGCTTGCAGGCGGTGTTGAGATGGCTTTTCTGCCAGCGTTTCGCATACCACGTGTAACCGATGGCGAGCCGGGGCAGGCTGGCGTCGATCTCGTAATAGCGCGTGCTGCCAACGATGTCGCCGCTGCTGACCTCACGCACCGCGAAGGGCAGCATGTGGCCATCGAGCTGGCCTTGCAGCGCCCTTGCCACGTAATCGTGGGTGTGGCCGGGCGCGGGCACGCTGGTGACATGGAAATTCCACAATTCGCCGTCGGCAGCGGCGGCTTCCAGTGCGGGCACGTGGTCCAGGCACAGCGGTTCCAGCACGACGTAATCGTCATGCAGGCGGGTCGGGGTAAACGGGTTCATCGGAAGTCCAGGCAGGCGGTTCAGGCGTCGAGATCGGGGATCAGCTTGCTCTCGAGCCGCGCAATATGGTCTTTCAGCAGCAACTTCCGCTTCTTCAGCCGGGTCAGCTGCAATTCGTCGTTGCCAAAGGCAAAAGTGCGCTGGTTGATGGTGGCATCAAGATCACGATGCTCCAGCCGCAACTCGGCGAGCAAATGGACGATTTCGGCGTGATCCTGAACCGGCATGATGACGATAAGGCTGGCTGGTAATCCCCCAAGTGTAGCGCTGATTAACCCTCTTGTTTCAGTGACCTGCCGGAAGCCCGGTGGCGCGGCGTCGGGGCCGCTACAATGGCAGGCTCACGCCTTTCGATCGGTTGTCATGTCCACCCCGCTACAGATCTTTCGCCCACCCGCTGTGGATACCGGCAAGCTGGCCCGCCGCCTGCGTCGTCAGGTGGGGCAGGCCGTGGGCGATTTCGGCATGATCGACGACGGCGACAAGGTGATGGTGTGCCTGTCCGGTGGCAAGGATTCGTACACCTTGCTGGACCTGCTGCTGCAATTGCAGGCGAAGGCGCCGGTGCGCTTCGAGCTGATCGCGGTGAACCTGGACCAGAAGCAGCCGGGCTTTCCCGAGCATGTGCTGCCGGATTACCTGCGCGCCCGCGGCGTGCCGTTCCATATCATCGAGCAGGATACCTACAGCACGGTGACGCGGGTGATTCCCGCGGGCAAGACCATGTGCAGCCTGTGCTCGCGGCTGCGTCGTGGCGCGCTGTATACGTGGGCGGCGGCGAACGGCATCAGCAAGATCGCGCTCGGCCATCATCGCGACGATATCCTCGCCACGTTTTTCCTGAACATGTTCTACCAGGCGCAACTGAAGGCGATGCCGCCGAAGCTGCGTTCGGACGATGGTCGCCATGTGGTGATTCGCCCGCTGGCGTATTGCCGCGAAGACGACATTGCAGAATACGCCGCGCAGCAGCAGTTTCCGATCATTCCGTGCAACCTGTGCGGCACGCAGGACAACCTGCAGCGGCAGGCGGTGCGGCGCATGCTGGGCGAATGGGAACAGCAACAACCCGGCCGCAGCGAGAACATCTTTCGCTCGCTGACCCATGTGTCGCCCTCGCAACTGGCCGATCGCCAGCTGTTCGATTTCAACTTCGGTGCATCGGCCGTCCCGTTCGAATGGGCCGCCGACGCAGCCGATGAGACCACCATCACGCAGGCTTGAACCCTCCACTCCCACCTCACCGTCGAGTAACCGCCGTGTCCTTCTTTGCTTCCGTTGAAATGGCTCCGGGCGATCCTATCCTGGGCCTTACCGAGACTTACGTTGCCGATCCGCGGCCGGGCAAGATCAATCTTGGCGTGGGTATTTATGTCGACGAACAGGGGCGTATTCCGCTGTTGCCGACCGTGCGTGAAGTGGAGCAGGCGCTGGCTGCGGACGCCAAACCGCGTGGCTATCTGCCGATTGAAGGTCTGGCTGCCTACAACCAGCTGACCCAGCAACTGGTGTTCGGTGCGGAATCACCGCTGCTGGCCGCTGGCCGCGTGGCCACCGCGCAAACCATCGGCGGCAGCGCGGCGTTGCGCGTGGCGGCCGACTTGCTCAAGCTGGTTCGCGGTGCCGGCGCCAAGATCGCGATCAGCAACCCGAGCTGGGGCAATCATCATGTGGTCTTCCGCACGGCCGGCTTCGAACTGCTGGAATACCGCTACTACGACGCCGCCACGCATGGTCTGGATTTCGCCGGCATGTTGGAAGACCTGGGTCGGCTGGAGCCGGGTACAGTGGTGCTGCTGCACGCCTGCTGTCACAACCCAACTGGCGTCGATCTGGACGCGACGCAATGGAAGCAGCTGATCGAGCTGCTGAAGGAGCGCAAGCTGCTGCCGTTCGTCGATATGGCCTATCAAGGCTTCGACAAAAGCACCGAGGCCGACGCCATGGCCGTCCGTCTGCTAGGCGAGTCCGGTATCGACGCGTTCGTGGTCGCCAACTCGTATTCGAAATCGTTCTCGCTGTACGGCGAACGTGTTGGTGCATTGTCGATGGTGGGCGCGGATCGTGACGAAGCCGCACGGCTGCAGTCGAAGATCAAGCAAGTCATCCGCACGATCTATTCCAGCCCGTCGACGCACGGTGCCGCGCTGGTGGCTGGGGTACTCGGCAGCAGCGAACTGCGGGTACGCTGGGAACAGGAGCTCGGTGAAATGCGTGGACGCATTCACACGATGCGCGCGGGCCTAGTCGATAAACTGGCCGCGCTTGGTGCGCCGGAGTTTGGTTTCATCAATCGCCAGGCCGGCATGTTTTCGTACTCCGGCCTGAGCAAGGCCCAGGTGCATCGGCTGCGCGACGAGTTCGCCATCTACGCGCTGGACAGCGGCCGTATCTGCGTGGCCGCATTGAATCATTCGAATCTCGACACTGTGGCTGCCGCCGTGGCTGCCGTGACACGTTGAGTTTCTCCTATGCCCGTCGTTCCGGCTTGCGCTGGAGCGGCGTTGGAAAATCTGCCTGACGGCCATACACACCCGGATACTGAATGTTCTTTCGCAATCTCACGCTGTTCCGCTTTTCCCCCGCCGTTGCCACCGATCTCGACCGTCTCGACGAGGCGCTGGCCGAACATCGGCTGCGTCCGTGCGGCCCGATGGAAATGTTCACCAAAGGTTTTGTGCCGCCGGTGGGCCGCGGTGAGCATGAGCCGCTCACTCACTCGGTAAAGCAATGCACCCTGCTTACGGTCGGTGGTGAAGACAAGCTGCTGCCGGCCGCGGTAATCAACGACGAGCTGCATCGCAAGGTGCAGAAAATCGCCGAGGAAGAGGACCGCAAGGTTGGCGGCCGCGAGCGCAAGCGGATCAAGGAAGACCTGCTCAACGAACTCTTGCCGCGCGCCTTCGTGCGCAACTCGCGCATGTCGGCCTATGTCGACAAGAAGAATGGCTGGCTGGTGCTGGATACCTCCAGTCGCAAGTCGGCCGAAAACGCGCTGAGCCAGGTGCGCGAGGCGCTGGGCAGTTTCCCCGCGGTGCCGCTGGCGCCGGAAGAAGGCCCGCGTGTGCTGATGACCGATTGGCTGGCCACCGGCAACCTGCCGGCCGGGTTGACCCTGGGCGACGAATGCGAGCTGCGCGACCCGGCCACTGCCACCGGCGCGATCGCGCGCTGCCGCCGGCAGGATCTGGATGCGGAGGAGGTCAAGGAGCACCTGCGCAACGGCAAGCAGGTGTTCATGCTTGGTCTCACCTTCGATGAGCGCATTACCTTTGTGCTGGGTGAGGATCTGATCGTTCGCAAGCTGAAATTCCTCGACGTGGTGATGGATGAAATGGGCGACAGCCAGCAGGACGCCCAGGCCGAGCTGGACGCCAGTTTTGCCTTGCTGACGCTGGAACTCGAGCGCCTGCTGGGCAAACTCGAAGAGTGGTTCGGCCTGCCGCGTCCTGCCGATAGCTGAACGAAATATCCATACCCGTTTCACCTGCGCCCGCGCCATACTGGGAACCCCGCCGCCTTCCGGCAGCGGGGTTCCCGTTCGATCAACATGAGCCCAGGCGAGAGCAGGCAGGATCATGGCGCAGCATCTGGAAGGCGACTGGCTGGAACTGGCCACGGTGGGCGGCAGCCTGATCCGGGTGCTGAAGTCCGCCCATCCGCGCGCGCGCCGTCTGCGACTCACCATCACGCCGCAAGGTGCGCGGGTGACCTATCCGGTGGGCACGCATCCGGCCCAGGTCAGTGCGTTCCTGCGTACCCACGCCGAGTGGCTGGAGCAGAAGCTCGACGAGTTGCATCTGATCGTCGAGCCGTTGCCACCATTGCGGGTGGGCTATCCGTGCAGCTTCCCGCTGCGCGGCGAGACGATGTCACTGGATTGGGCTGAAGGTCCGTATCCGAAGATCGAGGCGCAGGCCGAAGGGCTCACCTTGGTGATTCCGCGACCGCATACGCGCGCACTGCCGATCGCCCGTGGACTGCTGGCTTCGCATCTGGAATCGCTGATTCGGCGCGATGTCTCGCGCTGGCTGGCGGGCTATGTGCCGCTGCTGGGGCTGGCGCCTACCTCACTGCGCATCCGTCCGATGAAAAGCCTGTGGGGCAGTCTGGACACGCGCGACCGCATCAACCTCGACCTCTCGCTGGCGCTGGCACCGCCCGCCGCGCTGCGTTATGTGCTGGTGCACGAGTTGTGTCACCTGAAGGTGCGCAATCATTCGCCGCGTTTCTGGAATCAGGTGGAAAACCTGTTGCCAGGCTGGCGCGAACAGCGTGACTGGCTGCGCCAGCACGGCGCGATGCTCAAGGCGGAACTCGACCGGCTGGTCGATGACATGGCCGACTGATATCCAGCCGGCCTGGATGCAACTCAGTCCAGCTTGCGCGCCTGCCGCACGTACTTCGTGCCCAGCAACACATCCCACAGCGACGAAGTCACCCCGAAATTCGTTTCCGGGTGATAGTGGTGCACGTGGTGCGCACCGGCCCAGCGCCGCAGCAAGGGCTGCTTGAAGCGCACGTGGTGAATGATGAAATGGCTGAGGCCGTAGAGGATGTAGCCAAAGGTGATCGCGCTGGCCAGCAGCAGGCCAAAACCCGTCGGCATGATCAGCACGAACAGGCCGGCCAGCAGCAGCAGCACCACCGGCGGCAGGAAGAACGGCAGCGAGTCGTAGCCCAGCGGCCTGGCGTGGTGCAGGTCATGACCCTGGGTGAACAGCGGGATGCGGGTGTGGAACATCCAGCGGTGGAAAAAGTATTCGATGAAGCTGAAGGCGAACAGGCCGATCGCCAGCGCCAGCAGCGCCGTCAGCGCACCGCCGGTGTGCCGGTTCCAGCCAACCACCAGCAACAGCAGGCACAGCGCGCTGTCCAACACGACTTCGGCCCAGTAATTGGTCCGCGTGGAAGACATGCGCACGATGGCGTCCACGCCCGTGCTCCAGATGCTTTGCTCGATCGGTCGCTGCATTGTTCCCTTGCCGTGCGTCGACACGCCGGGATGCGGCGCCATTGGGCATTCTCCCATGATGTCAGCTGCAATTCACGTTACCTGCACCGCCTAATTGGACTTTATTCAGCATTGGAAGCACGTGTCTGCGGCCCGGATCGTCAGTGTGACAGCGCAAAGCCGGTGAGAATTTGCGCCGTCTGCTCGGGTTTTTCCAGCATCGGCATGTGATTGCAGCCATTGATCGTGCTGCTGCTGATCGCGCTGGAGGCGCTCAATCCGCTGCGCAGGCTGTCCAGTGCGGAGACGTCGATGATCCGGTCATCGTGGCACCACAAACCCAATACCGGCATGGTCAGCTGGCCCAGCCGGTTCTGCACGGAAAGCGATTGCGACGGCTGCAGCAGTGCCGCAAAAGTACGGCGGATGAAGTCCTGATCGCGCTGGTTACGCTTCACCATGACGTCGACGAAACGTCCGGGGAGCTCGGGCGGCTGTTCGAACGCGAGCGACTCCAGATGCATGAAGCCGGCGCGATCGTTGTAGACGAACGGGTTTTTCCCGGCCACGACCTCGCGCCCGAGTGCACTTTCAGCGGATTTCAGACCGAACGCATCGACCAAGGCCAATTCGGCGACATGATCAGCGTGGTCGGCGGCATACACGGCCGCCACGGCACCGCCCATCGAATGGCCGACCAGGACGAAACGGCCCAAGTGCAGCGTCTGCACAAAGGTATCCAGACGCGCTGCCTGCGCATCGATGCCGTAGTCGGCGCCGGCAATGCGCGAAGAATCCCCCCAGCCAGGCAGATCCGGAATCACCAGATGGAAATGGGCCGTAAGCAATTTCGCCACGGGCAGCCACACGGTGTTGTCGGAAGTGAAACCGTGCAACAGCACGATGGTTGGCCCTTCACCGCCTTCGTAATAGCTCCAGCGGGTATCGCCGGCCTGCACCGAATGCTTCTCCAGATGTGCAGCCATCGCCTCACGCTTGATGTTCGCCTGCAGCAGCCATTGCGGCGCAAAGACATAGCTGCCGCCCAGCACAATCACCAGCAAGGCAACCAGCCACGCCAGAAATTTCAGACGCCGAAACAGCATGCGCTTCCAGAGTGGGGTGGTCTTGTTCGTCGATGCTTGCATGGGATTTGGTGTCGGCTGGTGGATGGATCACAGAACGTCCCCCTGCAGCGCAGGGGGACGTTCTGTGCTTACTTGGCTTTCTTCGCCTTGGCGATGACGCTTTCTACCACCTGCTGGGTCAGCGGGTGATAGCCGTCCTTCGCCTGGGCATAAACCTGCTCCGCAAAAGCGAGGCCTTCCGGTGCGTTCACCAACGCCTTGTACAGCGGCACCGTGAGATACATCCGGCCGATCCGCGTCATGTGTTCGGCAGCCGCCGGCCATACCGTCTTGTCGCCGGCGGCGATCGCGTGGATGTACCAGCGCATGCCGATCTCGGCGTTCGGTGTGCCGGTGAGGTGCCAGGCGGCGTCGAGCTGCTGCATCTTCGCCAGCGGCGGCGCATCGGGCAGGCGGTCGAGGAAGTACATCCATTCCTGCGTGTTCCAGCCTTTCGCGTCGAGTTTGTCGGCGGCGAGCGTGCCGGCGAGGAAGTCGCTGCGCTCCTGGTCGATCGTGTTGAAGCGTGGCGAGGCGGGTAGTGGCGCATCCTTCGGAATACCTTCGCCATAGACCCAGGCCTTGACCTCGTCCCAGCTCATCTTGCCGGGATACTTTTCGATCAGGTTCGGCTTCATGTAGTCGAGCATCTGCTCGGTGGTGATGCTGTGCCAGGCGAAGTGCGCGAAGTAGCCCTTGAGATAGTTGTCGAAGTTCTCGCGGCCGAAGCGTTGCTCCAGGGTGCGCAGGAACCACGAACCCTTGTCGTAGGCCACGTCGGACAGCGAATCATCTGCGCCGACACCACGCGGATCGGGGGCCAGTTTCTGCGAATTGGCCGCCATGCCGCCGATACTCTTCTGCAGTGCGCGCGCCGACAGCAGTGCCTCCTCGTCCGCCAGCACCTTGCCGTAGACCGCCTCGGTGATGCGACCCTGCACGTAGGTGGTGAAGCCTTCGTTGAGCCAGATGTCGCGCCACGCGGCAGACGTCACCAGGTTGCCCGACCACGAATGTGCCAGCTCATGCGAAACCAGTGAGACCAGACTCTTGTCGCCGACCAGTACGGTTGGCGTCGCGAACGTCATGTTCGGGTTTTCCATGCCGCCGTACGGGAACGACGGTGGCAGCACGAGGATGTCGTAGCGACCCCAGGCATAGGGGCCGTAAAGCTGTTCGGTGGTGGCGATCAGCTTCTCGGTGTCCTCGAACTCGTGGGCGGCCTTGGCGACCACCGACGGTTCGGCGTAGACGGCCGAACGCGGCCCGGTCTCCTTCACTGCGATATCGCCGGCGGCAATCGCCAACAGGTACGACGGGATCGGATGCGGCTGGTCGAAGCGGAAGTCGCCATCCAGCGGATGCTTGGCGTCGTTGATCGCGCTCATCACCACGCGCACGTCCTTCGGCGCCTTGACGTGGGCGTCGTAGGTGAAGCGGATCGCCGGTGAATCCTGCAGCGGCACCCACGAGCGCGCGTGGATCGATTCGGACTGCGAGAACATGAACGGCAATTTCTTGTCCGCCGTCTGCGCCGGGGTCAGCCACTGCAGGCCGGAGGCCTCAGGCGACGTGGTGTAGGCGATGCGTACCTGCGCCGGATGCTTCGGCGCGGTGATGGTCAATTTGCTGCCGAGCTGTTTGTCGCGCGGCGCCAGCGCATATGGCAGCGCGCGCGTCTTGCCACTCGCCTCCACGGCCTCGACTTTTGCAATCTTCAGGTCGCGCGTATCCAGCACCAGCGAGGATGCGGCGGAATTCTTCCAGTCCAGCTTGAGCGTGGCCACGCCATCGAGCTGCTTGTGTGCGAAATCAATCTTCAGATCAAGATCGAGATGCTTCACTACCACCTGGTCGGGCTGGGCGTAGGAATTCGGATCGGTGGCCTGGGCTGCCAGCGGCAGTACCAGCGTAGCAAGGGCGAGAACGGGAAGCAGGCGCATGGAATGGGACACTCTCGGCTCAATGAATCCCGAGTATGCCATCGCTGCTGCGGGCGCCGCCTGTGACAAAAGCACCGCACGGAGGCGCAATGAAGTTCTACCGGCGCTCTGGGCTGAGCGCAGGCTGGTCGGTTAGCTGGCTCTGATCGAAGGCCGCACCATTGAGGCATCGCGCGGCCGTTGACCCGCGCGACAAGCTCAGGCGTAGCGATCCGCCAGCCGGTCGGCTGCTTGCACGAGTTGATCGACGATTGCCGGGTCGGCCGCGCTGTGACCGGCCAGCACCATGTGCAACTCGGCTTCCGGCCAGGCCTGGCTCAGGTCCCACGCGCTGACGGCGGGGCAAATAATGTCGTAGCGGCCCTGCACGATGGTGGCGGGGATGTGACGGATGCGATCGATGTCACGCAACAGCTGGTTGGGTTGCAGAAACAACGCATGGCGGAAGTAGTGCGCTTCCATCAGGGCGAGGCTGACGGCATGGTGCGGGTCCTCGAAAATGCCGCCCGCATCGGGTTCATGCACGAGCGTGGTACTGCCGCCTTCCCATGCGCTCCATGCCTGCGCCGCGGCGAGTCGGGTGGCTTCGTCGTTGCTGTTGAGCCGGCGCCAGTACGCATCCAGCATCGAGCCGCGTTCGGCTTCGGGAATGAAGGCGAGGAAGCGCGCCCACCGTTCCGGAAAAATTTGTGCGGCGCCGCCATCGAGTTCGTTGAACCAGCGCAGTTCCGGCTCACGGCCGAGGAAGATGCCGCGCAGCACGATACCCAGAGCGCGCTCGGGATGCGTTTCCGCGTAGGCCAGCGCCAGTGTGGAACCCCACGAGCCGCCGAACACCACCCAGCGTTCGATGCCGAGCTTTTCGCGGATCGCTTCGATGTCGGCGACCAGATGCCAGGTGGTGTTGTCGGTGAGTTCGGCGAACGGCGTGGACTGACCGGCACCGCGCTGATCGAACAGCACAATGCGATAGCGCGCCGGGTCGAAGAAACGGCGATGGTAAGTGGACAGGCCGGCACCCGGACCACCATGCAGAAAGATCACCGGCAGGCCATCCGGATTGCCGCACTCCTCGACATGCAAGGTGTGCAGCGCATCGACAGCGATGCGCTGGGTCCGGTACGGTTCGATTGCGGGATAGAAGTCGCGCATGGCTTTTCCTGGTTCAGCTGAACTGCAGTGCCGCGGTGAGATCACCGGGCGGCGGGCCGCCGGCAGCGATCATCGAGGCATCGCGCAGTTTCAGACCCGGCAGTTGCCGCAGGCTGAAGCGACGGGTGATGAAGCGCAGGATCGAGCCGGTGTCGTAGATAGTGTGGTCGACGAAACCTTTCTTTGCGTGCGGTGACACGATGATTGCCGGAACCCGCGTGCCCGGTCCCCAGCGGTCGCCCTTGGGCGGCGCCACATGGTCCCACCAGCCGCCGTTCTCGTCGACGGTGATCACCACCAGCATGTTCGGCCACTGTGGGCTGGCCTGCAATGCCTCGATCACTTGCGTGAGGTGTTCGTCACCAGCCGCCACGCTGGCGTAGCCAGCGTGCATATTGAGGTCACCTTGCGGCTTGTAGAACGCCACCGGAGGCAGCGTGCCGGCTTGGATCGCGGCAATGAAATGGTTGCTGTCGGCACCGCTGCCCACGCCGGCATCGCGCAGATGCTGCTGACGCGCTGGCGTGCCGGGCGCAAAGTTGCGGAAATAGTTGAACGGCTGGTGATGGGGTTGAAAGTTGGGGACTTCCGGGAACACCTTGTGATCGCCGTCGCCATGCCCGTCCAGCGCCAGCTGCCAGCCGCCCGCGTACCAGGCCCAGTCGATGCCCGCCTCGGACAGTACATCACCGATGCTGGCATGAATCTGCGGTGGCAAGGTGTTGTGCTTGTCCGGATCGGCGAAGCGCGGATCGTGCGGGTCCTGACTGAATGCAGGTGCATACGCCGGCCCCAGCGTGTTGACTGCCCACAGATCCGGCGTCAGTGCATCGCGCGAGGCGAACGTTGGCCGTCCCTGCATCGCGCTGGCCGGCGAGTCATCGGCCAGTACCAGACGCGTACCGCCCGGATCATTGCCCTCGACCCGGGCGATCTCCGTTTTCGCGGCGTGCTGATCGGCATGCGGAAAATACGGCGGTTGCGCAGCCGCGAGGTATTGATGATTGAGGAACGAACCGCCGAACGCGCCCATGAAGAAGTTGTCGCACAAGGTGTATTGGCTGGCTAGCGTCCACAGCCGCAGGTTGCCCGCATTGTCGGCGTAATGACCCATCGTCATCGCACCGGTGTTGCCCCAGGCGACGAAACCGTCGTTCTTTCCCCCGTTGATCTGCTGCTGGTTTTCATAGAAGCGATGCACCAGGTCGCGGGTCACCACGCCATGTGGCAGCGTAGCGCCGTCAGGTGTGTGCAAGGCGAACGGTCGGTTGGGCAGGCCGGTGATCGCGTCTTCACCGATCTGGTAGTGACGCCCGTTCACTGTTTGCGCATGCGGCGCCAGACCACCCCATATCGGCGGCAACTCGTTGAGCCACTGGCCATCGCGGTCGCGCTGGCGATACTCGGGCGAGTCAAGTGCTTTCAAAGGTTGCTGCAGGCCCGGGAAGCCGGCGAACAGATTGTTGAAGCTGCGATTCTCGGCGTACAACACCACCACCGTCTGGATGTGCTCGCGCAGTTGGGCGTCGACTACGGCATCGTTCGCTGTCGTCGACGTATCGCGCGTGCCATCGATGCGGCAGCCAGCCAGCGTGGCTGCCGCCGCCCCCGCCAGCGCCAGACCGCCGAGCAGGCGGCGGCGTTCCGGATTGCTGGGTGCTTCCTCGGAAGCGCTGGTGGGAGCGTCTGTTTTGTCAGTCATCAGTGGCAGGCTTTGGCAGGAAACGTCAGGAATGAGGCGTGGCCTCGTCGTAGAAACGCGCCAGGTCAGCCTTGACCTGCTTCAGCGCGTCGACATCAAAGTAGATCATGTGGCCGGATTGATAGAAACCGAACTCGATGTTCTTGCGGATCGCCGGGTCCAGGCCGAGATGGCCGAGATCAAACTCGGTGGCGTAGAACGGTGTGGCCAGATCGTAGTATCCGTTCGCGGAAAACACCTTCAAATGCGGGTTTTGGCGCATGGCCGTGGCCAGATCACGGCCCACGTACGGTGAGCTGGTGAACTGCTGGCCCTTGCGCTTCCAGTCCCAGCTACGGCCGACCACCGGATAATTATTCGGCAGGTAGGCATCGTCACTGCTGTAGTGCAGCGTGCCATCGATGTACTGATTGAATGCCGCATTGTAGGCGCCGGTTGCGGCATCGCTGGCGGCATCGCCGTCAGGCGTTTCGCCAGCGGCATCGCCGTCGATACCTTCGAAACGGCCGTCCAGACGGCCGACCGTGCGGCGCTGGTCGCGCAGCAGTTCCTTGCGGAAGCGGCTGGGATCAATGCGCAGGTTGGCTTGCTTGATGTAGCTGGTGGAAAGGCCGGTGTATTGGTTGAGCTGGTCGGCAATGCGATCGGCTTCCGCGGGCGAAAGCGCATCGCCTTTGGCCAGCGCCAGCATGTAATCCGTACTGGCAAAACGGCGCACGCCATCAATGAAGCTGGCGATGTCGGCCGGTTTGTTGGGAACCTTGTTGTGATACCAGGCGATCGCCGCCTCGGTGGGCAGGTTCACGATATAGGCATGGTCGACACCGGTGGTGGACCAGACATTGAAATCGAGGATCGACGACATCAGCACGATGCCGTTGAGCTCCATGCCCTGCTCCTGCAGTACCTGCGCGAGCACCGCCGAACGCGTGGTGCCATAGCTTTCACCGAACAGGAACTTCGGTGAGTTCCAGCGATGGTTGTCGCCGACGTAGCGGGTGATGAATTTCGCGAACGCAACGGCGTCCTGATCGATGCCGTAGAAGTCCTTGCCCTTGGCGTCGCCGACCAGTCGTGAATAGCCGGTGCCGGGTGCGTCGATGAACACCAGGTCGGACTTGTCCAGCAGGCTGTACTGATTAGGCACGGTGTCGTAAGGCGGTGGCGGGATCGGCTTGTCGCCCTGGTTGGCCACGCGCACCGGCCCGAACGAACCCATGTGCAACCACATGCTGGAGGAGCCGGGGCCGCCGTTGTACAGGAAGGTCACCGGTCGATTGGCTGCTTTGCCGCCATCGACGGTGTACGCCACGTAGAACACGCTGACCGTGGGCTTGCCCTTGTCGTCCTTGATCAGCAAGGTGCCGGCCGTCGCCTTGTAGGCGATGCTGCGACCGTCAATGGTGACGCTGTGCGAGGTCACTGCACTGTGTTCGGGCGGGATCGGCAGTTCGGCCTTCTTGTCGGCTTTATCTGGCTGGACCTTGGCGTCGTGTTTGGATGTGTCGGCGGCGTGGAGTGGTGCGGCCAGACCGATCAGTGCGGTCAGCGCGAGAGGTGCGAGCAGGGCGTGGCGCATGGTCATCTCCGTAATCAGCGCTGCGGCGCGGTGTGGTCGTAGAAACGGCCGAGATCGCTCTTCAGCTGCTTCAGCGCTTCGGTGTTGAGATAGATCATGTGTCCTGACGGGTAGTACAGGAACGACAGGTTGCCGCGCAGCGACGGGTCCAGGTTCATGTGCGACAGGTCGTATTCGGTATTGGTGAACGGCGTGGCGAAGTCGTAATAGCCATTGACCGACAGCACTTTCAGATTGGGGTTGGTACGCATCGCATGCGCCAGGTCACCTGCCACATAGGGCAACGGCATCGCACGTCGGCTGCC
This sequence comes from Rhodanobacter sp. AS-Z3, assembly GCF_029224025.1. Lineage (NCBI taxonomy): Bacteria > Pseudomonadati > Pseudomonadota > Gammaproteobacteria > Lysobacterales > Rhodanobacteraceae > Rhodanobacter > Rhodanobacter sp. AS-Z3. Next base: position 990,396 of record NZ_CP119392.1, read on the forward strand.
GGCAGCCTTGTGCTTCCAGTCCCAGCCCTTGCCGATCTCGCCGTAGGTCGGGCGATAGTCGAGCTGGCTGTGATAGTTGAGCTGACCTTCCAGATACTCGTGGAACGCCGCGACGAAGGCGCCGCTGATGCCGGTATCGGAGGCGTCGTAGTCCGGTGTTTCGCCAGCGGCATCCGGATCTGTGCCGGTGAAGCGGCTGTCGTAGCGACCCAGGGTCAGGCGCTGATCGCGCAACAGTTCCTTGCGGAAACGGCTGGGGTCGACGCGCAAGTTGGCGTCCTGGATGTATTGCACCGACAAGCCGGTATAGGCGGCCATTTGCGCAGCGATGGCGTCGAACTGTGCGGCGGGCAGGTCCTGGCCCTGTGCCAGTGCAGCCGCATACGGACCGCGCGCCCAAGTGCGTGCCTGGTCGACGAAGGTCTTCAGGTCGGCCGGTTTGTTCGGGATCTTGTTGTGATACCACGCGGCGGCCGCGTAGCTGGGCAGGTAGCCCAGATAGATTTCGTCGTAGCCGGGCATGCGCACGGCGTAGTTGAGAATCGACGACATCAGGATCACGCCGTTGAAGCTCATGCCCTTTTCCTGCAGCGCGTCGACCAGTGCCGCCGAACGGGTGGTGCCGTAGCTTTCGCCGTAGAGGAACTTCGGCGAGTTCCAGCGCTTGTTGAGGGTGACGTAACGCTGGATCGCACGACTGAACGCGGAGATGTCCTGATCGACGCCCCAGAAGTCCTTGCCGGTGGCTTTGCCCAGCGGACGCGAGTAGCCGGCACCGATCGCATCGATGAAGACCAGGTCGGTCTTGTCGAGCAGGCTGTCGCTGTTCGCGACCAGGTGGTACGGCGGCGGCGCGGTGGCTTCCGGGCTGGCCGTTTCGATCCGCACCGGAGCAAACGAGCCCATGTGCAGCCACACGCTGGAGGAGCCGGGGCCGCCGTTGTACAGGAAGGTCACCGGACGTTTCGATGGCTTGCCGTCGTCGACCGTATAGGCGACATAGAACACGCTGGCCTGCGGCTGGTTCTTGTCGTCGCGAATGATCACGGTGCCGGCGGTGGCGGTGTATTTGATGGCGCGACCACCGATGCTGACGCTGTGCTCGGTGCGCACGACGGTTTCGGTAGTGGGGATTCTCGCGTCGACGGCGGCTTCGGGCGCGGCGCTGGAAGCTGCCTTGGCCGGTGCGTCGGGTTCGTCGGCGTGGCCGGTAGCAGGCAGGCAACCCAGTGCAAGCGCACCGGTCAGCAACAACGAAACAAGGTGGCGCATGGCAATCCCCTGATTGAGCAGACACAGCGTCTGAGTATGGGTTGCCCACGCGAGCGTTGATTGTGACAAAAGTAATGGGTAAGGCGGCGACCACGTTTGCCGTACGAAGAGCGTACGATGCGCGCTCCCCTGCGATGAAAGCCTGCCATGGATACCCACGCGCGTCTCGACGCACGCACGCTCGCGGCGATTGCCGTCGCCCTGCTTACGTGGTCGTCGGCGTATGCCGCGATCGCCTACGCGCTGGCTTCGTTCACGCCGGGCGAGGTGGCGTTTTCGCGGCTGGCGATTGGTTCGCTGTGTTTCGCCGCGTTGCTGGCGATTCGGCGCGTGCCGTTGCCGGCGCGACGCGATTGGCCGCAACTGGCCCTGCTCGGGGTGATCGGCTTGAGCGTCTATCACCTGTGCCTCAACTACGCGGAAACGCGGATTGCCAGCGGTACCGCTTCGATCCTGATCGCGCTGGTGCCGGCAGCCACCGCGGCGGTGTCGGCGATCTGGCTGCATGAGCGCCTGTCGCCGCGCATGTTGACCGGACTGGGCATGGCCCTGGTCGGCGTGCTGCTGGTCGTGCTGGCCAGTGGCAAGGAAGTGAAGTTCCAGCCGATGGCGGCGCTGGTACTGCTCAGCGTGCTGGCCTCGGCCGTGTTCTTCGTCGGGCAGAAGCCGTTGTTCGCGCGCAACAGCATGCTTGGCGTTACGGCTTTTACCTTCTTTGCCGGCACGCTGGGCGCGTTGCCGTTTGCCGGTGGTCTGGTCAGCGCCGTGCACTTGGCGCCGTGGTCGCATGTGGCTGCGCTGGCCTATCTGGGCGTTGCACCGACTTTCGTGGGCTACCTGGCGTGGAATATCGCTTTGCGCCGCGCGTCAGCTTCGCAGTTGTCCAGCTTCATCTATTTTTCGCCACCGATCGCGGTGTTCATCGGCTGGCTATGGCTGGGCGAGCATCCGGGCCTGTTGACCCTGGTGGGCGGGGCAATCACGGTGGCTGGCGTAGCGCTGGCGAACACGCGGCGGCGTGCATTGCCGATCATTCCGCCAACCGAGACCTGCAAACAGGTCTGACTTCCACGAGAGGTTTTGCGCCATGTACCAGTTGCATATTGCCAACAAGAACTACTCGTCGTGGTCGTTGCGGCCGTGGTTGCTGCTCAGCGAGTTGGGCATTCCGTTCGAAGAGCAGCTGGTGACGTTTGCCCAGGGTAGCGGCTCCAGTTGGCAGGTGTTTCGCGCGTTCTCGCCGAACGGCAAGGTGCCGTGCCTGCACGATGGCGAGCGCGTAGTGTGGGATTCACTGGCCATCGTCGAGTATCTGGCCGATCGCCATGTAGACGTCTGGCCGTCTGATCCGGACGCTCGCGCGTGGGCGCGTTGTGCTGCTGCGGAAATGCACGCGGGCTTTGCGGCCTTGCGCAACCAGTGCGGTATGAACTGCGGGCTGCGGATTCATCTGCCGGATGCGTTACCGGCGGCGCTGCATGCCGACGTCTCGCGTATCGATGAGCTGTGGGGCGAAGGGCTGACACGATTCGGTGGGCCGTTCCTCGCTGGCGTGAAGTTTGGTGCCGTCGATGCGTTCTTCGCACCGGTGGCCTTTCGTATCCAGACGTATGGGCTGAACCTTGGCGCGGCGTCGATGGCGTACGTGCGGCGCGTGCTGGCGTTGCCCGGCATGCAGCGCTGGTATGCCGCCGCACTGCAGGAAAGTTGGCGCGACGAGGAGCACGAAACGGAGGCGCAGCAGTCGGGCCGCGTGTGGCAGGATTTGCGCGTACCGACAGCTTGAAGTCTCTGGTCCGTGTGTCGCTGGTGCCGACGCAACGAGGCTGATGCATGCGGCGCCGTGCCGGTCAGTTCAGCCGGGTTACCCGAACCACGGCAGGATCGTCAGCATGCTTCAGCAGCAAGCACTCCACGCGCGCCTGCCAAGCCTGTCCGAACGCGGCACGTTGCTCCTTGCTGGCATTCGGATCGAGTGCAGCTCCCAGCAGCGGTCGCATATTGGGCGGCGCGGGTACGTCGCTCATGTCCAGTTCCACCGACACGCTGGCACCGGTATCGCGCCGGCTGACCTGCAAGGTTGCGCCGTCGATGGGTGCGTCGAAGTGCAGCAGGGACTGACGCGCAAACTGGCCGGCAATGCCATGGAAACCATTGGCGGCGGCCGCCCCGGTGATCAGCGTGAACACCTGGGTGATGACGCCGTTGACACCTTCGCTTTCCGGGCCGGCCATCTGCACGGTGATACCCCCACGTTCGGCCGGGCCATCCGGATACAGCGCGTGCAGTGCGGCACGCGCCATCAAATAAGCGCCGGCCACCGTGGGGCAGGAGTGGCCAGCCAGGCGCACGGCGTCGATGTAGTGGTAGTCGATCAGCCCGTCATCGGCGGCACCAAGCAGTTCCGCCAGTGGATCACGCACGGTGATCACCGGAGCGTGGTCGAAGAAGGTGGGGTAATGCATCACTCCACCGGCAAACCGGTAATGCCAAAGTCGATCACCACCGCGTCCGCATCGCGCTGGCGATAGGTCACGGTGAGGTTGTCGCCGAGGCGCTCGCGCAGCTGGGCGATCAGCGGGATCGGGTCATGGTCGTTGACGAAACGCATGGTCTCGCCCGAACGCAGCGCACCGATCGCACCGAAGATGGCCGAGTGGCGAAAGCGACGAGCCACCCCCCGTGCATCAAAAAGATGGGTGTTCTGTTCTGCAACAAGTTCGACGGTCATGCGGCTGGGCTCGTGGGATGGGGAGTCCAACATACGCCGCAGGCCGCGGCGGACCACTGATCTGGATCAGCGTTCGCCTAGAATTTGTACGCGCGATGGATTGCCACGACACCGTTGGTGAGGTTGCGCACCTCGACGCGACCAAAGCCGGCGCGCTCCATCATGCCTTTCAGCGTTTCCTGGTCCGGATGCTTGCGAATCGACTCGGCCAGGTATTGATAGCTGTCGGCGTCACCGGCGAACAGCTGGCCAAGTTTCGGCAGGATCTTGAACGAGTGGAAATCGTAGAGCTTGCTGAAAAGCTCGCTCTGCACCTTGGAGAACTCCAGCACCAGCGCACGGCCGCCAGGTTTCAACACGCGGTAGATGTCCGCTAGCGCCTTGTCCTTGTCAGTGACATTGCGCAGGCCGAACGCCATCGTCACTGCATCGAAACTGTTGTCCGGGAACGGCAGCGCCTCGGCATTGAGCTGAGCCCAGCGCAGGCCGGACACCAGCCCCCGATCGGTCAGCCGGTCACGGCCGACGCCGAGCATCGCCGCGTTGATGTCACCGACCACCACGTCGCCGGTATCGCCGACGACCGGCTTGAGCAGGGCGGCGATGTCTCCGGTGCCACCAGCCAGATCCAGCACGCGGTCACCACGACGTACGCCACTGGTCGCCACGAAATGGCGTTTCCACAAGCGGTGCGTGCCGAACGACATCAAATCGTTCATCAGGTCGTAGCTGCGCGCCACCGAGGTGAATACCTGGCCGACCAGCTTCTGCTTGTCGCCGACCGGCACGTCGCGGAAGCCGAAGTGGGTGGTGGATTCAGTGCTGGATTTGCTGGGCTCGTTCATCCGGCAATATTACAGGATCACCCCTGGCCACCAGTGAATGCCGTACTTCATTGCAGCGTGGCTGCCCCGTCTTCCTTGTAGACCACGCCATCCTTCATGACGAAGCTGACGTGCTGCATCACGGTGATGTCGTCCAGGGGATTGCCCGGCACCGCGATCACGTCGGCGCCACGGCCTGCAACGATCTGGCCGTACTGATCCTGCTTGTGCAGCAGTTCGGCGGCATGCGTGGTAGCCGCCTGCAGCACGAACATCGGCGGCATGCCGGCTTGCACCATGTATTCGAATTCCTTCGCGTTGTCGCCGTGCGGATAGACACCGGCGTCGGTGCCGAAGGCGATCTTCACGCCCGCCTTGTACGCCTTGCCGGCAGTGGCCATGATCACCGGACCGACCTGCTCGGCCTTGCGTGCCACCTGCGGCGGATACCAGCCTTCCTTCGCCTTCTCCATCACGAACTGGCCGGCGATGATGGTGGGCACGTACCAGGTGCCGTGTTCCTTCATCAGTTTCATGTCCTGCGCGTCCATGAAGGTGCCGTGCTCGATCGAGTCGACACCGCCAAGCACTGCGCGGCGGATCGCTTCGGCACCGTGCGCGTGGGCGGCCACGGTGAAGCCGTAGTCGTGCGCCGCATCAACCACCGCTTTGATTTCTTCCAGCGTCATCTGCGGATTCTCGGAGCTGGAGCTTTCGTCCAGCACGCCGCCGGACGGCATGATCTTGATCAGGTCGGCGCCATCTTTGTAGTGCTGGCGTACGGCTTTCCACGCGTCGGCGGGTGAGTTGATGATGCCTTCTTTCGGGCCTGGGTCGCCCTGCAGATCCCAGCGGAAGCCGTTGGTGGGATCGGCGTGGCCACCGGTGGTGCCGATGAACTGGCCTGCAGTGAAAATGTGCGGGCCGGGAACGAGGCCGGCGTTGACCGCATTGCGCAGCGCGATCGACGCGTTGTCGCCGTCACCGAGATTGCGCACGGTGGTGAAGCCGGCCAGCAGGGTGCGCCTGGCGTAGACCGTTCCGCGGATGGCGCTGTCGGCAGGATTCAGTCGGAACTTGTCGCTGTACGTGCTCTTGCTGAACTCCATGGTCAGGTGCGTGTGCGTGTCGATCAGGCCTGGCATGCAGGTGGAGTCGGCCAGCTTGATGTAGTGGAACGCCGAGCCGGTGTCGTTCGCCGCCTGTTGATAAGGTGCGGGGTCGATCGAGCCGGCGTGCATTTCCTTGATCTGGCCGTCAACCACCACCAGGCTGGTTTCGCCGAGCATCTTGCCGGCGACCGGGTCGAGCAGGCGCGGGCAATCGAGCACGCTGACCGGGTGTGTGCCGGCGCCCGCATGACTGGGCGCGTCGGCGATGGAAGCCAGGGGCAGGCACGCCAGAACGGCGCTGAACAACAGGCGGTGTGGCGAGGTCATGGGCAGGCCTTTGGTTGAAGGTGCGGCCATCCTACTCGGCTGCTTCCCCGCTGGGGAGGCAAGGCCAGATGCGCTCAGACGCCCGGCGGTTGGGTGCGCCGTTCTTCACCGCTGCGCCGCTCATGTTCAAGCTTTTCGGCATCGACGTGACGCTGGTGCAGGTCGCTCGCCGAAGCGTCGTCTGGCACTGAGTCGATTGGTGGCACGGCCGTGTCGCCGGTTGCGGCCGGGTCGATCTCGGCCAGGTCGGACTCTTTGTCGCCACCCGGCGTGATCTTGAGGATCGAGTGACGCACCTCGCGCGACAGGATCACCCGTGCGTCGCGCACCATGTTTTCCAGCGCGCTGTCGTATTCGATCTTGCCGTCGGTGTCGGTCCAGATGATGCGCCGCTCGCGCAACTTCTGGATGAAGCCGCGGAACAGTGCCTTGTCGAAGAATTCCGGTGCGGTCAGTTCGTTCAACAGGGACAACCGCTGCGCAGTGAGCGTGCAGGCGCTTTCAAGTTCACCGCCACTCATCGTGTGCGGCCCGTTCTTGGCCAGCGCGGCGATGGTGATGTAGTAACGCTCGAACGCCTGGATCAGGCTGCGCGCGATCACCTTCAGCTGGAAGGCGCCATCGTCCTGGCCGGGGCTGCGTTCGAGCGTGCGGCCATCATTGGTGCATTCAAGCAGGCCGCGGCGCACGAAGAAGTCGATGGTGGCTTCTATCTGGGCGACAAAGCCGTCGGCATTCCACGGCAGGAACAGCTCAGCCTGGATGAACGGATAAATGATGTGACCCAGGCGCAGTACCGACGCGCGCGCCATCCGGCGATTGTTGAGGAAACAGCAGGCCACCCACGCGGCGGTGGCATTGAGATGCAGCACGTTGTTGCGGAAGTAGCTGAGCAGCACGGCCTGCTCGGCGCTCACGGTGAGCACGTCGCCGAGCGGATGCTGTACGCGCTGAATCCAGCCCATCTGCTCGCCGTAGGCGATGATCGCGGTCGGGTTCATCGGGGTCAGCGTGACGCGGTCCGAATACGGCAGTTCCTCCAGCATCGCCTTGCTGAGTTCCAGCTGGGTCAGCAAGTCGTTCTCGGCCATCGCGTGTTTCGGCGTGGCCAGCAGGGCCAGTGCCAGCAGGTTGATCGGGTTCACATCTGCCGCGCGGTTGATGTTGATCTGGATCTGCTCGGCCAGACCGTCGGCCACCGAGTTCAGCCATTCGGGTTTCGTATCCGGATCAGCAGCGGCCGCGCGCCAGTCGCTGCTGGCGGCGTCCAGCAACGGCGTCAGCTCGATCGGTTCGCCGAAATTCAGCGCCACATGACCGTAGCGTTGGCGCAGCACCTTCAACCCGCGCAGCAGGCCGATCAGCGACTCCTTCTCTTTCGCCTTGCCGCTCAATTCACCGGCGTAGGAGGCGCCTTCCATCAATTTTTCATAGCCGATGTAAACCGGCTGGAACAGCACCGGCCGACGCGGGGCACGCAGGAACGCACGTATGGTCATCATCAGCATGCCCGCGCGCGGTGCCAGCAGGCGACCTGTACGCGAACGGCCACCTTCGATGAAATATTCCATCGGTACGCCGCGGTCGATCAGCTGCGCCACATATTCGTTGAACACCACCGAATACAGTGCGTTGCCGCGGAAGCTGCGGCGCAGGAAGAACGCGCCGCCACGGCGCAGGATCGGCCCGATCACGGGCAGGTTGAGGTTGACGCCCGCCGCAATGTGCGGCACCACGACGCCGGATACATGCAGCTGATAGCTCATCAGCAAATAGTCGGCATGGCTGCGGTGGCAGGGCACATAGATCACTTCATGACCGGGCGCCGCGGCACGGGCCTTGTCGAAGTGATGCATGGCGATGCCGTCGTACAGCTTGTTCCAGAAGTTGCTGAGCAGGAACGAAGCCGAGCGCACCACCGGATGCGAATAGTCGGCGGCGATTTCCAGCAGCAGCTTGTTTGCCTTGCGCCAGGCCTTGGCCGGGGTGATTTTTTCCTTGCTGGCGGTAGCGGCGATCGCCGCGCGCACCGGCTCGGCGTTCAACACGGCATCGACCACCGTGCGCTTGTGCGACAGGTCCGGTCCGATCACCGCCGCGCGAATGCGGTGGAAATGGGTGCGCAGTACGCGGGCGACCTTGCGCGCGAAACGCTCCGGCGCAATCGTGCCGGAGTCGTCCAGCATCTGGCGCAGCGATACCGGTGCGGAAAAGTGCACCACGGTGTCGCGCCCATTCAACAGCAAGGCCAGCAAGCGTCCGAAGCGGCCAACCATGACCCAGTTTTCCGAGAACAGCACGCGGAACCAGCCGGATTCACGACTCGGCGCGCGGCCTACATAAATCGACACCGGCACCACCTGGATGTCGAAATCCGGACGGTTTTGCAGCGCCTGCGCCAGTTGCCGTAGCGGCTCGCTGGCGGCACGTTTGCGGTTGCGTCCGAAGATCCAGCCATCGCGGCGGGACAGCGCAAATACCGAGCGGCGCCGACGTGTGCCGGGTAACGCCTGCATCGGGCTGGGCAGGCCAGCGTCGCGGCAGGCGCGTTGCAGGATCAGCGCGTCGGAGAAACCATCACGCTCGATCACGTAGCACACCGGTGCGCCGACCTGCAGCAGCGTGGCCGGCTCGGCCGGATCTCGGCGGATACGTACCCACGGCTGCAGCAGTTGGCCGGCGAGGTTGAACCACCAGGGTGCGGGTTGGCGGGCGGGAGTGTCCGCAGAACTGATCATGGGCATCCGCCTATTCTAACGGGTGTGCCATTCGGTCTCGCGTTACGGCGGCGTTGGAGCATGGCGGCGGCATCAGGTTGCCGGGCGCGCAACGCGGAAGATGGGCGAAATTCCGGGGGCCGCATAAAAGAAAACCCCGCGGGCGTTGGCCTCGCGGGGAAATCCGGCAAAGCCGGAAGGGAAATGGCCTTGCCTGCAAAGCACGTTGGTCAGCAGGTGTTGGCAGGAAGAGCATAAGGCTTTGCCGAAGTTCAGGCAACACTTTTCTTATGTTCCATAACTCATTGATATAAATGCATTTCAATTAATCTTGAGTGACTCAATCTTGCGCTGGCGGCGCTGCGCCGGCGTACCGGAGCGGTCATTGCCAAACATCGCCGACTCCCAAGCGCCGTACGTAGGGTTGGGCAAGACGAACCAGCGGGTACCAATCCACGGCAGATAAGCGGCGACAGCCTGGCGGTGTCCGGCAAAGGTGTTGGCGCTCGGGTCGACGAAATCACCGAGCTGGTCGCCGAACTGCATCAATACGCGGTAGTGCCGGGCGACCCACTGGCGACGGCAACCTTTTGCCGAGCCTTTCTGCTGGCAGCCCTCGACCACGGTACCGAGGCCAAGGAACGATGCTGCGCTGCTGACTGGCAGGCCGACCTTGCGCAGATTGGCCAGGGTGGGCTGGTCCAGCTCCTTGGCCCGGTTGGAGATGTAAATCACGGCGATGCCGTGTTTCGCTGCGAACTGGGTGAACTCCACCGCACCTGGCAGGGCGCGTGCCACTTCCTCGCGACACCATGCAGCCCATTCGGCCTCGCTGTATTCGTGGCCGTTTTGCACCATGCGTGCCTCGAACGGCGAGTTGTCCAGCACGGTTTCGTCAATATCCAGCACGATGGCCGGCTTGAGTCCGTTCAGTGGCGTGGTGCGATCAGACTTCGCCAGCGCATCCCAATGACGGTCGTGCAGCGCGGTCAGCAGGCGTGATTGTGCGTCACGGTAGGTCTGCAGATAGATGAGGTCATGTTCGATCGCGCGCTGGGTCCAGCCCACCGCGTTGAGGTTGTCGTTCGCCGCAACGCTCGGCGCCGCGGCCGGTGCGGGTGTTGCGGTCGGTATGGCAACCACGGGCTGCTGGTGTGGCGCCGTGGCACAGCCGGCCAGTAGCGCGAACGCGAGCAAGGTGGAGGGCAGGCGCAGTGACATCGGTAATCCTCGGGCGAGATAGGGGGCAATCGGAACGGCAGCATGAACAAAGTCTACGACAGTCACCGCGCAGGGCTGGCAGGGGCGGCGGGCTGCTGACAGACTGGCTGCCCCGCTTTCACGGTCTTGCCCAGCATGGATTGTTCCTTGCCCGCCTTGCGCGCGCCTTCGCCGCTTATTCGCTACGCAAGCTATGTATTGGCCGCTGTCACGCTGCTGCTGGTCATCGAAATCCATTTGCTGCCGACGTTACTGGCCGGATTGCTGGTGTTCGAACTGGTTCAGACGATGGTGCCGCTGCTGGGTCGACGTATCTCCGGCGACCGTGCGCGCGTGGTGGTGGTGGCCGCGCTTGGCGCCGTAGTGGTTGGCTTGCTGATTCTGTTGATCCTCGGTGCGATCAGCCTGTTCCACAATGAAATCGGCAATCCGCAATTGTTGTGGCAGGAACAATTGATGCCGCTGGTGGAGAAGGCGCGGCAGCAATTGCCGGCCATGCTGGTGAACAATTTGCCGTCCAGTGTGGACGACCTGCGGGTCGGTGCGATCGAGCTGGCGCGCAAGCATGCAGCGACCTTGCAACTGGCCGGCAAGGGCGCGGTGCGGGCGTTCGTGCACATCATCATCGGGCTGATTCTGGGCGCGATCGTGGCGCTGGGCCGCACCCGGCCGGCTCATCAGATGGGGCCGTTGTCGGCGGCGCTGAGTTTGCGTTGTCAGCGACTGGCTGAGGCGTTCCACAATATCGTGTTCGCGCAGATCAAGATCTCGCTTATCAATACCGCGTTCACTGCCGTCTTCCTGCTTGGCGTGCTGCCGTTGATGGGTATTCATGTGCCGCTGGCCAAGACGTTGGTGGTGGTGACCTTCGTGTTCGGCCTGCTGCCGGTGCTGGGCAACCTGATCTCGAACACCGCCATCGCGGTGGCCGGCCTGTCGGTGTCGCTCGGCGTAGGTATTGCGGCGTTGGTGTTCCTGATCCTGATCCACAAGCTGGAATATTTCCTCAATGCACGCATCGTCGGCACGCAAATCCGTGCCCGCGCGTGGGAGTTGCTGGTGGCCATGCTGGTGATGGAAGCGGCCTTCGGCCTGCCGGGCGTGATCGCCGCGCCGATTTACTACGCCTACCTGAAGTGTGAGCTGGAAGCGGAAAAGCTGATCTGAGGCGTCCGGCCGGTTACAGCCTTCAGACCAGGATTGCCCAAGGGGTGGTCAAGCGCATTGCTGCGCCTCTTGGCGCCGTCTTTTCGCAAGTCTCTCGCTGCGGCGCTTCTTCTTGCGCGGCCTAGGAATTTGTCGTGTTCAATCTGCGGGCAAGTTCCTGCTATCGTCGAACGTAAATTTGTCGTTATGCTGCGATGGCGTACTAACAAGTTGGGGCTGGGCCACTTTTTTGGGGAGTAGAAAGATGCGGTATACGTTCTTCCAGGCATTACTGGGCGGCATTCTTGCGACTGCCTTGGCGCAAGGCACGGCGCAGGCCGCTGAACCGATTCCGGTGGAATCGCTGGCGCGCTTGCCGGCACTTCAGTCGGTGTCGATGAGCCCGGATGGCAAGCATCTGGTCGGGTTGATTCCATCACCGAAGAATGCCGACGTCACCGCGTTGGCCACATGGGATACCGACTCCCTCTCCTCCGGCCCGAAAATGGTGACGCCATCGGGTCACATGGAGTTCATCGCGGCGTTTGCCCTGAAGGCGGACAAAGTTCTGGCGGTTGCGCGCCAGGAGTGGACCGGCGACCTTGGCGGTTGCGGTGAAGGCAAGAGCATGGGCGCCACGGAAACCTTCGTGGTCAAGAATTACCTGACCAGCATTGACCAGAAGGAATTTGGCGAGGCTTTCGCCAATGACAAGCGTCAGGTGGGTGTGAGCAAGGCGACCGAGCGCTGTCTGGAACTGGCGGGTACGTCGTCGCTGGTAGACATGCTTCCGCTGGACCCGGACCGGGTCATCATCAGTCAGTTGAGCCAGATCACCTGGACCTCCAACTACTATCTGTACAACTTGAAAACCAAGGAGCGTGAGCTGCTGTTCAAGGGTGGCAATCGTGCTTCGCCGAGCCTGTTCGACTCGCGTACCGGCAAGGTGCTGGCCAAATCGCAGATCGAGCCCATCGGCGGTGGTTACGAGCAGCAGGTGTTGTTGCTGAATGCCAAGACTGGCCAGTTTGACCTGCAGCCGGCGCTGACCACCAAGCTTTCGGATCGCTACTCGGTGACCGTGAATGGCATCGACGACGCCACCGGCAAGTACTACGTCCTGACCGATCAGTTCTCGGACAAGATGCAGGTACGCATGTATGACCCGGTTGCAAAGAAATACGATCCGGAAGCGGTTGTTGCCGACAAGAATTTTTCCATCGGCGGCCTGTTGTTCAGCACGCGCGTCAGCAACTTCAACCAGATCGTGGGCTTCGTGGTCGATGGCCCGCATCGTCAGGTGGTTTACGTCGAGCCGGCCCTCAAAGGGATTCAGGATTCCATCAAGCAGGCGTTTCCGGGCCAGCAAGTCGGTATTTCCAGTTATAACGACGACCTCTCCAGGGTGCTGTTCACCACCGAGAGCGCCAGTGACCCGGTGGCTTACCACCTGTTGCTGGACAAGAAGCAGGTGGCCAACCTGGGCAGTTCGCGTTCGTGGATCGGGAAAGATCTCACCATTGATGAGAGCTGGGTAACTTATCAGGCCCGCGACGGTCGCCAGATTCCCGCGATCCTCGATCTGCCCGTGGGCTGGAAGCAAGGTGACGCGCCGGCACCCGCCATCGTGATGCCGCACGGTGGTCCGTGGGCCCGCGACTATGAGGGTTGGGATGTGTCGGGTTGGATACCCATGCTGACTTCGCGTGGCTATGCCGTGCTTCGGCCGCAGTATCGGGGTACGGAAGGTCTGGGTCGCGAACTGTGGCTGGCCGGCGACAAGGAGTGGGGCCTGAAGATGTCCGATGACCTGGACGACGGCGCCGCCTGGCTGGTTTCGCAGCATATTGCCGCCAAGAACCGCATGGCCATCTTTGGTTACTCGTACGGTGGTTTTGCTGCCGTGGCTGCCAGCGTTCGTTCACCCTCGCCGTTCCAGTGTGCTATCGCCGGCGCTCCGGTGGCCAATCTTGGCCGCTTGGGTACGTCGTGGAGCGACAACCGTCTGCAGCGCATTCTGCAGGGACAGACGGTCAAGGGCATGGACCCGATGAAGAACGCCGACAAGGCGCATCTTCCGATCATGCTGTTCGACGGTACCCGCGACGTGCGCACACCGCCGGCGATCCACGCCCATCCGTTCTATGAGGCGGTGAAGGACAAGGTCCCGGCCCAGTTCCACTGGATTGCCGACATGCCGCACAGCATGCCGTGGTATCCACGTCAGCAGCGCGAAACGCTGAATTTGATCTTGAACTACCTTGCAAAGGACTGCGGCCAGGTCTCCCAGTAAGGGAGGAAATCTTGCGGTCGAAGCGCAAGGTTGCATGTGTTGCGAACATCGGGTTACAGTCATTTAACCGCAAAATAATGCGGTTAAAACAATTTGTTTTGCTTAGGGGGAGGGGATTACATGAGCAAGTTCGTGCAACGTGGGCTTCAGCGTCTGCCGCTGACTGTGGCAGTCATTGCGGCGCTTCAAATCATGCCTGTTTTCGCGCAGGATCAGGCGCCAGCGGCCAATGCCGCCAGCCAGTCGACCAGCAGCACCACGACTGACAAGCAGGCTGACAAGGCCAAAGACGCGCAGAAGGTCAAGGACCTCGAGTCCGTCAGTGTCACGGGCAGCTTGTTGAAGCGCCCGGAATATCAAAGCACCTCGCCAATCCAGGTGATCGAGGTCAAGAACAACATTGCGGCTGGCCAGTTCGACACGGCTGACTTCCTGCAGACGACCACGGTGGCTGCCGGTTCGACGCAGATCAACGGTCAGTTCGGCGGCTATATCGTCGAAGGCGGCACCGGTGTGCAGACGGTCAACCTGCGTGGTCTGGGTGCTGGCCGCACTCTGGTGCTGCTTGACGGCCAGCGACCGGGTCCGGCAGGTACACGTGGCCAGGTCGGTGCATTCGACCTCAACGTTATCCCGCAGGTCATCCTGTCGCGCATTGAAATCGTCAAGGACGGTTCCTCTTCCCTGTATGGCTCCGATGCACTTGCCGGCGTGGTCAACCTGATCACCCGGAAGCGCATGGACCGCCCGGAAGTGAGCTTTGCCGCCAGCGTGCCGGAGCATGGCGGTGGCGAGCAGTACTCCGCGTCGTTCGGTACCGGCTGGAACTTCAGCAAGGGCAGCGTCGTGGTGGCAGCGCAGCTGGACAAGCTCGAAGCGCTTTCGGTTGGTGACCGCGACTTCCTGAGCTGCAGTCAGGATCGGGTCTGGGGTACGGACGGCCAGCGGATTGATCGTGCGGATCACTCGGTTCTGCAAGGTTCAAATCTGGCCGGCTGCAATAATCTGTATGCCAACTCGATCATTGATTACTTCAAATCCACGAAGCGCTACGTGCCGTCGGCGGACGGCAGCACGGTTGGTCCGTTCCCGGGCTACCACCCGCGTCCGTATCCCACCAAGACGTATGCCAATTCTCCGCAGGCCTACTACGAAGATCAGCTGAACTTCCCGTTTGTCGGTAGCTCGGATGCGATCAGCCAGCGTCAGCGCGCCACCCTTTACGGCGCCAGCAATTTCAGCTTTGGCGCGGTGAACTGGGACACCCAGTGGCTGTTCAACCGTCGTGAAAGCAAGACGCACAGCTATCGGCAGTTCTTCCCGATCGTCTTCAACGAGACGGATGGCCGCTACTACGAGCCGATCATGCCGTTCCCGTCGGACGGCAAGGAGACGGTGGATTACTTCTACGGCACCACCAAGCTGAGCGGCCTGTTCGAGTCGACCGACAGCTGGTCGTGGGAAGCCAACGCGGGCTTCAGTCGCTCCAGCGGTGATTACAGCCAGCTGGCCATCGACGCTCGCAAGACGGGTGACCTGAACAACGCGGCAAATCTTGCCGCTACGCCGCCGGTGAGCTACTTCGACCCGGGTATTTTGAATGGCAGCAAGATGTCTGACCTGGTCGGCGCCATCGGCACCCAGATCCACGGCAACACGCTGTACAAGCAGGCCACTGCCAATGCGGTGGTGACTGGCAATCTGTTCGCGCTGCCGGCTGGTGACGTGGGTGCCGCGTTTGGCGCGGAGTTCCGTCATTACTCGATCGACGACCAGCCGTCCGATTTCTCCAAGAACGGCTGGCTGTGGGGTTCCACGTCGGCTCAGGTGACCAAGGGCAGCGACCACGTCACCGAGGTCTTCAGCGAAATCGACGTGCCGTTGCTGAAAGCATTGCCGGCGATCGAGTCGCTGTCGCTCAACCTGTCTGGCCGCGCGTTCAAGTACGCCAGCACGCCCGGTACCGACAACGTCTGGAAAATGGGTCTGAACTGGCAGCTCACGCCGACCTTCCGTCTGCGTGGAACGCTCGGTACGTCCTTCCGTGCGCCAGGCCTGTATGAGCTGTACCTAGGCAACCAGACCGGCTTCCAGGGTCAGCTCGCGGTTGACCCCTGCATTCTGTGGGGCGACAGCAGCAATGATCGCATTCGTGCGAACTGCGCCGCAGCGGGCATTCCGGCAGACTACGCGGCCAGTGGCAGTTCGTCGGCGACGATCTACTCGGGTGGCGGCAAGGGCTTCCTGAAGCCCGAGACGTCCAGGGCCAAATCCGCGGGTCTGGTGTGGACGCCGACCTTCGCCAACATCAACCTGGCAGTCGACTATTTCGACTATGACGTGCGTGGCGAGATCACCCAGCTGGGTGCTGGCGACATCGTGTTTGGTTGCTACGGTTCGACGGTCTATCCGAACGCGTTCTGCAACCAGCTCAAGCGCAACTCGCCGTCCGATGCCGGTCATCCGAACATGATCACGGAAATCTACAGCACGTACGTGAACATCAATCGTGAGCGGACTCGTGGCTACGATCTGCAGATGAACTACAGCAACGACTTCTCGTTCGGCAAGCTGACGGCTGATGCGCAGGTCACGTACACGATGTCGGATACCTACCAGTTGTTTGACTCGGCGGCGGCAGGTGGTTTCAGCTCCGCAGAGCAGATCGGCTATGTCGGCCGTCCGCGCACCGTGGGTGTTTCTGACCTGAGCCTCAAGCGTGGCGACTGGACCTACACCTGGCAGGGTCGCTATGTCAGCACCACCAAGAACCTGGATCTCAGCAACACCTACACCTATCTGGGTTACGTGGGTGCCAAGCGCGATATCAAGGCGGGCTGGCAAATGCTGAACAGTGTCTCGGCGACGTATGACCAGCCGCACTGGAGCCTCATGCTGGGTGTTCGCAACTTGTTCGACAAGCAGCCGGACCTGATCTCACCCAGTTCGGGCACGGTTGTCGGCAATACACCGCTGTATGCCTCGCAGTACGACTGGTACGGTCGCACGATCTTCGCCCGCTTCAATTACAAGTTCTGATTCGGGTGTAACAACGTGCATGAAGAGGGGGCGACGTCAGTCGCCCCCTTTTTTTTGCCCAAATTCAGTTCTCGGCAGCGCTGGCACTCTCGTCGGGTCGACAACACCATCGTCCGCACACGGTCATCCGGCTTCGGTCGGAGCGGTGGTGATCTGTTGCGCCGGCATTCTGCGGCCGGTCAGAGACTGTGCGACCCGAGGGAAGTATCAGCCGCCAGCCAGCATCGCCTTGATCCGCGCCATATGCGACTCGGCGGTTTCGCGAGTCACTTCCTTGTCCGCCTCCGGGTCCTTGCCTTGCCAGTGCAGGTCGTCTTGCGGCAGCTCGTGCAGGAAGCGGCTGGGCTGGTTGCGGTGGACTTCGCCGTAGCGTTTGGTCTGTGCGTTCCACGACAGGGTCAGCAATTCCTTCGCACGGGTAATGCCGACATACATGAGCCGGCGTTCTTCTTCGATGCGGCCTTCGTCGATCGCGCCTTCGTGCGGCAGGGTGCCGTCTTCGCAGCCGACGATGAAGACGAAGCGGAACTCCAGGCCTTTGGCTGCGTGCATGGTCATCATGCGCACGGCATTGCCCGGCTCATCGCGATCGGCGTGACTGAGCAGGGCCAGTTGCGAGGCGAGGTCGCCGGCCGTGTTGCCACCCTTCTGCATCGCGCGGAACCAGTCGGCGAGTTCCTTGAGGTTGCCCAGTTTGCGCTCGCGCACGCTGGCGTCCGGTGTGCTGGCAGCAATCTGCGCGGCGTAGCCGGTACGCTTGAGGATCAACTCGACCAGGTCGGCCGCGCTTTCGTGCAGCGAGGCGCTGCGTAGCTCGTCGAGCAGGTTCGCGAATGAGGCGAGTGCTGCCGCCGGGCGCGGAGTGAGTTGGCGCAGCACGCCGTCGCTGCGCGTCGCGTCGAGTAGCGACGACTGCCGCGATTGCGCCATCTGCCCGAGCTTCTCCAGCGTAGTCGAGCCTATCTCGCGCTTGGGCACGTTGATTACGCGCAGGAAGGCCGCGTCATCACTGGGGTTGGTCAGCAGGCGCAGATAGCACAGCAAGTCCTTCACTTCGGCGCGATCAAGGAAGCTGAGCGCGCCGGTAAGGTGATACGGCACGCGGGCGAGGCGTAGCGCCTTTTCCAGCGGGCGCGCCTGGAAGTTGCCGCGATACAGGATGGCCATGTCATCCCAGCGTGTCTTGTGTTTCTCGGCCAGGGTGGTGGCGATGGCCGCAACGCGTTCGGCTTCGTGTTCGGCTTCCTTGCATTCCAGTACGCGGATCGCTGCACCCTCTGGGAGCTCGCTCCACAGCTGTTTCTCGTGCAGATGCGGGTTGTTCGCGATCAGCTTGTTCGCCGTGCGCAGGATGCGTTTGCCGCAGCGGTAGTTTTGCTCCAGCTTGATCACGCGCAGGTTCGGCCAGTCGCGACCGAGCTGGTCGATGTTCTCCGGGTTCGCGCCGCGCCAGGCGTAGATCGACTGGTCGTCGTCGCCCACGCAGGTAATACCACCGCGCTCGCCGGTCAGTGCTTTCAGCAGCCGATACTGCGCGTCGTTGGTGTCCTGGTATTCGTCTACCAGCAAATAGCGGAAGCGCTCTTGCCACTCTGCACGGCATGCGGCGTCGCTTTCCAGAATACGCAACGGCAGCCGGATCAAGTCATCGAAATCCACCGCATTGAACGCGCTGAGGCGCTGCTGGTACAGGTCGTAGATGGTGGCGGCCTCGATCTCGCGCGGGCTGCGTGCAGCGGCCAGCGCTTCTTCCGGCGAGAGGCCGCCATTCTTGGCGCGACTGAGCAGGTTGCGCAGGTTGAACAACACGTCGTTCTTCACACCTTTCGGCGCCAGCTCCTTTACGATGCCGCCGCTGTCGTCGGCATCCATGACCGAGAACCCGCGGCGCAAGCCGGCGCGTGCGTGTTCAATCTGCAGGAATTTCAGCCCCAGCGCGTGGAAGGTGCTCACGGTGAGCGCAGCGGCATCTTCACTACTGACCAGCTTGGCCACGCGCTCGCGCATTTCACGTGCGGCCTTGTTGGTGAAGGTGATCGCGGCGATCTTGTGCGCGCTGAGTTTGCGACGCTGGATCAGGTACGCGATCTTCTGCGTGATCACGCTGGTCTTGCCGGAACCGGCGCCGGCCAGCACGAGCAGCGGCCCCTCGCAATGTTCGACGGCGGCCTGTTGTTGGGGGTTGAGCATGGATCGGAACAGTACGAAATGCGGAGGCTGATGTTAGCAGAGCCTCCCGCTTGGCCCGTCAGCGGCGGGTCACGTCGGCGTCAGGGAGCTGGCGGGTGTGAGAAACTGCGCTGCGGAACCTGGCCTTTGCACGACTCTGGCCACATTCCCTTTCCCATCTCGAATGCTGGCGCCATGGCCAAACTCTATTTCTATTACTCGGCAATGAACGCCGGCAAGACCACCACACTGCTGCAAAGTGCGTACAACTATCACGAGCGCGGCATGCGCACGTTGATCCTCACGCCGGCGCTGGACAATCGTTTCGGCGAAGGCGTGGTGGCGTCGCGGATCGGCCTGAAGGCGAACGCGCGGCGCTTCGCCGGCAGCGAAGATCTGTTCGCCATGGTTGAGCAGGACATCGCCGCACGTGGCGCGATGCATTGCGTGTTTGTCGACGAGGCGCAATTCCTGAGCAAGGCGCAGGTATGGCAGATCAGCGACGTGGTCGACCGCTTGAATATCCCGGTACTGGCGTACGGCCTGCGTACCGATTTTCGCGGTGAACTGTTCGAGGGTAGTCGCCACCTGTTGGCCTGGGCCGACAATCTCGAAGAGATCAAGACGATCTGTCACAGCGGGCGCAAGGCCACCATGGTGGTGCGTGTGGATGAGCTGGGCCGCGCGGTCACCGATGGTCCGCAGGTTGAGATCGGCGGCAATGAACGCTATGTCTCGGTGAGCCGCGCCGAATTCAAGAAAATCAGCGCCGGCCAGGGCCGTATCGAGTTGCAGCAAACGGTGCTGCCGCTGGGCGAGCGCGAATGAATCGACTTCACAAGGAAACCGCATGAACGATCCCACCTCGTCTGCCAGCTGGCCGCGCCCTTATTGGCAGGCCGGCCATGAAGAAGCCATGCTGCAGTTCTATGTATTCGGCAAGTTCGACGCCGAACTGCTGATTCCGTCGCCACGTTACGGCAGCCCGGGCTTGCCGGAGGGCGTCGAGATCCAGCGCTTCCAGAACGCAGTTTTGCGCCAGTGGGAAGGCTATCCGTTGAATGGCGCGCTGGGTCAGTTGATCAAGGATGACGCGCCAGAAGCCTATGAGAACGCGCGAATTGCCCCTGAAGTGCTGGTAGTGCGCGGCGTATTGAAGGATGCAGAGACGCTGGATTACCTGCGCGATACGTTGGGTGTATTGGCCGGCATGCTTGATATTGGCGGCACCTCGATCCTCGATCCGCAGATTCTCACCTTGTTCGATGCGGACCAGTGGCGCAGCCACTACCTGGTGAAAGGTGGCGCGCCGCCGCGCAACCATGTGCTGATCCTGCGCAGCGCGGACAAGCTGCCCGACCGTTCATGGGTGCACACGCGCGGTATGCGCAAGTTCGCCCGTCCGGACATCAGCCTGCGCAACGTGCCCGATAGCGAACTCAATCGGGTCGGCGTGCTGTGCGAGCGGCTGGTGGAGTTGATGTCGCTGGGCGTGAATTTCGCCGCAGGCCATGAGGTGGAGGTTGATGGCCTGGCCGAGGCCCTGGTCGGGCAGCCCGGCGGTAGCCTTGATGACCCGGACTTCAACAACACGCACGTTGCGTTCCACTGGCCGCAGTAGGCGCCGCAAACACAAAGGGCGACACCGAAGTGTCGCCCTTTGTGTGAGGCGAGTCGTGCTCAGCCCTTGACGATGAAGCGCTGGCTGTCGTCCATGAAAGCCTTCTCGCCAAAGCCGCCTTCGTGCGAACCAAACGGCATCTGCGCGCGCAGCTTCCACGACGCCGGCACGTTCCACTCCTGCAGCGCGGCGTCATCCACCACCGGGTTGTAGTGCTGCAGGCTGGCGCCCACGCCGGCCTCGGTCAGTGCCAGCCACACGGCGAACTGCGCCATGCCGCCCGCCTGCTCGGACCACACCGGGAAGTTGTCTGCATACAGCGCGAATTTCTCCTGCATGCCGGTGACCACCGCCTGATCTTCA